>JAXLQK010000048.1:0-55994 GCA_046331665.1 Terriglobia bacterium | reverse complement strand
TGGCCGCACAAAAGAAGTCACTGGGCATCAAGCAGCTTCAGGCCTATTTGCGCCGGTTGGAATATCTGCCTCGGGAGGACTCCGAGGTCACCTGGGCCAGCGACTTGACCCCGGGCCAGGTCATCATTTTTCAGGACTGGGTCATGCATGAATGCTGCAAACAGGCCAACGATCGGAATTGGGTCCACCAGGTCCATGTAGGGACACACAACTTGAGCCAATCTTCTCCCCTTCCCCTGGACCTCTTGGGCAAACGTTATCCGCGAATGAAGATCGTCATGATTCATTGCTGGCCGTTTCTCAGTGAGGCCGGGTTCCTCGCAAAATCCTATCCCAATTTTTATCTTGATACCTGCTGGCAGTTGATACTGAATCCAAGTTTCTTCCGCGAGGCGATGAATCTTTGGCTGAACTACGTCCCACTCCACAAGATTACCTGCTCGCATGATGCGACTTCTCTGGAGATGGCGGTGGGATCTTCTTTGTTTACGCGGGAGATTTTGGCGGAAGTTCTACCGGAGCGAGCCCAACGGCTTGGACTTTCCAATCTTGATTTGAGACGCGCAGCGCAGGATTTTCTGCACAACAATAGTGTTGAGATATATGGGATTGGAAAAAGGGTGGAGGTGTAGCCATCTGGAGGCAGAACTCCAATGAAAAAGTTTACCCAATGTGGCGTCGGTTTTGCTCCGGAATGTGAACCAGGATTTCAGATCAGGATGTCTACGCAATGAGAAACCCTTCAATGGACCATTGAAAGGCTTACCGAGTGAGCCGAATCACGGTTGGGTAATCCTTAATCCTGAGTCCCTGGATCGAAGTGCCTTCTTCTCCGGAGCTGATCACCAGCTTCTGCTCGGTGCCATTCAAGACGTCCGCCACCCAGGCCTCCCTGGCGCGCACCCCCGGAATCGTCAGGTCGGTCTTCGTTTCCACGACCCCGTCGGTCGTATTTCCCGGGATCCAGGCAGCCACCATCAACTCCGAGTTGCCGCGCCGTAACGTAAACGTCTCCAATTTCCTGTCACTGCTGAACTTCGTAGGGAAGGGAACCCCTGTCCAATCGTCGAGCAGGGTGCTCAGCGTTCGTAGCGTGTAGTAACCGGCGTCGAGGTTGCGCACGGCGTTAACAGTCTGCACTGGAACAGGAACACGAAACGAAGTTGGCCACTGGGCCAAACGAAGTAAGTGTTGCATTGGAATGCCAGCATATTCAGTCCTGCATGGCCGACCAGATTTTGGGCCAGGTGGCGCGGACGAGTTCCGATTCTCCATAATAGTTGGCATATCGCGGCTAGTCCTTGTTGAGTTCGAGTGGCCCCGGCAGGTACAAAGTCCAGCTATAGACCTCGCCCCCGGCGATATACACTCCCTTGAAGCCCAGAGCATTTACTCTTGCATCGCCTTGCAGTTTTCGTCAGTAGAAGGTGGTCAGGTCATCCAAGGTCAGCCCGGCATCCACGCGTGTGTTCGGATGCGACCCCATATCCGGCATCAGCGTGGCCAACTGCTCCTTGGGCACCTCCCGGCTCACTTCTCCAGCAGCTTCGGGAAATCGCTCATGCGGCCGACCCCAACCATGATGCGTGCCTGGGGATCGATCTTCTTGATGGCACGACCACGGCCCGATCGTAGATGTCGCGCCCGGCCCGGCCCTCATTGCCGATCGTAATGAGCCGCGCAGTCCTTGAAGCGGCGGTTCCTCGAGTCCACGTAGCGAAGGTAGCCTTCGGCATCTCCGGCGTTTCCCAGGCCCAGCCGGGATGATCGCCGTAGATATTGTTGATCTCGCGGAATCGGGCCTGCAGCCAATCCAGTTTGCGATTTTGTAATCAGGGTCGGCCTTGACATTCGAGATTCAGGATGACGTTCACCCCATTCGAGCTAGGTCCGCCGGCCTGTTCCGCCAGGGTCCGCCAAACTTTCCCTTTTCGCGTTCCACGGCATTCCAGGTAGAAAAGCCCATTGTCCAGCGCCAACGCGAATGTGCGCCGGCCCCAGGTCGTACTCGACAGGGGTGAAACAGAATTCCTGGGTGAGTCGATCGTAGTTCATGAGGTAGGAAGTCGACGGAACCGTGACGCCAGCACCCCCGCGAGAGCAATGCCACGTTCTGGCGCTGTTCATTCCACACTTCGAGTTCGCCGATCGAGCGCCGCCCACATACTTGTCCAGACGCCGCTTGAAATTGCGGCCCGCCACCCGGATCTGCTTGGCGAGCCGGGGCGAAAACTGGATGACTGTCGCCCCCCATCTTTGAACCAACGGGGAGTCCGCCCATTTCCAGCCCGGACCCCACATCTGATCCAGAGACGCGGGGCGGTTGGCATTCTTTTTCGAGGGTTCGAACTCGACGGTGGCCGGTCCGGATTCGTTTCCCCCAAAACTGTGGTTTTCAGCGGTTTCCCAGTGCCGGGCGTCCCGGCTGGTCTCGATGGCCAAGTTCGTTCGGCGAGGCGTCCGCCCACTTGTGATAGTCCTGGATGTCCTTCAGCTTGCCGTCTTCCCACATCTTGGCTCCGGCGAAATCTGGCTGCATACCAGCGCCACCGCGAGCGTGGTTTCCATGGGCAGGTCAATGCGAATCCACTCCCGGGCGTTCGTGGGGACCTGGCTGCCATAACTGCTCCAGGCGGTGTTGGGATCTCCATCGTCCAGTGGATGGGCAGCATGGGTTGGCTGTCGTTCCACATGGAGCGGGGTCGAGTTCCGTGATTGTGACGCCAAAGGGGTTATGTTTAATTTCCCAGGACTTCTTCGGTTGGATCTTTGTCCTGGGGTTGGTGTTGCCGTCTTGCAGCACGACGCCGGGGAGAAGTCGGACTGACACCGTAGATATAGGTGATGTTGCCGAGCGAATAGACCGGCACCATCGCTGCCAGCCTCGATGGTGGCGTAGTCCTCGAAACGAGGTAGCGCACTTCGAACTTCTTCTGATCTTTACCACTCAAGAGTTGCAGTGGAATGATGGCGGCAGGCGCGACAGCGGCCTTAACTATCCGCAGGCGGCCGGTGACCCTGAGGCAGCTTGCAAAATTTTCATCTGAGTTCCTCCTGGGTAGGATTATCTATCCTTTAGTGGATGGGAAAATACCCGACTGCGCCAAAGAGAGATCTTTGTCACCAATTTAATTCAGATTTTAGAACCTTTGATACAACCCCACGCAACTGATTCCACATCGAAAGTTTCTGTCAGCTCTGCCCGCAGCACTTAGTACCTCCTCTATTCATTACAAACTGGAAGGGACATGATCCAATCCAAAAGTTCTACCGTTTGTGGAACATCCTACGCCCATCATGTGAATCCTCAATGGGCACGCTTGCTCGACTTGCTGCAGATGAATACCCAATATGCACGTTGTTCCGGAGCGGAGTTATTCACCTCGGATGGGCGGCGAATCCTGGATTTTCTCTCCGGATATTGTGTGCACAATGCCGGCCACAATCATCCCCATATCATTGCCGCCATCAAAGACGAGCTGGATCAATACGGACCCACCATGTTGCAGAGCCATGTTTCAGATTTGGCGGGGGAACTCGCATCTCGTCTTTGCGCACGCGCGGCAGGGCGCCTGAATAAGGTTTTCTTTTGCAGTTCGGGCAGTGAGGCCATTGAAGCCGCCATCAAGTTTTCCAGAGCCTGTACGGGTCGGCACGGGATCCTCTTCGCCGAAGGGGGATTTCATGGCCTCACCTGCGGCGCCCTTTCCCTCATGTCCAACCCATTTTGGCGGCAAGGCTTCGAGCCGTTATTGCCAGGAACCGAAGGAGTTCCATTTGGTGGCTTGGCGGAACTGGAGCAGAAGGTTTCGAGCAAGCGATTTGCCGCATTCATCGTCGAGCCGATCCGAGGAGAGGCGTGTGCGAATCCCAGCACGCCGACTACATTAGCGGGGCGCAGGCGGTTTGCCGTAAAGTATGAGACACTGCTCGTCTCTGACGAAGTCAAACAAGGAATGCCATCACTGGAAGCCGGTTTCTCGCCTCGGCTCATTTCGGGCTTGAGCCCGATATGGTCGCGCTTGCCAAAGCACTCAGCGGCGGATTCATTCCCAGCGGCGCACTCTTGATGTCCGATGCCGTCTATGAATCGGTCTACCTCCTTGGAAACAGGCGATCGTGCATACCTCGACCTATAGTGAAAATGGCCTTGCCATGCGTGCCGGGCTGGCCGTGCTCGACGTCCTTGAACAAGAAGAGCTTGGTGACCGGGCAACCGACCTTGGAGAGTATCTTCGATCGAGACTCAGGGACGTTCTTGCCTCCTATGAGATGGTGCTCGAGGTCAGGGGCGTCGGGCTTTTCTCTGGAATCGAGTTCAGGGCTCCCAAATCCATCTCGCTCAGAATCCCATTCGAGGCTTTTCGAAAAGTGCATCCTGGTTTATTCGGGCAGGCATTGGTGTCAAAGCTGTTTAAGGAAGCGGGGATCCTCACTCAGATTTGTGGAAATCATTTCATGGTCCTCAAGGTTACCCCACCCTTGGTCCTCACCGAGGAACAGGCAGATCAGTTCGTTAACAGTATTCGTAACGCAGTGGAAGAGTTGCATTCTTCTAAAATGTTTTGGTCTGAAAATTTGGAATTGGCAAGCCGTGCCATTCGAATCTGACCCTTCTTTCAAGCATGCCCGAACGCGATGGCCGGGGTTCTTGGTCAGCAGAAGATTTCTGATCTCCTGCCTCCTCTTGCTCCCCAATGCCGGTTTCCTCGCCAGTGAGTTTCCAAAGACATACTCTATTCAAATGAACTTGCAAAACTCAGATAACAACTCTCTGCGCTTGGTCAGGGCCTGTTTCCCAACGTCATGATGAATCAATCCATACAGATGTTTTCATTCTTGGAGGTGGGCCCGCCGGTCTGGCAGCAGGAATTGCCGCAAGGCGAAAGGGATTCCACGTCCTCATTTCCGATTGCGCCCGGCCACCGATTGATAAAGCCTGTGGAGAAGGTTTGATGCCCGACGGATTGGCGACGCTCCAGCGGTTGGGAATAATGATATCCAGCAAGGCAGGTTCTCCTTTTACTGGAATCCGGTTTATCAGCCAAAGGTCTAAGGCAACGGCACCTTTCCCCACGGTTTGGGGTTGGGGAATTCGTCGAACGAGAAGCTACACACGAAATTCTTGTGCAAAAGCGCCTACCAGGCTGGGGCATCTATTCTTTGGGGGACTCATTGCGGATATGAGTCCCGATGGGCTTTATCGATCGATGGAGCCCCGGTGCACTGCCGTTGGTTAGGAGCCGATGGGCAGAAATCGACAGTTCGCCTTTGGGCTGGCATCCACAATCTTCCGGGGCGGCAGGTTCGCTTCGGGTACCGTTGCCACTTCCAGACTCAACCCTGGACCGATTGTGTTGAGGTGTATTGGGGCCACGGATGCCAGGTGTTCGTTACCCCTGTAGGTTCCTCCGAGGTTTGTGTCGTAGTGCTGACGCGGGATCAAGACTGCGGTTCGACAAGGCTTTGTCGCTTTTTCCTCGTCTCCATCAACGCCTCTTCCACAGGCCAGCCGAAGGGATCCTCTCGGGGAGCCCTTTCCATCCAACGAACCCTGCGGAGTGTCGCGAGTGGGAAGTTCGTCCTGGTCGGCGATGCCTCCGGCTCCGTCGACGCCGTCACGGGCGAGGGCCTTTGCCTTTCTTTTCGGCAGGCAGAGTGTCTGGCCGATGCACTCGTGAAAAATGATTTGGAAATTTATCGCGTAGGGCATCAGCGCATCCTGAAGTCGCGGCGATCGCAGCCCAGCTCATGCTTTTGATGGATCGATCCCCTTTACTCGCCGAGACCGTCGTGCGCGCGTTTGAACACTATCAGCCCTTTTTTCCGCGTGTTTGGCAAAACATGTGGATGCCGAAGCTCTTGAGCCGTCGCTTCGAACTTGCCGGTGTGCGATGGGGAGGGCCCGATGCCTTCAAATTACTAATTTGTCCGAGTCATGCTCCATCACTTGAAACAAAGTCGTCGCCGTTACCTTATTCTCGCGGAGTTCTCTTTCCTGATTCCCGCCTGCTTCGGGCAGTTGTGGGCTGAAGAGCGGCATTCAACTTTGATGTGACGCAGACGCAGGTTGTCTACACTTTGGGTGACGTACTCACACCGTGCAGGGTACCTTTCGGATGAAAAGCGGATTCATCAAGTTCGACCCGAGGACTGGGGCCGCCAAGGGCCTGGTGGTCGATGCAACGAGCGGAGATAGCGGCAACGACGGGCGTGACCAGCGGATGCACAAGGATATCCTCGAAAGTCAGCTCTACCCGGAAATCACCTTTGCACCTATCCATGTCCAGGGGAAAATGGAGGCAAAGCCCAGCTCGCCATTGAAGGCGTCCTTACCATGCATGGCACACCGCATCCGGTGACGGTGAGTGCCCATCTCAACGCGCAGGGAGATCGGTTAAACGCGGCCACTCAGTTCGATATTCCTTATATGAAATGAGTTGAAAAATCGATACCTTTATCTTGAGGGTCAGTTCCGCGGTGAACATTGATATTCACGCTGTAGGGAAACTCCAGGAGACTGCAGACCATCCCTAAGAATTTGGTCGAAGCAGCCGGATTTGAGAAGGTCTTGTCTTGTGGGAAAGAAAAGTAAGGATTTAGCTGGTGAGCCGCAGAGGAATCGAACCTCTAACCTACTGATTAAGAGTCAGTTGCTCTGCCAATTGAGCTAGCGGCCCATCGGGATCAGGCGTTTTGAACCGCGGAGTAACCGTGGAAGGGAACTTCGTCTTTCCTTCTCCAACAACTGAGAAAGCGATCTCTATCATAAGACTCAGGAGATCCCAACAATTGCATCACTGCGGGTGCGGATAGTACTTTGCGTCCCGGAGTGAGGCTGTACAAGAATATGCTCCGGAAGCAAAGAGGTTCAAAACATCAATTTGCGCTTTCAAATTTGTCTCAATCTCGAATGCCAGCAAGCTGGCACAGCTGATAGCGGGACGAGGGCGTCCGTTTCAAGAAAAGGTGGAACGCGAGCTCCGCGCGCGTTCAAACGAGCATACACAGGGGGCGGAGGTTCCACGTGCTCGCTCCACTTTTGCAAGTTGATCGACGGCGCTCATAGAGCGCCTACAGAACACTCCCCAAAGGCAAGCGACTAGTCACGTGGAGCTGTTTGGTTATATTGCCAGCAAGTTGGCTTTGCGGAAAGGTCCATTGCAAGGATCCCTCGAGGACCCCACCCCCATCCGCCTTACGGCGGGGCCCCTCCCGAGAGGGAATAAAAACGAAAAAAGCCCCACGACTCGCTCAAAGCGCTCGACGTGGTTAAACGAATAATGTGTCGCCTGAGGCAGCCGGCCTCGTTCCGCCGTACGTCGGATCAGCCCTCAACCAAGATGCTGGAAATGCCATTATAAGGATCTATCAAAAACCCAGCCCTGGACACTGATAAGCTGCGTCCCCTCCGCGGGAGGGGATTAAGAAGGAGAAGGCCCAGGGAGGGAACAACGACAAGCCCATTCCCCGCAGCTGGCAACCCTGGTGAAATTTGTTATTCAAGCTTGTCCTCTGAAAAAGGAGATGCTTTTTTAGATTATATGTGCCAATATATGCACAATTGATTTTACATAAAATTGCACGTTCACTAAGACAAACCAATGAAGTTCAAATCGGGACAGCAGGCCAAACCCGAGGGAGTAAGCCAACATGGTGCTGAAAGTGGGTAACCACCTCTTTGATGGTCCGTATGAGAGTTTCTCGGAATTGCAAGACAGGCCAGGGGTTTACGTTATTGTCTGTTATCAATCCCCCTTTTATTTTCCCATCGATTGCGGTGAATCTACGAAGATCAGGGAAAGTGTGACCGGTCATCCGGGGGCCTCCAGTTGGAAGTCGAACTGTAAGACCGGTACGCTCATGGTGGGAGCCCTTTACACCAGCGAAGGTCTTCAAATCGAAAAAGAATTGCGCTCGTCCATTTTTTTTCCCTGCCGGAGCGAGGAGACACCCCCTTCAAGCGCCTTCCGCGTCTAATTCTGTCGGATTGGATAGGATCCCTCCCCTCGTTAATTCTTCCCCGCAATCCTAAAATTCTTCTCATTGGATAGAGTTTTCCAGACGATTAATTCAAGAGACATCCCGGTTTGGCGATGGCCCCGGGCAGTTGAGCGCATCCGTTGGTTGCCAAACGGTTCAACAACTTAAGGGAAGATGCCTGATTCTTCCCTTGCTCTGCTATGGAAATCTCCACAGACTTATTCCAGCAGTTGAAAATTTGCTTCGCGCAGAAAGACCTTTCATTGCTCCTCGAGATCATGAGCCACATGTCCGGCGATGCGAGCCAAAGGTTCATGGAAGAGCTTGAGATCCACATCGAAAATCTCAAGAATGAAGCGACCAAGCAGTTTGATGACGAGCATTACGCCGAGGCGCTGAAGTCGTTTCAATTTCTCAGCGATCTCAACCCGAAAAACCGGAACTACCGTGATTACCTGACGTTGTGCCGGCAGATGGTCAGCGAGCAGGGGAGCCCTTCAGAGCCACTGGATCTCGATGGTTCGAGCAAACCTTTTTCAGCCGTCGGATTAGAGTTTAAGGAATCAGCCGAGTCCTCGACGGAAGCCGCGCCATCACCGGAAAAAAAATGCGAAGCCCTTGTTCCGGTAGTGCGGGCTCTTCCGGCCAGGCAAATCGTTTCCCCAACCGAGCTTTCTCCCATTCCTTCGTCAAGCGTCGCCCCCTATCGCCCATCCAGAACCGTCCGTCTGCTGAAACGAATCGGTCGAGTGGCGGCCCTGGTAGCGGTGATCCTGCTCCTGGGCGGAGTTGTATCCCGGTGGGTCCATCAGGTGCGTGCTCCCCACCAGACGGAAGTACCCGTTGTCAGAATAAACGTACCGCCGCCCGCTGCCCCGGTTCCCTCCACACCCAACACGGCTGAATCCAAGACTGCCGTCTCTGAGGCTCCAGCAGAGGAGTCGTCTAAAATCGAGCCGAAAGCTGAGGTCGGCAAACCTCTGACGCAGGAAGCTCCCAAGGCTGAAAGCCCGAAGAGATCAGAACCAGCGCCTCCCGGCCCAGACCCGTCCATGCCGATGATTTTTGCGGTTACTCATGAACACCGCTTTGGAAGCTGTCATGGGGAATTAAAGCTTTCGCCTCGTTTCATCCGCTTCGTTGCCATGGATGGGTCAGGGGACGGCTTCCAGCGCTCTCCCAATGACATTCTTGGGGTGGAACTCGAACGCTGGGTCAAAATCAAGTTCGATGACCGAACTTACCGATTCAAGCCCCTTTCGGCACGGGGTCCCTTGGAAGAACGCCTCAAACTCCGGCGGCTGTTCCTGGAACTAATGAAGCTCCGCCGGGATAACCCATAAGGGTGAGCAGAGACGTCCACCGACGGCCCATCCCGCCGCGCTTTTTCTCCATTGTACCGGCTTATCTCTTGACAGCTCCGTCCCCTTATTTTCTATACTAGATTCCATTGTGCCATTCCTGGCGGTCCTTGTTTCTCACGATTTCGTGGGAGGTCTCAGATGTCCGCTCCACGGCGCTTGAGAGTTCTTCTCTTTCCGATTTTGGTATTGAACACGCTCCTGCTTCACGCCAAGGACAATTGGATGAGTCTGCAAACCCGTAATTTCCTGCTGGTAGGGAACACCAGTGAGGGAAACCTCCGCAATGTGGCGATGAAATTCGAACAATTTCGGGACACCTTTTCGCGTCTATTCAAAATGCCTCCTGAACCCCCTTATCCCGGCACCGTCATTGTTTTCAAGAATGAAAGTTCCTTCCGCCCCTTCAAGCCTCTCTATCAAGGGAAGCCCATGAATGTGGGCGGATTCTATGCGGCGGGACCAGATGTGAATTACATTGCTCTCTGTTTGGAAACGAGCAACGACAATCCCTATCATGTGATCTACCATGAATATGTTCATCAATTGCTGAACGGATTTAAAGTAAAGTACCCTCTATGGCTGAATGAAGGCCTCGCGGAGTATTACGGTACCTTTGCGGTCACCGATGGCGACAAGAAAGTTCTAATTGGAAAACCCATCGCGAATCACATTCTTTTCCTGCGCCAAAACAAATTGCTTCCATTGCAAACCCTGTTTACGGTGGACGCGCACTCCCCGTTCTACAACGAGAAGTCGAAAGTGGGAGTTTTCTATGCACAATCCTGGACGCTCGTGCACTACCTCATGTTGGGAAATCCGCAACGGCACAAGGAATTTATCCAGTTTCTGAACCTTCAGCTTACCCAAGTTCCTCTCGAGGAAAGTTTTCGCCAGGCTTTTGGGACGGACTTCCCTACGCTCGAGAAGGAGCTGGATCGTTACGTACAACGCCTTACCTACCCGATGATGGAGTATCCCTTTGAGAAGAAAATAGAATTTGATACCTCCTCCCAGTCCAGGCCGCTTTCCGAGTCCGAGGTCCAATTCTATTTGGGGGACCTGCTCCTCCATAACCTTCGTGATGTGGAAGCCGAGGAATATCTGAAGAGAGCCATCGAGCTCGACCCTGAATCATCGCCCGCCCACGCCTCTCTGGGGATGCTGTACCTCAAACAACATCAACTCGACAAAGCCAAGGAGTCATTCGCCAAGGCCATCCACTCTGAAAAAGCAAGTTACCTGGTCCATTATTACTATGCTCAATTTCTCGTCGATGACGAAAGCCGTACCGGGTCCATTGGCGGGGATTTATCTAAGGAGAAAGTTCAGACCGTTCGAGCGGAGTTGAAAAAGGCCATCAGCCTGGCTCCCAAGTTTCCGGAATCTTATGCGCTCCTCGCCTATGTGAACTTGACAACCGGTGAGGAGCTGGATGAATCCATTCAATGGGTCAATACGGCCAAGAAACTGGCCCCCGGCAAGGAAAAATTCGATTTGCTCCTGGCGCAGCTCTTCATGCGGAAGGAAGACTACAAAGCCGCACGGCCCATCCTCGAGCGGCTCGCGAGCCAGCCCGACGAGACCGGCGTTGACCTACAGGCGCAAAGATTTTGGAGCATCTCAAGAATGTAGAGGAACAAGAATCGTTAATGGCGGAAGCCAGGAAACAAGCCAATCAAGGAAACGCGGTGAACGCGACCCGGTTTGCCGACGATTCCGTTCGGTCGACCCAGATCCTAATTCCCCGCCACCAAAAATCTCCAGGAAATCTCCGGCCGCCGGGAGAACCCGCAGTCGGTCACACTGAATCCGGTGGAAGGCAAGAAAGTGGGAGGGTATTAACCCACATCGAATGTCCCGAAGTGGGAGTCCTGTTTGTCGTGAAATCGGCCGGGAAAATGTGGAGTTTTTCAGCGCGCGATCCGATGCACAGATCTTCATTTACAATGAAACGGGCCATGACAACCTGGGAACGATGACCATGGCATGCGGCCCCTACTCCCCAACTCCGGTCGTGGTGACTTACGAGAGTCAGCTCCCCAATTCCCACTCCGACGGAGAAGTGAAGGCCATCTACTTTGGGAAAAAGAATGAAAGGGCTGGGTTCCGTTTCTTGGTGACAGGTGCCACTCTGATTTTAACCAATAGCCTTGGCGCAAGATGAAACGCAGACTCCTGCCATATCGCCTGATGCGTTCACTCCTCTTTAAGATTCCTCTGCAGAGGTGAAAGATGAAAAAGATCAGGTAACTTCTGAGGGGCTCTCTTCAAGAGCTTGTTTCTCTTTGGCTTCCACAATCGATCGCACGTCAGCCAGGGCCTTTTTATCGGAAAGGACCAGGATTTGGTCTCCCGATTCCAGGATCGTTCCCCCGCGCGGCACAATAAAATTCTCGTTGCGATTTATGAGGACTATCAAGGCGTTCTTTGGCAAACGCAAATCAACGATCTGCTTTCCCAGGATAGGCGAGTCCTCTGGAATGGTGATTTCGACCAGATCGCTGTTGCGATCAACAGCAGGGACGAATTCCAGCGGATACTGGCGTTTCTTTGACAAGGGAGCCGCCACCCGGAGCCGCCGGGCTGCTTGAGGAATGGTGGTTCCCTGCATCAGGACCGAAGTGAGAACGATAAAGAAGACCAGATGGAAAATGGTATCCGCTTTGGGGATTCGGGCCACCAGCGGAAAGGTGGCGAGGATGATCGGAGCGGCGCCTCTTAGCCCTACCCAGGAGATCATGAGTTTCCGCCGGATATTCAATCTGGCAAAAAGCAGGCCGGCAAAGACGCTGATCGGCCGGGCGACAAACATCAGGAACAGGGAAATCAACAGACCGACGCCGGCAACGGGTGGGAGCCGTTTCGGAAAAACGAGTAACCCCAGGGCAAGGAACATGGTAATTTGCATGAGCCAGGCCAGTCCGTCATGAAACAAGATTAAACTTTTCTTATGAATGAATTCGTTATTCCCCAGCAGTATTCCGGCCACATAAACGGCCAGAAAGCCGTTCCCTCCAGCGGTGGCCGAGATTCCGTAAATAAACAGGACGCCGGCCAACGAAAAGACGGGGTAGAGGCCTTCATATTCCAATCTCAAGCGGTTGAGGAGAACGATCATCGCCTTACCCAGGACAAATCCCAATATCGCGCCCAATCCCATTTGCAGGAAGAAAGCGGGAACAAGATTCCATAGCGAAGCCTCAGGGTTTGACATGATACGGATCAGCCCGAGGGTGAGAAATACTGCCATGGGGTCGTTACTGCCGGATTCCAGCTCCAACAACGGTTTCAATCCGCCCTTTAACCCCACACTGCGTGAGCGAAGCACTGAAAATACCGCGGCCGCATCCGTCGAAGAAACGACGGAACCCAATAACAGCCCTTCGAGCAGGGAAAACTTGAGAACCCACGTGGCGAACAAACCCACCAGCGCAGCCGTGATAACGACCCCTAGAGTTGACAACGATAAGCCCCGCCAGATTTCGGGTCGTATGGCTTGCCATTGTGTTTCCAGACCTCCCGCAAACAAAATAAAAGAGAGAGCCACAACTCCAAGAGATTGGGCCAGACTGGCGTTGTCAAATTCGATCCCCCCTGGGCCTTCGGACCCGGCCAGCATTCCAATCCCCAGGAAAATCAGCAGAGCAGGGACACCCAACCGGCCTGACGCCTTGCTGGCAATCACGCTGATCAACAAGAGCACCGAGGCTCCTACCAAAATGTAGTCAAATGAGGACATGTTGCTTCTAGTTCAATTCAATTGGAATTCTGTAGCGGCGGTCTATGACCGCCGAATCCCAAGTGGTTTGTTCTATTACACTACACCGGCGCTCTATGAGCGCCGCTACAACTAATGGATTTCAACTGGAGGGCCGAGTTCCACGAGGCCGTTGCCGCCGCAGGCGGCCACTTTTTTCGCTTTGGGAGAGCCCAGCCTGCATTCTCTGACGGCGCACGGCTTCGCGGGGCTCAGCCCTCCAAAATGAATATTTAGGTGGCGCAGGCACGTGGAGCACTATACCTCACGCACGCTTGTTGCTAGAGCGGCGGCTAGACCCTGTAGCGGCAGTCTATGACCGCCGAGTCATTAGTTTGTTCTATCACACTACACCGCGATCGCCTACACTGTGGATTTCAACTGGAGGGCCTCGCCCGGCGGAACGATTCGCCGCAGGCGGTACTTTCGCTTCGGGAGGCCCAGCCTGCATTCCTGACGGCGCACGGCTTCGCGGGAGCTCAACCCTCCAAAATGAATATTTAGGTGGCGCCACGTGGGAGCACTATACCTCACGCACCTTGTTGCTGGCGGCCGCTGTAAGCGGCGGTCTATGACCGCCGAATCCCAAGTGGTTGTTCTATTACACTACACCGGCGCTCAGGGGCGCCTACAACTCCAAGATTGCTGATCAGGGGGAAAACGAGAAGGTTTTTGCCTGACCACAGAGAGAGGGCTAAGCGTAGAGGGCGGTGATGGGTTTGCCTTTCCCGTCTTTGGTCACGTAAACGGGTCTCTGTTCGACGACGTATGCCTGATCGGGTGGGATTCCTAAAGCAGCCGTATAGAGCGTGGCGTGCAAATCTTCGATGGGGACGGGGTTTTCAACGATCTTACAGGGCCGTTCATCCGCTGTCTTGCCGTAGAGCAATCCCTTTTGAATCCGCCGCAAAGATCAGCACTGCATGCTTCCGTGAAGTGGCGGTGCATACCGTAGTGTTTAGGATCTGTCATGATGTCCGGCTGTTTGACCTGGTCTCTCACCGTGCGACCGGGCCTCCCTCCACCATCATGTCTCGTCCGAATTCACTGGCGATGACAACAATCGTTCGATTGAGTAAGCCTCTTTCTTCGAGATCAGGATGAGCTGAGAGACTGGAGCGTTGATGTCTTCTTTCATCTTGATGGTGCGCTGATGGCCATTCTCATGCGTATCCCAATGCCGGAAAGGATATATTCGGTGGTCACTTCAATAAAACGCCCCCACTTCGGTGAGACGACGCGCTTCGACATCCCAACCCAAAACGCCCTGTATTATAAGTGTCATAAATAGCCTTGGGTTCCAAAGATGGGTCGAAGGCCTTTGCCGCCGAAATTGAAAGTCGGTGGGCGTTCTCGACCGAGCGCAGGAGAGACTCCTGCTGGTAGTCACTGCCGTAGCGAAGGATGGGGCTGTCGGCCACCAGTTAGTTATACTTTTCATGCCGCTGACGGAAGCGCAGGGCACTCATCTGGGAGGGTGGACGCGTGCTGGCGACGGCATCGTTGGGATCGGCAATGAAGAAGGGGCCATACTCGCTTCCCAGGAAACCTGCCGTGTGAAAGGCTTTCAGCGAGTCGCTTTCCGCACCGATTTCAAATTCTGCCCAATGTCGATAAACGCAGGAACATCAGGATTTTTCGGTCCCAAGGTTTTGGCGATGACGGCTCCCATATGAGGCACCGCCACGGACTGGGAGGGCTCGTACCCGGTGTGCCAATGATATTGGTGCCGCGAATGAAGAATGAACCGAGGTCACCCACGCGATGACTGCGTATCAGAGTTCCCCGATCCATGACATTTCCAAGCCGCTCCAGGCCTTGCGAAATTTTGATGGTATCGACTGCTGTGTCAATGCTCGGAAAGATGCTCAAAACGCGGTTGATTCCATCCGGATTCGTATGGCGTGTAACGCTTCGGATCGAAAGTCTCGGTCTGAGCCATGCCGCCGGCCATCCAGAGCAAGATAGGTGTATCGGCTTTTGGTTCAAGCTTGACACATGCGAGGCTAGCAATGTTTTGGGAAGACTCCGGTGAGCGCCCGCCAAAGTGGCGGCCGTCGAGGATCACAGAAAATGACGCCGGCTGATCCCTTGAAACATTTCTGTCATGATGTCTTTCATCGATCGACCATTGTAGTCGGGGTTTTCAACCCCGGTTGGAAATACCGGGACCAGCAGTCCCGGCTACAGCTTCTCAATAACCCACCCCTTCCGCCGTACGGCGGAATTCCTCGATGGAGGGGAATGGAATAGTAAACCTGAGTTTGCTCACTAGCGGCCGAAATCTGGAGCGGCGGTCTATGACCGCCGAATCCCAAGTGGTTAGTTCTATTACACTACACCGGCTGTCATAGAGGCGCCGCTACAACAACCTTACTAAGAAAATGCCGTCAAATTGCAAAACCCAAAAGCTCTTTCGCACAAGCTTCGTCGTTGACCCTGGTTCAAATTGACCGCGACCGACGGCCCCGACTACAGACTTATCTTAGGGCCAAATCCGTGAAATGTCACTGGATGAACTGGAACTCCGGAGTCAATAACACCCCCAAAGCAGATCCTCCACTCCGTCCACCGAGATTTTTGTCCCTATAACTGGCAAAAGCATTCCCTTCGACAGTTGCAGCTCTTTCTCCACGGGCTGTCGGCTGTAAGCGTAAAGAAAAAGATAACGAGTTAATTGGTCGGCCGTAAAATGTTCCGGCTTGAAAGGGACGGGGATCTCGCCATTCACCTTGACCAGCCGGTCCGGATCAGGCTTCTGGCTGAATATAAAAAAGCGGACGCGCGGGTTGATGTCATCGCGCTGAGATTTGTCGTCGACGCCGACTGTTGCCCGCAGGCGGCGTACATCCGTCCAAATTGTAGACCTGGGCGGAGGGAGCCTGGGAAAGCAGTCCATTTGCAAAGCTCTGGCCCTCGATCTGAATCGGTCCGAACTCGGGAGAGGTATCCGCCTTCAAGTCCTGCAAGCGCTTCTCGCCTTTAGGACCGGTCACCACGACGTCGGCCCATCCCGCGTTTACCAGGCTTCGGTTATAGGAGCCGGAATCCTCAGTAAGGAGCCATAGCCGCGTGACTCCGCTGATGTCGATATCGACCGGGGTCTTCTTTTTCGTGACCACACCACTGTCATAGAGATTGGAAGGCGGAGTGACCTTCAGGTTCAGCAGGTTCTCAGCTCCTCGCCGCAGAAGCTTGGCCAGATCTTCGCCATTCACCAACTCCAGGCTTTGCAGGGTGGTCGCTTCCTCGCTCCGGGTGGTGTACACCTGGTCCCGGATGGGACGGCCCAAGGCTCGGGTCAAAGAACTGGATTTCAATCTCCAATCCCTGGCAAAAAATCCTGCACCTCCCTCCTGAGGGAGAGACACGCGCCAGACTCCCGTAACAGAGGAGACCGCGTCCACAAACTCCTCGGCAGTCAGGCGGCGCAGTTGCGGCCCGCGAAAGACGTATTCCTTTTCTTCCTTCTTCTCGAGGCGGACGGCCGGCAACTGATAGGTTCGGGAAGTCATGATTCGTCGCAGGAGAAATTTCAGGTCATACCCATGTTCGACGAAATCGCTGGCCAGCCAGTCCAGCAGGTCAGCGTTCCACGGTTGGGCGTCCATGTCGTCGACCGGAGTGACGAAGGCTCTTCCAAACAGTTTTTTCCAGTAACGGTTCACCAACGTGCGCGCAAAGCGTCCGTTTTCGGGTTTGGTCATCAGTTGGGCGGCCGCGGCCCGCGGACCGCCAGCAGGGCATTGGTATCCACGGTTCCCAGCTCAGGGTAAACAAATTTGGCGGTGGACATCTCCCCCAATTTCACGTCGCAGCGAACGAGTTCGAGGGGTTTATCGGAAAAGAAACCAGCCAACCCGTAGCTGTCCTTGAGTTTCCACTGGTTAATGAAGCTATCATGACAGGAGGCGCACTTGAGGTTAATGCCCAGGAAGACTTGAGCGCTGTTTTGCGCGGCCTGCATGGGTGGAATCTGGCTGGCGCTGACTTCTCCGCGCCAGTTGACGCCGATCAGGTATCCTTCGGGACCGTCTGGCTGTTCCGGGTTAAGCAACGCTGATACAAAGCGGTCGTAAGGAAGATTCTCTTCAAGCGCCTTGAGGAGCCAGGGCGTAATGGATTTCCGCAGCCCGTGATAAATCACCCCTTCGTCATTTCGCAAAAAGTCATTCCATAGACTGATCCATTGCTCGCTGTAGTTTTTCGAGTGCGAGAGCAAGCGGTCGATGAGCCGATCCCGCTTGTCAGGAGATTTGTCATGAAGGAAAGCAGTTAATTCCTCCGGCGTGGGAAGCAGACCCCACAGATCCAGGTAAGCACGTCGTGCAAAAAGCTCATCCCCAATAGGAGCAGGGAAAGCCAACTGATGCTGGCTGAAATAGTCAGCCATGAAGCGATCCACGGGGTTTGGGTATTGTAATGCGCCTGTTTCAGGAATGGCGGGATGACGCGGTGCCAGAATGGGAGTCCACTTGGAGCCGGAAGGCTCGACCCAGCGCGCGCCCTCGTCGATCCAGCTCTTCAAGAGGGCAATTTCCGCGGCACTCAGCGGCTTGCCGCTTGGGGCATTTGAGGCTGTATCTCTCCCGTCACTCGTTTCAGGAGCAAACTCGTTGCGCTCGAGCCCGCCACGATGGCAGGGCCGCTCTGGCCGCCCTTGAGCAGGTCGGTCCGAGTCATCACCGACAATCCCGCCTGCGGCGAGCTCTTTCCATGACAACCACCGCAGGCGTTATGCAAGAGAGGCTGAATTTGGCGGGCATAATCGGGGGCGGCTGACTGGCCCGGCACTTTGGATTGAGCGAACAGCCCTGACGATCCTCCACCAAACAGACTGAATCGCCCGAAAAGACAAAGCAACATCAGGAATAGGACTCGTTTCATCGCAAAGGACCTCACAGGTGATTGTTCAAGAGTATCATGACCCACGTAAATTTCGAAACGGGTGTGTGTCGGCCCTCTCGATAAACGGTCATGGTCAGGATTCTAGAGCGGAGACCGCCCTGTAGCGGCGGTCTGTGACCGCCGAATCCCGCGTAGGTCGTTCTATCACGCCACATCGGCGCTCATGGGCGCCGCTACAGCTGCGGATTTCAACTGGAGGGCCGACTTCCAGGAGAGGCCGTTACCGCCGCAGGCGGTACTTCTTTTCGCTTCAGGGAGAGCCCGGCCAGCAATCTTTGACAGCAATCGGCGCACGGCTTCGCGGGAGCTCAGCCCTCCAAAATGAATATTTAGGTGGCGCAGGCACGATGGACCACGATACTTCGCCCACGCTTGTTGCGAGAGCAACGGCTACCCCTGTAGCGGCGGTCCGTGACCGCCGGACCCCGCGTAGGTTGTTCTATCCGCCTCATCGGCGCTCATGAAGCGCGCTTCGCTACAGCTGCTGGATTTCAACTGGAGGGCCGACTTCCAGGAGGCCGTTGCGCCGCAGGCGGTACTTCTTTCGCTTCGGGAGAGCTCTGCATTCTCTGACGGCGCACGGCTTCGCGGGAGCTCAGCCCTCCAAAATGAATATTTGGGTGGAGCAGGCACGAGGGACCACGATACTTCGCGCACGCTTGTTGCGAGAGCCGGCTACCCCTGTCGGCGGTCCGTGACCGCCGAACCCTGCGTAGGTTGTTCTATCACGCCTCATCGGCGCTCACAGAGCGCCGCTGCAGCTGTGGATTTCAACTGGAGGGCCGACTTCCAGGAGGCCGTTGCCGCCGCAGGCGGTACTTCTTTTCGCTTCAGGAGAGCTCACCTGCATTCTCTGACGGCGCACGGCTTCGCGGAGCTCGGCTTCCCTCAAAATGAATGTTTAGGTAGCGCAGGCAAGTGGGCCCCAAGCTCCTCGGAATAGTGTAAGGCATCCCGCCTGCATTATTTGAGTTATCATTTGGTTGACGGCAGGCCTTCCCACTGTGCCAAAATCACCAGGCAGTCGTGAGGGAATCGCGCATGACCCAATCACTTGTCTTCTCGCAAAACCAGACGCTCTTTGGGTGGGAATCCACTGAGGGCATTGTTGCTTTGGAACTCGAAGGAGAAGGCGCCATCCACCTCTACCGGAAGGTAGACGGCAATGTGATTTCGGAATTACAAGCGTTCCGTCCTTTCCTCTGGCTGGAAAGTGCTGACCTGCTGGACGAATTTCAGGGGAAGTCGAATTTAAGCTCTGGGCGGAAATCTGCGCTATCGTACCCTCGCCTTGTTCAATCCTGGAAAGAGGTCAATGCGGCCAAAACGGCTCAACAAAATCACCGGATTTTCTCCTTCCGACCGATCGGCGCCCTACTTCTTCTTCGCCGATCCGATTCATCAGCACTTACTCCTGAGCGGACAGACTTGCTTCAAGGGAATACAACTGGCTGATTTAAAGCGCCTGCAACTGGACATTGAGACCTACTGCACGCCGGGTTTCGAATTTTGTTCTCCTCAGCGGGAGGAGGACCGGATCATTGCCATTGCTTTGAGCGATAGCTCCGGCTGGGAGACGGTTCTCTGGGGCAAAGACCTCTCGGAAGCTGAGATGCTGACGCAGTTGACGCACCTGATTCGGGAACGGGACCCCGACATCATCGAAGGGCATAACATCTTTAAGTTCGATTTAAATTACATCCAGGAGCGGGCAAAACGACACAACCTGATGTTAAATTGGGGACGCGACGGGAGTGAGGCCACTTCCTATGATTCCCGTTTGCAGATCGCCGAACGGACGATCGATTATCCGAAATGGCAGGTTCATGGCCGCCACATTGTCGACACCTGGATCCTTTCCCAATACTACGACATTGGGGGAAGGGAATTGGAAAGTCTCAGCCTCAAGGAAATGGCCAAGCACTTTGGACTGGCCCGGCAGGATCGCGCCTACGTGGAAGGGCCGACATCAGCAGGACCTTTGACGAAGATCCTGAACTTCTTTACCGTTATGCCCTCGACGATGTTCGGGAGACCCGAGGGCTCTCGGAACTCCTGCTTCCCAGTTATTTCATTCAGGCCCAGATCTTCCCTTACAATTTTCAGGACGTCATCGTTCGCGGCAACGCCACCAAGATCAATGCCCTTTTTGTGCGCGAATATCTGCGTTCGCGCCCTCTCTTCCGTCCCCTCCTGCCGGGAGCCAGGATTTCGCAGGGGTATACCGATATTTTTTATGAGGCGTTGTCAATCACGTTGCGCATTGTGACGTCACGTCGCTCTACCCCTCCATCATGATTTCCCAACAAATCAAGCCCGCCCCCGACGAGCTCAACGTATTTCTGCCGTTGTTGACCGACTTGAGAAATTTCCGCATCGAGGCCAAGAAGCTTGCCCAACGGGCGAAATCGCAGGAAGAAAAGATCCACCTCAATGCTCTCCAAACGGCCTTCAAAATCCTGATCAATTCCTTTTACGGCTACCTGGGGACTTCTTTTTCCAACTTTGCGGACTTTCAAGCGGCTGGAAAGGTGACGGAATGGGGGCAGAGGGTTCTGCGGCAGATGATCGATTGGCTGAGGGAGCGCGGCTGTCAGATTATCGAACTCGACACCGATGGAATTTATTTTGTCCTGCCCGAGGGTCAAGCTCTTCGGAAAAAGCCGAGACCCTGATTCATTCCATGTCCGGCATCCTTCCTGAAGGCATCGAAGTCGAGTTCGACGGACACTACCAGGCCATGTTCAGCTACAAAATGAAGAATTATGCCCTACTGGGGGACGATGGAAGGCTGACCATCAAAGGGTCGGGTTTGCGGTCGCGGGGGTGGAGCGATTTCTGCGCAATTTCCTGCGGGAGCTGATCTTGTATCTGCTCAAGGGAGCATGATCAGATTCTTCCTCTCTACGAATCTGTCCGCTCCAGAATTGAGGTCATCAACTGGATATTTCCGAATTTTGCAAAACAGAAACTCTCTCGGAAACCCTGGTGAGTTATCAGCAAAAGATTCGGGAGAAGAAACGGAATCCGACGGCGCTTTATGAGTTAGCCTTGAAATCGGGCAGGGATTATCAGCCGGGAGATCAGCTCTCATACTATGTGACGGGAACCCGGAAGAACGTCCGCGTCTATGACAATTGCAAGCTGTCGAGCCAGTGGAATCCCGCCCAGCCTGACGAAAACGTCGTTTATTACAAAGAGAAGCTCAGCGAACTCTTCGAAAAATTTCAGCCCTACGCCAAGACCTCCCAAAACCTTGGTCAACAAAGTCTCGAGCTGTAATTCGGAATTCTCTGCGACTAACCACGAAGTCACGCGGCCAGGAAACGCTGGACTTCCGTTTCGTTCATCGACACCGAGCCCCGGTTCCTCGGGCACGGTCACATATCCATCGCGGGCCATGAGATTCTGCCGGGTGAGATGGTCGCGCAAGGTGGTCTCTTCTTCCGCCACGTATTCCATGATGAATGAGTTTGGAATGGAATTCAGGAAGTGAATGGCTGCCGCGATATTGATGAACGTCGTGAAGCCATGGTTGACGCAGGGAAGACCGCGATCTTCGGCAAGACTGGCGATTTTTCGAGCTTCCGTGAATCCGCCGCAACGGGTCAAATCGACTTGAACAATGTCGATTTTCCCCGATCCATGAGTTCGAGGAAGGAAAAACGATTGCTTTCCTGTTCCCCGGCGGCGATTCGGACGTCCGTGCCTTCACACAGCCGGCGATATCCTTCGTAATCATCCGGGCGAAGAGGCTCTTCAAGCCAGAAGATGTTGTGATCGGAAAATGCCGGGCTCTCTGAAGCGCAGTCTTCGCATCCCATACCAATCCGGCATCGATCATGAGATCAGGTTCTTTGCCTAATCCGCGCCGCGCTTCCTGGACCAGCAAAACGTCTGTCTGCGCATCTTTCCCCATGGGGTCCCACCCAAACTTCACGGCAGTGAACCCGCGATCCTTGAGGCGGCTCGCCAGGCGCCCAGTCTCAACAGGCGTAGGACCGAATAGGACACTTGCATAACAGCGAATCCTTTGATGGAATCCCCCTCCCAGCAACTTCCAGATGGGAACTCCCAGGGCCTTGCCCTTGATATCCCAAAGTGCCATATCGATGCCGCTCATGGCGTGTATGCCGATGCCGCGCCGCCCGGAGTAAAGATTGCCTCGATACATCTTGTACCAGATCTTTTCGGTTTCGAACGGATCCTCTCCCAGGATGAGCTCCTTGAGCCCACAGGTCATGGTGTGCGAAAACGGACTTTCAATGATCCCTTTGACGGCGAGCGGCGAGGAATCGACTTCACCAATGCCGCTGATCCCGGCATCGGTCATGATTCTTACGATTAAGGCATCCTGGCCGCTGTCACATTGTTTTTTCACTTGTGACTGGCGGACGTAATAAACTTGAACGTCAGTAATCTTCATAGGACTCCAATCCAGGAGGAGTTGCTGAAAAGCTCAGTAGATATCAAATCTAGACCCGTAGCGGCGGTCTATGACCGCCGAATCCCGAGCAGTTGGTTTCCATCACGACACACCGGCGCTCATCGAGCGCCCGCAGCGAGTAGTCGATTTCATCGGATTAGCATCATGTAGTGCAAATTTTGGTGAGTGGAGCTTGCTCCCGCTTTGAGGGATGCCAGCTTGCTGGCATCAACCTAATCGTCAGATTCGGCGGTCATGACCGCCGCCTACAGCCCCACCGGCGCTCGTAGAGCGCGCTACAATGAGTTTCTGGCAGCCTGCTAATGATGATCGACCCGTGGATTTACTTTGCGATTTTGAAATTCCAGCAGGAAGCTGGCTAACCGCTCGGAAACGGCTTCCACACTTTCCGTCCCTTTTGCAGAGTGGCCTTGGTGGGGTCGCCTACGGTTCCATTCTTGGAGTAGCGGCTGAACCACTCTTGATAGCGGACCGGCGATGATTGCTGGAGGTCCCAGAAGATGAATTCGGATCTTTCGAAGTGAATATCCTTTTCCGCTTTATCGATTTGAACGAGTTCCGGACGCAGGAAGAGCATGGCTGACGTTTCCAGTTCACAGCCGTGGGCCATCCCTCCCGGGAACTCCGATTCCCGAATTTCCTGAAACACTGCCGCCGGGATGAGGTCCCATGAAACCAGCGCGCAAATCGCCTGGTCTTATTGGTAATCGTCCGAGCGGCTATGTCCATAAACGGGACATTGCTCCCATGTCCGTTCACGATGAGGATTTTCTGGAAGCCATGATGCGCCAGGCTCTTTCCAATGTCGGCCACATAATTAATGAAGGGGTGCGTATCGATGGCGATGGTTCAGGGAAATCCAGGTGATGTTCATTGAAGGCATAATAAACTGTCGGCATCAATAACGCCTGTCCGGGAATGCGCTGAACGGCGAGCCGCGAGGAGTTCGCTCGCTGTGCAGGCGTCGGTCACCAGGGGCAAATGAGGCCCATGCTGTTCGATGGTTCCCACAGGCAAAACCATCACCGGATTCGTTTTGACGACTTCACGGATCTCCGGCCAGGTGAATTCTTCATAGCGGTACTTGGTCATCGGTGGTCTCGCTTCGGCAGTTTTTGGGTGCGGGTCATTTCAATCCCCACCGCACTCAACTTTGGGCTGAAGGGGTGAAGCTTTCGCACTTTGACCCGAATTTTTCAGAGGGAAATGGAGAAGAGGTCGGCGCAGACTTGTTCGCCAATCTCCTCGAGCAAGATGAACTGTCCATGCGTGCAAATTTCCTCCACGCGTCGAAAGACGGCAGAATAGTCGACGGACTTCTTGAGGTCTCCCGACTTTCCGGAGGGCCGCAGATTGACGTACAAAGTTACGTCCAAGCCGCAGAGTTGAGGCACAGAGCGCTCATCTTCCGTGACCCCCACCCGAATATCCAGCCGGAGACTTTCAAGCAGGATCTTGTCCATTGCAAAACTAAAATAGGAAAGGCTTAAGGCGAAGTCAAATGGTTTGTCTATTGAAAGGCGAATGTCACTTGAAATCGGGAGCAAGATTCAGCGCTCCAAGGTGCCCACGGTTCACCTAAAGCGCTCAGCGTGGCTGCCTCGGTTGCAGACGAGGGTCAGGCTTTCGATCCGGGACCGACCAGGGGTTGCCTTTTGTTGACTGGATAATCGCGGCGGAGGGGGTGGCCTTCAAACTCTTCGTACATGAGGATTCGTTTGAGATTCGGATGCCCGCGGAATCTTACTCCGAACATATCCCACACTTCGCGTTCAAACCAGTTGGCCACGGGCCACAGGGACGCCAACGAGTCAACCTCGGGGTTCTCGGCCACAGCGGGGACTTTGATTCGAATTCGATGTTTTAAACTGATGGAGAACAAGTGATAGACCACTTCAAAGCGATACGGTTTCCCGAGTCCCAAACAATCCACCGCGCTCAAATCCATCAGCATGTCAAAATTCAACTCGGGAGTCGTCTTGAGGTAGGTCATCAGGGGCAGAAGTGCCTCAGGTTGGATGAGGGCGGTGTCGTCTCCTCGAAAAGAATGTACCTCGATAAGGTTGTTGGCAAAGTTTTCGCGGAGCTTGGACAGCGTCAAACTTTCTTCTGGCATGGTTTAGAACTCTTGACGGGAATGTTGGATCTTTTCCTGCAATTTCATCAGGCCGTCGAGAACCGTCTCAGGCCGTGGGGGACAGCCCGGAATGTAAATGTCCACCGGAATGATGGTATCGATCCCTTGAACCGTGGCGTAGTTATCATAAAAGCCGCCCGTGCACGTGCACACGCCGAAAGCAATCACCCATTTCGGTTCACACATTTGGTCGTAAATCGTCTTTAAAACCGGGGCCATCTTGTGATTGATGGTACCGACGACAAAAAGCACATCGGCCTGACGGGGGGAAAACCGGGGAAACCCGGCGCCGAATCGGTCCAGGTCATAGTGGGAAGCGGCCGTGGCCATGTATTCCATTCCACAGCAGGCTGTGACAAAGGGGTATTGAAACAAAGAATACTTGCGGGCCCATCCGATGGCCTTTTCCAACTGCGAGGTCAAAAATCCTTGGGAAAACATGGGTCGATGCCTTCTATGTAAAATGGGGAGCCTGCCATCTGCCTCCCAGCAACCGCGGGCAATATACCATGCCTTACCCTGAATCGCAAACACCCCCGAGGGCCTTGTGAGCAGCAACGGTTCATGGTACAACGTCAAACGGCTTTCCGCGGAGGCAACGAGAGCGCCTGGGGGCGACTCTAATGATGTTGCTGTACGCCGTCACGGGTCCGACCGGTATGTTGCCTCTCGTCCTTATCCCGTGGATGATCACAGGTAGTGTGTTGTGTTTTGGAGAATGAAATCATGAAAAAAAAGATTTGGCTGGCTTTGCTCCTGGTAGGCATCCCTCATGTGTTTGCCCAAAATGTGCCGGTCCAGGAGATCATTCTCGACAATGGCATGAAACTCCTGATGGTTCCCAGGAAGGGAGACCCCAACGTCGCCGCCGGCTGGGTTGCGAAGGTCGGCTCGGTGGATGAAGGGCCGGGAATCACGGGTCTTTCCCATTTGTTCGAGCATATGATGTTTAAAGGCACGCATACCCTGGGGACCACGGACATCAAAGATAACCTGCGGCTCATTCAGGAAATGGACGCGGTGAAAGCCCAGATTCGCCTGGAAGAGCAGAAGCTGGCGGAACGGCAACGAGTGGGGGAGATCAGCGATGTGACGGATCCCAAGAATCGCACGGCACAGCACCAGGCGCTGTTGGAGCAATACGATGCCCTCGTCAAGCGCGAGAAAGAGTTGATCATCAAAGATGAATTTGATCGTATCTACACCTCTGCCGGGGCCTCGGGGCTCAACGCCGGGACGGGGTATGACGCCACCGTCTACTACGTGAACGTTCCGGCCAACAAATTGGAGCTGTGGTTCTGGATGGAATCGGATCGGCTGTCAAACCCCGTCTTCCGGGAGTTTTATTCGGAAAGAGACGTCGTCAAGGAAGAACGTCGATTGAGAATCGACAGTACCCCCACCGGAAAATTTCAGGAGGAATTCGAGTCCATTTTCTGGGAATCGGCACCCTACAGCTGGCCGGTGGTGGGCTGGCCCAGCGATCTGGACGGGATCACCCGCGAGGAAGCGCAGGCCTATTTCGACATCCACTACGCCCCTAATAATATTACAGCCTGCCTGGTGGGTGATTTTGAGCCGGCCCAAGCAATTGCATTGGCGGAGAAATATTTCAGCCGGCTCAAACGCGGACCCAAGGACCCGGCCCCGCCTCGGACGCGAGAGGTGAAACAACTTGCCGAAGTGCGAATGATCGCTTTTGCAGATACCAGTCCTGAAGCGGTGATCCGCTATCATACCGTGGCTGATGGACACAAGGATGAGCCGGCACTGCAAATCATGGCGGACTTGTTGAATGGGCGGACAGGACGCCTTTATAAGTCCCTCGTTCTCGAGCAAGCGGTGGCCAATCGGGTGTCGGCCGACGTCAATGGCTACAAATATGAAGGGTTTTTTGAGTTGAACGGTGTGGCCAAGCCCGGAAAGACCCCGGAAGACGTGGAGAAGTCGATCTACAAAGAGATCGAAAAACTGCAGACACAGCCCGTTGGCGAACAGGAATTGCAAAAGGTAAAGAATCAAAATGCCGCCAGCGATTTTCGCCGGCTGGAAAACAATTTCCAATTATTGTACCAACTGCTCTCCTACGACTCGGGTCGAGGCTGGAGGCATATCAATTCGGACCCGAAGCTCGTTCAAGCGGTCACTCCTGAAGATATTCAGCGCGTGGCTAACACCTATTTTTCGCCGGAAAACAGAACCGTGGGGATTTATTACACCAAACAGAAATCGCCGACTGCTAAAGTTCCCCAAGGAGGAAATGCACAATGAGGTCTTTTCAAGGGCGTCTCTGCGGGAATCTCTTCCCGCTTCTTCTCCTCGTTTGTGGCTTGCATCGGCCGGGACTGGCCCAGTCTTCCTCCATCGTGTCCCATCCCCGGGAATTGAAATATTCTCCGCTAAGCTATCAACCTCCGAAGGCGGCCGACTATCGCAGAGTGCTCAAGAACGGGGTGGTCGTCTATCTGGTAGAGAACCATGAGTTTCCGCTGGTCAATGTCTCGGTGATTATTCGCACTGGAGCCTATCTCGATCCGACGGGAAAAGTAGGACTGGCAGCGGCCGTGGCCCAGTTAATGCGCATTGGAGGGACAAAAACTTATCGAGCGGACCAATTTGATGAAGAGGTGGATTTCCTGGCAGCCAACTTGAGCAGTGCCGCGGCCGGAACGCAAGCTACGGCGAGTCTCAACTGTTTGAGCAAAGACCTGAATAAGGGGCTGCAGTTGTTTTT
Source organism: Terriglobia bacterium (assembly GCA_046331665.1). Taxonomy (GTDB): domain Bacteria; phylum Acidobacteriota; class Terriglobia; order Versatilivoradales; family Versatilivoraceae; genus CAWBAT01. The sequence goes on along the minus strand of JAXLQK010000048.1, from coordinate 28,664 downwards.
CGAGATGTTGAGAGACCCGGCGTTTCAGCAGGATCGCTTGGATTTGTATAAGAACCAGATGATGCAGTCGATGGAACGTCGCAACGACCGGTCTGAAGTGATTCTATCCAGGGAATGGGGGCGTTTACTGCGGGGAACACAGCACTTTTCTACTGCCGAGCCCACCAAAGCCTCAGTGGAATCATTCACTCACGAAGACCTCGTGCAGTTTCACCGAGAGTATTATCATCCCGGATCCTTTATCTTTGCCGTTTCCGGAGACTTTCAAAAAGCCGAGGTTGAAGCCCAGCTGGAAGCCATGATGCAGGGATGGGCCAGGCCCGATCAGTCCGATCCTCCCGTTCCGAAACCCGAATTTGTACCCAAGCCCGGTGTCTATTTGGTAAACAAGCCGGAATTCAATCAGGGAAACGTTCTCATGGGGCATCTGGGGAGTATGCGTGACAATCCGGATTATTATGCGCTAAGCCTCATGAACGACATCCTGGGCGGGGGCGGGGTCTTTACCAATTGGATCATGTCCCGGGTTCGTTCCGATGAAGGATTGGCGTATGGAGCAGGGTCCGATTACGGCTTTGGGGTCTATTATGACGGTATCTTCCACGCCGAGTTTCAATCCAAGAGTTCCACCTGCGCTCAGGCGGCGGCCATCATTCTGGAAGAGATCGAAAGAATCCGGACGACCAAGGTTTCCTCAGAAGACTTGGAAACAGCGAAAGCGGCGGCTATTGAAATCTTTCCGCGCTATTTTGCCCGGCCGGTTCAGATTGCCGGCACCTTCGCCAATGATGAGTATACGCACCGCAAACCGGATTTTTGGGACACCTACCGCGACCGAATCAAGGCGGTGACGATCGATGACATTCTTCGGGTTGCCCAAAAGTATTTGATGCCGGAAAAGTTGGTGTATATGGCCGTCGGGAACGTGGATGACATTTTAAAAGGGAATCCGGACAAACCGCAATTCTCGTTCAAGAAACTCTCTCACACCGGAGAGGTTCAGGTCATTCCGTTACCGGACCCGTTGACGCTGGTCTATCCGAAATAAGCGGGTAAGGGAGGTCCCGATACCGTTTTTGAATCCTGCCTCTGACATGAAACATTCTAGTTCCATCTCCATTCTGTCCCCCTATCTGCGACGATACCAATTCAAACTGTGGATCGGCGGCGCCTGCGTCACGCTATCGAATCTGGCCGCCACGATCTCACCGCTGATATTGAAAGCCGCCATCGATCGGCTCGGCCAATCCGTGACGTCGGAACGATTGGTAACGTACGGGATGTGGATTCTGGGGCTGGCAGTCCTGGAGGGCGTATTCCTCTTTTTGATGCGTCGCATCATGATCGGCGTCTCGCGCTATATGGAATACGATTTGCGCAACGATCTGTTCGCGCATCTGCTGGGGCTGGCTCCACGATACTACCAGCATCACAAGACGGGGGACATCATGTCGCGGGCGACCAACGATCTCTCGGCGGTGCGCATGATGCTCGGACCGGGGATCATGTACTCCGTCAATACCATTGTCCGGCTGACCATTGTCCTTTTCCTGATGCTGCGGATTAGTCCGCTGTTGACCCTTTTTGCCTTTGTGAGTGTCCCGGTCGTCTCCTTGGCCGTCAAGTTCTTCGGCGGCATCATTCACCGCCGATTTGAAAGGATCCAGGAATCCTTCTCGGAAATCAGTGCGCGGGCTCAGGAGAATTTGTCAGGAGCCCGTGTCATCCGGGCTTTCGTTCAGGAAGAGAAAGAAATTGAACAGTTCCGAACACTGAATCTGGAATACATTCATCGCAACATCAAGCTCATCCGAATCTGGGGAACCTTTTACCCCCTGCTGGGGGCCATGCTGGGTTTGGGGGGAGTGTTTGTGTTGTGGCTGGGCGGACGTCAGGTGATCGCCGGACGCATCACTCTGGGGGATTTTGTGGCCTTCAATGCGTATCTCGGGCTGTTGTCCTGGCCCATGATTGCGCTGGGCTGGGTGATCAACATGGTCGAACGGGGGACGGCTTCCCTGAAAAGAATGAATCGAATCTTTGAGGAGAAACCGGAAATTTGGGATGAATCCCTCCGGGTTGAAGTTCCTTCACTTCGACTCGAGTACCGGTCGTCCCAAGTTCCCATCGGGTCCGGTGATTCCTTGGGGGAAGCGGAGGGTCCATCGTCCGGGCTTCAGCCTGAAGCGCCATCCCAGATCGCTCCGGTCTCGAATCCTCCGGCCTCCTCTGAGATTCGTGGCGAAATCGAGTTCCGGTCGTTGACGTTTGGTTACAACGACTCTCCCGTCCTCAAGAATATTTCGCTTCACATCCCCAGCGGCGCGACGTTTGCCGTCGTCGGCGAAACAGGGTCGGGGAAAAGCACCTTGGTGAACTTACTGGCCCGGATGTACGATTATGTCGAAGGGGAAATCCTGATTGACGGACGGCCCCTGCGTCATTACTCCCTCCAGACTTTGCGCTCCAGTATTGGCTATGTACCCCAGGAAACCTTCCTCTTCACGGATACCATCGCCCGCAATATCGCCTTTGGAGCCACCCAGGCCCTTGAAGAAGAAATCCACGAGGTGGCGCGGTTGTCCCATCTGGCGCCCGATGTCGACGGCTTCCCCAGGAAGTTCGAGACAATCATCGGGGAGAGGGGCATTACTCTTTCGGGCGGGCAGCAGCAGCGCACCGCCATCGCCAGGGCCTTAATTCGAAATCCAAGAATTTTGATTTTGGATGATGCCTTGTCCAGCGTGGACACCGTGACCGAAGAGCGCATCCTGAATGCCCTGCGCGAGGTGATGCGGGACCGGACCTCGATTCTCATCAGCCACCGGGTCTCAACGGTGAAATTTGCCGACCAGATCATTGTTCTTCGGGAAGGAAGCATCGCCGAGCAGGGAACCCACGAAGAACTGATTCAGCGAGGCGGGTATTATGCCGAGCTCCACCAAAAACAGATGCTGGAAGAGGAATTGGCCGATGCTTGAGGGCCAGCAGTCAGGCCGCTGAAATGAACCCATACCAGGAAGAAGAGGCGATTGACAGGACCTACGATTCGCGTCTCATGCGGCGCTTGCTGCAGTATCTGCGGCCTTATTGGCAGCAGGTTCTGTCTGCCATGGCCCTGATTGCCGTGGCTTCGATCCTGCAGGTCAGCAGTCCTTTCCTAACGAAGATAGGGATCGACCGGTATATTGCTAAAAAAGACTATGCGGGCCTGAACAAGATCTCATTAATTTACCTGGGAATCATTTTCCTCGGTTTCCTGATGGGCTACCTTCAGACCTACCTGATGCAGTTAACCGGGCAGAAAATCATGTTTGATTTGCGCATGCAGATTTTTTCCCATCTGCAGAAATTGCCGCTGGCCTTTTACGATCGTAATCCTGTCGGACGTCTCATGACCCGCGTCACTACCGACGTGGATGTCTTGAATGAATTGTTTACTTCGGGCGTGGTCACCCTCCTGGGAGATATCCTCGTTTTATTGGGGATTCTCGTCATCATTTTTTGGATGAATTTCTCCCTGGCGCTGGTGGCCATGTCGGTGATACCGGTCATTGTCTTTATCACCATCGTCTTCAAGGTCAAGGCAAGGGATTCCTACCGCCGCGTCCGCACGGCCATCGCGCGAATTAACGCCTTTCTTCAGGAACACCTGACGGGTATGACGGTCGTCCAGCTTTTCAATCATGAACAACGGAGCTTCACTCAATTCGATGAAGTCAACCGCCTCCATTTGAAGGCCAACCTGGATTCCGTGCTGGCTTATTCCTTATTTTATCCGGCGGTTGAAATTGTCAGTGCGGTGGCCATTGCCCTGATTATTTGGTATGGAGGCGGTCAGGTGTTGCGGCATGAATTGAGCTTCGGGGCCTTGGTCGCCTTTATTCAGTATTCGGAAAAGTTTTTCCGGCCCATTGCCGACCTCAGCGAGAAGTACAACATCTTGCAAGCGGCCATGGCCAGTTCCGAACGCATATTCAAATTGCTGGATGTTCCCGTGGAGATCAAGTCTCCTGACCGTCCCGTTCGCCTGGAACAAATCCGGGGTGAGATCGAATTCCGCAATGTATGGTTTGCCTACCGCCGCTATGCGCCGACTGTCTTTCCAGACATCTCTCCCGCCAGGGAGACTCCAGAGGTGGCAGCCAACCCGGCGTCCGTGAATCCTTCCCGAGGGGAAGAGTGGGATTGGGTGCTTCGCGATGTGTCCTTTAAGGTGGAGCCCGGTGAATCCGTAGCCATCGTCGGCCACACCGGAGCGGGGAAGACGACGTTGACGAGTTTGCTGATGCGTTTTTATGACATTCAGAAGGGACAGATCCTGCTGGACGGAGTCGATATTCGCGAACTCGATTTGAAGCAGTTGCGCAGTTCATTCGGCTTTGTCTTGCAGGATGTTTTTCTCTTTTCCGGCAGTATCGCCAGCAACATCCGGCTTGGGACGCCGTGGATCACGGAGGAGGCAATCTATCGGGCGGCCCAGGATGTCAATTTGCATGAATTTGTAGATGACCAGAAAGCAGGGCTGGAGGAAGAAGTGAAAGAAAGAGGAAGCACCCTTTCCACGGGGCAGAAGCAGTTGATTGCCTTTGCCCGAACCTTAGCCCATAACCCGCGGAACCTGATTCTCGATGAAGCCACTTCGAGTGTCGATACGGAAACCGAACTGAAAATTAGGGAGGCGATTTCGCGCCTCATGAAAGGGCGAACCTCGATCATCATAGCGCACCGGCTTTCGACGATTCAAAATGCCAGCAAGATCCTTGTCATGCACAAGGGGCAGGTTCGCGAAATGGGAAGTCACCAGGAGCTGTTAGCCCGCCGAGGAATCTACTACAAGCTTTATCAACTGCAATACAAAGACCAGATTCTGCCCCAATCCCGATTGTCATGAATCCACCAGCGGCCTTGCGCTACTCAGTGATGAGGGCGCCCCGGCGCCTAAGTTGTCGCCAGTTCATTTGGGCTTGGGCTTCCCCTGCAGGTAAATCGACACATCGACGATGCCGTTGGCTTTGTCATAGTTGAAACTGACATCATTTGCGGTGAGGACGGGAGTGGTTCCGAGTGCATTGAGGGTATCGAGGCAGGCATTGAAGGCCTTCTCTCCAAAGACGTCTCCGGCCTGGAATGGGAGGGATTCTCTCAAAAGCGATTCATGAATGGGGGAGTCTCCAACCAGGGTAATTTTCCCCAGATGATACTGTTTGCCTTCCATGACGCTGATCTTAAGATTGGCTGTCGTATGACGATCGGGGGCGTCCAGATTGGCTTGGATGGCGATGTCCAGATACCCCAGAGTGAGATAGGTTTCCCGCAAGGCTACCGTGCCCGCGTTCAGCTTTGAAAAATTAATGGCCGCCTCTGGCTGAAGGTTCAACATGGCAATGGCTTGGGATTGATCGATTGCCTTGAGTCCCTCGACGGTGATGCGTCCCAGACGATATTCAATGTTCTCGGTGATTTTGATGACCAGTTCCATCTTGCCGCCAGCGGCAGGAGTCATGAAGCTGACTTCCGGAAGCTCAACACGAGCTTTGATGTACCCCCGGTTCCGATAAAACATCTGGATCATCTCGAGGACATGGCTGATGCGGTTCGTATCATAGATGTCCATTCGATCAGGGGTAATCCCCGCCGTAACCGTCCCGGCGCTCCTGAAAATGGCACGGAGATCCTCTGAGCTTATCGCGCGATTCCCGACGAAGCGAATACTTTCGGGCGGGATCTTGATGCCGGCGAGAGGCCCGTACTGCGGCGGCATTCCGGGAGCCGGTGCCACCAGGGCAAGCGCCACGACCAGCCAAAGCATGGCCGATCGAAGAGTAGAGCAGAGCGCCAACGCCAGGGTAGGAGTCCGGGGGAGACCGGCTCCCGCCGCGGCCGGCAGGGATGAGTCAGGGCGCCTGTTCATTGAATTTCGTGCGGTGAATAGGGACAATAATGATCTTTTCATCATAGTGATCAATGGAATATTCTAAACGGATGAGCGAAGGAGTAAGCCCGAATCTGAGCGCGAAACTTGCCAATATCCCGGAAAGTCCCGGAGTTTATCTGTACCGGGATACCGGAGGCAAAATCATTTATGTGGGCAAGGCCAAATCGCTCCGCCATCGAGTCCGCAGTTATTTTCAAGAATCTCGTCATTCGGATTTCAAGCTCGACTTCCTGCGAGCCGAGATTGACGATTTAGAGTTTATCGTCGTCGCCAACGAGATGGAGGCGCTGGCTCTCGAGAATAATCTCATAAAGCAGCACAAACCGAAATATAACATTCTCCTCCGGGATGATAAGACCTATCCGTTCATCAAGCTGACAGTGAATGAAAAGTATCCGCGGCTCTTTGTCACCCGGCGGTTGAAACAAGATGGGGCCGTCTACTACGGTCCATACTTCCCCACCAGCCTGGCCTATAAGACGATGAAACTCATTTGTCGTCATTTCCAGATCCGAACTTGCTCGCTGACTTTGGATGGAAATCGTCCGCGTGTCTGCCTCGATTACCACATCAAGCGCTGTATGGGACCCTGTGTGGCCTCCATCTGCAGTCAGGAAGCCTATGCGAGCCGGGTTCAGGATTTGAAGCTGTTCATGGAAGGCAAGCGAACGGATCTACTCAAGCGGCTCAAGGAAAAAATGCAAGCGGCCGCCGCAGCCGAGCAATTTGAATTGGCGGCCCATCTTCGAGATACGCTCCGCACCATCCAGCAGCTTTCCGAACCCCAGCGGATCTCCTCCAGCCGCGTGCGGAATGTCGATATTCTGGCCCTGCATCATGAAGGTGCCCGTGCGGCGGCCCAATTGTTTCATCTGCGGAACGGCCAGGTCGTGGACCGACGCGGATTTTTCTGGGAAAATCTTCCCGAACGCCTGGCGAGCGGCGAAGTCTTCTCATCGCTGATGAAGCAGTACTATGTTTCCAACCCGGAGATTACCCCGGACGAAATCTATGTTCCATGGGACTTCGAGGATCGCACACTGGTGGAAGATTATTTGTCGCAACGCGGTGGTCGTCGGGTCGAAATTGCTATTCCCCAGCGAGGTTCAAAAAAGGATCTGGTCGAACTCGCCGTCAAGAATGCGAAGATCTCCTTCGACCAGCGATTTCGGCTGATGCAGCCCAACGCCGCGGCTATCGCGGAAAATCTGGCCAGTTTGCTGGGTGTCGAACCACCGCTGCGACGCATTGAATGCTTTGACATTTCCAATATTCAGGGCACCGATTCCGTCGCTTCCATGGTGGTTTGGGAAGAAGGGAGGATGAAGAAAAGCGACTACCGCAAGTTCATCATCAAGACCGTGGAGGGGCCGGATGATTTCAAAAGCATGCACGAAGTCATCTTGCGGCGGTATAAGCGAGTCCGCGATGAGGGGAGGAAATTGCCTGATTTGGTACTCGTCGATGGCGGAATTGGGCAACTGCATGCCGCCGCCGCGGCCTTGGAAGAACTGGATTTGCCCACCCAGCCACTGGCCAGCATCGCCAAGCGCGAAGAAATTATTTATGTACGAGGCAGTGAGGAGGATCCCATCCAGCTGGACAAGCATTCTCCTTCCCTCCATCTTATTCAGCAAATTCGGGATGAAACGCACCGTTTTGCACTGACATTTCACCGACTCCGGCGCACGAAGCGCACTTTGACCAGCGACTTGTTGAAAATCCGGGGAGTGGGGGAAAAAACTTCAAGGGCTTTACTGCAGAAATTTGGAAGTTTGAGGGCCATCGGTAGTTTGTCTCTGGAAGAGCTTGCTCTTGAAGTTCCGAGGCCAAGAGCGAAACGCATTTACGATTTTTTCCACCCTTAAGCCTTGTGTTCTAATCAATTGTGATGCAAGAGCCGATATGCTAGCATGAATTGTGGTATCGTAAGTTGTTGAAAGTAAATCCATCAAGGAGGCAGTGACGATGAGCGATGGAAGTGATCGACTTTCCAAGCTGTCCTATTTTCTGGTAGGTGGGGGAATTGGTGCTGTCATCGCATTACTTTTTGCTCCGCGTTCGGGGCGTGAAACCCGGGAAATCATAGCTCAAAAGGCGGCCGAGAGCCGCGAGAGAGTCATGGCAACCAGCCGCACGGTCGGAGACCGAGTGTCAACTTACATTGAACGTGGGAAAGAGGTTGTCAACGCACAGCGCGATCAAATGGCGGCAGCCATTGAGGCAGGAAAACAAGCCTACCGGGAAGAGAAGGCAAAATCCCAAGTGAATCCGGAGTAACGGTCTGGAATAATTTTCTTTGCTGCTTCTTTTTCTGAAAAGCAAGCAGCGTTGTATCCTCCCTTTGGGTTAACCTTGAAACTAAAATCTGGAGCTCATCGTGGAACGTCTGGTTGATTTTATTGTCATCGTCACGTCGATCATCCTCGTGACCCAGGTGATTGTTCTCATCGGTATTCTCCTGGCAGTTCGCAGGATGACTACCAATATAGATCGCCTGCGGTATAACCTGGAAACCAAGCTCGAGCCGGCCGTGGAGGATTTCAGGACGGTTTTAGGCGATACCCGGAAGGTTTTGGGGAATGCGGAAACGATCACCGCTAATCTGGCGCTGGTCAGCGAATCCGTAAAGATCCAGGTACAGCGGGTAAACGATGTGATCGAGGATACAACCGAGCGGGCCCGGCTGCAGATCGCCAAAGTCGACAATGTCGTTTCCGATGCCGTGGATAAAATGAAGGCCACTACCAACATGCTGCATGAGAGTGTGATCTCCCCCGTTCAAGAACTTTCGGCCTTGGTGGCGGGGATCTCCGGCGGGCTCCAGTTTCTCTTCTCGCGGCGGAAGAACCACGTCAACGAAGTGCATCAAGACGAAGAGCTTTTTATTTGAGTGAGACGGTTGTTGAAGTCTGTCCTACGAGTCGGCCCACCTTTTATTTCCTCCTAACTCAACTCGATGCCTGAAGGGGCCGGGGGCCCTACGATTGGCGCCCCGCTCGCAGATTGTATTTTTCAATCCTCCATCCAACGCCTGAATGAATCGGTTTGAATGAGGCGTCTGGCCTGAGCTTGTCCCCGTTCGAAGGTTCGCATGATGGGCGCATTGTCCTGGCAAAGGAACCCGGCCTCCACCGGATGGTCCGGATAAATCACCAGGAGCCTATTTTGCCTCAGATCATCCTGCACCATCGAATCGTCGTTGAGACAGCGTAAACGTGAACTGGTTTCCCAGAGTCTTCCTCGCGGGTCGCAGCAGAAGATGATTGTTTTGTCGGCTCGGGCCCACGCAGCCACAGCCTGGAAACGCGGGTCTGTGCGGAACAAGGTCATCGGCATTTTCAGGGAGAAACTTCCATCGATAAACAGCGCATTCATGTCCTCAGGATGGTCCCCTTGAGGGCTTTGGGGAGGAAAACGAAATTCGCCGGGAGACATGGGATATCCCATGGCCAGGGGAACCAAGCAGGACGCCTCGATCACCCGGTGAAAATTGAATGGATTGAGGGGACGAATGAATTCCGAATGAAGCGAATCTGGAAGGGGATCCGCGAAGACGACGGGGTCATATTGGTAAAGGCGGGGAAGGTATTTGAACGGCCGGGGAATTTTCCGGGAAAGAGATTGAAGAAACAAGCGGGCTGTATCTGGCCAGGAAATGAGGCCTCCGTCCTTTCTCCGCACGCGAGTCGCAAATATCAGAATTTTTTTCCCGGGCCGGTCATTGAAGACGGCGGTTACTTCCTCGGGACCCATCACATAGCGGATAGAGGCGATCAAATGAAGCCGAAAGCGATAGAACCCCGCATAATTTCCGGCCCCTTGAGGCAAAAGACCCGTGGTTGGAAACGTGTGTTTTCCCCACTGGGTCCAGCCTTTCATCACGGTTTGGGCAGTTTCCGTGGCAACGTCTGCCGCTGCGTATCCGCCGGCCGAAGCGCCCATGGAAACGGAAGGATAGCAGTGATTTTCTCGGGCCCACTGCATCAGCTCGTAAAGGACTCCTCCCTGCCACGCCCCGCGGCCGGCTCCTCCAGAATCGAGGATCCAGGAATGAATGGGTTGAGTGCTCATGGCCTCCGGCTTCCGAGGGATCGGTATTTCCTGATTAGAGTCCAGCGATCTGACGCAACATCCGGGAGCTTAGCATCCAATTAAGATTCCCGACACCGGTTGGGGGAAGCTGGTTGACTTCAATCGAAAAGAGGGACCCTTTTTTGAAGGGCAGGGAGCGTGTAGGGCTTCCGGTTAACAGAAAGGAGGCCAGTACTCCGATGCTCGGCTGATGTCCAACCAGCAGGAGAGAGGCATTTTCCGGGTGAGAACGAAATCGGGCACAGGCCGATTCCGGAGTTCCTTCCGGCTCCAGCTCATCCCAAATCTCGAGGGGCGGCTTGTACTTCAAAACTTCAGCCACGATCTCCGCGGTTTCCTTCGCCCGGATGAGCGGGCTACTCGCGATAAGATCAAAATTGACCCGCAGCACTTTTAACCCCTGGGCGGCCCGGCGCAATTTGATTTCACCCTCGGGGGTCAGCCGGCGCTTTTCATCTACGAAGTCGTTCTCCTCGGCCAGCGGGGCGGCAATGCCATGACGCAACAAATGGATATTCATCGTTCCTCCCAATTTCGCGCGCCCGCCGGTTTTGGCGGACGCGAACTTTTCCTGGAAATCCTTACTCAGCCAAGGGGCAAGCTGAAATAGAAATCTGAACCTTGTCCCAAAACGCTTTTGACCTCGATTTTCCCGCGGTGAGCCTCGACCGTATGCTTGGCGATGGCTAATCCCAGACCCGTGCCTCCCTGTTCCCGCGACCGCGTCTTATCCACCCGATAGAAGCGCTCAAAAATCCGGGGCAGGTCCGAGGAGGGAATCCCGGACCCATTGTCGATGACATGAACCACGAGGCTCCCCGTTTCCGGCTGGCAATTTGCTTCGATTGAGATTTCCCCTTGCTCGGGAGTAAACTTGATGGCGTTGTCCAATAAGTTGACCAACACCTGAAAAAGCTTTTCCCGGTCTCCTTGAACGGGAGGCATCGAGTCCTTGACGTGACAACCGAGCTGCTGCCGTTTCTCGTTGGCCAGGGGACGCATGGCCTCCAAGGCTTCCCTTGCCAGTGAGGCGAAGTCAATCTCCTCGTATTCGAGCTGGAGCGGCTGTGCTTCCAGGCTTGCCAGGGTCAACAAATCTTTGGTGAGGTCTGAGAGGCGGATGGCGTGGGAGCGGATGACTTCAATGAAGCGCCGATTATGGGTGTGATCGTCGAGAGCCCCGTCCAATAAGGTTTCGGCAAACCCGCGAATCGCGGTCAAGGGAGTCTGCAGTTCGTGGGAGACGTTGGCCACAAAATCGCGGCGAACTTTCTCCAACTCGCGTTGGCGCGTCATGTCGTGCAGCACGGCGACCACACCGCCATGTTCCGGATGGGTGACGCCCAAAGGGACAGCGACGACCTCAAACGAATGCGGTGTCGTCAGAGAAATTTCGATCGTGGAGACGATTTCCCGGGGTTCCATCAACACTTTATCAAAAATCCCTTTGAGCTCCGCGTTGCGGACGACCTCGATCACTTTCTTGCCCAGAGAGGATTTTGCATCGATGCCGAGAATGCGCTCCAAGGCGGGGTTGATCAAGGTGACTCGTCCGTCCTTGTCGGCGGCCAAGACTCCGGCGCGCATCCCTTCCAAAATGGCTGTGATGGTTTTCTTTTCCGAGCCAAGCTCACCAATAACCTTTTGAAGCTGCGTGGCTGTCTCATTGAGGGAATGGGACAGCTTCCCGAGTTCATCGTTGGTCTCCACGTGAATCCGGGCGTCCAGATTTCCGGAGCGCACTTTCCCGGCAAATCTCTGGATTTCTTCAATTCGCCGGGTCAAGGACCGCGTTAACAGCAATCCCAAGGCCAGGGCGATCAGAAAGAAAAGTGAGGAAATCAGGAACAAATCCTGCCGGGCCGCCTGGTATCCCCGGGTGATCTCCTGGAGCGGAAGCGCCAGACGCAATATCAGGGGAGGGCGGTTTGGTTGGGCCACCCGCCAGGCTACGTAGAGTTCGTTCTTTTGTAACGTGTGGCTGAAGCGAATGCTGTACCCGTCTCCCCTTTCAACTGCAGCCTGGACTTCCGGCCGGTTCGAATGGTTGTCCATTTGTTGCGGCGAGTGTTGATTGTCGGCCAGGACGACTCCTTCGGTATTGATAAGTGTGATGCGGCAGCCGGTCTGTTTTCCGAAAGCCTCCCCCCAGGATTGCAGGGTTTGAGGGTCAGGAGGAAGCGGGAAGGGTCTCGGCCAGAATCCGGGCCATGCTCAAGAGCCGCTCATGTTCCGACTGAAGGTAGTTCTCGTGAATTCGGGAAGTGACGGCGATCAAGACCGCCAGCATCACCCCTGACAAGAGGATGATGGAAGAGACCATGATCTTGAAAAAGAGCCGGGTTTTCAGGATGGCCATTCGAATTTGTACCCCACACCGCGAAAGGTTTTGATGCAAGCAGGAAAATCGGGAATGGATTCAGATTTTGCACGCAGCCGGCGAATATGGACGTCCACGGTCCGGGGCGAAACAAATGTATCGTTTTTCCAGACCCGCTGCAGGATTTCCTCACGCGTATACACCCGCCCGGGGTTTGAAACTAACAGGGCAAAGAGATCGAATTCGAGGGCGCTCAGGGGAAGCGGAATGGCGGCGAAGGAGACTTCTCGTTTCAAAAAATTGATGTGCAGCTTTCCGACACTTACAATCGAGGCGTCGGGAGAATGCGATTGGGATCGCTTGAGGACCGCTTTAATTCGGGCGATGAGTTCCCGCGGACTAAACGGCTTCGTTACATAATCATCGGCGCCCAATTCAAAGCCGATCATCTTGTCGATTTCTTCCGAGCTGGCCGTCAGAAAGATGATCGGGATGGATTGGGTGGTCACATCCGACTTCAGTTGTTTGCAGACTTCTTTGCCGTTGATTCCCGGGATCAGGACATCGAGGAGAATCAGATCCGGTCTGAGTTTGCGAGCCTTCGCCAGTCCACTATCCCCTTCCCGTGACGCGCTGTATTGGAATCCCTCCTTTTCGAGGTTGTACCGCAGCATTTCGAGGAGATCACGCTCATCTTCGACCACAAGGATTCTCGGCTTCATGGCAGGCGCTCCTCATCCGGCTTGCCGCAAAGTGTAGCACAGCCGAAGGCAGGACAGCCAAGTTTGGGAGGCTGCAAAAAAAAATGCCAACGTATTGACAAAGGCTTGAATTCAACTACAATGCGATTGCTTCCAGAGCAATACGAGACGCGATTTTCGCTGAATATCGATTTTTAACTTCTCCAAATCCTTCGCGTCCCATTCGCCATCATCAGTCGTTGTGGTTTGGCTTTTATATTCCACTGGAGGGTAGAATGGCAATTCCCGAGGGCAAGGGCGAGACGACTTCCTCAGCTCCTGCAGATAGTTCCCCTGATGTGTCACGTGAGTCTCTCCCAGCGGTTTCCAAACCCGGCAAGCTCTCCACCTTGATGACCAAATTTAGTGCGTTTTTCCAGAGTGGGGAAGGTATCGAGGTCGTCCCGCGAAGGCGGCGCATCGCGACAGCCTGTATCCTGGGTTTCTTGGGGACCAACTTTTTCATGTTCCTGCGTTTCTTCTTCCCACGCACCCTGTACGAACCGAAGACGGTATTCCGGATCGGCTATCCGTCAGATTTTAGCTTTGGAGTCGACACGAAATTCCAGAAAGATTATCGAATCTGGGTGGTTCGTGACGCGGAGAGTATTTTTGTGCTCTATGCCCGGTGTACCCATCTCGGTTGCACACCTGACTGGAAACCGAGTGAGAACAAATTCAAGTGCCCCTGCCACGGAAGTGGATACGACAGCGCAGGCATCAATTTTGAAGGTCCGGCTCCCCGTCCGCTGGATCGGGCCAAGGTCGAATTAGACGCGGAAGGACAGATCACGGTCGACACCAGCGTCCTCTACGACTGGCCCAAGGGTAGCCGTTCGCATTTCAAGGATCCGGGCGCCTTCATCCCGGTGTAAGTCGCGGGGCCGAATTTTCAACTCGCATCACATCAACTCTCCTGGAGATTTCAGCCATGGCAGATGAATCACGAGATCCGAATCCGGAAAAAAAAGGGATAACCGCATTGTTGGAGGACGTTCGGGAAGAGGTCAATCTCCTCAAGCAAAAAGGGGTGGAAGACCTGAATGCGCTGAAAGATGTTGAAAAGACACAGCTCTATAAGTCTATCTTCCGCGTCAAGCATGATGACAAACCTCGAAGCCGCGCCCTCGGCGTACTCTCCAACGTTTTCTTGCACCTTCATCCTGCCAAGATCAATCGGGATGCGGTAGCCTACAATTATACCTGGGGGATGGGCGGCATCTCTTTTTATCTGTTCATCGTGCTCACTTTCACGGGCACCCTACTGATGTTTTATTACCATCCCACCAAGGTCCAGGCCTTCCGCGACATTCTCTATCTTGAACATGACGTCCCCTTTGGCAAGTTACTGAGAAACATGCATCGGTGGGCAGCCCATCTGATGATCATTACGGTCTGGCTGCATATGTTTCGCGTCTACTTGACGGGATCGTACAAGAAACCCCGGGAGTTCAACTGGGGCGTCGGTGTGATCCTCATGCTCTTCACCATGCTGCTTTCCTTTACGGGATATCTTCTCCCCGATGATCAATTGGGCTTTTGGGCCGTCACCGTGGGCACGAACATGGCTCGAGCCACGCCGCTGCTGGGTCACGAAGGCCCCTTTGGTCCGCAGCTGGGCATGACTCCCTATAACGATGTCCGGTTTGGTTTGCTGGGCGGCTCGATTGTGGATTCCAACGCGCTGCTGCGAGCCTACATTTGGCATTGCATTGCCATTCCCATTATCGCTTCGGCGTTCATGGTCGTACATTTCTGGAGAATACGCAAAGACGGAGGGATTTCGGGACCGGCGCCAATGGTCTTGGCTTCCGAAATCAAAGAGGAGAGAAAGCTGTAGGCAAGACCACGTTCCGGCAGACTCGAAGAGCCAGCCGGATCCGGACGAAATCAGGAGTTTGGACTTTTCGCCGATCTTTCGGCCACAGTATTTTGTGGGGAGGCGTGATTCATGGACTGGGCTCAACTCTGGGAGATTGCATCTGCTCCGGATAATGTGCCAATCGTTGCGCTCATTATCCTGGTCCCCTTTTACACTTGGTACGGCATGCGCCAGTCTTTGGCCAACGACCGGCTGATCACACAGCTCGAAGCGGATCCTCAGATGGCCAAGACACATCACCGAAAAACCCAGCCCTGGAAACCCGGTTGGGAGAAAGAGGTGCATGTTTGGCCGTTTCTCTTGAGAATCGAATTCCTGGCGACGATTATCGTGACCCTGATTTTGATGGTTTGGTCCATCACCCTCAATGCACCGCTGGAAGAACCGGCCAATCCGACCTTGACCATGAACCCTTCCAAAGCCCCCTGGTATTTCTTGGGCTTGCAGGAAATGCTGGTTTATTTTGACCCGTGGATGGCCGGCGTCGTCCTGCCCAGTTTGATTCTAGTGGGATTGATGGCCATTCCTTATATGGATGCGAATCCACTGGGAAATGGCTATTACACTTACAAGCAGCGCAAGTTCTCCATCCTCGCCTTCTGTTTCGGATTTCTCTTTCTCTGGCTCTCCATGGTGGTAATTGGCACCTTTATCCGGGGGCCTGGCTGGGTGTGGTTCTGGCCGGGACAGACTTGGGATCACAATCGTGTGGTCTTTGAGGCGAACCGCGACCTCCCGGATATCTTCGGCATTGTCGGGCCGTGGGGGAAGGGGATCTTCGGAGCCATCGTCATGGGCGTTTACGTGATCTTAATGGCGGCTGGGATTCACAAGCTGATGAATTGGAATGAGTTCAATCAGAAGATCTACCGGAGAATGACTTTCATCCAGTACTTCACCTTGCAGTTTTTTCTCGTAACCATGATGCTTTTGCCAGTCAAGATGATTGCCCGGCTGGCATTTCGAATTAAATATATTTGGATCACCCCCTGGTTCAACATTTAGAGTCCATAGGAAGCAGGAGGCTCGAGGTGCCAGACACCCCTACGAACGTTGAAGAGAAAGATCCTGTTGTCACTCAGTCTCTCAGCGCACCCATAGTTGTTTTTTCTCTGCTTTTGATTCTTTCCCTGGTGTGGTCGGTTTACGACGAAATCTACGGACTTCGTCCCTGGAAACGATTCCAGCATCAATTTGTCGAGAAGTATTCGCTCTTGCTGCGGAAGATCAAGCCTCGCCAGGCGGCAGCGGAGAAGGTGGTGCGCGCCTCCGAAGAATACCGCCAACTCGAAGGGAAGTTAAATCAGGAAGATGCGTCCATTGCTCCCCGCCGCAAGGAAATAGATCATGCCATTGAGCTCACCGATCGCCGTTTGACGGCAATCACCGAGCCCTTTGCTTTGACGCGGAGCGAGATTTCCGCATTGGTCTATCGGTTGGAAACCACTACCTCCGAGGGTTCCCGCGAGTCGTTGAAGCGATCCATCGAGCAGATCAAAGCTCGCACCCAAAAGGTCACGCTCCCCAGCCTGGAGACAGGAAGCCAGGAAACCGTAAGAATGAATTTTAATGAGCTGGAAGGGGAGTTCACACGTCTGCAACAGCGGAAGACCCAGCTCACCGTTGAGCGCACGGAACTCACCCAGCGGGCTTCGGAAATCAAGCAGGAACTGGACGCCTACATGAAAGATCATTTAAACGGGTTAACGGCGGCCCAGGTGGACGGCTTGATTCATAAAATGGAAACCTTTACTTACGACATCAAGCAGATCCATGTGAAATCCGTGGATCTGGTTGACCGCTGTGAAAGCTGCCACTTGGGGATTCGAGAACCCGTGACAATTACCGCCAAGGATATGGGGGGGCAGGGGGCGTTTACAAGTCATCCGACCAAAGAATTGCTGCAAATTCACGATCCTGAAGTTTTTGGATGTACCCCCTGCCACAATGGGAATGGAGCGGCCACAACAAGTGTCGAAAAGGGTCACGGTCGCTACCCGCATTGGCTGTGGCCCCTGTATCCGAAGGCCAAAACCGACGCGGGATGCAATCAATGCCATGTCGCAGACTTGATCTTGGACCATGCGACGACCCTGAATCGCGGAAAGGAATTCTTCCGGGTGCGCGGTTGTAATGGGTGCCACCGCTACGAAGGTTTTGATACCGAATCGGAAGCTTTGTCGTTGAACCGCACTTCTCTGCGTCACTTTGAGTCGGATAAGAAGGACCTGGAAAAGGAAATCAACCAGAGCTTGAAGGATGCCGACGCCGCTGCGGATAATAAAGAAGCTCAACGGCTTTATGCTCGCGCCGATGCCTTGCGGCAGAACATCAGCAACATCAATAATGAGGTTGAGCAGCTCGATGTGGAGGCCAAGAGCCTATTACGTGAGGTCAAGAAGATTGGCCCCAGCTTGAAGGAAGTTCGAGTCAAAATTAAAAAAGAATGGATCCCTGTCTGGTTGGAGGGGCCGCATACTTTCCGTCCCACAACCCGGATGCCGGATTTCCGGCTGGGCAATGAAGACCGCCAAGCCATTGCGGCCTTCATCTGGCAATCAGGCGTTCAGGGAACGCTTCAGGCGTATAAACCGGGAGACCCTGCTCGAGGCAAGGAGCTCTTCGAAATTCGAGGCTGTATGGGCTGCCATGCCGTCGGTGAAGGGGACAAGGCTTTGGGCGGGAAGTTTGCCGCGAACCTGACGCGTGTCGGGGAGAAGGACAACTTTGATTACCTGGTCCGGTGGGTTCATAACCCGAGAGAGCGCACCCGGCCCTACTGCACCTTTGAAAAGAAGGATATTGGTCCCGAAGATTATGCCAAGAAGGGCTTGCCCTTTGTATTTGATCTGGATCATACCCTCTGCCCTAATGATGGGCATGAACTTCAAGTACAGCAGATGACGGTGATGCCCAATCTGCGGTTGACGGTGGAAGAGGCCCAGGACGTCGCCAGTTACTTGAGCACTTTGAAGAAGCCCGATGCCGCCTATCCGGCTGCCAGCTATCTTGACGATCCCGCAATGAAAGAAAAAGGGATCAAACTGGTGCGGCATTATGGGTGTGCCGGTTGCCATGAGATTTCCGGGTTGGAAGAGGAAGGGAGAATCGGTACCGAGCTGACCAAGGAGGGGAGTAAACCGATTGAGCGAATGGATTTTGCCTTGTTGACCGAAGACGCCAAGAAGAAAGATTGGTACAACCATGATGGCTTCATCGAGCACAAGCTGGAGAAGCCGGAAATTTACGATGAGGGGAAGATCAAGGATCCGCTGGAAAGATTGCGCATGCCTAATTTCAGACTAAGTCCGGAGGATCTGAATGCCGTGACCACGTTTCTATTGGGAAGCGTGGACTCCAATCTTCCTCCGCATTACTTTTACAACCCCAAAGGTCAGGAAAAGGACATTCGGGAAGGGTGGTGGTTGATCAACAAATATAATTGTATGGGATGTCACCAGTTAAGGACCATCCAGAAATCGGTACTATCCTCACTTCCGCGATATCAGGACCCTGACTGGAAGGAACAATTGCCGCCCACCTTGGTGGGAGAAGGAGCCCGAGTCGATCCCAACTGGTTGGTGCGCTTCCTCTCCAACCCGGCCCAGAGTCCCACCGACTTGAACCGCAACGGCGTTCGGGCGTACTTGAAGGTTCGCATGCCGACCTTTAGCTTTTCTGATAGCGAGATCGGAAAAATTGTGAGATTCTTTGTAGCTCTTGCGGGGCAGGCCCAGCCTTATCTCCCGACGCGTTTGGAACCGCTTACCGACAAAGAGAGAAGCATGGCCCGCGACTTGTTTACTTCCAAGGCTGCTCCCTGTCTCAAGTGCCATGCAACGGGCGATCCGGCACATGATCGGAATGCGACAGCTCCTAATTTCCTGCTCGCCAAGGAGCGTTTGAAACCAGGCTGGACACAGCGATGGATCACGGAGCCGGCGATGATTGCTCCCGGAACTTCGATGCCCTCGGGCTTGTTCCGCCATGACGGGACACGCTGGGTCTTCGCAGGACCCTTGCCATCCAGTTTCGCAGGGTATACCAAGGATGAATCGGAATTGCTGGTTCGTTACATCTTCCAATTGACCTCCGATGAACAGCGTCGTCTGGTGGGGAGTGGCGGATCCCTGACAAAAATTGCACAGCGGTGAAAATTCCAATTATTGAACTAAATTTTGATAAGAGAGGTAAGTCGATCCCATGAAACTCAAACATTGTATCGTCCTTTTGGCTCTCGCCGTTTCCCTCCTGATGCTCTCTGCTTGCGGCGGCGGTGAAAAACCTGCTGAATCGACGGAAAACAAGCCGGCCGAGTCCGGAGCTCCGGCAGGACCGGTGACGAAAGTCGACCCGGCTACGGCGGCGACCATTACCGGGAAAGTGAATTTTGATGGAGAAGCCCCCAAGCCCCGACAGATTCGCATGGATGCAGAAGCTTCCTGTGCGGCGCTTCACAAGGAGCCCGTTTACGCAGAGGAAGTGGTGGTGAATGACAACAAGACGCTGGAATATGTCTTTGTCTATGTCAAGGAAGGTTTGGGAGACAAGGTGTTTGAAACCTCCAGCGAGCCAGTCACTCTGGATCAAAAGGGTTGCCTCTATCATCCCCATGTCGTCGGCGTGCAGACCAATCAGCCGGTCAAAATCCTGAATAGTGACCCCACGACCCATAATATCCATCCCGTCCCCGCGAACAATCGTGAGTGGAATACCTCGATGTCTCCGGGCGGACAGCCACTGGACCGGACCTTTGCCCGGGAAGAAATCATGATCCCGATCAAATGCAACGTGCACCCCTGG
Organism: Terriglobia bacterium; assembly: GCA_046331665.1. Lineage (GTDB taxonomy): Bacteria > Acidobacteriota > Terriglobia > Versatilivoradales > Versatilivoraceae > CAWBAT01. The sequence goes on along the minus strand of JAXLQK010000048.1, from coordinate 8,886 downwards.
ATGAAGAGCTACATCGGAGTAGTGAAACATCCCTTCTTTGCAGTCACGGGGAAAGACGGCACCTTTACCATTAAAGGGCTGCCTCCGGGGGACTACACCATCGAGGCCTGGCATGAAAAGCTCGGAACGACCACCCAAAAGGTGACCGTGGGTCCGCACGAAACCAAGACGGTGGATTTCACCTTGAGCTCGAAGGCCCTGTCCTAAGTATGAACCGCTGGCTTCACAGATACATTCTCTTCACGGCCTTTTGTACGTTTCTCCTCCTCATTGCCGGAGCTTTGGTCACCGGCAATGAGGCAGGCTTATCCGTTCCAGACTGGCCCCTTTCTTACGGCTCCTTGAATCCTCCGATGGTGGGAGGAATCTTCTATGAGCATGGCCACCGGTTGATCGCCAGCTTCGTAGGATTCCTTACCGTAATTCTGGCGATTTGGGTTGGCCGACAAGAAAAGCGTAAAGCGGTTCGACGTTTGGCGTTTATTGCCCTGGGTACAGTCATCGCCCAAGGGTTGCTCGGTGGGCTCACAGTGTTGTTATTTCTTCCGGTTCCAGTCTCGACGCTGCATGCCTGTCTGGCGCAAACCTTTTTCTGTCTGATCGTGAGCCTGGGTCTGATAACCTCCCAGGGCTGGCAAAGCCAGGCGGTAGGAGAAGCCGAACCTGCAGGACCATTCCCCCTGAGAAAAATCGGAATCCTGGCTACTGCCGCTCTTTTCCTCCAGCTCGTTCTGGGGGCCGCCCTTCGTCATTCCAAGTCGGGCCTCCTTTTTCATATTGCCGGGGCATTCCTCGTGGCTGTTGTCATTCTCTGGTTTATCGGACGAGTCTATAAATTTTACGAACACCGCTCGGAACTCTTCGCGCCGGCGCTTCTGCTCGGCATTCTCCTCATGATTCAAATTTCGCTAGGAGTGGGTTCGTATTTGGTGAGGCTGACGTCCCGGGATGATGTACAGCCGTTGCCCATTCCCATAGCCGTTACTACCGCGCATCTGGCTGTCGGAGCGCTTCTGCTCGCAACCTGCGTCGTACTGACGCTCAGGCATTCAAGGTAATTATCCCCGAAAAGTCGCTGTTGCACATTTCCGGGGCAACGCAAGAGGCTTCATAGATGACCCCTGTTGAGGAACTCGTGGAAGAAATAACAGAATCAGGAATGCAGAACTACGTTGTGCCGTCAGAGAGAGGGCTCTCCCGAGTATCAGATTATGTTTGTTTGACGAAGCCTGAAGTGACCTTCCTGGTGCTGATTGCGACTGGCCTCGGCAGCTATATGGCAGCAGCGGGGGCCTTGAATCTCTGGACGCTCTTTCACGCTGTTCTGGGAACCGCGTTGGTTGCCGGGGGCACAGCGACTCTGAACCATTATCTGGAGCGGGACCTGGATGGCCGCATGCGCCGTACGGCCCAGCGGCCGCTTCCGTCGGGGAGATTGACTCCTCGCGAAGTATTGAGCTTTGGGATTGTCCTTTCTGTGTTGGGAGGGGTCTACCTGGCGGTCTTCTTGAACTGGCTGACCTGCATCATCGGAATCTTGACCCTCCTGAGTTATCTGCTGATCTATACGCCACTCAAACAAAAAACCAGCTGGGCCACCTTCATTGGAGCGTTTCCGGGCGCTGCCCCGGTGCTCATGGGATGGACGGCCGTTCGAGGCAGTGCAGGACTGGAAGCGTGGGTCCTGTATGCCTTGCTCTTTGCGTGGCAATTTCCCCACTTCCTGGCCATCGCTTGGATCTATAAAGAAGATTATGCCCGGGCAGGATTGTTGATGTTGCCGCAACGCGACCCTGAAGGGGATCGGGCCTTTCTTGAAATTCTCGCGACTTCCTTGACTCTTGTTCCGCTCAGCTTGGTCCCGACTGCCCTGGGGATGACTGGTGCGGTTTATTTCTTTTCTGCCCTTATTCTAAGTCTAGGCCTGTTATTTTTCGCTTTAAGAGCATCGATCCACCGGTCTCGTTTGCAGGCGAAAGTCCTGTTGCATGTAACCGTCATCTACCTTCCTCTGATCTACGCGATGATGGTTCTGGACAAAGCATAAAGGTCACGGATGACCCTTGTTGTTTTCTTTTCCCACTGGCGCTGGCCCATCTCTGTTGAAGGACGAAGTTACAATCTGGATGGCTGTTTTTCGGCTTTGGCAGTTCGCGAAGGGTCGCTCAGTAGGCTGCTGCTCGTCATCCTGTCTATTCTTTAGGGAATACCGTTGAGGTAAAGGAGATCAAGCGATGTCACGCGCTCTCGCCATCGTTATCTGGCTGATCACGCTCTTTGCAGCAGTTCTTTTCACCGGTCGATTTGGCTGGTTCCCCCAGGGAATCTCAGAGCATGCTCCCGCCATTGATGCCCAGTTCATGAGGACTTTGGTGGTTGTCGGGATTGGTTTTGTGCTTTCCCAGGTTCTGCTGGGGCTGTATGTATGGAAATACCGTGATCGGAAAGACGGGACGGTTGTTTATACCCACGGAAATACCAAATTGGAAGTGCTCGCCATGACGGTGACGGCAGTCACGTTTGTGATTATTGCCGCGCTCGGACAACGAGTGTGGGCCCAGCTTCACCTGGCGGATCCTCCAGCCGATGCCCTTCAGATGGAGGTGACCGGCCAGCAATTTGTTTGGAATATTCGCTATCCAGGGCCCGACGGCATCTTTGGGCGAACCGATCCGAAGCTCATCAATGATCAGGAGAATCCGGTCGGACTGGATCCCAAAGATCCAGCTTCAAAAGACGATATCGTGAGCGTCAATCGAATGGCGATCCCGGTGAATCGGAATATCATGGTGTTCTTAAGGTCCAAGGACGTCACCCACAGCTTTTTTGTGCCGGCGTTACGATTCAAGCAGGACACTGTTCCCGGACTGCGCATCCCAATCCATTTTAAAGCCTTACAAACCGGCGAGTATGAAATTGCATGCGCTGAACTGTGCGGTCTCGGGCATTACAAGATGAAGGGATATTTGATGGTTTTACCAGACGAAGAATTTCAGGCCTGGCTCAAAGAGAGAGCCTCAAATTAAGAGGGGGAGAAAATTGTATGTCAGAGACTGCCCACGCCGCCGTCCATGCAGCCCCGACAGGATTCATTCGTAAATACGTCTTCAGCATCGACCACAAGGTGATCGGGATTCAGTACTATTTCCTGGCGTTGATTGCTGCCTTCCTGGGAATGAGTCTATCTCTCATTTTCCGGCTCCGATTGGCATGGCCGACGGAAACCTGGCCGCTGCTTGCCAAGATCTTTCCCGCGGGATTTGAAGGCGGGCCGATGACTCCGGAATTCTACCTTTCCATGCTGACGATGCATGGAACCATCATGGTGTTCTTCGTGTTGACCACGGCACCCCAAAGCGGGTTTGGGAATTATTTTCTTCCCATTCAAATCGGGGCGGATGACATGGCCTTTCCCACGCTGAACATGCTCTCTTTCTGGGTCACCTTTGTCAGCATGGTGGTGATGGTAGCGGCCTTGTTTGTGACTGGCGGAGCGCCGATATCTGGCTGGACAGCCTACGCCCCACTCAGTGCCGTCGGTCAAATCGCGGGCCCGGGACTGGGGGCGGGCCAGACGTTGTGGATCATCAGTATTGCGATTTTTTGTGTGGCCTCGTTGTTAGGCGCCCTGAATTTTATTACCACCGTCTTAAATATGCGCGTCAAAGGGATGTCCTTGATGCGGATGCCACTGACCGTCTGGACGTGGTTCACGACCGCCATCCTGGCCTTGCTCTCATTTCCAGTCCTGTTGGCTGGAGGAATTTTGCTCCTGCTCGACCGGCTCGGAGGCACGAGTTTCTTTATTCCGGCAGGGTTGGTCATCAGTGACAAACAAATCGCGCATTCCGGCGGCTCTCCAATCTTGTGGCAACATCTGTTCTGGTTTTTTGGCCACCCGGAAGTCTATATCGCAATTCTTCCTGGCATGGGAGTTTGCTCCCAGCTCCTCTCTACTTTCGCCCGCAAGCCCATCTATGGCTACCGGGCCATGGTCTATGCGGTTTTTGCCATTGGTCTGATGGGCTTCTTTGTTTGGGGGCACCATATGTTTGTCAGCGGATTGAGCCCCATGTCGGCCTTGGTGTTTTCGATGCTGACTCTGACCATCGGGGTTCCTTCGGCCGTCAAGACCTTTAATTGGCTGGGAACGTTATGGGGCGGGAAATACCGGTTCTGTAGTGCGTCATTGTTTGCGATCGGTTTTGTCTCGCTGTTCGTTTCAGGCGGGATTACCGGAATCTTTCTCGGCCAGACATCGGTTGACATCCCCCTTCACGACACCTACTTCCCGGTAGGCCATTTCCATCTGATCATGGGCGTGGCCGCGATCTTCGGGATTTTTGCGGGGACTTATTATTGGTTCCCCAAAATGTTCGGCCGCATGATGAATGAGTCGTTGGGGAAAATTCATTTCTGGATTACCTTCCTGGGAGTGAACGCCATTTTCATCCCCATGCACATCATGGGAATCATGGGTCACCCGCGGCGATATGCGCAAGCCACGGAATTCAAATATTTGGCGGGGACTCAGAGCTACCATCACTTCATTACCATCGCGGCACTGATCACCGCCACTGTTCAGCTCGTCTTTCTTGTCAATTTGTTGTGGAGCCTGTTTAAAGGGAAAAAAGCCCAGGACAATCCGTGGCATGCCACGACCCTGGAGTGGAGCGTGCCTTCCCCCCCGCCACACGATAATTTCGGAGGGAAGATTCCGGTGGTGTACCACGGCCCTTATGAGTATTCCGTTCCCGGGGCCCCCCAGGATTACGTGATGCAAACGGATCCGCCGTTTCAAACAAAGGTTTGAAAACGGTTTGTTGACTGGGAGTTTTGCCAGAAAGGCGTCAGAAAGGAATCAAAGACGGCAATTGGAATGTCTATGCCCACTGTGATTACACCGCACGAAACTGAAACGCTGAACCGACCGGAGCATGGCTCCGGCGGCGGGGGATCGGGTTCCTCCGGATGGGACGGCGGCTCTCATCGTTGGGATGCTGGAGGGTCCGCTCCCGGGGTTTCGCCGGATACCTATCGCCTGGCCATGTGGCTGGGCGTGGCCTCCATTTTAATGCTGTTTGCCGGCTTGAGCAGTGCCTATATTGTCCGCCAAGGCGCGTCGGGAGATTGGGTAACGATTGCGATCCCTTCCCTTCTGCTTCCCAACAGTTTGGTTCTCATCGCCAGCAGTCTCACGTTGGAGAGGTCCAGAAAGCTGTTGCGAAAAAAGGGGCTCAATCCTTCGGTAAACTTTTGGTTGAGCTTGACCGGTGTGCTGGGAGCGATTTTTTTGGCGGGACAGATCCTGATCTGGCGACAGCTCGCCGCCCAGGGCATTTTCTTGAGCTCCAGTTCACACAGTTCGTTTTTCTATTTGATGACAGGAACCCATGGCGTACATCTTGCCGGAGGACTGATTGGACTTGCCGTTCTGATCTTCAAGGCCCGCCGGCAGGTTTTTGCCACCGAGTCGTTCCGGACGCTGATGGATGTGATCTCCATTTATTGGCACTTCATGGATGGGTTGTGGATTTACCTATTTCTATTGCTGTTCTTCTGGAGGTAAGGGCATGGCCAACGCGCATGCAGAAGAATTGACTTTGCAGGAATGGAGTGGCGGAGTTTCCCCGTATGCAGTGAATCACAAAAAACTCGGGATGTGGTTATTCATAGTTTCGGACGCTCTGACCTTCTCTGCCATTTTGATTGGATACAGCTATCTGCGAATGGCCACTCCTCATTGGCCGACTCCATTTCACCTCTATCCCAGCATCGCCGTTTCAACCTTGATGACGTTCATTCTGCTGTCGAGCAGTCTGACCATGGTACTGGGTGTGAACGCTGCTCAGCGGGGCGACCGGGCCGGCACCATCCGTTGGCTGGCTTTTACCATGTTCTTCGGACTCCTTTTCATTGTCCTGCACGCCAATGAATGGAGAACGTTGATGGAGGAGGGATTGACCATCACGAGCAATCCCTGGGCGAAAGAGGTTCCGCTCTTTGGCGCCACTTTTTTCGGCATCACCGGACTTCATATGTTTCACGTCTTTACAGGGGTTCTCTATCTGGGCGTGATTGCCATCGGTGTCGGCAGACAGCGCTTCAATGCAGAACACGTGGAAGTCTGCGGCCTGTATTGGCATTTCGTCGATCTGGTTTGGATGTTCGTCTTTCCGCTGATTTACTTGATGTCGGTGAGTATGCACTAGATGGGCAGCCCAGCCGGGGGCCTCAGCCCCGGCTGGAATCATGAAACCGGGGTCAACGACTCCGGCTATAACAAAAACATTTTGCTGGAGGCAAATGGTGAGTACACATTCAGAGCAAGATGGGTCGCATCCCATGCCAAGTCGGCTGGTGTTCGGAGTCTGGGGGTGGTTGCTTTTTTTGACAGGCATTGAAGTGTTTCTGGCGTACAAACACTTGCCGTTGAATCTGATGCTGATATTGCTGATGGGGATCTCGCTGGTCAAAGCGGCGCTGATCCTGGCTTATTTCATGCATCTGCGTTTTGAGAGAATGAGCTTGGTCTTGACGCTGATCCCTGCGCTGGTGGTTGTGGCGTCTACCCTGGTCGTGTTTTTCCCCGATAGTCTTCGCTTGCTTAACCTGCGTCCTTGGTAGAAGATAATTCGCTCTCACCCTTGGTGAGCCTTACCCTTCGTCCACGAGGTGAAAAATCGTGAAGATTCAAACCCTGCGACGGTTGTTTCGGAAGACTCTCCCGCTAGGCCTCTGGATCGTGCTTTGCTGGGGTGCTCCTTCAAAGGTCCTGGCCCAGGGGTGTGCGATGTGTAAAACAACTGCGGCATCCCAGAACGTCCAGGCAACACGGGCGCTGAATCGAGGCATTTTGTTCCTTTTGGCGCCGCCGGTAACGATTATGGGTGCGATTTTTGCCTATGCCTACCGTCGTTGTAACTAAACCCCGATTTAAATCTCGGTCATGAACCCTCTGTGAGTCCCTCGTCCGCCGTCGTTCTCCAACAGGTTGGGTTTACCTATGCAGCGCTTCAAGCGCGCCCGGCCTTGTCCGACATCAGTCTGACCATCAACGAGGGGGAGATCTTCGGCTTCTTGGGTCCCAATGGCTCCGGGAAAACGACACTATTCGGCATTGTAGCGACACTCCTCACACCGACAATGGGTCGTGCCGAATTGCTTGGTTTGGAGACACGCCTGGCAGCAGACGCCCTCCGGGCGAAGATCGGAGTGGTCTTCCAAAAACACAGCCTCGACCAGAAATTATCGGTGTCGGAAAATCTGAGACATCACGGCCACCTCTACGGGATGTGGGGACAACGTCTTCACCAGCGGATCAATGCCGTTCTCGCCCAATTTGATCTGAGAGACCGGGCGGAGGATCGTGTGGAGACGCTATCTGAAGGGCTAAAGCGGCGAACGGAATTGGCCAAGGTCTTCGTGCATGACCCTCGCGTCTTCATTTTGGATGAGCCCACCGCAGGGCTGGATCCCAGAGCACGGCTCGAGTTTTGGAAAGAGCTCAAGTCGATTCATGTGAAACACTCTCGCACCATCCTCGTGACGACGCATATGATGGATGAAGCAGAACATTGCCAGCGTCTCGCCTTTCTCAACCATGGAACGCTGGCTGCCGTGGACACTCCAACGGCGCTCAAAGAACAAGTTCAGGGCAGTGTGATTACCATCCGAGCTCGTGAGCCGGACGCGCCCTCTTCCAGGCCATCCAACAAAAAATCGATTTGCCGGTGAAACAAGTCGGAGACGTGATCCGGATTGAATGTCCGGATGGACATCGGTGGATCCCCGGCTGGTGGAATCTTTTCCCAATCAAATCGAAGAGATCAACCTTTCGAAGCCCACTCTGGAAGATGTGTTCATCCATGTCACGGGCGCGGCGTTTGATGCTTCCGAGTCCCCAGCTATGACGCAGTGATTGGGAATGAACACCGCGGCCACGAAAAATCAAAGGCAGTCTATTGATGCCGTGATGGTGCCAATCGTAGAATAAAAGAGGGCATGGCATTGCCAAAGAAGAAGGAGCAATATAAAAGGAGAGTGGCATGATGATTGAATCGCTCGTCTTGGTGATTTTCAGTGTGCTGTTCACACTCGGGTGCCTCGGAGTAACGGGATGGCTGGTGTTCAGCCATCAATTTACGACCCTGGACGGTCTATTCCTTGCATTGGTATGCCTGGTGTTGGCGCTGATTTCCGTGCTAAATCTGGGCTGGAGCCTGCGCAGCAAGGAAATCCAGGCGTGGCGACATGCCAAAAAGGAAAATACGGGAACACACTGACAAGTGATTTCTTGAAGAATTTGTTCATTCAAGATTACCCTGCCACCCTGGTATCATTCCCATGTTAACCGGCATGCCTCTGTCTCCCTTCATGACATCGTTTTTTCTGCCCCTCTTCACTTTGTGGGAACGGGAAGTGGTTCGTTTCCTCCGGCAGCCGAGCCGTGTCATCGGCGCCCTGGGAACTCCGCTGATCTTTTGGTTCTTTATCGGATCAGGATTTGGGAAGTCCTTTCGCTCACTCTCCGGGCTGACGGAATCCAACTACCTGGAGTATTTCTTTCCAGGGACCATTGTGATGATTCTTCTTTTCACCTCCATCTTTTCAAATATTTCCCTGATCGAAGAAAGGCGTGAGGGCTTTTTGCTGGGGGTGATGGTCGCGCCGCTGTCCAGACTGAGCCTGGTGCTGGGGAAGATCCTGGGGATATCGACCCTGGCAGTATTGCAGGGAGCCGTGTTCCTTGGCTTCGCTCCGTTTCTGGGCTTCTCGCTTCATTTCTTCCAGCTCGGGATCATTGCCATGGTCATGATTTTGGTCAGCCTCGTTGTCAGCAGTCTGGGGTTTGCTTTTGCCTGGCAACTGGACTCCATCCAGGGA
>JAXLQK010000047.1:0-56570 GCA_046331665.1 Terriglobia bacterium | reverse complement strand
TGAGACGCACAAACCAGCCGTCCCCGTACGGGTCGTCGTTCACGTGCTGGGGGGCGTCGGCCAATTCCGGATTGATTTCGATGATTTCACCGGCAGCGGGAGAGAATACTTCAGATACAGCTTTTACCGATTCCACGTTCGCAAAAGTCTCGTTCGTGTCAAAAGTATCTCCCACTTTGGGCAGTTCAACAAAAACCACATCTCCCAATTCCTGTTGGGCGTAATCGGTGATGCCGATGGTGGCGACACCCTCTTGAAACCGAACCCATTCGTGCTGTCGCGTATAGAGACAGTCTTCAGGAAATTTCATGCGTCCTCCTATCACATTAGTAGAATTGAGAGAACCAAAAGTTAATCAACGGCCGCCAAGGCGTGCAGAGACATCATTGTATTGTGGGTTATGGTTGATCATCGTCCATCGGCAGCCGGTCGTGAATTAGAAAACGGAAAGAACGGTCCCGCAAAACATGAAGTCAAGAATCAATCCTCTGCCGACGATAAAACGGTGTTTCTACAACGATGGCCGGACAACGCTGCGACCGGACTTGGATTTCCAGTGATGTCCCGACCTGGTTTTGTGCGGTCGGGACATAAGCCAAGCCAATATTTTTCTTTAAGAAGGGAGCAGGGCCGCCGCTGGTCACGTATCCGGCCTCCTGGCTTCCGATAAGCACAGGATAACCATCGCGCCCGATCCCACGCCCGGTCATTTCAAACCCCACCAGGATCTTTTGAATTCCTGCTTGCTTTTGTGCGACCAGTGCCTCGCGCCCCACGAATGCTCCCTTATTGAGCTTCACAATCCAGTCTAAGTCGGCTTCCCAAGGAGTAATCTGGTCTGAGATTTCATGGCCGTACAGGGCCATCTTGGCTTCCAGGCGCAAGGTGTTTCTCGCTCCCAGGCCGGCGGGAATGAGGCCGTATGGCTTTCCCGTGCGCAAAAGAACATCCCAAAGTTCCGCAGCCTTTTCGGGTGCACAATAGACTTCAAATCCATCTTCCCCGGTGTATCCCGTGCGGGTAAAGAGGCATTCTGTCCCCTGAAGGTGACCGGAACCGAGCCAGTAATATTTAATTCTTTCCAGATCCAGATTCACCAGACCCTGGAGGATGGCCAATGCCTTGGGCCCTTGCAAGGCAAGTTGTGCGTATTGCTGGCTGACATCGGTTACGATGGACTTGAAGTGGTTTTGCGCCAGAATCCACTGAAAATCTTTTTCGGTGTTGGACGCATTCACACAAAGCAGGTAAGAGGTGGCAGCCAACCGATGCACGAGAATATCGTCGATAAAAGTCCCTTCGGGGTAAAGAAGTGCAGAGTATTGGATCTGCCGGTCCTGGAGACGCGAAGCGTCGTTCGAAGTGACAGCCTGAACGAGGGCCAGAGCTTCCGGACCATCGATCAGGATTTGCCCCATATGGCTGACGTCGAACAGCCCGGCTGCATGACGTACCGCGAGATGTTCCGCGATGATCCCGGAATACTCAATCGGCATATCCCAGCCGCCAAATGCGGCCATTCGTGCGCCGAGTTGCTTGTGTCGTTCGTAGAGGGGAGTTTTGTTAAGGAGTCCGCTGGAAGTCATTGACGTTTGGCAAACATGGCAACAGACAGTCGCCAAACTAACACAGCCCCCAGGGGGTGGCAAGGGGGAATTCGTTTTGTGTCATTGATCCATGATCTGTCCGTACCAATTAACAAATGAATGATTCAATCGATCCCTTATGGGGGTGTATCTCCTTATCTCTCCTGCATTAGCCGGTGAGCGCAATCTCTGCAAAAGTCACCTGCCGTTTGAACCGATCTATCAGTGATAAGAGAGCTGTATAACTCGCCGGGATGGTGACGGTTCCCGCGAGATGGTAAAGGAGATGACAATGTTTCGATGCAATCTCTGTGCGAAGGGCGAAGATATCTGCAACTGCGATCGGTTTTGTGCCCACTGTCAGTCGGACTATCACGTCCGTCTTTGTGAAGATGGCTTCTACTATTGCAAAGATTGCCGGGAAGCCTGTGACTATCGGTGTGAGACCTAAGTTGATTTGATGTCGATATTTTCTCCATGGAATTTAAAATTGCGGGGATTTACTGAGTTGTGGTATTGGATTAGCATTCAGCACCCTAACCCAAACGGTTAATTCCAATCCTTAAATATGGAGGAAAGTCGATGCAAAAGCGGTACAAAGTCGTACGATGGGTCAGCATAGTAGGTGTGGCATTACTGTTCATGGGATTAGGTCTCACCGCTCAGGTCAAGAAGGGGCAAACTCGGGCAGCAGCCACCAAGTACTTGATGCGAGCCGTCAATCAGCCGATGTGTGCAGGTCTGGGTGCGTCCTTGAAAGACTCGGGACCGGCAGACGACAAGGCTTGGGACACGGCCATGTGTCAAGCCTCTGTCCTGAATGAGATGGGGTTCCTGCTCATGGAGGATGGACGCTGTCCGGACGCCGTCTGGGCCGGTGCAGCCAAGGATTTGAGAGAAGGGAGTGCCGCGGTTCTGGCCGCGCTGGAGAAGAAGGACCTGGAAGCCGCCCGGACATCGTTCAAGACGGTGACGGGTGCTTGCGGGACCTGTCACAAGGCGCATAAAAAATAGAGCGAATTCCCTGCCAGCGGGCAGAGTCTGCCAATACTGAGAAATCTCTGCCTGCGGTCGGGTTTACACTTTAACCTTCCTTTCCGGATGCCCGCTGGCATCGAACGGCTTTTCATCCTCATGCGCCGAGCTCTTTCCATTCCAATATCGCTATGAATGTGGAAACCCTCCTCGACCTCTTTGAATTTGCCACTTCGACCCATCGCAAGCCCGATGCGCTTTTGGAAAAAAAAGGCGAGCAATACGAACCCGTTTCTTCTGAAGAGCTTCGCGAAAAAGCCCAGCTGGTGGCTGCCGGTCTCATCAGTCTGGGGATCAAGAAGAAAGACCGTGTCGCGCTGCTCTCGGAAAATCGTCCTGAATGGCTCATGGCTGACCTTGGGATCATGTCTGCCGGAGCTATCAATGTTCCCCTTTTCCCCACCTTGCCGCCCATCCAGATCCGGGATCTTCTCCTGGACTGCGAGCCGGGAGCTTTATTCGTTTCCACCGTCCACCAGCTCGAAGGAATTTTGTCTATTGCCCCCGAACTGCCCAGCCTCAGAAAAATCATTCTCATTGAGAATATTCCCGATCCGCCGCACCCCGTGATTTCTTTCCATCAACTGCTGGCATCGGGGGCGCATTATTTGCGCGAGAACCCGGGAATCTTTGAGGAAATCCGCCATCTGGTGCAGGCTGATGACATTGCGACGATCATTTACACTTCAGGAGCCACCGGAATTCCCAAAGGGGTCATGCTGTCTCATGGGAATATTGTCGCCAATGTCATTGGCTGTGCCGAAGCCATCTACATCGATCCCTCAGATCTTGTCTTGTCGTTCCTGCCGCTTTCCCACATCTTTGAACGAACCGTGCATTACTTGATGTTGTACCGCGGGGCAACCATTGCCTATGCGGCAAACCTGGAGAGCGTGGCCAAGAACATGACTGAAGTGCGGCCGACCGTCATGGCTGGAGTTCCCCGATTTTACGAAAAAATGCACGCCAGGATTCATGACTCCATCCGTACGAGTTCTGCCTTCAAACGATGCCTTGTTGGCTGGGCACTTAAGGTGGGGAAGGAAACCAATCGCTACACCTACGCCAAGCAGCCGATTCCTCTGGGTGTCCGGCTTCAGCGGGTTCTGGCAAACGTGCTGGTTTTCTCAAAATTGAAGCAGAAGCTCGGCGGCAAATTGCGCTTTTTTATTTCAGGTGGAGCGCCATTGGCAGCGGAGCTTGCCGACTTTTTTTTCTTGTCGGGAATCCTGATTCTCGAGGGCTATGGGCTCACTGAAACTTCCCCGGTCATCGCCGTGAATCGTCCCACGAATTTCAAGTTCGGAAGTGTCGGACTTCCCTTGGCCAACGTCGATCTGTCGATTGCTCCTGATGGCGAAATTCTGACTCGCGGCCCGGCTGTCATGAAAGGCTACTATGGCAAGCCGGAAGAGACGCGCGAAGCCATGGCCGATGGCTGGTTCCACACGGGCGATATCGGAAGGATCGACGAAGAAGGGTTCCTCATCATCACTGACCGGAAGAAAGATATTATCATTACAGCCAGTGGCAAGAACGTGGCGCCGCAAAAAATTGAGAATCTCCTGAAATCGAATCCTGAATTTCTCCACGTTGTTGTCGTCGGAAACAGACGTCCCTATCTCTCGGCCCTGGTGGTGCCCGACCCCAATAGGCTCCAGGAAACGGCACAGACGCTGGGCGTACAAGGAGCACCCATTCACAGGCTGGTTCAGGACCCGAAGATTTATCAGCACACCATGCAACAAATCCAGGCCGCCGGAACAGGCCTGGCCTCTTTCGAACAAATCAAGCAGGTCATTTTGTTGGACCACGATTTTACGATTGAAGGCGGCGAATTGACCCCCACCATGAAGGTACGACGGCGCCAGGTGGAAACCAAATACAAAGAGCAGATTGACCAGCTTTACCGGGAAGCCGAATGAGCCACCATCGGCGGATTGAAAGGATCGCGGTCATTGGAGCCGGGGTCATGGGCTCTCAGATCGCGGCTCATTTTGTCAATGCAGGCTTCAGCGTTGCTCTCTACGATGTGCCAGCGCCGGGTTCAGATCGAGCGCTTGCCCTCTCAAGCGCTCCCTCGTCCCCTGGACTGCAAGGCAATGAACTGGTTCGCCAGGGGCTTCAAAAAGCTCGTTTACAAAAGCCTTCTGCCTTTTTCATTCCAGAATGGGCCGAACACGTGTACCTGGGGAATCTTCGGGATGATCTGGAGCACCTTGCGGAAGCCGATTGGATCATCGAAGCCATCCCCGAGAACCTGCAATTGAAGCAGGAATTGCTGACCCATATTGCGACGGTACGGCGACCAGGCAGTGTGATTAGTTCCAACACATCGGGCATTTCCCTCCATGAACTGGCAAATGGCCGTTCCGAAGAATTCCGGCGCCATTGGCTGGGAACCCACTTCTTCAACCCGCCGCGCACCATGAAACTGTTGGAGCTCATTCCAACCGAGGATACCGACCCACGGGTCCTCGACAGTGTGAAGCACCTGGCCGAAAAACGTCTCGGTAAAGGCATTGTCATCGCCAAAGACACACCGGGTTTTGTCGCCAATCGCATGGGGATCTTTGCCGTACAGCATGCTTTAAAACTGGCTTTGGAAGAAGGCTTCAGCATCGAAGAGACCGATCTTTTGACGGGACCGCTGGTTGGCCGCCCTAAGAGCGCCACTTTCCGGACAATCGATCTCGTTGGCTTGGACACCTATTTGCATGTCGCACGGCATCTTTTCCAAAATCTGTCCCAGGATGAACAGCGGGATGTGTTTACGATACCCCTCTGCCTCACGCAAATGATCGAGCGAAATTGGCTCGGGGAAAAAACCGGTCGGGGATTCTATTCGCGCACAGGGAAAGACGAGATTCAGAGTCTCGACCTTGTTGAAATGGCTTACCACCCTCGCGCCAGGCTTGATTTCCCCTCACTCGATCCTTTGCGATCCATGGAGTCTCCAGGAGAGCGGATCAAAGCTATCCTTGCTCTCCAGGATCGTCCCGGGCGTTTCCTCTGGAAAACGTTGTCGGCAGTCCTGCTCTACGCGGCGCATCGAGTCCCTGAAATCTCCGACGAAATCCTGCGTATTGATCAAGCCATGAAATGGGGATTCAACTGGAAATTAGGGCCCTTTGAAACCTGGGACGCCATTGGGGTGGCTGAAGTCGTCAACCGTGTGCAAGCCGAAGGTCTGCCGATTCCCCCGATCGTCGAGGCCGTCCTGGACAGCCTGGAAGGTACTTTTTACCGTCGGAACAATGGGAAGACATCCGTTTTCGATTTGCGGTCAAAATCCCACCATTTTATCCCGGATTCCGCGCGAACACTGTTGTTAGGGAGGCGAAAGGAGGAAGGTGCCGTCCTGCAAAGAAATGCCTCAGCCAGTCTGCTGGACTTGGGGGATGGGGTGGCTTGTGTCGAGTTTCATTCGAAAATGAATACGATCGACAATGAGGCACTCGTGATGATTGAGGCGGGGCTGGCCCTTGTCGAAGAAGATAACTACGGGCTGGTCATCGGCAATGAAGGCGATCATTTTTCGGCCGGAGCAAATCTGCATCTCATTTTGCAGGATGCCGAGAATGAACATTGGCATGGAATTGATCGAATGATCAAAAAATTCCAAGAAGTCAACATGGCCATCAAATATGCCCCCAATCCAGTGGTGGCCGCTCCTTTTGGTATCACCCTCGGCGGTGGCTGTGAGATCTGCCTCCACGCCGGACGACTCCAGGCGGCCGCCGAACTCAGCCTGGGTTTGGTGGAATTGGGGGTCGGTCTTATTCCGGCAGGCGGAGGCACGAAGGAAATGCTGCTCCGGAGTCAGGAGTGCCTCTCGGTCGAAACAATAGATCCCACGGCCCGATTACAGGAAGCCTTTGACACCATTTCGCAGGCGAAGGTGTCTACCAGCGCCGCCGATGCCCAGCGCCTGGGACTACTAAGAACATTCGATGGTATCAGCATGAATCAGGACCATTTGATTTACGACGCGAAACAGGCCGTACGCTATTTGATGGAGACTGGCTACAAAAGACCCCATGTTCCCCAGCACATTATCGCCGTTGGGAATCGTGGTCTGGCGCCACTGAAGATTGCCCTGCATCAGCTCAGGCGAGGCGGCTTCATCAGCGAGTACGACGCCGCCCTGGGAGTGAAACTTGCCTACGTGCTATGTGGAGGGGATTGCAATTCCGTACAGCAAGTCAGCGAACAATATCTTCTCGATCTGGAGAGGGAAATTTTTCTGAGTCTCTGTGGCGAACGTAAGACCCGGGAACGCATCAAATACATGCTGCAAAAGGGAAAGCCGCTGCGCAATTAAAGAAAAGCAGCCGGGTTCACAAGAGGAGATCCATGGATGATGCAGTGATAGTGGCTGCGGTCAGAACCCCTGTGGGGAAAGCCAAAAAAGGGGCTTTGAAAGACATGCGGCCGGATGATTTAGCGGCCGAAGTCATCTCCGAAGCCCTTCGACGCACCCCAGGTCTTGCCGGGCATGAAGTGGATGACGTGATCCTGGGATGCGCCATGCCTGAGGCGGAGCAGGGGATGAACGTGGCACGACCATCCTGTCTCCTGGCAGGACTTCCCGTCAGCGTTCCTGCAATTACGGTCAATCGTTTCTGCGCCTCCGGCCTGCAAGCCATTGCCTTTGCGGCTGAGCGAATCCAACTGGGGTCGGCAGCTGTAGTTGTCGCCGGAGGCACCGAGAGCATGAGCTGTGTCCCTATGTCCGGTCACAAATTTTCCCCCAACCCGCTGCTGGCAGATACCTACCCGGACGTCTATTTAGGAATGGGCCTTACGGCGGAGAATCTAGCACGGAAATTTTCCATCACGCGGGAGGCGCAGGATGACTTTGCCTGGCAGAGCCATCAAAAGTCCTTGCGAGCGCTGGCCAACGCGAGCTTTAAGGAAGAGACGCTTTCATTGCAGATTCCAGTCGATTCTCTGAATCCCCAGGGAAAGAAGGAAACTCACTCGACTCGATTTGAAAAAGATGAAGGCCCGCGTCAGGATACGACTCTCGAGGCGCTTGCGAAATTGAAACCAGCCTTTTGTGCCGATGGGACCATCACGGCGGGAAATGCTTCTCAGATGAGTGATGGTGCTGCGGTGGTCATCGTGGCTTCCAAGCGCGTGGCCAGGGAGCGTCGTTGGCCTGTCTTGGGTCGCTTTGTCGCCTACGCCACCGCTGGAGTAAAACCTGAAGAAATGGGATTGGGTCCTGTCGCCGCGATACCCAAAGTATTGACATTGGCCGGTCTCTCCTTGAAAGACATTGACCTGATCGAGCTCAACGAAGCCTTTGCCGCCCAAGCTCTGGCGGTTATTCGGGAAGCCGGCTTGGACCCGGAGAAGGTTAACGTGAATGGAGGGGCCATCGCATTGGGGCATCCGCTGGGCTGTACCGGCGCAAAACTCTCTGTCTCACTGCTCCACGAGATGAAGAGACGTCAAGTCCAATATGGGATGGTAACGATGTGTGTTGGTGGAGGAATGGGCGCCGCGGGAATTTTTGCATTAATTTGAAGCGCAATAGGCAATTGCCATTTCCGATTCTTCACTCCACGACATGAGATTCAGGGTGCGAGATTCGCGATGCGGGATACAAGATGCCGGATAGGCAATTTCGGCTGTGAGATCCCCTCTCCACAGGGGTCAATATCTGTCATTTATCATTGGGCAATTGACATTTGTCATTCCCAAGTCGCCAGTCGAGAATTCGTAATTGTCGATTTCGACTTTTGACTTTGGACCTTCGACTTTCGACTTTCGACCTATAACCTTAGGCCTTCGACATTCGACCTTGGACTTTTGACCTTGGCCCTTCGACCTTCAATTTGTTGCTCTAGAATGTGCCGAGCCATCCCTCTCATTCTTTGTCTCATACTTTTTTCAGGCGACCCTGGCGCATTCCTCTCCCAACAGATTTTTCCAGAGCGGCGGGTTCCTCCCAGCGATTTCGTGATTATGGCTTGGGGTCCAACGCCTCCGGATGCCCTCCAGATACAAGGAATGAAGGAGGCAGGAATCAATGTCGCGGGATTCACGGAAATCAGGAACTTGGGGTTATTTGAACAGCAGGGGATGCACGTGCTGGTCAGCGATCCGAGAATCAGCGGCTACGATTTTTCCAAGCCATTGGATTTGGATGTAGTTCGCAAGAATATCCAGGCCGTCGCCCGGGAGATCGGAACAAGCCCGGCAGTCGTCGGGTTCTTCTTGTACGATGAACCTCAGGCCAAACTATTTTCCGGACTGGGCGAGGTGGCCAAAATCATTCAAGAATTCATGCCGGGGAAATGGGTCTATGTCAATCTCCTCCCCAGCCGTGCTTCCAAAGAGTACATGGGAACCCCTAACTATGAGAGCTATGTCCAAAAGGCTCTCAGCGCCCTGACACAGCCTTTTCTAAGTTACGATAATTATTCGCTGGTTCAGGATCGGGTGGGGGAAGATTTTTACCAAAACCTAGCCATGATCCGAGAGCAGGCTCTGAAAGCCAACATCCCGTTTTGGAATTGTATCCTGTCAAACGCACACTTTGACTACATGGAAAATACAGAGGCAACCTATCATCTGCAAGTCTATGCAACTCTGGCTTACGGCGGGCGGGGGATTGAGTACTTCAGTTACTTTACCTGGCCTCTGGGAAATTTCCGGGAGGTCCAATTGACCCGTTTGGCAACAAGACCTCTTCCTGGGACATGCTGCGCCGGATCAACAACGAAATTCATGTGCTGACGCCAACCCTAAAGCAACTGCGAAGCACGGGCGTGTATCACGAACCGGCACTTCCTGCCGCTGGAAAACCCCTCGCAGAAAGTCCTCTTATTCAATCCCTGGAAAGGACCCGCTCCCACCAGTTTTCGGAATCTCCGAGCGGCGACTGTTTGATTGGTGAATTTGTCGATGAAAAGGGAAGACCCTATCTCATGATCGTAAATAAAGACTTGAAGAACTCCCTTCATTTCAACGTCAAACTCAAGAACGAAAAATCCCGCTTGATTCACATCTCCCCTTATTCAGGGCAGGAAGAGAACCCCACCGAGGAGAGCCTATGGCTGGCGCCGGGAGCCGGGGAATTGTTCCGGGTTAATTGATTATCAGGGTTTAATCAGGACAAAGGGTTGTGCGGATCGCCGGAGGTCCGGCCAGTAGAGGAATTTTTCGAGGAACTCGAACGTTCCCTTGCCATTGATGGTGTGCGGCCCGTCAAAGAATTCGATCGTACAGCGATCGGGAAGCTTCATCTGGGCATCGTAAAACCTCTTGGCCTTGGCAAATTCATAAGCCACCCATTCATCCGGCGCCACCGGGTCCGAGTGTCCTCTTTCCACCATGAAAGGACGAGGAGCCATCATGGTGGCCAGCTCCGCATAGTTGGCGGTATTGGCCAAATTGAATTCGTACATGTCATATTCATGCAAGAGCATGTAGCTATACAGCGAGTCTGCACTAGTGGTTTTCCACACCCATTCATTGAAATCGCCTGAGCAAATCGATAGCGCATAACCATCCAGGAGTGTAGGCACGCGCATGGCGGTTTTGCCGCCATAGGACAAACCATAAAAACCAATGCGCGCCGGGTCAACATAGGGGAGCGTAGCCAGCCACTCCAGAATGCGCTGATGCTGTCCGATGATGAAGGAGAAAAGCGTCAGCTTGAGCGGATGGCTCTTGCGCAGCAACAGGCGAAAATGGTCTTTCCCGATATAGGGATTTTGCGGTGAGAAGGTAATAAAGCCTTTCTCAGCCAGTTGGGAGGCAAAGCGGTGATAATAAGGAGAGTCTGACTTCGGGTCGGCGACATCGCTGGCCCGACCTTCCAATCCATGCTGGCAGACAACAACAGGCCGGCGCTCTCCGGGTTTGATATCTTTGGGCACCAGCAAGATACCATAGGCAAATATATCATGCCAAACATCGAGTTTTACCTCGTACCCCTTGAACTTCGGTTCGTCATAAATCAGACGGGTTTGCGGATTCATGGGTAGATCCGGATCCGGAAGCCGGCCGATGACTTCTTCCCAAAAGATGCGGCGCTGAGCTTGCGTCGATTCTCTCCAGCGTTCAACCGAGGAGGCATCGGCAGATTTCCAGAACTCCTTACGCCGTTGCGGGGATTGCCGGACGAGTTTTTGCGTGTACTCGACCAGCTCGTCAAATTGACGCTTCATCCGCAAGTTTGCTTGCTCTTCCAGGGTGGTAGTTGGAACTTCGATTTTGAGAGCAGGGAACACAGTTTTGCGTCCGACCAGCGTCTCCGCGGCCGTATCGGCCAGAAGGACACGCAGCGTTTCGTTGGAACCTGGCAAGCCATGTCCGCCGTCACTGACGACAAAATGAAATGGATTGTTATAGATTCCGGGGTCAAATTTTCCGCACCTTGTGATTTCTGCCTTTATTGCCTCCAGCGACGGAGTCTCTATCTTGCCATTGGGAGTTGCCCCTTTGCGGTCGGCAGTTTCCGGGGGAGGTCCACTAACAGAGGGAGCAGCACAGGCTTCCACAACGAGTCCCCGATTCTGTTCAACTAGTTGAGTCAGTTCGGCGTCCGAAAATTCGGTCAGCAAGCCCCAAATATTGCGATAAATAGGTTCTTTCCACAGTTCTTGACGGGACTGAAAGTATCCGCTGACGACCGTGCGGTCGATTCGGTGGTCAATCACAGCGGCATACAACGCCAGCAAACCACCTTCTCCATAGCCCATGACAGCGGTGAGAGGAACGTCCTCTTTTTCGTTTTCCTGGTCGAAGCAATCAATCGCTGCCAGGATCTTTTGCACTTCATAACCGATGATATGCCGGCCCACTTCGTAAGCCATTCGATAGATATATTCCCGATGCGGCTGATTGGTCATGCGCACTCCGGGAATCCCTGACCAGGTGTCCTGTCGATCAATGACGGTTGGAATCACCACCTCGCAACGCAATTCAGCCAGTTTTCTGGCGAACTGCGCTGCAGCAGGAACTCCCGGAGTAATCCCCGACAGCATTTCGGGACTCCAATCGGCGTCCGGAATAGCAACGATGCGGGCGAATTTCTTTCCGACGGGCTCGAGCAATAGCCCTTCGCCTGTGACGCCTTCGAAAACCGGCCAGCGCACTTTAAATACTCGGTATCCTTGTCCATTGTCCGTCATTGCGGAGGCAATCGGCGGTCCCAGAATTTCGAAACTCGGGTTCTTGACCCTTGCGTCCACCGCTCCAATCAGTTTTCGGAAAAGTTTTTCTTTTTCGAGATAAGACAAAAGTTCATCGGCGGTTGATTGATACGAGCCCCACAATTCGTCTCTCCTGCTTTGACTTTCGGCGGTTTGTCGATCGAGGTAGCGGTGAATGCCATCAACCATTTGTTCCGCTGGGTCCCCGGTTGATACGAGGAGCGTGGTTCCGGGCAAGGCCTCGTCACTCGCAGGAAGAGCGGCCACGGGACTGAGAAGTAGGTTAATGAGAAGTGCTGAGATAAAGCGCTTCATGTCGAGAATTCCGGTAATGTTAAGCCTGCGGAACGAAAAAATTAATTTGCGATTTGCGACTAGTTACTTGTTAATTGCAATTTCAAATGACCAATCCCAAATCGCCAATCGACAATGAATTTTTAATCCCCAATCGGCAATCCGCAATCGTAAATGGTCGATTTATCATTTGTCACTGGTCATTTGACATCGGCCATTCGACATCTGTCATTCGCCATTAGACATTTGGCATTCGCTACTCCGGACTCCCCACCCAGAATTCTCTGATCGACCTTGGACTTTAGACCTTTGACCGGCAAGGTCTTAATTAACGATTAGTTATTTATTAATTGCGATTTCAAATGACCAATCCCAAATCGCCAATCGACAATGGATTTCCAATTCCCTATCCGCAATCCACAAACCCAAATAATAGCGATTTGCCATTTGTCACTGGTCATTTGACATTTCTTACGGTCAATATTCTCTTCCGACAAGCTCTTCGTACCTTTCATTTGTTAGTCAACCTTGGACCTTGGACTTTAGACCTTTGACCTTGGACTTTCGACCTTTAACCTTTGACTTTTGACTTTTGACATTCGACTTTTAACTCCGAAATCTACAATCGCTAATATCCCTTCCTTCTCAACTGCCTCTCTGAAAGCCCAAAATAATGGCCTATTTCGTGTTTCAGAGTTTTATTGATCTGTCTCACGATCTCTTGTTCCGACCTGGAAATCTGTTCAATATTCTTTTGGTAGAGGAAGATTTGTCCCGGCATATGAGTGGAAAAGATGGATTGCTCCGTTCTTGGTGTGCCGCGAAAGAGACCTAACAGCAGGCCGTCAAACTCATCTTGTAATTCTTCCTCGGGGTAATCTTCAACAATGATGGAAACGTTTTCCAACTTTGAGCGAAACAGTTTCGGCAACTGGGTCAAGGCTTCTTCAACGAGTTGTGTGAATCGGATTCGGTTCATCTTTGAGTGAGCGGCAATGGGGCGCCATTGAAGGGAAAACATTTTCTGCAAATACCCGAAGCAAATTTTGGCTTAGCAAGGCGCAGAATGCAATCGTTGAAGCTCAATTCATTTGGAGATAGGGGGGCGCTAGTAGTTATAATTCAATCGAGTCGGTTACAGATCTTGTTGGCCAGCTATCTAGGATGGATCGACTGGTAGTTCCCCATGCACCCTGCGGAATGCACGAAATGAACTCCATTGAGCGTGTGCAAGCTGTCTTGGATCATGGAATCCCGGATCGGATTCCGGTCGCCCTGCATAATTTTCTGATGGCCTGCACCATGGCCAAAGCGGACCTGAGCGTCGCCTTGCGGGATGGAGAGATGCTGGCGGAAGTGCAACTGGCAGCCTGGCGCGAGTTTGGCCATGACGTCATCATGCATGAGAATGGGGTATGCGCCGAAGCAGAGGCGATGGGCTGCGGGATTTGGTATCAAAAGGATCTGCCCCCTCATGTCGATGAACGGGTCATTCATTCGCTGGCCGATGTGGACAAGCTGCAGGTTCCAGATCCGGAATCGACCTTTCCCCTGAATGAAATGCTCAAAGCCACGCGAATCCTGGTTCGGGAAACGAAAGGCGAGGTATTCGTGATGGGGAGGGCTGACCAGGGTCCAATCGCTCTGGCTCTGGCATTGTGCGGTCCCGAGCAATTTCTCACCTGGATAATGGAGCCAGAGTCGCGTCCGCGGGTATTACGACTCCTGGACCTTTGTTCTAAAGTCAATATTGCCTTCGGAGAAGCGCAGAAGCGGGCGGGCGCCCATGGATCCAGTTTGGGGTCGGTCGGGCTGAGCCTGATCTCACCCAGACTTTTTGACGAATTCGAACGACCGCGGGTGAAAGCCTTTTGCGACGCCATGAGAACCATCGGTGCGCGCAGTTTCATTCACTCCTGCGGCAATGAGACGCGGCTGATTGAGAATCTCATCGCCACTGGAGCAGATTGTCTAGAACTTGATCCCTTGACCGATCCCGCCATTCTCAAAGAGCGGATGAAGAAACGGGTTTCTGTGTTAGGCATGCTTGATTCGACTCACATTCTCCCCTACGGCGGAACCGATGCCATCCGCCAGCATACCATCGAAATCATGGCGAGAATGGCCCCGGGCGGTGGCTTTCTGCTGGGGCCTGGCTGCGCGTTAACCGCTGCAGTTCCTTCTGCAGCGATTCACACGGTAATGGAGTGTGCGCGCTCTTTTGGACACTATGCCCCTGATGGATCACTCCCAGCCTTACCGCGCCTCAAACCTGTCTGAGTCTGGCTGAAAAAAGCCTGGCTCAAATTATTCTCCCAGACAGATGCCCAGCCCCCGTGCCGTGTGCACGAGGCTTGAGTTGAGACCCACATAGTTGTAGTTGGAGATAGCTTCCTTGATGGGAAGACTGACAATATCCGGGTGACGGTAGGCGACCATATGGCCGAACTCTCCGGCTTCGACCAAATCGACGGCGGCAATTCCGAATTGACTGGCGAGAACCCGGTCAAAGGAACAGGGTGATCCTCCCCGCTGAAGGTGACCCAGGACCGAAACGCGAGAGTCTACATCCGGGAAGAGCTCTTTGAGTTCTCCCACCAGGAATCTACCGATGCCCCCGAGCCTTGGATTGTGGTAGCCAGCCTCGTGACTATGTTCGGCGATCACTTCACCATCGGCAGGGCGGGCCCCTTCAGCGACCACGACGATGACAAATCCCCGGCCGGACCCCATTCTGCGGCGGATGGTCTCAACGATGGAAGGATAATGGAAAGGGATCTCCGGTATCAGAACGATCTCAGCTCCTCCGGCAATAGCTGCCGCCAAGGCGATCCACCCTGCGTCTCGCCCCATCACTTCAAGAATCATGAGCCGATTATGACTCTCGGCCGTGGTCACCAACTTGTCCACGGCGTCTGTGGCAATCTCAACTGCCGTTTGATAGCCGAAAGTAAAATCGGTAGAGCTCAAGTCATTGTCAATGGTTTTGGGAACTCCGATGATGGGAAGCCCCATTTCAAAAAGCTTTTGCGAGATCGCTTGGGATCCGTCGCCTCCGATATTGATTACGGCCTCGATTCCCAATTCCCGGATTCGCTGTAGAAGCTGGTGGGATCTGTCCTCGTAAAGGAAAGAACCATCAGGCTGGCGGACGGGCCAATGAAATGGCCCGCCACGATTGGTAGTGCCGAGAATCGTACCGCCTCGCACGTGTATTCCGGAAACGGCGTTCAAGTCCAGCACTTTCAACTCCATGGGATCGCTCAGCAGTCCGTTGAAGGCCTCGGTGCAGCCCAAAACCTCCCACCCCTTTTGCAGGATGGACTTTCGGACAATGGCCCGAATTACCGCATTCAGGCCTGGACAATCCCCTCCACTCGTTGTTACCAGTATTTTCTTAGAACTCATTGCCAATGTTCCCGTCACGAAAAGAAATGATCCAGCTTGTCCTGCACACTATAATGTCTTCAAGAGCATCTGGAAATGGAATTTGCCCGAAACCGAAAGGAATTTGTTATGTCAAATCTCGCCGAGAGAAGTTGCGTCCCTTGCCGTGGAGGAGTTCCTCCTCTCAAGGGAGAGAGACTGCAAGATATCGCCAGCCAAGTGCCCAGCTGGCAAGTCGTTGACGAACATCATCTGAGCAAGAACTTCAAACTGGGCGATTTCAAGGAGGCGCTTGCCTTGGTCAATCGGATTGGAGAGATCGCCGAGAAAGAAGATCATCACCCTGACCTCTACCTGGCTTGGGGGAAGGTTCGGGTCGACATTTGGACCCACAAAATCAATGGTTTAACGGAAAGTGACTTTGTTCTCGCCGCCAAGATCGATGCCCTTGGGGCCGTCTAAAGATTCTTGCCCAAGAATTCGATAAGTAGGGGTGGTGCAGGAGGGGAATATGTCACAAGTCCATTACCAATTGATCCCTTGTCCCAAGTGTCAGGGTGAATTTTACGGCCCGGTCAGTGTCAGGCGCGAACCGGAATTGCCACTCGATCTGCAAATGAAAGTCCTCGAATACGAACTGGCCGCAACTCATCCATACCACCTGGTCAACGGCAGCTCGCTCAAACGTTACAGCGACGACAAGTTACCGGAATATTGATCCGGTACTATCCATTTCCAGTTTTCATCTTCCAACCACTTTTTTGCCGCGATCCTCAACCGCGTTATTTCGTCTGTACTCCGGCGTCTCAGCCATGGCGCGCAATATCTGATGATGAATCAAGCTCCCTGCAGCCGTTAATTTTCTGGAGACGGGACACGCTGGTCCCGTAATCCTCTCGTCGAAAAGGCCGTTTGGGGCGCGTCCCAATCCAGGGCGCCGCGAGGGCGCGGCGTCTCCGTGATATGGCGCCACCGAGTTCGTCACTCCTTGTAGCCCAACCCTTGTCGTCACAGTTGATGACCGCAGTTTCGCTTTTTCTGGGCCAAAGGGCCTGCTAAAACGCTCTGGCTATTGCTACTGCAAATTTGTCTCGTTCAGCATCAACTCCAGACTCTTTCCATTGGTTCTGACAGAGATGCATCCATCCTGATCCGTACGAAAGATGGGAATTTGGCGCGAGTTCAAGGCCTGAAGGGTCTGAGGGTGAGGATGCCCAAACGGGCTATGCGCGGCCACTGAGATAAGCGCCCAAACCGGCTGAACTTGCGCCAGAAATTGAGGTGAGGTGGACGTACGGCTACCATGGTGCCCTACCTTCAGCACGTCGACCTTGAGTTCGAGTCCGTCATAGAC
The DNA here is from genome assembly GCA_046331665.1 of Terriglobia bacterium. GTDB lineage: Bacteria > Acidobacteriota > Terriglobia > Versatilivoradales > Versatilivoraceae > CAWBAT01. The sequence goes on along the minus strand of JAXLQK010000047.1, from coordinate 39,741 downwards.
AAGTTGATCTTCAATTTTTTGCTCAATATCGCCCGTCAACAAGAAAGATCGATCGCCAAAAAGAAGACGAAAGGCAAGTGAATCGTTATTTTTAGGAGTAGAGCTCATTGGGGCATTGGGGGCGGGGTTGAGAAATTCGATCGATCCCCCGACAATTTGAACGACTTCGCCCTCACGAAAATTGCGCAGATAAATTGACTTACGAAGTGCTTCCTTCCAGAGAGCAATATATTCAGGGACATTGGGATTCTTACCCAGCCAAAGCTGACCTACAGGAAAATTTTTCAAAATCGCATGAAGACCTCCCATGTGATCATGATGGGCATGAGTTAAAACGAGCCAATCCAGCCGTCTGACCCCAAGGGACCAAAGGAAAGGGGAAACAACGCGCTCTCCCACATCAAATTCTTCCTCTGCAAAGACCTCACCAAAAGACCTTCCCAACAAGCCTCCTCCGTCAATTAGCATGAAATGACTGCCTGGGAAACTGATCAGGATGCTGTCGCCTTGCCTTACATCAATCAGGGTAAGCTGAAGCTTGTCTAAGGGGAGTTGCGGAGTGAAGGGATAAAAAACGATCGCCATCAACCAAAGGCCCATGCTGCACGCGCTGATGGCCCGCACGACGCGCGGCATGAGGGGCAAAAGAACGAGGGCCAGCAACGCAAAATAGACCATGACCGCCCCGGCCGGCGGCGTGGCGACGCGGTAATTGCCCCACTCCAAGGCGGAAAAGAAAAGCGCCAGCGATTGCAAAGGCCTCAACAAATACAGGCAGAGTTCCGCCAGAAACAGGCTGACAGCAGAACTGAAAAAGGATGCCAGCAAACACAAGAAACCCAACGGAACGATGATCCCGACCAGTGGGACCACAATCACATTAAGCATTACGGCCAGAGCGGAAACCCGATGGAAGTAAAGAATCATGAGCATCACAAAGACGACTTGGATGGCAAACGACACCACAATGACTTCCATCAGCAGGAATGCAAGGTAGAAAACGATTCGTGAGGTGATTGGGATGAGCTCGTGCATGAGCGGTGGGAGCCGATTTTGAATGTCTTCCAGCAAAGAGCGCACGCGGACGCGCAGATCGGCGAGGCGTGGCGAACAACGCGCGTCCCAGGAAACTTCATTCAAGTTTTGAAAGGCAGCGCGAACCGGGTGCAATGTCGACTCACAAAGCGGCAGGGCAATCAAGGCGATGGTCAGCACGGACAGGAAAGAGAGTTGAAAACCGGGGTCAAAAATCCACCCGGGATCATAGAGAAGGATAAGCAGCGCCGCCAGAGATAGAGAATTGAGCAAATTGCGATCCCGATCAAAATTAAGGCTCACCAGGTAGGCTCCCGCCATGAGAGTTGCACGAACGATGGAAGGCTGTTCTTCAGTAAGCCCGCAATAGAGGCATAACCCGGCCATGACGAACAGGGCGGAGAGTTGCCGTGGAAGCCGGAGCAACTTGAAAACCACGAACAAGGACAGGGCCAGAATTGCCACATGCTGGCCCGAGACGACCAGGACGTGATAGATGCCGGTAGCCTGAAAAGCCTCCTCCAGTGCCGGATCCAGGCCCTGCTTTTCCCCTAAAAGCAAGGCCCTGGCTACGGCTTGATCCTGCGGCCGCTCTGGAAAAGCTTCATTGAGGCGCGCCAGAAGGCTGCCTCGCCATTTCCAGATGAGATTTCGCAGCCATCCCCCTTGGTGTCGTGCCACAGGGGTAATCAGGAGTTCGCTTTTGACCGTTCCCACGAGAAAGACTTCCTGCCGTTCGAGAAAGGCGACGGAATCAAATTGGCCCGGGTTTTGGAAGTTTTGGGGAACACGGAGGTTGGTCAGGACCGTAAGACGGTCACCCGGCTCGATCGAAGTGGGCGCAGGAGGGAAGTCTTCTTTCGGATAATAAATGGCCAATCGGACCTTTCCTGACGTGGCATATTGGGCGTGTCGATTTTCAATCTGCTCGACGGACAGTTCGAATTGCTCGCCGATGCCGCGGCGAATGGTACTCTTGGTGCAAATTCCCGAAATGCGGCAAGGCTCATTCAGGTCCAATTGACCTTTTTGAAGCAGATTTTTGAGGTGCTGCGGCGGATAACTTCGATCGTGGAGAGCCGGCGAAAGCAAGCCCAATCCAATGAAGAAAACCGCGGCACAGAGCAGAAAGACGTGCTTCGAACCTTGACGATAACTCGCCCAAAGCAAGAGGACGAGAACACCCAGGTAGGCAAGCAGGCTTGGGCCCGGAGTGTCAATCTTGCTGCTCAAACAAATACCCAGGCAATAACAAAGGGCGACGGGGAAAAGCGGGCTCGCCATAGGGGAAGCAGGGAAACAATCGTTTTCGACAGGTTAATGGTTTCAGGAATCCTAATTGTTTCAGTGCTTGACGGCAACGCCAATTTTCATCGTGCTCCGTTCGAACAAGAGTTGAATTTCCCCCATGGCCGCTTAATAATGGGGGAGGTCATTCGAACGACAAATCAAACGGAGGACGCCATTCACAAAGTCACGAAAGAAATTCATTTTTGTTATGGGCACCGATTGCTCAATTATTCGGGCAAGTGCCAGCATTTGCATGGTCACAATGCCATCGCGGAAATCGAAATTGCTTCGCAATCATTGGATCCCCGCGGGATGGTGGTGGACTTCGGCGATATCAATCAAGTTGTGAAAACCTGGATTGACCAGAACCTTGACCATACGATGCTGTTGTGTGCGCGCGACCCCGTGCTCAAGATTTTGCAGGACTTAAAGGAACCCTGCTTCGTCATGGAAGAGAACCCGACGGCTGAAAACATCGCCCGGGTCATTTATGAATATGCGGAGTCTCAAGGGTTGCCAGTCGCCGAGGTGCGATTGTGGGAAACACCAACTTCGTACGCGACCTATCGAAAATAGATCCCCGCATCCGGAATCGCTGGTCCCTGAATCATTGCCCCCACCACAACAATCGGGCAACTGGAGGGCTGAGTTCTACGAAGCCGTACGGCGTGCCGTCCGCGTTTCCAGGGATAACGCGTCTGTGGGACATTTCATGCCGATCGCTCATTTGGTAAGCGTGCACGGAGGTCCCGTGCCACCAGGGTTTGGGCTGGGTCAACGACCCAGCCTACAAGGCTTTCAGGGAGGACTAAGAGGCAACTTCAAGGACGGGATCCGACTTTTCCGATTCCCGGTCGGGAGGAGTGAACCCGTCGGGCAAATCGCCATTGTCCGCACGGAAGTACTGCCAGTAGTGAGAGCGTACGGAAGCAATCAGCTCTTTGCGCGACTTGACCTTCAAAGGTTTTCCCGCGTAAATCTTGCCCATCTTCTGCATGAGCTTTTCCGGGAGAGCACTGGCGAACAGCAGTAGCGGCCAGGTAAAATTAGGTCCGTTAATTTTCCGCAGTTTATAAAGCCAGAGACCCACTGACCCGACTCGCCACGCGGTCGGTCCCCACCAGCTGTACTGCCCGGGTCGAAGATTGAATTTCCAGCATTTCATCAGCAACTGCCATTGAAGCTTCGTCAAATCCCGGGTCTCCGTTACCCCCTTTTTCTTCTCCATGCGTGTGTCGTGCAAGGGGGTGAAGATAGACGGGACTAAAAAGGCAAAGAGCTTTCGCCGCTCCATCTCATAAATCAAATCGAGGGTCGCCATGACGTCTTCATCCGTCTCGCCGGGGTTACCCACCATGAGGGTCATTACAGGAAACCAGTTGTTCTCGTTGAAAACTCGCAAGCCCTCCAAGACCACGCTGGGCCACTCCTCAATGGAGAACGGGACGCCTTTGCTCGGCATGATGGTCTTGGCCATCTGAACGGAGCCAGTCTCAAGCCCAACCAGAGGAGCCAGCGCCTTCTTTTTCGGGTGAGTGCTCAATAGCGGCAGGTGAATGGGACTTTTATCGAGCAATGTTTCAGAAAGATTCTTGATAAGCAGGGGATCAACAACCGCCGGTGTAACCGTGCAATGACTGAGTACATGCTGTTCCACTCCCGGCGTGTTGACGACATCCTTGTAAAGATCGAGTAAGGCCTCCCGGTTTGGAAAGAAAAACGGGGTTTCCGTCTGCACCTGACCCCAGATAAACATGTCTTCCGTAGCCAGCGAAATTTGCTTGTTTCCTTGCTCGACATTGGCCCGCACCGTGGCCATGATCTTCTCTTTGGGAAAATCGATTTGCGGATTCAGGTCGGGGACACAAAATTGACAGCGCCGGCCGCAACCCGTCGTCATCTCAACGACTCCAAAAGTGGTCCGGGATAAGGAAGAGCAGGTCTTCACGGCGTGTGGGATGAGCAACCTCTACAGCCCGCGGGAGATTTTCTCCGCGAACGGCTTGATGGAATAATTCCATGGTCTGAGCAGACTCGCTTCGTCCTTCCACCACGCAATCGACGCTTAATTCATCGAATGAATCCGTGTCCCTAACCTGCCATCCGCCCGATCCGCCCACAATCACCTTGAAGTTTTTTCGGTATGGATTCTCCTTGATCTTCCGAAAGAGGTTTCGGGCATAGTGGGAATTGATGGGCATCTTTGAAGAGCCGAAGATCGATGTATAAACTCCGGCGGCGAACGTGACACCCAAAGGGTTATGGGTGGAGACTGCGACGACACGGGTATTCGGACCGACAAATTTAGGCAGATCGTCGGGGAAACAAGCGACCACACTGTCGCGGGGGAACTCCCGCAGTAGGGAACTCTCGAGTAAACGGACCCCGGCTGGCATGTAACGGGCCGATCCGTCTTCGTTGTATTCAAGTTTGCGCCAGGTCGGGTACTTGCTGTCGATGATCCATTCCAGCCAGATTGGGAGCGACGCTAGAGCCATTTGAATGAAGTAGCCTGCGTAATCGATGATCTCCGTTAACGGCGCACTCAGGACAATCAGCCGACCTCCGTCGGGTGGCGGTGAGGGGTTTGACTGAAGCTCTTCACCAACGCTTTTGCCATGAGATAAATGTCCACTTCCATTTCCGTTGTTTCCGTTACCGGACATACGTTCTCCTCAACAGGAAGAATTTTCTACAGTGTAGGGCAAACGCCCCTAATCATAAGGAGCTTTGGCTCAATCTGCAAACGAAAAAGATGCCCATTCGGCAAAGAATGGGCTATGAGTTTAAAGTATAAAGCCCTCGCGTCTAATCCTTTTCCATGGGGATTTTTCGGATTCCCGGCTTTTTGCGAATACGGATGGAAACGGGTGTGATCTCGACCAGTTCATCTTCTTTGATGAACTCCAGCGCTCGTTCCAATCCCATTTCACGATAGGGGATCAGGCGGATGGCTTCGTCCGCTGTGGAGGCCCGCATGTTGGTGAGTTTCTTTTCCTTGGTAACGTTCACGAATAAATCGGTGGATCGAGAATTTTCGCCGCAGATCATGCCTTGATAGATGTCGTCCCCGGGACGGACGAACAGTTCCCCGCGGTCCTGAAGATTATTCAGGGCATAACTGGTGGCACGGCCCGCGCGGTCGGCTACGAGCGCTCCGGTTAGACGCGAGGGAATGGCGCCTTGAAATTCCTCGTAGCCGTCAAAAAGATGGTTCATGATTCCGGTTCCTCTGGTATCGGTCAGAAACTCCGTCCGAAACCCAATCAAGCCGCGCGCCGGCAGGCGGAATTCCAGGCGAACCCGCCCGCTGCCGTGATTCACCATCTTCTGCATTTTGCCTTTCCGGGAGCCGAGTTTCTGGGTGATGACGCCAATAAATTCCTCCGGGCAGTCAATTAAAAGCTGTTCCATGGGCTCCAGGATCTTTCCCTCGAGGGTTTTAGTGACGATTTCGGGCTTGGAGACTTCCATTTCAAATCCCTCTCGTCTCATGGTTTCGAGGAGGATAGCCATTTGCAGTTCACCCCGGCCAATCACTCGAAAGGCATCGTTGCCGGGCGCGGCTTCGACCCGCAGGCTTACATTCTTCAACAATTCCTTGTCAAGACGCTCTTTGAGGTGGCGGGAGGTTACAAAACGTCCTTCACGCCCCGAAAAGGGCGAGAGGTTGGGAGTAAACACCATCGCCAGCGCAGGTTCGTCGATTTTCAAGGCAGGCAAGGGGTGGGGGTTTTCTGCGTCCGTCAAGGTTTCACCGATGGTGACCGTATCGTTTCCGGCCAGGGCCACGATCTCACCGGCTGAAGCCTCGGCTACCTCCACTCGTTTGAGTCCGTCGAAGATATAGAGCATGGTCACTTTGAATTGGTCGCGGACTTCCCCAGAATTGCAAACCGCCACCACCTCCCCCTGTTTGATCGTCCCATTAGTAATACGGCCAATCGATAGGCGACCCACATAGTCGCTATAATCAATATTGGTCACCAACACCTGCAGGGTTTGCTGGGGATTGAATTGCGGCGGGGGAATTTGTTCCAGGATGGCTTCAAACAGGGGGCGTAGATCGCTGGACTCATCCTCCAAATGCCGTTTGGCGACGCCCAGCTTCGCGTTGGTAAATACAATGGGAAATTCAATTTGGTCCTCGCGGGCATCCAGATCGATAAAAAGATCGTAGACCTCATTGATGACTTCTGAGATCCGGGCGTCCGAGCGGTCGATCTTGTTGATGACCACAATAGCAGGGAGATCCTGCTCCAGCGCTTTTCGGAGCACAAACCGTGTTTGGGGCAAAGGACCTTCGGAGGCATCGACCAGGAGCATCACACCATCCACCATCTTCAGGGTCCGTTCCACCTCGCCCCCAAAGTCAGCATGGCCTGGTGTATCCACGATGTTCAGTTTGATGTTTCGGTACTGGACAGCGGTATTCTTGGCCATGATGGTGATCCCTTTTTCCCGTTCCAGATCGTTACTGTCCATGACCCGCTCCTGGACGCGTTGGTACTCCCGGAAGATGCCACTCTGCCACAACATAGCGTCGACCAGGGTGGTTTTCCCGTGGTCGACATGGGCAATGATTGCCAGATTACGGATATCCGTTCTTTCCTGATACATGCTTTGTTTAGTCCTTATCATTCCTTAAACGAGAGTCATCCAAAACCTCACATCATAGGGCAATCGGCAACTTCAGACAACGTCAAAAGGCAGTGTCTACCGATCGATCATCCAGCGGGCGATTGGCATTCCGGAAGAGGAGTTGCAGGAACTGGGCAGGGAACAAGTCGGCAGGATGCACCACTTCCCTCATTAAAGGCACACATTTTGAGAGGAAAGAAGAGCTTTACCTGAGTTTTTTCGGGGAACCGCCTGAGAAGTTCAGGCCCGTAACGCTTCAGCTTATACGGCAGGTGATTCTATCGAACGCCAATCACCATCGAATCGGGGCCGACCAGATGTTCAACCCGGGATTCTTTGAAGCCTACTTCCTTCATCCACCCCTTGCAATCAGCTCCGGTGTAATCAAACCCATTAGGGGTTTCAATGAGCATGTTAAGACTCATCAGAAGACCAAAGCTATTCTTGGACCGGTCATCATCGATAATGGACTCATAGACGATTACGGCGCCTCCATCCGGGACGGCCTCATAGGCACGGCGCAGGAGCTGTTTCTTTTGTTCCAGGCTCCAATCATGCAGGATGTGTCCCAACATCACTACATCTGCGGGAGGAAGGGAATCATTGAAAAAATCTCCACCGACGAATTGGAGACGTTCCGAGACTCCGTTGAAGCGCGTATATTCCTCGAAAATGGGCTCGACCTCAGGAAGATCGAAGCCGATCCCGGCAAGGTGCGGGTTGGCCAGAGCCACTTGAGTCGCCAAGTCCCCCTGAGCCGTCCCGACATCAATGAAGAGATCGTATTCGTTCCATGGAAACTGCCTGGCAATGGCGAGATTAGCACCATGACTGATTCCTGTCATGGCCGAGAGGAATTCCTTGAGTCGGGCGGGATCGGCGTAAAGAGTGGCAAAAAACGCTTCGCCTCCTTTCCTGGCCTCGTTCTGAGGTGTCCCGGTGCGCAAGGCCTCGGTCAGGTGATACCAGGATTCAAAAAGGCGATGATTCGCCATCTCCAGTACTCCCCCGATGTACGATGGCTTGCGCTTATCTAAATACAAATCTGTTTCCGGGGTGTTGCGGTATTTACCCTCCTCCCGCTCAAGGAAGCCTAAGGCCACGAGCGCATCCAGGAAGTCGCGTGCAGAACGCGAATGCAAGCCCAGCCGGCCCTGCAACGTTTTAAGATCCTCCGGATGCTTTGCCAATTCAGTGAAAAGCTCCATCTCAACCGCACTCAAGAGCGTTTTGGAAGCCCAGAAACCGAGGCCCACCTGCATGATCTTTTCCGGGCTGGGAGGGTGCGTCATGGAATTCAATCTCCTCTGATCAGTAGCTAAAAAATCCAGTTTCTACAATGCATCACTTTCGGGCAGACAAACAGACTAGCTTAGTTTTTGTCTCGAGAGTGGAAGCTCACGAATGCGTTTCCCCGTGGCCGCGAAGATGGCGTTGCATAACGCGGGAGTAAAAGGTGGAACTCCAGGTTCACCGGCTCCTGCCGGCGGCGCGTCACTTTCAATGAGATACACCGATGTCTTGCGCGGGGCTTCCCCCATGCGGCAAATCGGATAGTCATGAAAATTCGATTGGTTGATGGCGCCTTTCGTCGCGGTAATCTCACCGTATCTGGCAATGCTGGTGGCAAAGACAGCGGCCCCCTCGAATTGGGATCGAACCATATCGGGGTTTACCACCCTGCCGGCATCAACCGCCGTATGGACTTGATTGATATGTAGCTCACCGCGGTCATCAACTTCGACTTGAACCACCGTGGCCACATAGGTGAGAAAACTTCGATGAACAGCAATGCCCATGCCCTGACCTTTCCCGGGCTTTATCCTGCCCCATCCGGATTTTTCTGCAGCCAGCTGGACGACTTTCCGGAGACGGCCGGTGTCGATGGGGTAGTCGGTGTAAGAGCCGCCATAGTTCGGGTAGTCCTCAGGAAGGTTAGCCTTTTCGATGATGCGATCCGGTCCTAAAAGCGCCAGCAGATATTCGACCGCATCCCGGCCGGCGTGTTGAGCCAGTTCATCGACAAAGGAGTGAATGGCAAAAGCGTGATAGATATTCGCCACCGAACGCAGCCAGCCGATTCGAACGTGAGCCGCGGCGGGACCATTCTCCGCCCTCAAATTCGGGATGGCAAAGGGAACATCAGACCATCCGAGTCCCATTTCGCCCGGGTCGCTGAAAACCTTATCGGCGGTGAAAGTGGAGCCAATGGGAGGGAAGACAGAGCGCTGGAGCCAGGCCGTGGGCATGCCATTGGCATCGACTGCGGCTTTCATATAGAGAGCCGCCACCGAATGAAAGTAATCGAACTGGATGTCGTCCTCGCGAGACCAAACAACTTTCACGGGACGCCCAAGTTGTTTCGCGAGCCAGGCCGCCTCGGCCACGAAGTCAGGTTTTGATTTGCGTCCGAATCCGCCGCCCAACAAGGTTACGTGGCAAATCACTTTTTCCTTTTCAGTCCCGAGTAGTTTGGCGACGGTCTCTTGAACTCCCTGCGGGTTCTGGGTGGGTGCCCAGAGTTCCACCAGACCGTCATGAACATGGGCCAAGGCCGCGGGAGGCTCCATCGCGACATGGGCCAGGTGAGGTGCATAATAGCCCGCCTCGACAATCGTCCCCCCTTTGGCAAATTCTCGATCCACATCTCCAAGATTTCGGACAACCTTTCCGGGCTTGCGGGCGGTGGACTCCAACTCCTTCCGAAAGACCGTTGAGTCGTAATTTGCATTGGCTCCGTTTTCCCATTCGCATTTCAATTGCTTGCGCCCCTGAAAAGCAGCCCACGTGTTGTCAGCAATGACGGCAACTCCTCCCAGCGGCTGGAAACTTGGAGGGGGTTTGAAAGGGTCCAGGCGCACGGTTTTAACCACTCCCTGGACACGCAGGGCCGCGTTATCGTCGCAAGATTTCACCTTACCCCCCAGGACAGGAGGATGTTCGATGGAGGCGTATACCATGCCCTCCAGGCGGGCGTCCATTCCGAAGGCGGCTTTTCCCGTACAGAGATCTTCGAGATCAACACTACTCACCGGCTTGCCGATGTAGCGCCACTCACTCTTCGCTTTGAGGTGAACCTCTTCCTTCTTGGGGACAGGGAGTTTGGCGGCCATGGGCGCCAGTTCGCCATACCCGAGGGTCCGCTGGGTCGGAAGATGAACCACCGTATGAAGGCGAGCCTGACACTGGGAAGAGGGCACACCCCAATGTTCGGCGGCCGCAGTCACCAACATCGTCCGTGCCGTCGCCCCAGCTTCGCGCATCGTGTCAAAGAAACTGCGCACCGAATGGGAACCATCTGTATTTTGATTTCCGTACTTGGCATCACCGATAGCTTGGACAATGCGAACCCTTTTCCAGTCAGCCTCGAGTTCGTCGGCCAGAATACGCGGGACAGCCGTGCGACTGCCGCAACCCATTTCGGAGCGGCTGGCGATTAAGACGGTGGTCCCATCGCGTTCGATCCCCACAAAAACATTGGGGTGGAAAGCGGTTTTATCAAGGGGATCGATGGTGCTGAGCGATTTTCCCCAGAGGTTACGAGGCATCCATTGAACGCTCAAGACAAACGCGCCCGCGGAAAATGAGTGTTTGAGAAATCGACGGCGACTCACATTGGAAATGGTGTTCATGCCGTACCTCCTGCAGCCATCTTGATCGCTGCCCGAATGCGCTGATAGGTTCCGCAACGGCAGAGGTTATTCTGCATCATCTCGTCAATGTCCTGGTCGGTCGGATGCGGTTTGGACTTCAAAAGGGCTACCGCTTGCATGATTTGCCCCGTCTGGCAATAACCGCATTGGGGTACATCCATTGCCATCCACGCCTTTTGCACGGGATGCAATTCATGAGTGGCCAAGCCTTCAATCGTCAGGATCTCGGTCCCATTAATTGATTTCATGGGGGTGACGCAGGAACGAATGGGTGCGCCGTCCTGATGAACCGTGCAAGCCCCGCATAACGACATCCCACACCCGAATTTTGTACCGGTCATTCCTAAAACGTCACGGAGATACCATAAAAGGGGCATCTCCGGGTCACCATGAAAGGCAAGTTCCTTCCCGTTGAGTTTAAACTTTACGGCTTGATGTTTGTCTTCGATCATTGTTTCCCCCCTAATGATTCAGCAGGATCGACAGGTTCGAAAACTTCGCCCGCAGGTGAATGAACTGCCAAAGCAGCATCGGAATCAGGGCATAATGTCTTGTGATGAATCTCTGAAAATACCCCAGCTTCTCTTACTGAATAATTCCAGCCCCCGGCAATTCACCCCCGGATTCTGACTATTCCAGCGGAATTCGATTTTTGTTCGCCTCAAGCCACTGGTCAAAGCTCTGCAGTTTGGGGTTTAAGGAGCGTGAAAGCTCGACACTTCGTGCGCCACAGAAGTATTCTTCGAAGTCACGCTTGAATTGGAACATATTGCCGAGATCATCGGCCCCGGGAAATCCGAAACTGCGGTAAACATCCGCTGGCACGTCGTTGTAGCGCACTTCCTTTCCCAAGGCGCGCGTCATCGACGACGCCATCTGGGCGCCCGTCAAAAGATCACCAGCAATTCCCACCGTCTTTCCAATGTAGGTTGAATCTTTCTTAAAGATTCCCAGTGCACAACCGCCAATATCACCAGCGGCAATGCCCGGCAATCGCTTATTGCCCATGGGGAAGGTGAGCGCCAACTTACCGTCCGGCCCTTTCTTGGGGCCCATGCCAAATTGAATAAAATTATCCCAATAGAATGAGGTCAGCAGGAAGGTTGTGGGGATTCCTCGTTCCGAAAAGAAATGGTTGCTTTCCCCTTTGGCGTCAAAGTGCGGCACCTTATATTTGCCGTGCAGCGTCGGCAGGCGATTGTCGTTGAGAGGAACCCAGAGCCGGGTGTCTTCAAGGGTAGACCAGATGACATGCTTCAATCCGGCCAGTTTTGCGGCTTCTGCCAAACATCGCGCCTGCTCGAGTTCACGTTCCGCAGAGAAATGGTCCCAGAAAAATGTCACACAATAAGCGCCAAAGGCACCCTGGAATGCCTTTCGCATGCTCTCCGTGTTATCAATATCTCCTGCGACGACTTCGGCCCCGAGTTTTGCCAATTGCTGCGCCTTGTCCGAGTTTACATTTCTGGTGATCGCGCGCACGGCAAACGCCTGACTGGGGTCTGCTAAGATGGCACGGACCAGCCCGTTTCCTTGTGACCCTGTCGATCCGACGACGGCAATGATTTTTTTGTCTGACATGCATCCTCCCTCAGTCTATTGGAGTCGAAAATAAACCAACCCGGTTTTCTAAGACGCTGCGGTTCATCGCATTCGTTCCCGCGAATGTTTTTTGAACCCGTCCACAATGCCCGGGCTCAACCACGATTCCCTAGTCTAATACAAAATGGCGTGGCACGTAATTTTCAAACGCTTAACTTGAACTCGCAACAAGAATTTTTTCGGCGAACGCTAACCCTCTCGGAGTTTAGCGGTTCAACCAGGCGACGACGATACCCATGATCATGACGGCGATGGTGTCAAAAACAATTTGCTTGAACACGACCAGGCCAGGCATGGGCTGCACGGCATAATAGATCAAGTAGGTGGGAATCGTGGTCAGAACGGCAACCGCTATTCCGTAACAGATCCCTTGCGGAAGAAATGCCTTGTCTTCCTTTCCTTGCAAGTAGATCCACACAAATCCGTAGGCCAGGAATAAATGGGCAAGGAGCATAAATGGGAAGTGGGTCGACTGATCCTGTGGGGGACGGAATAAGCCAGAGAGCTGCATGTACTCTTGCTCCAAAAGGAGACCATGGACGACAAAACCAAAGGTCATCGACAAGACGAAAATCACCGCCATTGAGATCAAGAATTTTTTGTTCATTGGCTCCTCCAGATTAGATTGAAGAACGGGAAACTCCCCAAAATAGCTGGGCAACACGGCAAGCTCACCCTAATGGCAAAGATCTTATTCACCGCAACTGCGGGCACTGGTAGGGACGATGATGGCCACAATTATTGACGAGAGCTTAGGTTTCGGCAATAAAAGAATGACGGTTTGGATTGAATTAATAGAGAGGAATTCAACTCGGGAAGATGGCTAACTACTTGCGAAGAAGAACTGGCTGCACCTTTTCCCTGGTGCTGCAGCTTGTACTAATGGGCCACATTTGCCGACGGGGGTTCTTCCTGTCTGGACGGAATACGAATTTGACTGAGATCAATGGCTTCGGAGAATTCGACCCCGGCAAACATGAGCCCGCCGGATTTTCCCTGCATCACCCAGCGTACGAGTCCTTTGGTTGTAAGGGCTTCAAAATGAACCTCCAGAATGCTCCCGATCGCCACTAAATTTTCGGGGATGAGGAGACAAGCTCCGGTGGCACTGATATTCAAGGTATGGCAGGAGTGCTTAAAGGTTTCCCCCAGGAGATCCACCCCTCGAATCTCGGCAGGAACGAGATCCAACAGCCGGGGGAATTGTCGAAACAGGTGGCTTTCCTCACCTCGGCTGGTCATTGGATCGTCGGGCAAGGTGGATTGGAACGAAGTCTCGACACGATTCATGACCTCGCGCATTCGTGAGGCCTGCTCCACAATCTCCATGAGATCACGCCAATGCTGAGAATTTGGACGCGTATGACTTTTGTAAAAGCGCGTATAGGCCATGATGTTTTCCAGCGGAAATTTCATCTCGTTGACTAAATCAATCGGCGCAAGTTCATGAGGTTGTTTCATCTTCTTTTTGATGTCATCATTCGAAAGAAATTCCCGATGCGCTTTTTCCATCCCGACTTCGACCAGGGACTCCTGGAAAAGGTCGCGGTTTCTGGCATAGGAGTAATGAAGCGCATAGCCGAAAATGGCGGCGAAGACAAAACTGGCCAATTCGAATGCCAGGAGGAGAGGCAGGGAGATGGTTTCGCGGAAGGCGTATTGGAAGGTATTGGCGATGACAAATAAAATAATGGCAGCGGCGCAAAAAAATTCCGGGGGAATACTTTGAAGGATCCCGACGGGCGCGCCAGGCTCAGCATCGGCATACTGGCTTGTTACCTCACAGTTTTCTCCGATTCGAACTTCCAGTTTGAGTAGGACATCGATGATGTCATAGACATCTCCGGCCTTTTCCCTGGGAAGAATGGGGGTGAAAAGGTTGATGTCGCCGTGGACAAAAAGCGTCATTCCCCAACGGTTGTCGAATACATAAGTTTGTGCATTCTCGTTGACGTCAATGATCTTCCAGCCCGTCTCGTTAACGAAACGCTGAACGAAGTGATGAAAATCCGTAAAGCCGTAGCGGGCGATTTTGAACTTCACTCGAAATGGCTTTTCAGGGATTCTTCTCTTACTCATAACTAGATTTCTCTCGAGTCTAGGAGTCTCCGCTCATCTCTAACCCTATCGACCTTTTGATTATAAACCGTTAGCTTTAAAGCGGATACGACCTAAAATCAAAGATTAGTGTGCAAACCGGGAATCTTCGTGAGGAGCCTCATTAATTCCTTATTGGCCATCGAGATTCGGAAACAAGGGATTCTCCCCTTACAAAGACATTCCTCCATCCACAATCAGCTCAATTCCCGTGACAAAGCTTGACTCGTCCGAGCATAAAAATAAGACAGCGTAAGCGATTTCTTCAGGACGGCCAAATCGTTTCATTGGCTGCCTGGAGGTAAAGTCGCGGCGTGCAGCCGCTGGATCGGGTAAGAGATCCAGACGCTTTTGCAATGAAGGGCTATCCACGGTCCCCGGGCAAATCGAGTTCACGCGAATATGATCCTCTACGTAATCGATGGCCATGCTTTTGGTAAGCCCAATGACACCACCTTTTGACGCACTGTAGGCAGCACGGTTTTTTACGCCCATTAATCCCGCAACGGAAGACATATTCACGATGGAACCGCCGCCGGCCTTTTTGAGGTGAGGGATAGCATAGTGGGAGGCCAGATAGATGCTCTTTAGGTTGACGTCGATACTCTTATTCCATTCCACTTCGGGGGTCTGATCTACGACCCCTCCTAGAACAATGCCCGCAATGTTGCACAAAAAGTCGAGTTTTCCCCATTGCTGGATCGTTTGATCGACCATCCTTTGACAATCCCGACTCGAGGAGACGTCGACCGTAACGGAAAAAGCCTCGCCTCCAGCCGCTTTGATTTCTCGGGCCACGGCCTCTCCGGATTCCTGGCTGAAGTCTGCCACGCAAACCCGAGCACCTTCTTTGGCCAGTAAAAGTGCGGAAGCTTTTCCGATTCCGGCGCCCGCTCCGGTTACAATTCCAACCTTACCCTTTACCCTCATGAGGAACTCCATTTTCACAGATTGTTTTCAATAGGACGACAGAATGACTGAAATCCCAAGGGAAAGTCAACTGACGCGAGAGGGTTTCGTGGCCGAGAGAGATGTAATCCCGGCGAGGGAATCTCGTCTATGACGGCCATCGGGGTGCTGAGAATGGCTGGGGAATCAGAGTAGCCATGGCAGCGCGGGACAACTTATTGCCGTGATCCTGCCATCAGGCAAGGTGATTGGGATGAACATCGACACTGCGGGGAGAGTGGCTGGCGTTTACAAGACCGGAGCTTATTATGTGGGAGCGGTAGAAACCGACGCCACCAATCGCATTCTCTATGCGCCGCAAGGGGCGATTGCCCAAATGAGACTGGGAACAGGACTGTGGGATCAGACCCGCTTCAACAAGCGGCTGCAACCCACTCAAATGGGTGTTGGGACAACCACCCCAACAGGGCCCACTGGACTCGATACCGACTTAAACACAACCTACGCCAATCGATTGCTCCTGGGAAATTGCTACACCAATGTTGACCCCAATTGCAGCGCGGCAGGTACGGCCAATAACAACGGGAATGTACTGCGGCAGCTGATCCAGGCACCCAGCCTGAGTCTGACGCAGGTGTTCACCTATGATCCGCTGAATCGGCTAGATTCTGCCAGCGAGAGTGGCGGCGGAACGCCCTGGGCTCAACACTATGGTTATGGCCGGTTCGGCAACCGGGCAGTCACGGGAGTAGGTGACTACATTCCGGTTCCGGCTTTAACGCCCATCAGCGTATCGGCCTATGATGGCAATACCAACCGACGGAACTCAGCGGGCTATGTTTACGATCTGTCCGGAAATATGATCACGGAAGCCTCTTCGCGGACAATGACTTATGATGCTGAGAATCGGATGGTGACCTTTTATGACCCGCTGATTGGGACAACGAATTATTATTACGACGGGGACGGGCGGCGGGTTCAGAAGGTCAGCGGCGGCGTCACTTCAGTCTACGTTTATAATGCTTTGGGACAATTAGCGGCGGAGTATTCTTCGAATCCCACATTCTCAGGCCCGGGAGGAACGTCATACATCTCCGGAGATCATCTGGGAAGCACTCGCTTGGTGATCAATCCGGACTACTCCATCCGAGGTCGGCATGACTACCTGCCGTTTGGAGAGGAAATCGGGACAGTCTATGGTGGGAGAGGATCAATCTCCGGCTACGGGGCGATCGAATTCAGACAGAAGTTCACCCAGAAAGAACGCGATACCGAATCGAATCTGGATTTCTTTTTGGCAAGATATCTCTCGGGACCGCAAGGGAGGTTTATGACTCCGGACTGGGCAGTAACCCCTATGCCAGTACCGTATGCAAGGCCGGACAATCCTCAAACGCTTAATCTATTTGCGTACCTTGTAAACAATCCGATGAATCGAGTCGATCGCAATGGCCATGACGATTTTACTTACGATCAAACCGGTAAAGAAATTGAACATGTAAAGAGGAGCAAATGGCACAATTTTTGGGTGAGTAATTCATATACCATGAAAGCAGAGAATGGAAAGAAGTACTCTCTTGATTCGTCTTTAAATGAACTCCCTGGCGGTCAGAAGTACACGATCGTTTCCCCTAAAATCACAGCGGCGTTAATGAGCAAGTTTGTTTGGGACAATGCTCCCAAAGCCGAGGATATGAACTTGATTCAATTCAAAAATAATTCCAAGACTAGAGGTATATTCGATTTTAAGCAGCAACTTGATCAAAACAGGAATGCACTCTATGCTCTTCCAGATGGGTCAGCTCATGCTGCAGATTACATCGGAAATATGACATGGGGATTCCTTGCTGCTGCAACTGCAATCCCAAGCCCAATCGCACATATGGGAGCTGGATATGCACAAGTATTTATGGATCATACTTCAAAATGGTCATACTGGACAACGATGGGCGATGATCCGCGCGATTATAAGGCTATTGACAAGGGATACGACTGGTTCGGGACTGATTTCTACTCGGTTCCAAATAAATGAATAAACGCATGTCGGTCTTATTTATGATTTTGTTGTTGGTTCTGGCGTGTCTTTACTGGCTTTGGCCAACAGAACTGAGGAATGCTGAATGGCATAGAAAAGTTGAATCGAAGACTGTTGCCGCATTCATAGACCAACAAGAAGTTTACAATGAATTGGTCAATGATTTCCGTAATATATTCCATTCGTCCCAGCCATGTGGCTTACCTACCCCAGGTGAGGGAACCGTCACATTCAGGCGAATTACATTTACTGATGATGGTTTATATTCATTTGCAGATGCGCACAATAGTTTTGACCGCGTATCTGCACAGTCTGCTGCTAAGATGCTCAATGCAACACTCATGGAATTGCAGAACCTTGGGACCCAATTAAGAAAAATCAATCGTTCTGTCATTTTTCAGCACGATGCCGAAATTGGAATATTAGCAGGCGATAATACAACGTACGGTGTTCTGTTTGTACCTACTGAGTGTCCGCAGTTTGAGACATACAAAGACATAGAATATCCTGGCCTGTCATCGTCATTTCTTCAGCTTAAGAAAATCGGGAAAGGGTGGTTCTATTTTGTAGATCGCAGGTAAGGGTAACCCGCATTGGAGGGCATGAGCAGGCTTGGGAAATTAGGGGAAATGGAAATTAGAGGGGAATCAGGGTCAGCCCTTAAATATTAAATAAGCAGAAGAGCGGTTCAAATCTTTCCATTTTCTCACCTGGTCACTGACAAGGCTGAATTCAGGTCAGTCAGAAAATCGATTTTCGTTCCCTCCCTTTGGATGATATTCTCCAGAGGAAATTCAGAGGAAATTAGGGTCAGCCCTTAAATATTAAATAATGATTGTGAATCACGACGGGTGTGAATTAGAGTGGGGCCATGGCACGACCGCTGCGCATCCAGTATGAAGGGGGTCTGTACCACGTCACTCTGCGGGGCAACGAACGCAAGGCGATCGTCCGTGATGACGAGGACCGTCACAGGTTTCTGCAGGCTGTGGGCCTCAGTGTCTTGCGCCACGGGGTAAGGCTGCACCTCTACTGTCTGATGGACAACCATGCGCACCTGGTGGTGGAAACGCCTCATGGCAATCTGAGCGCCTTCATGCAAAACTTTCAAACCCGCTATGTGGTGGGGTTCAACCGCCGGCATCGGCGCTGGGGCCATCTAATGCAAGGCCGTTATGGCGCGAGACTGGTGGAAGGTGACCGGTATCTGCTGCAACTGAGCCGGTATCTGCATCTGAACCCGGTACGGACCCGAACAGCCGAGCACATGCCGTTGAGAGAGCGACTTGGGCTGTTGCGAGGCTATGGCTGGAGCAGTTACCTCAGCTATATCGGCGCAGTCGGCAGACCGGAGTTTTTAACGGAGGATGCGATTCTGGAACAAGTCGGCGGGAGAGGCAGGCAGCAAAGAGACCGATACCGGGAGTATGTCGAAGAAGGGCTGGTAGAGCGGGATGAGGAACTGGAAGGTTTATTAAGCAGGGAGTCGGGAAGTGTGGGATCGGAGCGGTTCCAAGCCGAGATGGAACAGAAGCGGCAGGAGCGGGTGAGGGAAAGCCGCAAGCCGGAGGACGCTGCTTTCCGGCGACCGGGTCGATGGGTGACGATCGAACAGGTGCAGGAGGCAGTGGCTCGGGTACTGGGTCAAGAGGTCAGTGAATTTCAGCGGCAGCGGAAGCTAGGATGGGAGCGGGCGCTGCTCGCCAAGACGCTGGTGGAGCAGGCAGGGCTGACCCAACGGGAGGCAGCTCGGTTGATGGGGTTGAAGACGGGTGCGGCGGTGTGCATTCAATTGCGAAGGTTGCACAAAGCGCTGCCGCAGAATGCCCACCTGAAAGGTCAAGTCCGCGAGATCGCGTCACAGTTAAATTTAATTTTTAAGGGCTGACCCTCTCTTCGGAAGATGGAACTGAGACCAAGAATTCGTCCTGCCGGAGACTCCATGCTCCTGGTGGAGTTTGGCGGGGAACTTAGCCCCGAAATCAATAAGCATGTGTTAGCCCTGGATCGGCAAATCAGGTTGGCCAGCTTGCCAGGAGTCATCGAATGCGTCCCGTCCTATCGCAGTCTCGCTGTTTTCTATAATCCCCTTCAAACTTCAACCTCCCTTTTAGAACAACAGATCCTTGATCAATGGGGTCACGCTCCCGGAGACAAGGAAGAAACCGGGGCAATAGTGAAAATTCCCGTGGTGTACGGAGGCAAGATGGGACCAGATCTGGAGTTTGTCGCCAAAGAGCATGACCTCAGTACCGAAGAAGTCATTGCGCTCCATGCGGCAGCCACCTATCGTGTTTACCTCATTGGATTCAGTCCCGGCTTTCCCTATCTCGGCGGGATGTCTCATCGAATCGCAACCCCGCGCCGCAAGACCCCGCGACACCGGGTGCCGGCGGGCTCGGTGGCTATTGGCGGTATGCAGACGGGGATTTACTCAGCCGATACACCAGGCGGGTGGAATATCATCGGCCGAACGCCTGTGAAATTGTTTGATCCTTCCACCTTCCCACCCTGTCTTCTGAAGCCTGGCGACCAGGTGGTTTTCCAGCCGGTGGCGACGACGGAATTCAATGAAATGGACCGCAATGCCGAACCTCGCTAAAGTGCCAGGACAGCCCATTGCCAGAGTTCTAAGGCCTGGATTACTCACAACCATTCAGGACCTGGGCAGAGCCGGACATCGCCGCGATGGAGTGGCGGCAGGCGGTGCCATGGATGGTTATGCCTGCAGAGCGGCCAATCTGCTCGCCGGCAATCCTGAGAATTCCGCCTGCCTGGAAATCGTCCTGACTGGCCTAAGCCTGGAGTTCCTGCGCCCTTGCACGGTTGCGATCACGGGAGCCAATCTTTCGGCTCAGGTCGATGGTCATCCAGCTCCAATATGGGCAAGCTTCAACCTCGAAAGGAACACCATCCTCTCGTTCCCACACAGACAGTGGGGATGTCGGGCCTATCTGAGTGTTTGCGGAGGATTCTGGGGCAAAGAGGTCCTAGGAAGCCGCTCCACAGATTTGCGCAACCATTGGGGTGGATGGGACGGAAGAGCGCTCCGGACAGGTGATATTTTAAAAATCCAGAGCTCCCCGGAAGACCTGGGGAGGTTCAGCGCCCGAAAAACCAATCCCGAATTGTTGCAAACTTATGACAATCAGCGATCCCTTCGAGTGATCCTGGGTCCCCAGACGGAGTGCTTTCCACCTGAAGCCGTCCGCCAATTCTTCGAAGAACGCTATCAGATTCAATCCGATTCAGATCGGATGGGTTACCGACTGCAAAGCTCTCCCTTGAAGACTCTGATTCCTGAAATCATTTCAGACCCTGTCCCGCCGGGTGCCATCCAAGTCCTTCCGAGCGGTCAATTGATTCTCTTAATGAACGATTCTCCCACCGTAGGAGGGTACCCGAAAATCGCCGTATTGTGTCGAGCTGACCTACCGAAGGCAGCTCAATTGAATATCGGAGACAGCATTCAATTCCAGTCCATCCAACTGGAAGAGGCTCATCAACTTCTTCGCAGTCAGGAAGAAGGATTTCGGGAAGGCATTGTGGGTTTATAGAAAAACAAAGTATGATTGCCCGGAGCAGGGATGCTTCTTGGCCTGACCGATGAGCCTGCTGAAAAACAGCGTGCGCGGAGCTCACGCTCTACCTTTACAAGTCAATCGTCGGCGTTTATAGAACACCGGTACAGGTGCTCCTCCCAAGGGGGAATCAGGTCCCACTAGAAAGAGAGCTCTAGGAATTTAAATGAGCGTGCGCGGAGCTCACGCTCCACCTTTACAAGTCAATCGTCGGCGCTCATCGAGCGCCGCGACAGTGAGTTTTTCAGCAGCCTATGAGAACAAAGGGGTGAAAATTTTTCATGAAATTAGTCCAAACCTATGAGCCGCAGAAAGGGTATCGAGCTGGTGTTCTGGAGGGGGAATCCGTTTATCCAGTAACTTATGAACAAAAAGGGATTCGTACCCTCCTCGATCTGGTGGAATATGCTGGGAGCGTTGATCTGGATCTCCACGAAGTAGTGGAAGAATTGAAGAGTCCGGACCCGCTTCCGGTCCCTTGGGACAAGCTCAACATCCCCCCCGATCTGAACAAGCCGCATCTGGCCTTACCGATTCATGCCCCGGAAGTGTGGGCCTGTGGTGTCACCTATAAGCGAAGTGCCGAATTCCGGGATGGCGATACACAACTTTCGAAGGGGATTTATGACTCCGTTTATGTGGCCGAACGCCCTGAGCTTTTTTTTAAGGGACGTGCATCACACTGCACGGGGCCGAATGACATCATTGGAATTCGAAGGGATTCACACTTTACCGCCGTCGAGCCGGAATTGGCGGTGCTGATCAACGCCCGCAAAAAGGTACTGGGGTATCTGGTGGCCAACGATGTTTCCGCCTGGGACATTGAACGCGAAAACCCCCTTTATCTACCCCAGTCAAAGATTTTTCGGGCCTGCTGCAGCCTGGGGCCTGTCATTCTGACCAAGGATGCCCTCAGCGACCCCAACACTCTGTCGATTTCTTGTGTGATCGAGCGATTGGGTAAAACCATCTTCGCCGGCGAGACAACGCTGGGCATGATGAAACGGAGTATCGAAGAATTGATCGATTTCCTTTTTCGGTCAAATACAGTACCTTCTGGAACAGTATTATTGACGGGAACTGGAATCATTCAGACTGAAGATGCCGCTCTGAAGGAAGGTGACACGGTCGCCATTACGATTCCAGAAATAGGGACACTTCGCAATAGAGCCAAAAGGATTGATTCTTAAATAAAGAGGACCTTACATAAATGAAGCAGGCTATGGCACTTCTGATTGTCACTCTGATATTGACATTGCACCTTGCCGCGCAGGATAGCTCCAAATCCTCCGCAGGAGGGAACTCGGGGGACAAATCGACGGGTAAACCCAACACCATGAAGCTTTACGACGTTCCTTCCCCGCGGGAGACGGGTGGACAAACTCCTGAAGAAGTCGCCGAGTATGTCGCCATTGGGAAGGCCACTGACCCGAAATCTCAAGTCGAGCTCATCGAAGCCTTTATTAAGAAATACCCAAGTTCGCAGTACGTACCCGGTTTGCATCAATTTGCCGCCAATGATTATCAACTGATCGGGAATCCGGATAAGCTCATTGAGCACGCCGAGAAGGTGCTGGAGACGACTCCACAAAATGCACCGTTTCTAGCCATTTTGTCGGTGACCTATGCCGCGCGCGGTGAAACGGAGAAGGCGATCGATCGGGGAAACAAAGCCGTCACGTTATTGGACAGTGCCGAACCTGCACCGAAGGTTGACCCCACGATGTTTGCAGCCCAGAAGAACCGTTTGCTGTCCATTGCATACACGGGTTTAGGAGCTGCGTATCTGGAACGTTATGAGAAGTCACTCGCTGCCGTACCACCGGGTCAATCGAAGGATGCGGCAAAACCAGCCTCTGAGGAACCAGCAACATCGGCTGCCGCCGGCCAGGCTAACCCAGGGAAAGAGGGTGCCGTTTCCAAGGGAGAGCCAACCGAGAAAGCAGTCACTACTCCGGGCAGTTCTGAAGCGCTTGACCTTTCCAAAGCCAAAGGGTACTTCGCGCGGGCCTTGGAACTGGATCCTGGATACGAATTTGCCCAGTTCCAAATGGCGGTCACTTACACTCACGAAAAGCAGGTGGCACAATCGCTGGAGTCCTTTGCCAAGGTCATGGCGATGGGAGGCGGCCTGGCAAACCTTGCCAAACAAAACTTCGAACGCATCTACAAGCTTACGCACAACAACTCCCTGGCAGGAAGCGAGGAGCTGTTGGAAAAGGCCAAGGCCGCCTGGGCTGACCAGAAAGCCGCAGCCAAGCCCCCCGCTCCCCCTAAAACTGCCGAATAAATTCTTCACTGCACGTTGATTAACGTCCTGGGATCTCTCTCAAGGCTCGACCCAGATGCGCCCGGGAGAATCGGTTTCGAGGCGTCCAATGACGCTGGCAGACTTGACCCCCTCCGCCTTGAGCTCCATCAGCAATCGGTCGGCATCCTTTTCAGCAACAGCAGCCAGCAGACCGCCTGAGGTCTGCGCATCACAGAAGCATCAACTGCTGGCCTTTCGAAATATCCGGAGCATAGGTCACCCAATCGGCAAGGAATCGGTGGTTGGCGTGAGTGCCCCCGGTGCGATTCCGTTTTGAGGTATTCCCAGGCGGCAGGCAAAACTGGAATTTGCTGCGCGTGAACTTCGAGCGCTGACCTGACTGGCTGAAGTGAGATTGCGTAAATGACCCAACAATCCGAATCCCGTAACATCGGTTAGGGCATGGACATCGATATCCCGGAGAGCTTCGGCAGCACTGCGGTTCAAGGTCGTCATAACTTCCAACGCTTCAGAGATCGCACCCAGCGTGTCCAGATTATTCTTGGCCGCCGTGGTGATGATTCCCAATCCCAACGGCTTTGTGAGAATGAGGACATCTCCCGGCTTTGCCTTGGCATTGGAAAGAACCTTTGCCGGGTGAACGGTCCCCACGACAGCCAGACCAAAGATCGGTTCCTCCGCTTTGATCGTATGCCCCCCTACGATTTCAATCCCGGCTTCAGCAGCTTTGGCCGCGGCACCCTGTAAGATCTCCACCAGGACGTCCGGTGCGAGAACGGCGTCCGGAAATCCCACCAGGCTCATTGCCGTGAGCGGTGTACCGCCCATGGCATAGATATCGCTGATCGCATTGGCCGCTGCAACGCTTCGAAATCATAAGGGCGATCGACAATCAGGTAAAAAAATCCGTAGTCAACACCAGCGCCAGGTCGTCACTCAATTGATAAATCGCGGCGTCGTCAGCGGTGGCAGTGCCAACCAAAACTCTTGGATCCTGAATGGGGGGAAGCTTTTGAAGAAAGGGAAGGAGGTACCCGGGAGGTTGTTTGGCGGCACAGCCGGCCCGTTTGGCAAGCTGCGTCAACCGGACGTTTTTGGTCATTCGTTCTGTCTATTCTACTTGACGAAAATCGCGTCGCGTCGGCTCACTTGGGCGGTGCGGGTTTTTCCAGGGAACTTGCCTTCCGGCAATAGCGTGCTTTGGCAGGCGGAAGGTTCCACCAGACCTGATTGCTGTCGTATTGATATTTTTGAAGGAAGCTCTTAACTGCAATTCCAACGCGAACCAGCCGTTCGCGTTCCGCCCCTGTCACAAGCCGGGACTGAAACTCCCGGGTGCCAATGTATTCGAAATACGCCAGCGTCCCCCCGGGCAAGAGGTGATTCATAAAGGTCTCAAAGAACTCTTCCACAATCTGGGACTCAAAATTATTGAAAGGGAGCCCGGAGATAATGAAGTCAAAAAGAGCACTATCCGGGAGGGAGCGAACGTCGGCATTGTGCAGGCGGCAGGTTAATCCTTGTCGGGTCAGATCCGCAATCGGGAGATTCTCCCGCAAGACGCCAAAGAAGCGCGGGTTCAGCTCGTAAATATCGAGTGTGTCGCCCGACCTGAGCTGTTTGAGGAGCTGCTGGGTGACCGCCCCGGTACCGGCGCCCACTTCCAGAACTCGAATTGGAGAGGAAGATCGCTGTTTCAGGGGGAACACCATCGCCTTGGCCAGCAACGGCGAACTGGGAGCGATGGCGCCTGTAGTGACAAAATTTCTCCTGAATTCAGAATAAAAGAGTCGCAGGTCTTTTAGCATAGGAGATGGATTCCTCTCATATTACGACGGTGGTTATTGGTCGAAGGAGGAGTCACAACGAAATTGTGCGCCCGAATCAGGGATTGGTAACAATCGTCGAGGCTAAGGTATTCGCCTTCTGGGCCAGTACAAGTCCCTGGTAGTATTCACCTCTCTTGACGGCATCTTCCGATTTCTGGATAAACTCAAACACTGCATTTAAACTGGTTTGCGAGTCTTTTGAAAGCTGTACAGGATTCAAGGACTTTACCAATCCTTTGGCTGATTCCAACTGTTCATTAATCTTTTTTAGCAGAGACTCCCGGTCGCTCTGACTCAACTGCGGCTGCAATTGAATGGGAGCCTGCTGCACTGGAGGATGGACCTCCGGCGGCTCCGCAGGCGGATACGTCTTCACCGGCCGGCGCGGTTCTGCCGTGATTTTAGGCGGTTTGGCAGGAGCCGCCCGGGGAGCTGGAGCTTTAATCGTTGGTGCCGCTTCAGCAGTCGCAGGCACAGGCTCAGGCAGGTTCTCGACGGCAATTGGGTTCGAAGTCAGCTGATTGTCAATCTCGGGAGCCGGACCCGTGCGAGCCTGCGCATAATCGACGTCTGGAAGGGGCTTGGCAGAGTTCAACGATTTATGACACCCCGACAACAATCCCAAACACAATAAGCAAAGCGCAAAACGCATCTGTCCCATTTTGAAATAAACCTAATCCCAAGCGCTTGCAAGCCCCGTCGCCTGGGGGCAAACGACCCGCATGTTCGCCAAGCGGTGGCGTCATCATGAAATCTCTACCGGAGGGGAAATCGAAGCGTAAAGGCAGAGCCTTTCCCCGGTTCGGAATCAACTTGAATTTCTCCATCATGCAACTGAACAATCTTAAAGACGGTCGCCAGACCAATGCCATTGCCATTTTCCTTCGTAGTATAGTACAGGTCAAAAATTTTATCACGGTTCGCGGGAGAGATTCCCACGCCCTCATCCTGGATTCTGATTTGGACCATACGATCATTGGCCGAGGTAAGCACTCGGAGGGTGCCGCCTTGAGGCATCGCCTGATACCCGTTTTGAATTAGATTCAAGAGGCATTGCTTCATCAAATCCCGATCCAATTTCACCAACGGTAACCCATCTTCGCATTGGACCGAGATTTCCACCGAGTGCAGGCTGGCTTCCTTGGCGGCCAGATCGACAACATCCTGGATAATCTCCGGCAAGGCTTCTTCGCGCAGAGTGACATCCATGGGGCGCGTAAAATTCAAGAAATAGCGGACCACCCGGTCAAGCCGGCGAATCTCAGCAGTGATCGCCGCGAGACTTTTTTCGGCCTCGGATGGAACCCCGGCAGCGAGCTGGGTTCGCAGTAGCTCCAGATGGATGACGATCGCATTTAAGGGGTTCTTCACTTCATGGGCGACTCCAGAGGTCAAGCGGCTCAGGGCAGAAAGTTTCTTGGCATATTCGAGTTGACTCTCCAACCTGGCGACGGTTTCCGGATCTTCCAAAATGACCAGCACCCCCATGCTTTGCTGGTCTTCAGACAGATAATGAATTCGTGCGGAAAACTTGTCTTCGGGTCGGGACAACTGGAGTTCCGCCTTATAGAGATTCTTTCTTAAGGCGAAGGCGGTTTCCACCAGTCCGCTCAGAGGATGATCCGCCCCCAGCAAATCCTTCACGGGCTGGCCCAGGGCCTGGGAAATCGTGGTATTCAACAGTTGGGCCACAGAGGGGCTGATCAAGATGATCTGGCGATGCGCATTTACAAAGATCAGCCTTTCTTCAAGGCTCTGCACGATCTGACCGAAATTGTCCCGAAGTTTGTCCAGCTCTTCCTGGCTTCCTTCGAGCCGCTGCCCGATCTCGTTGAGTCGCAACGACACGAGACCGAATTCATCCCCCCGTTTCAGGCGAATCGGTTCCTTGAATTCGCCGTGGATCAGTTGTTCAATGCCGGCAGTAATAAACGTCAAAGGGCGGAGCAACAACTGGGCAAAGACCGCCGCCAGAGTTGTGGCAATAAGCAAGGCGAACCCGGCGATCAAAACGTCCTTCCTGAGAAAGGCCCTCAACTGTTCCCGGATGAGGGCGGTACTCATGGCGACGTGCACTGTCCCAAATGGTTGATGCTCCGCATCCATCATTTCAAAAATAACTTCGTAATTTTTCAAGGGCCCATAAATGGTTCTAAGCTGTTCCCAGGCCGGGGCATTTTTGAGTGTCAGGAAGTTTTCGGCATGGGGAAGCACCTGGCCCACCTGGAAAGAGTCGGAATGAAGCAGAATATGGTTCTGCGGATCGGTAACCGCCAAATAGATCAAGATGGGAGAATTCCCGATCGTCGACTCCAGCAGAGACTTCAGACCGACGTCCCGGGAAAGCAAATCGGCAACGTATTTGGATTTCCCCTCCGGATCGGAAGGCTGGACGGCTCCTTGATTGGCTGCCATCAAGGCCTGCTTGACCTGTCCATAGATCTGCTTGCCAATTAAATCTCCGCCCTCGTAAGCGGAGCGAATCTGTTCAGCGGCAAAATGGTTGATGGTAAATATTGAGACAATCGAGAGGACAAACAAAACCAGGAGGGTGATCAGCAGCGTCAGCCTAGTTTTGAGCTTCAGCGTCATATTGATTAAGTTTGTTGTGCAGGGTTTTCAGACTGATGCCAAGAATTTCGGCCGCCTTAGTCTTGTTATTGGCGGTAAACTCGAGCGTCTTATAGATGAGCCGCTTTTCAGTATCTGCCACGGTGCTTCCTACGGGTACGACTATCGAATTGGCGGAAGGCGAAACAGCCCGGATCTCGAAGGGAGGAAAATGCCGATCCTCGATGAGTTCCCCCTCGCAAAGGATTAAGGCGCGTTCCAGAACATTCCGGAGTTCCCGGACATTTCCAGGCCAGCTATGCAGGGTGAGTTTCTGCAAAGCGCCCTCACTCAATCCTTTGACTTGCTTGCCATGTTTGGCGTTCAATTGTTTGAGCAAAGCCTCCACCAAATAGGGGATATCGCGCAGACGCTCCCGCAAGGGAGGAAGGGGGATTGAAAAGACATTCAGCCGGTAGTAAAGATCGTTCCGCAACGTTCCTTCCTCCACCGCCATAAAGGGTGGTTTATTGGTGGCCGCAATGATGCGAACATCGACATCCACTTCGTTCTTGCTGCCCAGCCTCCGGAATTTTCGCTCTTCGATGACGCGCAGTAATTTGCTTTGAGTCCCCACGGGCATTTCGACGATCTCATCCAGGAAAATCGTCCCGCCATTCGCCAGTTCAAAACACCCCATCCGACGCTCCAAGGCTCCGGTAAAAGCGCCGCGCTCATGGCCGAAGATTTCACTTTCCATCAAGGTCTCAGGAATCGCCGAGCAATTGATGGCGATGAAAGGGCCTTGGCACCGGCGACTGAGTGTGTGAATCGTCCGGGCCACCAGCTCCTTGCCGGTGCCGCTCTCTCCCGTAATCAAGACAGAGGCCGTACTGGGGGAGACGAGTTCAATGAGGCGGTACACCTCGAGCATTTGCGGAGTTTGGCCGACCATCTCTCCAAAAGCCCCATATTGTTTAAGCTGGCTTTTTAAAAGCTGCATTTCCTTCAGAGTTTTTAGATGAGACAGGCAATTGTCGAGCACAACTCGAAACCGGGCCGGATCAATAGGCTTCTCGAGATAATCGTAGGCACCTGCTTTCATGGCTTCCACGGTGGAGGGGATACTTGCCTGGGCCGTCAAAACAATGACCGGCAAGTGGGGATAATCTTCTTTGATTCGTCTTAGGAGAGTCATCCCATCCATGGTTGGCATGACCAGATCGGTTACTACCACGGACGGGTCGAATTCCGGAATCATGGCCAAGGCGCTTTCCCCATGTTCGGCCGATTTCGCCGAGAAATCCCAGTTCGATACCAGCATGGTCAAGCCTGTGCGAGCTGACTTCTCGTCATCCACGATTAGTATGCGTTCATCTTTCATGGGATCCTAAATAGAGACCATAAGTCATGACCACCCCCGCGCGCGGAAGGTGGGCGCCACCTCTTCTGTTATCACACCCTTGGCATGGAAAAAAGGAAAAATTTTGACACTCCAATATCTGCATGTTACCGTAAAATTTAGAGATGGCCGAAGGATCAACCGGAAATCCACTTCCATCCGAACGGCGTTCACGACCCTTTCTCCCGGCAACCCCTGTGAGATTCTCGCCCCGTGCTGAATGTTGATACCGCCAGAGACAGGATCATCGCTCACTGCTCCAGCATCCAACTGGAATCGTTACCCTTCGAGACAGTCCCCCTTCAACACAGTTTTCAGCGAATTCTCGCCGAAAACGTCTTCGCCGACCGTGATTACCCTCCCTTTGCCCGTTCGATGAGGGATGGCTATGCCGTCCGGGCACGGGATGTTCAACAGGTCCCCGTGACGCTCAGCTGTGTGGGTGAACTTCGGGCAGGAGAAGCTCGGCCTCTCGAATTGCATGATGGGGAGACCGTACAGATCATGACGGGGGCGCCCGTCCCCCCAACGGCCGATGCCGTCGTCATGGTCGAGTCCAGCGAACAGCTTTCCCCGGAAACGGTTCGGCTCCTTAAATCTGCACACGTTGGAGACAATGTAGCTCCCCTTGGCTCTGAACGCAAAGCCGGGGATCCCGTTTTGTCGGCAGGAACGGTTGTCGGTTCGTTGGCGATGGCAGTTTTGGCCACGGTGGGTAAGTCGGAGGTGCGTGTGGTTCGGCGTCCTACCGTAAGCATTCTATCAACGGGGGATGAGCTGGTCGAAGTCAGCGCATGCCCGGGGCCCGCAAAGATCCGCAATTCGAATTCAGTCTCCTTGTATTCTCAAGTCATCCGACATGGAGGCAGCCCGGTCTTGATTGGGATCGCCAGCGATCAAATCGCCGATTTAAAAGCACAGGTCCAAAAAGGACTCGAGACGGATATCCTATTGGTCAGTGGCGGCGTTTCCGCAGGGAAATACGACCTGGTGGAACCCGTTTTTCAAGACTTGGGAATTTATATTCACTTCGATGCCGTGCGGATGCGGCCAGGAAAACCTACTGTCTTCGCCACTCTTGATTCGAAATTTGTTTTCGGTCTTCCCGGCAACCCGGTCTCGACCTTTGTCTCATTTGAATTGTTTGTCGCCCCCGTCCTGAAAGCTCTTCAGGGGCTGCCCTTGAGTTCGCTCCCCTTGGTCCCTGCAGTGCTGGAGCAGGAGATCGCCGAAAAATCGGGTCGCACGGCATTTCTTCCGGCACGGCTCACGCGTCGTGGCAGAGAGTTTAAGGTCTCTCCCGTCAAGTGGAGAGGTTCGGCAGACATCTTCAGTGCTTCGGAAGCCAATGGCTTGATCATCGCTCCGTACAACACCGGCACCCTGGAACGAGGTACGATGGTCGAAGTTCTGGTTTTTGAACAAGTTCAGTCAACCTTGGAAGGAGTATTCTAAACCATGAGCTCGTTCTCGCATACCGATGAGCATGGCCATCCCCGCATGGTGGATATTTCCGGAAAATCGCCAACCCTTCGGACCGCCCGGGCCGCGGGGTTTGTGAAGGTTTCGGAAAAAGTTCTCACCTTGCTCCAGGAAGGAAAGCTAAGCAAAGGGAATGCACTGGATGTGGCCAAGGTTGCCGCCATTATGGCCGCCAAGAACACGGGTCAGATGATTCCCCTCTGCCACCCCATTCCCATCACTCACGTGGATATCTCGTTTGAATTCCTTCCGGATGGGATCCGCCTGGAGTCAAAAGTCAGCGCCGAAGGAAAAACCGGGGTTGAGATGGAAGCGCTTACTGCTGTGTCGGTGGCGGCCTTGACTCTCTATGACATGTGCAAGGCCGTTGACCGATCGATAGTCATCTCTGAAATTCACTTGCTGGAGAAAACGGGCGGGAAGTCCGGCCACTATCTGCGCTCCTAGGCTCGAGGCCGACGTGATAGCTGACAACCATTTAACTTTTTTATGATAATTATGAGTGAGATCCTCAAACAATGGGCTCCCCCCGTACTGTGGGCCATGCTGATCTCGTATTTTTCCACTGACTCGTTTTCCTTCGCGAAGACCAACTCCATCATCGATCCCTTACTCCACTGGTTATTCCCAGCCATGTCGATCGAGGGCAGGGAATGGATCCACCTCCTGATCCGAAAGATGGGGCACTGGACTGAGTACTTTGTGTTCGCCTTGCTTTTGGCTCATTCGTTTCGTACCAGTACGCGCAACTCGATTAGCCGTCGCTGGATTCTGTGGACCTTGCTCCTTCTAGCTTCTTATGCAGGCCTCGATGAACTTCATCAGACCTTTGTGGCCAGCCGCACGGGGAGCGTTCGGGATAGCCTCCTGGATTTTTTTGGCGGCTCCTGTGCTGTCCTGCTCGTGGCCGCGCACTCGAAGCGTCATACCGGAAACGACCCCCTCGAAGGTTAACCTGGCGTTTCAGCAATGAATGGAACCTCCGTTTTCAAGAAATCAACTCCTCGGTTCCCCTGCTTGCCAATTCCTAGCATGTCAATGGGTATCGTTCTTCTGGCACTGTCAGTCCAGACTCTGGTGTTTGCTGCCAATCCCTTGATGCAATCCAAGCCTGCCGTCACACGACCTGCCCAGGCCCCAAGCCCTGGAGTCACGGTGATCGGTCCTTTCACGTCGCGCGAAGACTCTGACGAATACACCAAAGTCGTTCTAAAAAACGGATTAACCGCTGTAATCTTCGAACGTCAGGATGTTCCGCTAACTTCGTTGACTTTGTATGTCAGAGCAGGAGCATTGCATGAGCTCTCCAACCAAATTGGTGCGGCGCCTTTGTCGATGCACGCCGTGTGCCTGGCAAAGAATCGGTCGACGCAACGACAGGTCGCCGCAGAAATCAGCCAGTTTGGGGGTACGCTGGAGGGGAAATGCTTCCCTGAGTATACCCGATTTACGGTCGTCGTCCCGGCATCATCAGTTCGCAAGGGCATCGAGCTGGAGTCTGAAGCCATAAAGAACCCGGCTTTGGAGGAGGATAAGGGAACAGACCTCAATGCCTTGGCCAGACTCGATCGGCTGCAGACCTTCGACTCCCCGGAGCAATATGGTTGGGAGAGGTTGGACCAACTGGTCTTTCCCATGATCCATTTTCCCAGTTCATCTCCCCGAGAGCAGGAATCTGCAGAAACTCTCAGTCCCCAGGAGCTTCAGAAATTCTTTCATCGCTGGTACACTGCGCGAAATCTGATCCTTGTCATTTGCGGCAGCGTGGACCGGCGTCAAGCTTTGGAGGAAGTAGTCAAAAGGTTTGGTGAAATAGGGCCTGGTCAATTCGATACGGTTGAACCTCCGCAAGAGCCCCCGCAATCCATTCTGCGTTCCATGCAACTGCGCGGCGTAAAACAGCAAGCCTACGTATTTTTGGGATTTCAGGGCCCACGGCCTTTCACCGGAGATTGGTATGCCTGCAAATTGCTGGAGGGTTTACTGGCTGAAGGCGATAGCTCTAAATTGAATTGGGCTTTGCGGGAAGAGCAGGGAGTAGCCTGTTTGATTTCCCATCGATCCCTGGAGTTGCGGCAACGGGGAGAATTCGGCTTTGCCGTGATGACGAACCCGAAGCAGGTTCAAGTCGTTGAAACAACGATATTCATAGAGCTGGCGAAGATCCGCGCCGGACAATTTGAAGATGTAGAGATCGAAAAGGCGAAGAACCTTTTGGAGCGTCGCTTCTTTCTCGATCAGGAAGAGGTCAGCTCACAAGCTGCACAATTGGCCCGGTTCGAGGATATCTCACGATTCTCGGAATGGAAGGGATACATCAATAAGATCCGCAGTGTCAGCCGGGCTGAGATTGTCCGGGCGGCCCGGCAGTACTTTCAACTGAGCAAAGCAAATCTGGTTGAATATTTTCCATCGAATGTTCCACTGAGAGATATGAATCAGTTGGACCTCCAAAATTCTCTGGAAAAGGCAGTCCAAGCCAAGGTGCAAACCGTGGATTTAAGCGAACAACGCGAGGAGGAGGAGCCGAAACCCCCTAAACCGTCGAAACCTGGAACGGACTTCTTCTATCGAAAACCCTCCGGCGAGTTGACTTCCGCCTGGGTCAATTATGAGTTGAAATCGTATTCGGTGTTGCGTGGTCCCGAAGTGCTCGTGAAACAAAGCCAAGCCTTGCCGATCATCGCCTTAGGCGTGTTTTATCCAGGAGGGAGGAGCTTCGAACAAGAAAAGAACTTCGGCATTACCAGTCTTATGCTGCGCGTTTCCGCCCGCGAGACGCTCCGGCAAAGTTCTTTCAAGACCATCTCCGGGATCGAAACTCATGGGGCAAGGTTGCAGACTATCATTGACCGAGACCTTTTCGGATATCTTCTGACTGGAACCAAATCGGAATTCGAGCAGACACTGGATGGATTGGCTTCAGTTCTCAGAGACCCCCGTTTTGATGATGCCCAAATCGAAAGACAAAAACTCCAGGTGGAATTCGAAAATGCCTTGTTAGAAGACAAGATCACTGAATTTGCGGCCTCGCTGTTTCAACGTTCCAATTTTGGAAACAGACCCTACGGTTGGCCGGTGACCGGTAATACGACATCCCTTGGAGGGATCACCAAGGCAGACCTTGTGGAATGGCATGACCAATGGGTACGAAACGTAAGACCGATCATTGTGATTGCCGGAGATACCGACGGAAGCGACATTGTTTCTGCTTTGACCATCAAACTGAGCCTGGCCGGATCCCATCAGATGGATTTGCCCCCACAAAGTGAGGAAAGTCTCTCCACACCGTTAGGGGATCGAGTAGTCAAAAAGGAGCAACATCATTCCTGCCTGGTATGGGGAGCCACGACACCTCCCGTCACGTCCCAGCGAATCCTCTCCATGGCCATTGCCAATGAGTTCTTCCAGGGAGCGGGCAGCAAGCTGGTCGAGAATTTGAACCAATCTCACCTGGTACCGGTTCATGTGCAAAGCCGTTACGAACCGGGGTGGTTGGGGAGTAGTTTGGGAATAACCTTCACCACCGTCCCTGGTATGCAGGAAAGACTCGCTGCTGTTATCCAATCAACCCTTCTTACCCTCAAGAGTGAACCTGTTTCAGATGCCGATTGGCGCAGAGCCCTGAATCTGTCCGCTACTCATCTGGCGCAACGCTGGCAATCCCGCGAGTATGAGATCCTGGATTTTGCGAAATTCAAGAATGTTGGGATGGATGTGGAGACGATTCGGGATTTTCAGGCCACCCAACAGGAGCTTCGCAAGGGCGAACTTCAAGATGCTCTCCGCAGCTTAGCGAGACAAAAGCTCATCGTCGCCGGAGTCGAAGGGCAAGAATAAACCGGCAACCTCTAACTGATTGATTTTATAAAGGTAAAGTTGATTGGGCCTGGGTCCTGACAGGTAAAGGCGGGCAAGATATAAGCCAGATCTATCTTTTCAGGGACATCTCCCCCAAATCTCTTTTCAGAAGCCGATTTTCAAAAACCCGGAACGGAAAGAGCGCTTCAGACTAGCCACGAGCCGATTCAACTGTGGAAAACTCTTGTCTGATGGGCTTCTTGTGCGTCAAGCACACAAGACTACGAAATATCGGATTACCACTCTGTAAGAGTTTACTTTCTAAAGGGTTGAACGACTGTGACATCTATGTGCAATCTGCAATTCGAATAGGTTATGGAACAAGTTGGAACCAATTGAAGGTAGTTTCTCACAGGTTTTTCCACAGAAACTGTTAGTAATTTCAAGAAATTCCCACGGGCTTTATGTGAATGGCTGGATCGACTGGTCGGTACATAAGAAAGCAGTGATTAGTCAGGAAGTATCCAGGACGTTTCCAGCCTATTGAAGAAGCAGTCCTATCCCATTGTTTGCGTAAAAGTTTCGAATTTGATATAGAGAATGAAATTACGACATGCCAAGGTCTGACGGACTATTGGAAATACGACGACCATGCATACCAAAAAAATTCTGATTGCCCTGGAAGTCGTGGTCGTCTTCTTGGTATTGACCATTTACCTCTGGCTTACCATCCATTCCACTCAAAAGCAAAAACAGTCCCAAGCACTTGATATCAGCGCGAGTCAGCTCAAGAACGGGATTGAGTCTTTCCTGAGCGAAAAAGTTTCCATCCTTCTGCAGGTGCGAAACTTCTGGATGAACAGCCCCTCAGTGTCGCATGAACAATTCAGCGGCTTTTGCCGGGACATCCTTGGTCAGACTCCTGGGTTCCAGGCCATTGAATATGGAGACGCGAGCAATCGAGTCGTTTGGGTGGAGCCTTTTCTATCTCTTGAGCCCAGCGCGCAATCGAGTGTTGCCTCTGAGCCGGTTCGTTATAAGGCACTGCAACGCGCCATCCTGAAGCGTAACGTCTCCGTTACACCAGCCTTGGACCTTTCACCGGGTGTCAAAGGATTCTTTGCCTTTGTGCCTATTTTCAGGAAGGGCAAATACGACGGCACTGTGGTTGGCGTTTTCAAGCTGGATGCGCTGTTCTCGCTTACTTTTGATTCAGTGACACGACAGCGGTACAACATCCTGGTGCAGGATGGGGAAACCCCGATCTATTCCGATTTCAACTCGAAACAGCCCTGGAACAAATCGCATTTGTTGGCCCGGCAAACAATTACGATGCCAGACCAAAGCTGGTCCCTGTTCATTTGGCCCAGGGAAGAAGAAGCGGAGTTTGGGTTCATCAGCAGCGCCGTGCTGATTCTGGGAATTGCCCTGTCTTTTGCCTTG
Organism: Terriglobia bacterium; assembly: GCA_046331665.1. GTDB lineage: Bacteria > Acidobacteriota > Terriglobia > Versatilivoradales > Versatilivoraceae > CAWBAT01. Next base: position 4,119 of record JAXLQK010000047.1, on the reverse strand, counting down.
GGAACTCTGGTTTGGTCTTTGTCAAGATGGACGGAACAGTCAGATCTCTATGTGGAATTTCTGGAATGCTCCACCCAAATCAAGCTCGCCACTGAGGCAGAGTACGTCTATCGACTGGTGGGGGATTCCTGCAAGCGTCTTTTCCGGGTACGCCAGGTTGGATTCTATAGTGCCAACGACAAGCTCAAACGCTTTGACCCGGCTTGGTGTTCGGCAGCGGATGAGGTCGCAACTAGGCGGTTTTACGATTTACATCTTCATTATGGGGCAATCCCTTTCATGGACAAACTCGAACTGGAAAAGAAAGGGATGCGAATTGAACCGCGGAAGGATCAAAAAATCGTAGGTGTTGAGCTTTTGCCGATGTTCCGTGCTCAAAACCTGGCTTTAGTTCCTTTGATCTATCGAGGAGAACTGAAAGGGCTGATGTTTCTCGATTACGCGCTCAAAAGCCATCTTTCCAACCGTGAATTCGCAGTCATTGAAGCGATGGCCCTCGAAGTGGCCCTGGTCCTTGCCAATATCCGGCTTAATTCCCAGAAGCAAGCCTACGCAGACTACTAACCATTCTGAAACGCCAATTTGACATTGAGGAGCTGCAATGGAAATGAAGGACCAGGAACGTGTCAGCCGAATCCAGGCTTCACTGAAGGAGGCTGGACTCGATGCCTTTATCCTTTTTCATCCGGACAATATTCTTCTGGCCACCGGGATGTTGCCTGGATGCACTCATGTGATCGCCATCGTCACGCAAGAGGGTAAAGTTCTGGTGGTTACTCCCTGGTGGCGAGAGTCATTTGTTCATCAGGAAAGCTGGGCTGACGAAGTTTGGACCTTTGACTGGTGCAAGCCTTTTAGCGGCGTGGAGCCAATCTCGGCTCTTCAAGACCGGCTACGTCTGGCGGCAAGGAACTTACGGTTGGAAAAGGTCGGCTTTGACGCCAAAATGCATCACTACAGCCCCAACAAACTGGCTTCTGAATTTTTTACATATGATGAAATCAAGGATGCTCTTCCCAAACTATTTGCTTCCGCAGTCGATGCGACTGATCTTCTGAATCGACTCAAGTCTCTGAAAACCCCGCGAGAGATCGCCAAACTTCGCCTGGCCAATCAAGTTGCAGGAGCGGGGGTCTTGGCTTTTTACGCCCATGCCCGGGCTGGGATTCGTGAGACGGAGCTGGCGGCAGAGGTGAACTATGCTATTTTGAAGAAGGCAGGGCATGGGGGGATCCGTTATACCTATTGCGACCCTCCACAAATTGCTTCAGGAAAAGAAAGGACCTTGATTGCAGACACAATGTCGAATCATGCCACCGAACGCGTTTTGCAGGCAGGGGACCCCGTCCTCTTGGAGTTTGGTGTTCAAGCGGATGGCTATTGGGCAGATATCACTCGAACCCTGGTGGTGGGAGGCCCAAGTGACCGGCATGTCGCCATGCATGAAGCCATTCTGGCCGCCCAACAAAACGCCATCGCCGCTTACCGGCCGGGAAAGAGCACGGGAAATGATTTATGTGCCGCGGCCTGGGACGCCATGAAAGAACGAGGGTTCGAATCCGGGATTACTCATTTCCTCGGACATGGACTCGGATTCGCCTATCATGAAGACCGCCCTTTCCTGGGGATGGGAGAGAAGGTTGCGGTAAAGCCTGGAAACGTCACCTCCATCGAGCCCGGTTTATACTGGCATGTAAAAGACGAGTTTCTGGGTGGAATGCGCATCGAAGAAAATGTGGTTTGGGGAGATAGAGATGGAGAAGCCGAAATCCTATCGGATTTTTGGAGAGGATTGGGCACGCCTTGACGGGCTAAAGACAGTCCAGTCGACGCTGGAAATTGGCACCCCGATTGTCCCCCGGAGTGATCTAATTGAGAATTCCTTGACCAAATTCGACCCGAAATGATACAAGAATTCCACCTGTTGCAGGGGCGAGTAGCTCAGTTGGGAGAGCGCGGCGTTCGCAACGCCGAGGTCGAGGGTTCGATCCCCTTCTCGTCCACCATTTCCCCAAATTCGACCTTATCCCCTGAGTATTTTCTTTAATTCCCCCGACGAAACTGCAGGAGTCTTGCAGACATAGTTTTCGCAGACATAGGTGGCGGGGTTGCCGGCTACCAGGGTTCTTCCTTCCAATAAGGGGAGATCATGCTTTGTGCGGGACTGATTTTCCGCTGAAAAAGCCAGGACCTTGTTGGGGAGGAACTCCTCATAAACCGCCCCAACCATATTCATCACCCTCGGGTCATCCATTTCTCCAATGATTGCCAATTCCTTAACGGGACCCAGCAGGAAGTCAACTCCCTGCAGCAAGTACCCAAAACCTCCGGGAGATTGAGTAAGCGCAGACACCATGGTTCGCAGTACTTTTTCCGCGATCTCCCGATAATTCAGGTTCCCGTAAAATACCGAAAGCCGCAACAAGTTCAGGACCGCGACCGAGCTTCCAGCCGGTGTGGCGTTATCATAGAAATCTTTGACGCTGGTGATCAAGGTTTCATGGTTTTTGCCTGTCATGGAAAAGGCTGATTCCTGGGGATCCCAAAATTGGTCGAGCAGGGAATCGGTAAGACTCTTTCCAGCCTCCAGCCATTCCACCTCCCCTGTCACTTCATAGAGCGTGATTAATCCTTCAATGACATTGGCGTAGTCTTCCAGATAGCCGAGGATTTTGGCCTGACCGTCTTTGTAGACCCGGAATAATTTCCCGCCCTGCTTCGTGCGGGCCAGAAGGAATTGGGCATTTCGACGGGCAGTTGCCAGGAAATCGTCGCGCTGCAGGATGCGTCCCCCTTGAGCAAAGCCGACGATCATCAAGCCGTTCCAGGCTGAGAGAATCTTGTCATCCCGGCCGGGCTTTACCCGCTTTTCGCGCTCGGCGAGCAATCGAGTCCGCCCGTCCTTCAAATTAGCCTTTAGCTCCTCAGGCGGGATTTCCAGTCGCTGAGCGCATTCTTCGAGAGTATGGGGGCGATTCAATATGTTTTGCCCTTCGAAATTTCCTTCCCGGGTGACGTCATAGAAGTCAGCAAATTGTTTGCCCAGGGAATCTCCCAGCAGGGAATTGATCTCCTCGGGGGTCCAAACAAAATACTTGCCTTCCACTCCTTCGCTGTCCGCGTCCTGGCTTGAGTAAAAGCCGCCTTCAGCGTCCGTCATCTCGCGTTGGACATATTCCAGGATCTCTTCGACCGTATGCCGGTAACTTTCTTTTTTGGTCAGTTGATAGGCTTCCAGGTAAACCCGGCTCAGCAGGGCATTATCGTAAAGCATCTTTTCAAAGTGAGGCACCAGCCAGTGATCATCCACCGAGTAACGGTGAAACCCTCCACCCAATTGGTCATACATTCCGCCGCGAGCCATTTTGTCCAATGTCAGTTCCACAAACTCCCGGGCTTGCGGCTGGCCAGATCGAAGGTGATAGCGGAGACAAAAAGCCAGGTTCATGGCTGGAGGAAACTTGGGGGCTCCATGAAAACCTCCGTGATTCCAATCAAATCGAGTTGAAAGCTGCTGATAGGCACCGGCCAGGATACCCATCCCGTTCAAGTCTCGGGGTTCGGGGAGCTTATTCATCTTTTGAAGTGCGGCGACGATTTCCGATCCAGAAGCTGAAATTTCGGTTTTTCTAGTCTGGTAGGCCTCGTTGACAGCCGAGCAGATCCGGGCAAAACCCGGCCGGCCATAGCGGTCGTTGGGGGGAAAATAAGTCCCTCCGAAGAAAGGGATTTGCTCAGGGGTCAGGAAGACCGTCATCGGCCAGCCGCCACTGCCGGTGGTCAGCTGGACATAACTCATATAGATTGAGTCGAGGTCTGGACGTTCTTCCCGGTCCACCTTGATGTTAACGAAGAATTCGTTCATCAAGGCGGCGATGGATTCGTTTTCAAAGGATTCCTTTTCCATCACATGGCACCAATGACAGGCGGAATAACCGATGCTGAGCAGGATGGGTTTGTCTAGCCGCCGGGCAGTGCCGAGAGCCTCTTCTCCCCAGGCATGCCAATCCACCGGATTGTGGGCATGCTGACGAAGATACGGACTGGTTTCATGAATCAAACGGTTGGTATATTTCGGTGCGGCTTCTGGAGTCGGAACGTTGGACATGGCGTTTTCCC
>JAXLQK010000046.1:0-56721 GCA_046331665.1 Terriglobia bacterium | reverse complement strand
GCCATTTTTGCTGGTGGACGGAATACTCCCTGCCCTTCATGTTCCAAATTTCTTCCGCCATAAAAGGGGCAATGGGCGCCAATAACAACAAAAGGGTATCTGTCGCTTCCTGGAATACCTCCTTGCTTATGGCCTGACGCTGGGCGTCGATGATGGCATTGGTAAATTCCATGAGAGAGGAGATCACGGTATTAAATCGGAAGCCCTCGATATCCCGGGAGGTTTTCTGAATCGTTTTATGCGTCCAACGCCGGAGGTTGCGATCGGACTGCGCAGGGTCCTCATCATGGACCGCGGGACGCTCGCCGGGATTCACCAGGAGATCCCACGCTCGTCGCAACCAGCGATGCGTTCCCGCCAGTCCATTGGTATTCCAGGGTGTGGCCATCTCAAAATCGCTAATGAACATTTCATAGGCCCGCAGGGCATCGGCCCCAAATTGTTCGATCATTTCATCAGGCGTGATGACGTTCCCCAGACTCTTTGACATCTTCTCCTTGCCGTCAGGGGCAAGGATCATCCCCTGGTTTCGCAATTTCTTAAAGGGTTCAACAAAAGAAACCGCGCCAAGATCGTGTAGAAACTTGGTCCAGAATCTGGCGTAGAGCAAATGCATGACCGCATGTTCCGCTCCGCCCACATACATGTCGACGGGCAGCCAATAAGAAACAGCGTCTTTGTCGAAAGGTGCCGATGAATTCCTGGGATCGGCGAACCGCAGATAATACCAGGCAGAACAGGCGAAGGTCCCCATCGTGTCCGTTTCTCTACGCGCGCGGCCCCCATTTGGCGCACGAGCTTCGACAAACTCAGCAATGCCTGCCAGCGGCGATTCCCCCGTACCGGTTGGTTCGTAGTGCTCCACTTCCGGTAAGCGCACCGGCAAATCTTCAAAGGGTACTGGCACTTCTTCATCGTCCTGATAGAGGATAGGAATCGGTGTTCCCCAATACCGCTGGCGGCTGATTCCCCAATCACGCAATTTGTAATTGACGCGTCTGCGGCCACGTCCAGTTTCTTCAAGCCAGGTAGTGACTCGCGAGACAGCCACATCGGTGGAAGTACCATCAAAAGGACCGGAATTCACCATCTGGCCAGATCCGGTCCAAGCGGTCGCAAGGGAAGAAGGCGAGTCTGGACTGACCGTTCCCGGATGATCAGGCTGAATCACGGTTCGAATCGGAAGGTGAAATCGCCTGGCAAATTCAAAATCACGTTCGTCATGGGCAGGGACCGCCATAATCGCCCCTGTCCCATAACCCATTAAGACATAGTCCGCCACCCAGATTGGGACTCTTTCTCCATTCACCGGGTTGATTGCAAACGAGCCGATAAACACTCCTGTTTTTTCTCTGCCTTCAACCGTGCGTTCCGCTTCACTGCTTTTTTTGGCAGCGTTCACGTAGGCTTCCGTCCCCTGGCGGTGTTCCGTGGTCGTCAGGGCAGGAACCAGCGGATGCTCCGGAGAAAGGACCATGAACGTGGCTCCCCAAAGGGTATCCGGTCGGGTGGTAAAAATCGTCAACTCTCCGGCGTCAGTCCCAAACCGCACTTCTGCCCCTTCGCTCCGGCCGATCCAATTGCGTTGCATCAATTTGATGTTTTCGGGCCAATCCAAGTGATTCAGATCTTCAATGAGACGATCTGCGTACGCGGTGATTCGAAAATACCACTGCATCAAGGTCTTTTTTTCGACCAGGGCACCACTCCGCCATCCTCGTCCGTCAATGACTTCCTCATTGGCCAGCACTGTCTTTTCCACCGGATCCCAATTCACCGAGGAGGCCGCCCGATAGGCAAGGCGAAATTGGCTCAAAAAGGCTTTTTTCTCCCGAGGCTTCATTTTTCGCCAATCTGCGGCCGACAGCGGCGGCGCTCCCGGAATCTCTGCAGTTCCCTTCTCCTCCAGCTCTGATTCCAAAGTGACGATTGGCCGACCCGTATTCGCCCTCGGGTCATACCAGGAGAGAAAGAGTTGCAGGAAAATCCACTGAGTCCAGCGATAGTACTCGGGAGAAGACGAATTGATTTCCCGAGTCCAATCGAAAGAAATCCCCATGAGCTTGAATTGCCGTTTGTAGTTTGCCGAATAACGAGCGATCAACCGCGCCGGATTGGTCTTCAATTTGATTGCGGCGTTCTCCGCCGGCAATCCAAAGGCATCCCAACCCATAGGATGCAGCACGTTGTAACCGTTCATCCGGGAATAACGGCTCAGCACATCGGTCGGCACGTAGTTACGACAGTGTCCGACACTCAATCCGTCTCCTGAAGGATAAGGAAAGAAGTCCAAGACATAGGCTTTGGGGCGTTCATCCGGCAAAGCAGTCTGATAAAGGCGATCGGACTCCCACTTCGAAGCCCATTTGGATTCAAACTGCTTGGGGTGGTATGGGACCGTCATGCCCGCTTTTTTTTCGGCAGATGGTTCGTCACTTCGCACTTCCAATGTCTCTCATCCTCCCAGGTTGGGAAACCGCGTGTTCCTCGCCAGCCCCCGAATTCTTTCGCTTAACCTCTCTAAAACCCTTACCAGCATTGGGTTTCCAAGGTTTTTCGACCAGCACCGATCTTAGCAAGCGTACCCACAGGCGTCAAGGTGAAATGGGCTCGATTTCAATCGCACGAATGGGTGTCGCGAAACGAACTCCAGATCCATCAGGATCCACTATTGCAAAATCGCGGAGCCCGTAATTCCGGTCTTGCAGCGGGCGAAGGACGATTACTCCCATTTCAAGTGCGCGCTGCCAACAAATCTCGACTTCGGGAAGAGGCACTCGAACATTTCCTGGTGAGATAAGGGGCGCCGGGAGATCCTCTTTCTCTTCAAGGAAAAATTCATAGGTTTCCCACGACAACTGCGCAAAGCGCTATTCTCTCCGCCCCAGCTTGAACCGCAATGCCTCATAAAAAGAAATAGATCGTCCGAGGTTGCGGACGTCAAGCTCAATTACCGGTTGGCGTTTCGCATCGACATACGGTGCACAATCCATCTGCCGCTATTCCTTTCGTCGGCCTTTTCTCCTGTGCTATACTTTTCACCATTTTTTAGAGGGTCGCGACCCCGGACTTTCTCCGCAGCGCTGTCGCTAGACCTTCCCTCCAGAGGAGTCACAATGCCTATCCAGAAGTCTGAGAAGATATGGTTCAATGGAACGTTTGTCAATTGGGATGACGCCAAGATTCATGTCATGTCACATGTCGTCAACTACGGTTCCTCGGTTTTCGAGGGCATTCGCTGCTACAACACCCGTAAAGGGTCCGCTGTCTTCGGCTTGCGCCCCCATATCCAACGGCTCTTGAATTCCGCCAAGGTATATAGGATGGACGTCTCCTACACGGTAGAGCAACTTTCAACGGCGGTCCTGGAAACCATTCGCGTCAATAAGATGAAGGAATGCTACATTCGCCCGGTGATATTTCGCGGATACGGCGAGATCGGGGTTAATCCTTTGAGCTGTCCATTGGACACAGTCATTGCAGTATGGGAGTGGGGAAAGTATCTGGGGAAGGAGGCTCTGGAGCAGGGGGTGGACGTCTGTGTGTCTTCCTGGTCTCGGATCGCGCCCAACACGCTGCCCGCCCTTTCCAAGGCTGGGGCTAATTACATGAACTCCCAATTAATCAAAATGGAAGCTCTTCTCAATGGCTATGCGGAGGGGATCGCCCTAGACCGGGCTGGGTACGTCAGTGAAGGAAGCGGTGAAAATATCTTTTTGATCAAGGACGGCGTCATCCTGACGCCCCCGCTGTCCTCCTCCGTCCTCCCCGGTATTACCCGTCAGGCGGTGCTGGAAATTTGCCGCAGCCTGGGTATCGAAGTCCGCGAGCAAGGCATTGCCCGCGAGCTCCTCTATTTAGCCGATGAACTCTTTTTTACAGGAACCGCCGCAGAGGTCACTCCCATCCGGAGCGTGGACAAGATAGCCGTCGGGAAAGGAACCCGTGGCCCCATCACTGCAACGATTCAGGAAGAATTCTTTGCGCTGGTCAATGCGAATGCCGAAGAATCACGATACCACAATTGGCTGAGTTTCGTTTAGGGCTCCAACCGCTCATTTCGAATCTGAAGAATTCTCGATGGTCCCATAGAGGCGCAGGATTGTAGGTCTCTTTTCTCCGCAAAAGCGACCCTTTCCTGTTTTTTCCATCCCTGGCAAGGTCCCCCGGCGACCGCGTTCTTTTTGCTCAAGCCCATTCTTTCAACTGCCGATAATCTCTTTGGATATCATGGACTTCACCAAACATGCGTCCAGATTTCAATGACAGGTGAGAGGGTGCATGAGCTTGAATATTGATGACTTGCTGAGGCTGGCTTGCGAACGGAAAGCCTCTGACCTGCATTTGAAGGTAGGCAATTATCCTTACGCCCGCGTGAACGGCGAGCTCGTTCCGTTAATGGATAATAAGCGACTGACGGCTGAAGATACCTTGGGCATTGCCCTGGGGATGATGAGCAACAAGCAGAAGCAGAAGTTCAAAGAAAACGCCGAACTTGATATGGCCTATGGGGTCGCCGGATTGGGAAGATTCCGGTGCAACTTTTTCCAGCAACGAGGAAGCATCGCCATCGTCCTCCGTGTGATCCCCACGCACATCTACACGATCGAAGAATTAAATCTCCCGAAGGTTCTGGAAAAAATCTGCCGGGAGCGGCGCGGGCTCGTATTAGTGACAGGAACGACCGGAAGCGGTAAGTCCACGACTCTCGCAGCCATCATCGATCACATCAACTCCACCCGAACCGAGCACATTATCACCATTGAAGATCCCATCGAGTTCCTGCACCGGGACAAGAAAGCGTTTGTCAACCAGCGGGAAGTGGAAGTCGACACCAAGAGTTTTGGGGAAGCCCTGCGCAGCGCCTTCCGCCAAGATCCGGATGTACTCCTGGTTGGAGAAATGCGCGACCTGGAAACCATCCAGACAGCCCTGGTGGCAGCGGAGACCGGACACCTTGTCTTGAGCACCTTGCACACCCTCGATGCGACCGAAACGATCCACCGGATTATCGCGGTTTTCCCTCCCCATCAGCAAAAACAGATTCGCTTGCAGCTGGCCAGCGTTCTCCGCGCCGTCGTTTCGTTGCGTCTGGTCCGCAAAGCGGACGGATTGGGCCGGGTTCCTGCGGTTGAAGTGCTGGTGTCGACGGAGTTTGTGCGTGATTGCATCATCAACCAGGATAAGACGCGGATGATTCGAGAAGCCATCGCCGGCGGGACGTCCCAATATGGAATGCAAACCTTCGATCAGTCGATCTACAATCTTTACATGGAAAAGCTGATCACCTATGATGAGGGATTGAAACAAGCCTCAAACCCTGACGAATTCAAGCTTCGTATTGAAGGAATCCGCTCAACCAGCGATGCCGCTAAAGAGGAGATGGAAAAGACCATTAATCAGTTCGAAAGACTCCACCAGTGATTCTCCTTGCTCCCCGGCCTCCGAAAAGGGCCTTTATAGCCTCGGATTGAAACTTCTTGCCCGCCGCCCTTTCTCCGTTCACGAACTCACACTGAAATTGTCGGACCATGAACCTGACCCTTTGGGGGTATCCAGAACGGTTGGCAGATTGCTATCCGAGGGATATCTTGATGATCGAAAGTACATTGAGTCCTTCCTGCACTCCAGGGAAAGAAAATGCGAAGGGTTCGCTCGCATGTCCCACGAACTAAGGAGCCGCGGGGTTTCAGGTGAATTGATACAAGAGACGCTTCGCAAATTCTACCCGCTTGAGCAGGAACGAGAAACCCTGCATCAGGCTTTCCTGAAGAAAGCACGAACAATCTTGCCCCCCATGGATGAAAAAAAGCTCTCCAGGCTTTATAATCATCTCCTCAGAAAAGGGTTCCGGGATGAGGATATCCGGCGGGAATTCCGAGCTTATGTCAAAAATCCGGATGAGCAGCTTTAGTTCCTTGGACCCGATGCAAATTCATTGAATTTTTAATTCGATCCCCTTGGCTTAATCGAACCTTGAAAACCATCTTCAAGGGGTACCTGGGACGAACGATGGAAGACTCAAATTCTCAAAAAGGATAACACATTGACTGGAAAAGAAATTCGGCAGCGATTCTTGGAATACTTTGAACGTCATCGCCACCACGTGGTCAAAAGTTCGTCCCTGGTTCCGGCAAATGATCCTACCCTGTTGTTCACCAACGCCGGAATGAACCAGTTTAAGGATGTTTTCCTGGGGAACGAAAAACGTGATTACGTCCGTGCCACCAGCTCGCAAAAATGCGTCCGGGCTGGGGGAAAGCACAATGATCTCGAGAATGTCGGAAAGACCGCCCGTCATCATACATTCTTTGAAATGCTAGGGAATTTCTCTTTTGGTGATTATTTTAAGAATGAGGCGATTCCGCTGGCGTGGCGGCTTGTAACCGAGGAATTCGGCATTGTGAAGGACAAACTTTGGATAACAATTTACCAGGCCGATGATGAGGCCTTCGAAATCTGGAACCGACAAGTTGGGATCCCCGCAGAAAGGATTCACCGCCTGGGAGAAAAGGATAATTTCTGGGCGATGGGTGAAACAGGACCTTGCGGTCCCTGCTCAGAGATTCATTATGACCAGGGCGCAGAGGCGAGCGAATGGGGACACCAGAATTGTTCCTTTCCTTGTGATTGTGGACGCTACGTTGAAATATGGAATTTGGTATTTATGCAGTACGAGCGCAATGGCAAAGGCGAATTAAATCCACTTCCCAGACCTTCCATTGACACGGGGATGGGATTGGAGCGCATTACGGCCGTGTTGCAGGGGAAGAAATCCAATTTCGATACCGACCTCTTGCGCCCCTTAATTGACGAGGCTGCTGAACTAGCTCAAAAAGAGTACGGGATGGGGCCAGCCACGGATGTTTCGTTGCGAGTTATCGCCGACCATTCCAGGGCGGCGGCTTTCCTGATCAGTGATGGCGTCATTCCTTCAAACGAAGGTCGGGGCTATGTCCTGCGCAAGATCCTGCGTCGAGCCATCCGCCATGGAAAGGCCGTCGGCATTGAAGAACCTTTCTTATTTGCCATGACGGGTCACGTCATTGAACTCATGAAGGAGGCTTATCCTGATCTATTGCTGACAAGGGGTTACGTGGCCAAGGTCGTCAAGAACGAGGAACAACGGTTTTCTTCGACGATTCGTATCGCTATTGACCAGTTTGGAGAAATCCTGACGAAATCTCAGAAAGCAGGGGCAGAGCCAGCCCTGGTTTCAGGGGAAGTTATGTTTAAGTTTTATGACACATTCGGGCTTCCGCTGGACCTCATGCAAGAGCTCGCCAGCGAGTTCAAGGTTGGCCTGGACGAGGGAGCCTTCCAGCAGAAGCTCGATGCCCAACGTGAGCGAGGAAAAGCAAGTTGGAAAGAGTCGGCTCAGTCATCAGCTCAAACGGCGGACACACCTACCAGACAGAAAACCGAATTTCTGGGTTATTCGACGCTGATGGTGAACCAGGCAAAGATCTTGGCCATTCTTGTAGAAGGAAAAAACGTTCCTACCCTTCAAACGGGTGAAACGGGAAAGATTTTCCTCGACCGAACCCCTTTTTATGCGGAAACAGGAGGACAGGTCGGCGATACCGGGACGCTGGAGGGAGATAACTCCGAGGGGATAGTCCATAACACCTACCCCTTTTTGCCAGGCTATACGGCTCACGAAACCAAGTGTATTCTGGGTCAGCTGTCAGTAGGAGATACGGTGGCAGCACGAGTCGACGGACAGCGACGTGCTTCGATTGCCAGGAATCACACCGCCACTCATCTGCTTCACGCTTCCTTACGAAACTTGATCGGAATCCATGTCAAACAGGCAGGCTCATTGGTGGCACCCGACCGCCTTCGGTTTGATTTCAGCCACTACGCGCCCCTGTCTCCTGAGGAGCTCATCGAGATTGAAAGCTTGGTTAATGCCGAAGTGCTCCAGAACCGCGACGTAACCACATCGATCAAGCCGATCAATGAGGCGATCAGCGAAGGAGCCATGGCTTTATTTGGCGAAAAATACGGCCAGGAAGTGCGCGTCGTCGCCATTGACCCATTCAGCCGAGAGCTCTGTGGAGGAACCCATGTTCGACATACGGGAGACATTGGACTTTTCAAGGTGGTCAACGAAAGTGGTATCGCGGCCGGGATCCGTCGCATTGAAGCAATCACTGGAGATGGTGCATTGCAGCGGTTCCGTGAAGATGAATCAATTCTGGGTTCGCTAGAGGTGCTCTCCCGAGGAATGCGCGACGACTTGCTTCAGCTGATGGAGAAGCACCAAAATGAGATTCGCTCCCTTGAAAAAGAGGTCGAGACCCTCCGCTATCGTCTAGCCAAGACCAATATCCAGCAAATGCTTAACAACGCGCAAACCGTCCAAGAGGTAAAGATACTGACATCGGTTGTCGATGACTTAGACAAGGGCGGACTGAGAAATTTGGCCGATGAACTTAAGGCTAAGCTTGATAAGGGGGTCATCGTCCTCGCCACTACTCACTCTGGTAAGGTGACTCTTATTGCGACGGTTACCTCTAATCTGATTCCAACGATCCATGCGGGGAAAATTGTGAAAGAAATTTCCCAAATTGTCGGTGGAAGCGGAGGGGGGCGGCCGGAAATGGCCGAAGCGGGTGGCAAAGAACCGGCTAAAATAGGGGAGGCTCTTAACGCGGTTAAGCCTATTGTAGCCAAGGCGCTTGGGGCCTAAGCCATCATTAAAAACCGCCAAAGCAACTTCCCTTTAAGGTTAAGGGATTCATGAAGGGGTCATTTTTTTGAAGGCTAGATTAGACTTTTTGGCCTTTTTTGAGATCCTTAACGACTAGGGACCTTGATTGCAATGTCTGGTATTGAATTATCCTTTTATTTTTGATACGCTTAGGTAGGTTTCTGGAGGACATGCGCGCTTGAATAAACGACTGGGATGCGTTTTCGCATCAGGCCTGTTATTCTTTATAGGCACGGGTGATTGCTTGAGTCAGGAAATCATCCGGGTACAAACTCCACAGGGAAGGCGCATGTACTCCAACACGGAGGAAGTCTATCGGCTCCTTCCCCGATTAAACGAGACCAAGGCTAGACCCATACTTGTGGCCTCTGGGGATAACGGTCCGAGCCTGAAACTTAAGGAGTTAATTCATAAGGTCTCAGAACAACACGGTGTCGATCCCGAACTCGTGCAGGCGGTGGCGAAAACTGAATCTAATTTCAACCCGAACGCAGTTTCCCCTAGAGGAGCGTACGGGGTGATGCAGCTGCTCCCTCAAACAGCCAAGCGATTCGGTGTTGTGAATTTGTTTGACCCGGAACAAAACATCCAGGGTGGCGTTAAGTTCCTCAAATTTTTGCTTGAAATGTTTCCTGACAACCTCCCTCACGTTTTGGCGGCCTACAACGCCGGGGAAAATGCGGTAGTTAAGTACAAGGGTATTCCCCCGTACCCGGAAACAAAGGACTACGTTAAGAGAATCAGTCAAATTTACAAGAAAAGGAGTCATTTCTTAATCGCTTCTAATGCTGGTCTCAATGAGGGCGACAAGGAAATTAGTCGTTATCGGGATAACGCAGGTCGACTCGTATTTTCCAACCTGGATTCCGAAACCCGTTAGTTCTTCTTAGCTATTGCAATTCGCTACTTCGATGGTAATCATTAGAACCCATCGCTGCTTTTCCGGTGAGAGGAGGCGTCGTCGAATCATCTGGCGACTGCCTCAGATCTACTCTGCGCTTTGTCTGTTCCTCCTTTTGTCTGTCTTCACGTCCGGCGCTTCAACCCCAACGGTATCGACATCCCACTCCTCTGCTCAAACTTCCTCGGAAGTATTCACCCAAGCGGTGCAGTTAAGAACCGCGCTTGAAGGGAAACCGGCCAGTCAAAGAAATCCTGCTGATTACAAAAAAGTAATTAATAAGTATCGATCCGTCTACTACCTCTATCCGACTTCCCCGCAAGCCGATGATGCTCTGGTGGCAGTGGCTGAACTTTATCAACTGATGGCCAGCGATCAAAAAAGCCCCGGGGACTTCGAACAAGCCATTAAGACTTATCGATTTCTGATTAAGGAGTACCCTGGCAGCCCCTATCGGACTGATGCGCTCTACGCAATTGGGGAAATCTACCTGAACGATTTGAAAGATACCGCCACGGCGGAAGAAGTTTTTAGGGAGTTCATTGAAAAACATCCGCATTCAATCCGCGCCAAAAGAGCCAAAGCGCGACTGAATGATCTGCACGCTCAGTTGAAGCAATCGCAAAAAAGCACTGGGAAATCAAACTTCACTCATGAGAAGCCTTCCCAAGTGGCAATTTCTTCTCTGCCCGGTTCGGAATCGGAGAAGGCGCAAACGCCAGCGAATCCCGACAAGGATACGACACAAGGAAACCCTCGCGACCTGGAGCCTAAGGCTCAAGCAGCTGCAAAATCATTGGCTCTTCTCAATTCCAAGAAGACAATTTCAGCCTCTGATGCAAAGCAGTCCGCATCAAGTGATCTTCCCACTGAGGATACCGGACTCAAAGTTCTCGCCAAGACTGGAACGAGGAATTCGAGTGCTCAAAGTGCTTTCAATGATCAGAAGATCCATTCGATCAACGAACTTCGCTATTGGAATACTGAGAATTACACAAGAGTCATCATTGTTTCAGACGGCGAGTTGAGATTCCAGGAAGGGCGTTTGGAGGATCCAGCCCGATACTTCATAGACATCGGGAACGCTAGAATCAGTTCGTCCTTCAGTGCCAAGACGTTTCCCATCAAAGATGGATACCTCAACCAAATTCGACTCGGGCAACTGAAGGACCAAGTCTGTCGCATTGTCTTGGATCTTGGCGAGACGAAGACGTGCAGTATCTCCACCTTGCATCATCCGCCTCGAATTGTAATTGACATCACCGGCCCTCCTCGCCTTCCCTTGCTAGCCGGAAAGAAGGAATGGCATGTGCAGCGAGGAGAACCACTTCCGGATGAGCTTGAACATCCATCCATAGCCAGGAAGACCCCTTCTGGCGAACTGAACAAATCGGTTCCTCAAAAAGATTCTTCGCTTGCGGGGGTACAGACGTCCAAATCCGTGGCCACCGCTCCTGCTCTGGATGGCGAACCTTTAGCAGCCGCCAAAGCCCCACACGCGCAACCGAAAGCTAGAAATCAGGCCGGAAATCCTGCCCCTTTGGTCGCCAGGCAAGAGCCAGAAGCAAAGCCCAAAGTGGCTGCGCCTAAGAGTGATGGGACGCGCA
Source organism: Terriglobia bacterium (assembly GCA_046331665.1). GTDB lineage: Bacteria > Acidobacteriota > Terriglobia > Versatilivoradales > Versatilivoraceae > CAWBAT01. The sequence continues at coordinate 45,497 of JAXLQK010000046.1, read as the reverse complement.
GCCTGACTCGAACTCTGGGACTTAAGATTGGCCGGATTGTCATCGATCCGGGTCATGGTGGGCACGACACTGGAACCGTGGGCCCCTCCGGCCTCCAGGAAAAAGACCTGGTGCTTGATATTTCGATGAGGCTGAAAGCTTTAGTCGAGACAAAACTGGATGGAGAGGTCACTTTGACCCGGACGGAAGATGTTTTTGTCCCTCTCGAAGAGCGGACAGCCATCGCCAACCAGACTCAGGCAGACCTGTTTATTTCGATTCATGCGAACTCCAGCCGGAATAAGAGAGTCAGCGGAGTTGAAACCTTCTTTCTTAATTTTGCGAGCTCTCCTGAGGTTGAGGAAATTGCGGCCCGAGAAAATGCCAGCTCGCAAAAAACCGTTTTTGAGTTGCAGGACCTGGTACAAAAGATCACCTTGAGAGAGAAGGTTGATGAATCTAAGGAATTCGCCCAGCTCGTGCAAAAATCTGTCTGCAGCAGCTTGTCTAAGCCGCGCACACCGAAATTGGACCGTGGTGTGAAACAGGCTCCTTTCATCGTTTTGATTGGAGCCAATATGCCCTCCATTCTGTCGGAGATTTCTTTCGTTAGTAACCCCGCTGATGAAAAATTACTCAAATCTTCAGTGTACCGTCAAAAGATTGCCGAAGCTCTTTGCGACGGGATTGCCTCCTACGCAGGGAATCTGGGTGGAATCAAGACGGCAAAAATCATTCCCTAGGCTTCCCTAGAATCCAACCATCATTCTCTATCCCTTTCGGGCGAGAGCTTTGCCGCTGTATTATGCCCCCGGTTTTTCAGAGATCGTGTTCCCTAATTCCTGCGAAATTTGATGCAAACTCGGCGTATACTATAGATTGCTCTGCCCGGGAACTCTTCCCTCGCCTGAAGTTTTTCACTAATCGTGCCGCCGCCAGCATCGAACACGGGCTGCTCTTGGCTTCTCTCAGTCATGCAAACACCTTTCTCATGCCGTCTTTGGAAGATCGCCCCACTTTTTCTGGCTGTGTCTTTTTGTACGTTCGCTGGTGAAGCTCCAAGTCCTCTTCCATTAGTACTCCAACACCTCAGAGAGCGAAGCACCTGGCAGTTGGAAAATGGGATCACCTCTTATTCCCGCTCGACTCTCTCCGATTACAGTCCTGGGAATGCTGCAATTTACTTGGAATACGGATTCAATTCGTTATCTGCCCAGGAATTGCGGTCCGGCCCCGATAAAGTACAAGTGGAATTGGCTGAAATGATCGATGCCCCTGCCGCTTATGGTGTCTTTACCTTCCTCCGATCATCTCGTTCAAGCCCCGTCCCAGGATTGAAATTAAACGCGGAAGGGACGACTAATGGCCTCAATCTTCAAAAGGGGAAATATTATATTCGCCTGACTTGCATATCGGGGGAGGGACACTGCGTCTCGCGATTGACCGAATTAGCTGAACTGATCGCCAATCCATTATCCGATTCCACGATCCTCCCGGAAGTCATCCGGAAGCTTCCAAGAGAAGATCGCATCCCTCGAAGTGAAACCTTTTTGATGGGCACGGCGGCCCTGGACCGCTTTTTGCCATTAAAAGGAAAAGATCCCTTTGGTCTCAATGTCGGGGCAGAGGCGGCCTTTGCCAAATATGCAGTTGGCAAGCAATCCGCCAATCTATTGTTGATCGAATATCCCAACCAACAGCTGGCAAAGCAGTTTCTCGAAGCCGGATACGACGAATACGTCACTCAGTACCCCGGCCAACCCATTTATTTCAAGCGGGACGGCCCCTTGGTTACACTCGTCTTTGAGACCACTTCACCGGATATTGCCACTTCCCTGCTGGAAAAAATAGGCTACGTCTCTACCGTCGTTTTTTATACCAAGGTCCAGCCGCCCAATATTGCGCGTGTTTTGCTGAATATTTTCATCTACTGCGGAATCTTGCTCGCCATTACTTTGGCGGCAGGAATCTTATTTGGAATCTTCAGAGTTGTGGTCAAGCGATTTTTTCCCGGAAAAGTATTTGACCGTGATATTACGGCGAAAGTCCTTCGGCTCGACATCGACATAGAGCAATCACGCAAACATGGAGAGCCTTCTTCGACCTATCACGGCTCCGATTGAGTCTCTCGAGCCTAGGCCTCTTCAAATCGTTTTTCGGGCACTATAGAGTAGCGGGTCTCCATTCATCGCAGGGAATATTCTTGGTGTCACCCTTCGCAGTTGCGATTGAAAGTACACGGGTGGCATGCCACCGTACATTCACGATCCTTCACCTTATTTCATTGCTGGATTCTCCCCGCACTACCGGGCAATTCCAGCGCAAGCTTTCTGTTTAGATTGCATTGAATTTGGTAATTGAATCTATTCAATCTAAGGATCTCTCCCCTCCTTTCGGCTGAGTGATCCCCCACATTCCAACACCTTCGACAAAAAGGAGGTCTGTCTCTCATGCTGAAACGAATGATTTTTTTTGTTGCGTTCAGTTCCCTTCTTCTCAACATTCGTCTGGATACTGCTCAAACTCGAAGCCCACTAGTCCCGTCAGGCGAGTACTATGAAGCCGCTGTCCCTGACTCCTTGGATCTTGCTGAGAGAGCGTCGCTGGCCATCAATGGGCTCGCTGGAACCCTTGATGTGGAACGAAACTACGAGATCTACTTCCGGGTCCTTTTTTTTACCAACCCGCCCTATCTGTTCCATGACACGACGGGATTTCCGACCAACAATCCCAAATTCGGCGAGTCGTTTCCAATGATGAGAATCATGAGTGGAGACGACAAAAACCTCGACATCGAAGCAGGAATGATGAACGCCATGGTCTCGTCGCTTGGCGAAGATGGGCTGTTCTACGTAAAGGCTGGGCCGCAAAGGCCTTGGCACGAAGGGGTTGGGCACGACTATAAGAAGCGATATGATTTGGACTTTGCCAATGTGTATGGAAACAGCCGTCTGCTCCTGGCCATGATGGCCTGGTACCAGCGGGACAAAAACCCGCAGTGGATGAATCGCATGAGCCACTTGGCTCAGGCGCTGTCGCGAATTGCGATCCAGCGAGGTGACTATGCTTTCTATCCGGACAGTGAGATTGGGGAAGCCTTCAGCTACGCGCGAGGCAAAGGTTGGTTACGAACAGATGAGCCGCTTGCCGAACGCACTGGAGCGGAAGGTTCGATGTTCATGTATCACTGTGGCCCTATTCGAGCTCTCGCCCGCTGGTATGCCCTCACCGGGGATCAGGAGGCTCTAGGCACAGCGACACGTCTGGTAAATTTTGTGATGAAGCCCTATTTCTGGGGCGGGAAGATTGAGCCTACGGGAGCCATTGGATACAACCGCGGCCAATGGGCCGGGCACCAGCATGCCCATATGGCAATGCTCCGGGCTCTGCTCGACTATGCCATTGTCACGCAAAACCCGACCCTTAAGAGTTTTGTCCGCGATGGATACGAATATGCCCGGGCTACCTTTGGCCTTCCTCGAATCGGCATGTTTAATGAATCCTGCACAATCGGGGACATGGTGGCCTTGGCAGTGAGGCTTACGGATGCAGGTATGGGCGACTACTGGGAGGACGTGGACCAATACGTCAGGAATCATCTGGTTGAAACGCAGCTCATCCGCTCTCAGGACTTGAGGGAGGTATCGTCGTATGGCGCTCTCCATGAAGTAAAATCCCCGCAGGAATCGGCAGACCATGTCATCGAACGATCCATTGGCATCTATTGCTCCGAAGCCAGCGTTACCAGTATTCCTCGAACGGACAGCGGGGCCTGCTGTACAGGCAACGCCACACAAGGGCTTTATTACGCCTGGGAATCCATTCTTCGGCATCGAGACGGGAACGTTCAGGTAAATCTATTTCTAAATCGCAGTTCCTCGTGGATGGATCTAGACAGCTTCCTTCCATACGAGGGCAAAGTAATCATGCGAAACAAAACGGCCCAAAAGCTATCCGTACGCGTTCCTCCCTGGGTAGACCGGCAGAAACTCAGTTGGACGCTGAATGGAAAATCGTTGAAACCCTTGTTTGTCGCCAATTATGCCTTTATGGAAAACCTGACGAAGGGGGATGTGATAACGGTCGAGTTTCCATTGGTTGAAACGACCGAGAAGTATACGATCGTGGACAAATTTCATCCCGCCCCAGGCAGGGAGTACACATTCAAGTTCAAAGGGAACACGGTGATTGATATTTCCCCTCGTCAGGGAAAGCCTGATTACCCTCTCTATTTGAGAGATTCCTTCAAAGTCGCTCAAGCTCCGCTCAAGAATACCCGCCGATTTGCGAGCTCCGTCCTGATCGATTGGTAACGCTGGTTCGTACTATGTAAGGATATTGGCTCGACCATTAGACGACATTAAACTGGGGAGATTTCCATGCCTATTATTATCGGATCCATCCTCTGTATTCTGGCTGGTGTTGGTGTCGGCGCGTTTCTCCTCCCTTTAAAGTTTTCCCGCCATTGGAAATGGGAAAACTCCTGGCTTGTAGGCGCCTTTTTCATGTATGTCCTCTTTCCCCTGATCACTTTGAAGCTGGTGGTGCCGCGATTTCTAGAGATCTATCAGGAAACACCCTTCAGCGACTTGCTGATGATTTTCTTGTTCGGTCTGATTCAAGGGACTGGGGCCTTTACCTTTACTTATGGAACAACGGTATTTGGTCTGGCCCTCGGTTACGCCTTGATGATTGGCACGATTTCCCTGGTCAGTTTACTCGTCCCTCTATTCGGGGCTCATGCCGACCGCCTCCATCACTTGGATGGTCTGACACTTTTAATAGGATGTGGCGTCCTCATCATTGGCATCGCAGCTGCGGGAAAGGCCGGCTTAATGCGAGAGCGGACACAAACTTCGGGAAGCGCAACGCGAAAACGCGTTAGTCTGCTGAAGGCAACTCTCATTGTTCTTTGGGCAGGAGCGGCGAACTCCCTCTTTTACTTCACTTTTGAGTTTCAAAAAGTCATGAAAGACCGAGCGGTGACCCAATATGGAGTTCCAGAACATTTCTGGGGATTTCTCAATATTCTCCCGTTCTTTCTCGGGATGTTCTCCGTCAATTTCATTTTGACGGTAGCCAAGATGGTAAAAGATAAATCACTCAATCATTATTGGTCGGCGGAAGGGTTGCTTCGGGAGTATGCGCTTTCCATATCGATTGGTTTGTTGTGGTACCTGGGCCAGGGAGTTTGTTACACGGCAGGGCATACTTTGCTGGGTCCTCTGGGGGTGGCCATTGGGGCCGCCCTGTTTATGGGAACGATGATGATTGTCTCGAATGTGGCTGGGATCCGCACGGGGGAATGGAATTCCGTAAGTCATTCCACCCGGCGATGGCTCTATACAGCCCTTGGTATTTTGGTGGTGGCGATGACGATCATCGCCTTGGGAAATTATTGGCAGCAGCAGCTGAATCTGCAATCAAAGTGAGAATAGCCACCGACAACGCTGAAGCGGGCGCAATCTTTCTGGAAAATGGAGAAAGGAACGGTCATGGCAAATCGCTTGAAGGACAAAGTAGCCATCGTGACGGGTGGGGGAAGCGGTATTGGCCGAGCCATTGCGGTTTCCTTTGCCCGCGAAGGGGCAAGGGTAGCGATTTGCGGAAGAACCATGGAGACCTTGGATGATACCGCTGGGCTCATTCGCGGCGAAGCAGGGCATGCCATTTCTATCCGATGCGATGTCTCCCGTGCCGATCACGTACAAGCGATGGTAGATCGAACGGTGGCGGAATTCGGCCAACTTGACATCCTGGTCAATAACGCTGGCGTCCGCGGGAGCATCAAGACCATTCTTGAACTCGATGAACAGGAATGGCAACGGACTTTCGATATTGATGCGAAAGGCTCGTGGCTTTGTTCCAGAAGTGCGATTCCTTACATGATGAAATCTGGAGGATCCATCATCATGGTTTCGTCGATCTCCGCCCACTTGGGCCAGATTCAACAGGGATGTTACAACGCCGCCAAGGCCGCCCAAGAACTGCTTATGAAATGTATGGCATTAGACTTCGCTCCTCATGGAATTCGTGTGAATTCCATCTGCCCAGCCTGGGTGCGAACAGAGATGAACCGTGAGCAACTAGCCGAAATGGCCGCGCAGCCAGAGAAACTCTATCCGCCCGGATTGACTTACGAGGAGGTCTTGAAATTGCACCCGTTGGGCCGGCTGGGCACGCCAGAAGATTGTGCGTCTGCCGCCATTTACCTGGCATCGGATGAATCCCGTTGGGTTACCGGCTCCTCACTTATCTTGGATGGGGGTTATTCCGCTCGGTAGTGGGAATTTTCCACTGAGCATCTTCAATGCTTGGGTGGAGCTGCAGCTCCACCACCGCAATGGTCTCATTTTCCCTGACGTGATGGGTATCATCGTGACTCATTGAAGACCATTGGAAGACCACTAATTCATCCCTTTCTTCTTCTACCTTAACCAGACTGGTAGTAAACTATTGCCTCGTAGCGGGCTCCTCACGGGCCGCTCTCAATATCTCTCTTTTTGTACAAATGGAGGCTAAACCGATGACCTGCAAGATCCACCGTCTGACCGCATTGCTCGCACTCTTACTTTTTATGGTTGCTTTCGTAGCATCTGCAAAGGCACAAGAAGCCACTATCCTGGGCGAAGATCAATTGAAGGTCGTGCTGCCGATGAGCTTCTATTTTGAGGGTCGTAGCGGACCCACGCAGTCGCGTAACGCCGCCGCCGTGCGATTTGCCGAAAAGCGAAACGTCATCGTCGCCTTGATCGACACCGCGGGTTATTCCTCCGATGTTCGGGAAAAATACGAAGGTTTTTTGATTACGGATTCTGCGATCACACTTGGGGGGAAGGCATTATCAACTGGAGCTTATGGATTTGGGGTGACCAAAGAAGGGCAGATGAATGTCTTTGATATTGGCGGGAATCTGCTGTTCAGTGTTCCTGCACCTAAGGATACGGCTTTGACCGCACCGCGCCCGTTAACTATCAAGAAAGGGGCCGACGGGTTTAGAATCTACCGGGGCAGGAATTTCGTGGCCTTAGCCGCCAAATAGACTCGCAGGCACTCTGCTTCTCGCCCATCGTTTAAGTATCCGGAAACTCAGGCTTCAAGGATCTTGTCGAGAAGCTTATCCCGGTAGATGGAAGAGGCAAATGCATCAATCAGATCGGCCTGACTGAAAAAGTCACCCATTTCTTGAATGGAGCCGAGAAACTCGACGCCTCCGACTCTGGAAATAAGCTCGGCATTGGTGCTTTCTGCCAGGTTGGGATTCCGGGGAAACCGATTGAGCAAGAACCCGATGACTTCCACGTTGCGCGCCCTCAAGCACTGGTAGGTCATCAGCGTATGATTGATCGTGCCCAAGGCGGAACGGGCGACAATCAACGTTGGCAACTCGAGCAGGCTAATAAGATCGAGCATCACCAATTGTTCAAAGAGCGGAGATAAAATGCCTCCGGCTCCTTCGACAATAACCAACTCGTGCTTGCTGCTGAGTTTGGAAAAGCTCTCTCGAATAACGTCGAGATCTATGGTGACCCCTTCAATTTTGGCGGCCAACGCGGGGGTAACGGCCGTTGCCAGACAATAAGGGTTAATCCACTCCCAAGGGTCCACGGCGCCGGAAAATTTCACCAGCATTTCAGCATCTTGCGAAATGAGTTTTCCGGTGTCACATTCGATGGCTCCGCTGGCAACAGGCTTCATCACTCCAATATCAAACCCCTGCCGCTTCAAATAACCGATCAACCCGGCAGCAATCGTGGTTTTGCCCACGCTGGTATCTGTCGCCGTGATAAAAATGCCTTTTGCTTTCAGTCGGCGCTGGCTCATTCGTTCGTCGTTCCTGTCGTCTTCATCATTCCCAATTCCCGCAACACCCCTTCCAAGGCGCTCCCCAGCTTACCAATTTCATTCTGATGGTGAGCGGCGCTGACGGTAATTCTCAAGCGCGCTCCCCCCTCCGGTACCGCAGGGGGTCGAATCCCCTGGGCATAAAAACCCCGGATCAACAAATTCTCACACACTTTCATCGTAGTCAATCCTTCTCCGAGGATCACGGGAAAAATTGGGGTGCTGGGTTTCGCTTGACCCAAGCCACGAGCTTCCAGTTCCCTGCTTAGAAGGGCCTGATTCTCGATTAGCCGTTGCTGGCGAAAGGGTTCGGCAGCGATGATCTGCAGAGCCTTGAGCGCAGCCCCAGCGGCCGGCGGGGCCAAAGCCGTATCGAAGATGAAAGACCGGCATTTATTCACAAAAATTCCCGCATCTGGGCACTACAGGCCACAAAGCCCCCCTGGGCCGCGAGTGCCTTGCTCAAGGTCCCCATATCGAGATCAATGCAATCCTGGTCCGCAGGCAACAGTCCCAAATCGATGAAATGCTGCCTTATTCCTCGTCCCCCGGTTCCCAGAACCCCTGTCGAATGGGCCTCGTCAACCATGAGCAGGCACTCGTAGCGCTCTGCCAAATAGGCAAGCCCCGGGAGGTCGGCGATATCGCCATCCATGCTGAAGACCGCATCCGTTACAATGAGCCGGCGCCGGGCTCGAGGGACGTTTAGAAGAATTGTTTCCAGATGATCAAGATCTCGATGGCGAAAAACATATGTCGCCGCCCTGCTTAGCCGGCAACCATCGATAATCGAAGCATGGTTAAGACTGTCGCTAAAAATTTGGTCTTCCGCCTCCGCCACCGCCGGGATCAATCCAAGATTTGCCAGATAGCCCGATGAGAAGACAAGTGCCGCTTCTTTCTCTTTGAACGCTGCCAAGGCCTCTTCCAATTCTTCCAAAAGGGCATAGTTACCACTGATCAGGCGGGAGCTGGATGCTGACGATGAATAGCGCTCCACCGCTAGTTTGGCCGCCTCGCGCACGCGCTCTTCTTCGCCAAGTCCGAGGTAATCATTGCTGGCAAAATTGATGATACTGCGGCCGTTAAAGGAGGCAGAATGAATCCCCGAATACTCCAGGCGCCGCAAGAATCTGCGTTGTTGAACCTGATCCAATCGATCCAGTTCTGCCAAGACAAAACGTTCGTTTTCCCGAAGATTTCTATTTGCTCTCATACGGTCCGACGATGACTTTGGGCCCCAGCTCAAAATCCAAATACTTTCGCGCGGCTTCCGAAACACGCTCACTTGTTAGCCCGGAAAGGGCATCGGGAAAACTCGAGACGTACTCGGAACCCAATTGATTGGCTTCAGAAAACACAAAGGCTTGCGCCAGTCCGCGATTGGAAGAAAGTGCTACCCAATAATCATTAATCATGGATTTCTTGACCAACTCCAATTCAGCGGCGCTGATTCCGTCTTTCTGCAAGCGCTCAAGTTCGGACCGGATGCCTGCTACGAAGCTGTCAAGCTTGACGAGTGAAATATTCCCCCCGACCAACAATGGTCCCTCTCCAGAAGATCCCACAAACCCGGAGCGTACATCGCCAGTCAGCCCCTCTTGCTCTCGAATTCTTTCCAATAACCGGCTTGATCTTCCCTTCCCTAAGATTTGGTTAGCCACCATGATCGCAAGGAAATCCGGATGCCTGGCATCTACTCCGGGAACTCCAAATCCTACGCTGCACGTTGACTTGCCTGGAATCGTCACGACTTGCGTAGAGCTATCAACGGCCGACGTCAACTCTGGAATCGACGGTCTCTCTTCTCCGCTTTTCACCTTCCACGAGGAAAACGCTTTTTCCACTTGGTTTCGTATTTCCTGGAGTTCAATATCTCCGACAACGATCAATGAGACTAAGTTGGGACGGAAATACTTTTTGTAAAAGGAGTCCAAGTCCGTGAGCCTCATCCTCTCGATCGAAGTGACCGTGCCGCCGATCGGCCGTCGGTAAGGATGTCCTGCAGGGTATATTTTCTCGCGAAGCAGGCGATGGAAAATCTCTTTGTTTTCGTAATCTGCTTCCCGGACCTCTGCCAGCAACTCTGCCCTCACACTTTCCATCTGAAACTGGGTAAAGATTGCCCCTTGAATCAAATCGGAAAGGAGCTGGATGAGTTCTGTCACGCTGCTGCTCGGCCCTTCCAGAGTGATGGTTGTGGCAAGATAGCCCGTTTCCACGTCCAGGCGAGCCTGGTTTTTCGCCAAATTGTCCAGGACCCGTGTCCCTCCGTGCACGGTCAATCCGTGATCGAGCATACGCCCCACAAACATTGCCGTTCCTTCCCGCCCTTCCAGGTCACTGGCAGCTCCCGTCCGAATGACCGCACATACCGTAACCATTGGCGAAGCGCGGTTCTCCAATGCAATCAAGGTGGCACCGGAAGCGAGCTTCTGACGCTCCATTTTGAAAAATCCTGAATTGTTTCCAGAATTCTCCGTGGCTACTCCAGCGGAAGAGCCCTGGACCTCGGGGAACGCATTAAATTTGGCGCCGGCGTATAAAGGGAGCGGATTCCAAAACTGGCTTGGATGCCACCCATCAAGGTACAGTCGCGGCTGGGTTACCTTTGAAGAGTTGCCGGGAGCCTTTGGGAAACTGACGGGACGGACCACTTGCGATCGACTTTGGTCGCTTCTGACCGCCATTTCATTGTTTTGTACAGGCAAAGGATAATTGCGTGAATCCGGAAGTGCACGGCGATTTTCCCCTTGCAGCTTTTCGACTTTGAGAATTGGCTTCCGAATAATCGGGACTTCCCATCCTACCGTTCTTGCTTCGTCCCTGAGATACTTTGAGGCGACACGATTCAAATCCTGCCCCGTCAATGATTTGATCTTGGTTTCCAAATCCGAAAAGAGCTTGTAGGTAGCAATCGATTCAAGGTAACCAAGACGGACGGCGCGGGCTCCATAGTCTCCTTGGTCTAGATTCTGAGTGCTCAATATCTGCGACCGGATTCTTTCCATCATCTTCTCTTCGACTTCATAACTTCGCAGTTTCTCAAGCAATTCAGAAAAGGCCTCCTCTGCGGCCTGATATTGAAACTGATCCGAAAGTGTGAGTGTCACCTTGTATAGATATGAATCTTCAGTGGGAAGCAATTGTGTGGAGAATTGGGTGGCAAGCTTCTTTTCGACCACCGCCTTCTGCAGCCAAGAGTCCGCCGACTTATACGGGGGGCGACTCGAAAGAGGAAACTGGATTCCGTTGGAGCCGCTGAGAATGGCATCAATCATCAACAAGGCGAAAAAGTCATCGTTGAGGATGTGCGGGGCGGGGTATGCAATTTCCAGGTAAGGAATATTCCCTTGTCGATTGAGCTTTACGCGCCGCTCCCCTGTCGGAAATGGCTCCCGAAAATCATAATGGGGCGGATCACTTTTTCGTTCCATTTTCCCAAACAACTTTTCGATTTGGGGAAGCAACTGCTTCGCATCAACATCACCCACCACCACCAAAATCGCATTATTCGGCGCGTAATACCGAGAATAATGATGCCACACCTGCTCCGACGTCAATTTCTGGACTGTCTCTGCCAGGCCCTCTCGCGGCCATCGATAGGGATGCAAGCGAAAGGCGGTGGCGGACACTTCAAAATCCAGCATTCGTCGCGGGTCATCGTTCAAGCTTAAGATTCGATCGAGAAGGATTCCCTTTTCCTTTTCCACACTTTCGTCGGGAAACGAAGTGATCGTCATTCGGGCGGCTTCAAGTTCCAGGATTTCCTGGACCTTCGCCTTGGGCACAGTCGCTAGAAAACAGGATTGGTCTCTGAGCGTATGACCTGCCCAATGCCCCCCCGACTCATCGAGAACGCGAATCATCTGGTTGCCGGAAGCCAGCCGACTGCTGCGATACGTCAGTTCTTGCGTCAAGCTTGACACACCTTCTAACCCCGAGGGGTCATCTTTTGACCCGATGCGATACCACATGCCAATCGACACGATTGGAAGCGTATGCTGCTCTTCCAGGAGTATCTTAAGACCATTGGAAAGTTTGATTTCATTAATCGCCGATGACATATCGGAAGGGGACGGTGAGGCGAGACTATTGGAAAAACCCAGGACCATTGAAGACAGGATCCCGGGAGACACCTCCCACCAGCCCAGAAGGCTCGATGAAAAGAGAAGTATTAAGAATCCCATGACAGCGGCCAGGATTGCCCACCACTGCCGGGAGTGATTTTCAGCCATCATCCGTCTCGCTCCCAATTCTTTGCTGCCTTAAAATGGTTTCGGGAAATCATGAATGTGACTTACGCGCACTTTCTCTTCGATATGAGGCCACTGCCTTCAGATGCTCTTCCAGCGTTTTTGAGAAGATGTGGCCGCCTTGATTATTACTGACAAAATACAGGTAGTCGACGTTGGCAGGAAAAAGGGCCGCTTCGATGGATCGGATTCCAGGGTTCGAAATAGGTGTAGGAGGAAGCCCCAGGCGCAGATAGGTGTTATACGAGGAGTTCGACTGCAAATCAGACTGGTAGATTTTTCCTTTGAAATCCCCATTCAATAAAGCCGCATAAATCACCGTAGGATCACACTGCAGTGGCATTTTTCGTCTCAGTCGATTGTAAAACACGGCAGCGACTAGTGGGCGTTCCTCGTCCAAACCCGTTTCCTTTTCGACGAGAGAGGCCATTGTCATGATCTCATTCACACTATAGGGAGAGTCCTTGAGCGGAGTTTCGAGCTTTTTCTTGTAAATGTCCCTAAACTTCATAAGCATCATGGAGATGAACTCATCGGCCTGAGTGCCGCGGGTTAACCGATAGGTGTCTGGGAAAAGATATCCTTCCAACGTTCCTTTCACTTCGACCACATCAGCGAGCTTATTGACCTGGCGGGCCGCTTGGAAAAAGGCATCGGACGTTAAGAAACCCTTCTGTTGCATTAGTTCAGCGATGTCAAAGATCGAGTAACCTTCAGGGATCGTTACCTCCCGGTAATAAACCTGGCCGCGGATCAGTTTTTCAGCCACCTGGGCAATCGAAAGAGGTCGATCAAATTGATATTCCCCCGCCTGCAGATGAGCCGACCGTTTCATGATTTTGAGATACGAAAGCATCCCATACCAATGTCGGATGACTCCTTCCTGTTGGAGCACCATCGCAATCTGATAGGATGAGGTCCCCTTCTCCAGGAGAATGAGTTTCTGATTCTCCCGGAAGCCCTTGAACGGACGATGCCAAAGCATTGCAAGACAAATGACAACAGCTCCAAGGATTCCCAATACCGTCAGGCTGGAAAAGATTAGAATTTTCCTGCGGTTCGATCTAATTGTCAGAGTCGCCCCCCTGATCGATCGAGGTATCTTTAGACTGAGACAAGCATCGATGATCGAGAAAGTTCTGCAGGATAATCACTGCCGCCAATTTGTCGATCACCTGTTTGCGTTTATGCCTCTGCACTCCACCTTCGATCAGCACCTTCTCTGCAGAGGTTGACGAGAATCGTTCATCCCAAAATTGGACGTCCAGATCGGTAACTGCCTGAAGCCGCTCCACAAACTGCTGAACCTGTTCGGCCTGGGTTCCAGCGCTCCCATCCAGATTCAAGGGATATCCTACCACTAGTTGGCTGACCTCATTTTCCCTGATCAAGTGCTGAATACGCCCCAGATCTTGTTCCCAGCTTTTGCGGACCAAAGTCTCCAAGCCTCTGGCAATGATTCCTGTCTCATCACTGACAGCCACGCCAATCCGAACCGAACCAACATCCAATGCCATGATTCTCAAGAATGTAACCCTCCAAGTAACAGACAAAAAATCAGTATATTCTTGGATTTTCAGGCCTGTCAAGGAACCGGGCTGTAATTCTCACCGTTTCACTGCCATCAGATTTCCTCTAGGAGATCAAGGATCATCGAAAATTTACTTGCCCGCAATTCGCTGGCTGATCTGGGGGAGGAGGCAAGTATAAGGATCAAAGGGATCACCTGGATTTGATTCATTCGAAATGCTATAGTTGCCGACCGGAAGTCAGTCCTTTAAACTACGGAACTCATCATATGTCTGTTCGTGCCTCGGAACCATAATCAATTGGCAGGCCCTATCTCCTATATTATCGATATTCCGCTTGAACCCAGAACCCGGAGCTAAATTTCCAGAGTATCGTTCTGGACAATACATCGCCCTTCGCCGTGATGATTGCAAACTTAGAAGAAAAGTCTCTGGGACGGATGGCAAGATTCATTATGTCCCGGACCTGGCAGAGAATGGTATTCAGAAGGTTGGCCCGGTAACCCGATTCTTATTCAATCTTACTCAGCCCCCTATGAGACGGAATCGAAAGGGTATCTTGAATTTTATATTGGATTGGGAAACCGATGAAAAAGGTGGAACAGGTCGACTCACCGAATCTCTATTTCGGATCCGCTCTCGGGCTGACAACACGAGTGACGTATTATGATCGAATTACGGGGAGATTTCACACTGGATAAGAAGGCGAATGGCTTTCCAAGTATTGTATTTGTTGCCACTGGCACTGGTTTGGCTCCTTTTGTCTCAATGGTGAAGCAACTGTACAGGCAAAAGCCGGAAAAGTAGATCCGCGCCAATTTACCTTGATTTATGCAAACCGGACTTACCACGAGTTGGGTTACCACCTGGAGCTGTGCAACATCGAATCGTGTCAACAATTTGACTTCATGTATGTGCCGCTGGTGAAGGCCGTCCTTCCCACTCCCGGCATCCTGCCAAAAGCGTCAGCACAGGTCGCGCCAACAACCTCCTGCGACATCTCTTTGGCATGTCCCTCAAGGAAGAAGAGGATTTGGCCTCAGCGATGGAAAATCAAAATCATATTGAGGAGGCCAAAATAGCCCTCTCAAGGCGAAGTGAGGCCTACCCTGCCAGCTCATCTGACAGAAGAGAGGCTGAGGGATCGCCTGTCTCCCTCCAAGACAGTGGTTTTACCTGCGGAAACCCTCAGGTGATGAAATCAGGAAGGTCGTCGAATCCCAACAGATTCAATTCGAAAAAAAGAAGAAGATTGGTGATGCAAGCAATTCCATCAACGAATCCCAATTCTTTACAGTGCTCCTTCAGTCTCGTCAATGGGAATTGATGGATAGCCAAATGCGGATCAAGTCGAAAAAAGCCAGGGGAATCGAATCAAGTGGGCTCAGTCCTGACGGGATTCAGTACGGTGTATCCCCTCGCTATCCTGAATGGTGCAGGGTCGAAGGTTGATCGAGCCCGTTGCTTCAATTATCCCCAGATTGATCTCAATGATTTTTAGTAAGGGAATCAGATCAATCCCCATAAATCCTTCGGGAAAAAGCATGGTTTTTCCTTCGCCTGAAGCGAATTGAACAGAAAAACCGCGGAGAACTCCCTTGTTCAGTTGATGGTATCCGGCCGCAAGCTGGATTAGCCTTGAAAGAAAAATCCTCCCATCTTCTGGATGTTCCTTCCAAATCTCCTCCCAGAGCTTCATGTGCATGCCAATACCTGCCTTCATTGAATAGCCTGACTCCATTTTCAAAATGTTGTTTTTCGGCTTGGGAAAGCCGAATCTGTGTGAGCTGACTCAAGTCAATTTGAGAAATCGACTTTCTGGGGATTCGTTTCATGAAGGAGAAGCAGGAATGGGTAAAGGCTGAGACCAGCGGTTGGCTTAGACTGCCTTAAACCGGCTTGCCAGCCGGAATATGGAACCTGTAATACTTCCTCCAGGAAAGCCGCCGCGGTTGGCGACGGCTCTCCTGAGAACAGGCCTGTCTTAAAGCTTATTAGCAATTAGTGCGGCAAGATCACCGGTTCGACAGGCATACCCCCATTCATTGTCGTACCATGCCACGACCTTGACCAGGTTTCCTAAAACAATGGTATCCATGGCACTGAAGATGGAAGAGAACGTACTCCCCCGCAGATCCGTCGAGACCAACGGCTCATCCGTGACTTGCAAAATTCCTTTCATCGGCCCATTGGCATAGTCCAGCATCGCTTCACGAATCTGCTCTTTGCTCGTTTCTTTTTCGAGGACTGCTGTGAAATCGATGACGGAAACTGTGGGAGTCGGAACCCGGAAAGCCATCCCCGCAAACCTGCCCTTCAATTCAGGAATCACCAACCCGACTGCCTTGGCAGCCCCTGTTTCTGAGGGGACAATATTCTGAGCCGCTGCCCGTGCGTCCCGGGGATCCTTCGCCGCCAGATCTTGCAAGCGCTGTGTATTGGTGTAGGCATGGACCGTTGTTAATAGACCCTTTTGAATTCCAAATCGATCATTAAGGACTTTGGCTACCGGCGCGAGACCATTTGTTGTACAAGAGGCATTCGATATGACCCGATGCTTCACGGGATCGTACTTGTCGGAATTCACACCCAAGACAATGGTAATGTCTTCATTCTTGGCGGGCGCCGAGATGATGACTTTTTTCGCACCACCCGACTCGACATGTGCCTTGGCTTTATTTGCATCCGTAAACTGACCCGTCGATTCGATGACAATTTCAACACCCAGGTCCTTCCATTTAATTGCTCCGGGATCGCGCTCCGCGGAAATGATAATCTTTTTTCCGTCCACAACCAGGTTGCCATCTTGAACGGCAACTGTCCCGTTAAAGGGTCCATAGGTGGAATCGTATTTCAACAGGTGGGCATTCGTCTCGGCATCGAACAGGTCGTTGATTGCTACGACTTCCAGATCCTTTCCATGTTTTTCCTTGATCACTCTAAGCACTTGCCGACCAATTCTCCCAAACCCGTTAATACCAATCTTATGAGCCATTTGTCCCTCTCTTTCTCAGGTATTATATGAATGCTTCCAGTGCAGAAACGCTGCTTTGTCCTACCTCTTCAACACTTTAGGATACCATAGATGGACATCTCATCACTACGGATTTTGCCTATTCAAGACCACTCTCGCCCCATCGAGCTTCCCGCATGCACATGGGTGTATTCAAAACCAAGGATCAAGAACCGCCCCCAAATCACTACTCTTCCCATGCGATGAGCGGAAGCTCGTAAGGTAAAATGGCATCTACGTGGAATGGAATTACACGAACTGAGAATCCGCACAATCCGCTTTTAAGACAAGAGATTTCGCCTTCGTACAGGTGGATCTCGCCTGGAGCCGATCCCATGTGTTCCATTGGGATTGTAACGCCAGATTGCAATCGACCTCCAGAATCCAGACTTCCCTGAAAAATCTCCACTCGAACCTGCTCAGGAAGAAGGCTTCCCAAAATGACGGATGCTTTCACCTTCATTACGGTACCCACTGAGATTCCGTCGGACTGAACTGTTTCCACCTTCGTTACTTTAACCTCTTTCCACTTGGGCCAGACCTGGCTCCTCCAGGTTACGAGCTGCTTGGCACGAGCTGCTCCATTTTCCGTTAACCGGGAATATCTCGTAGCGGCGGGAACATAAAATCGATCGACATATTCTGCGGCCATGCGGTTTGAATTGAACTGAGGACAGAGTCGTTTCATGGAACTCTTCATCTTGGCGATCCAAGACTTGGGTAGGCCCTCGGCATCACGGGTGTAAAAGAGTGGAATGACGTCATGCTCCAGAAGGTGGTAAAGGGCCTCGCCCTCGACTCGATCCTGATAGCCTTGATCCTCATACTCCTCTCCATTACCAATGGCCCATCCGGTCTCGGGGGTGTACCCTTCGCACCACCAGCCATCTAACACTGAAAGATTCAAGGCCCCGTTGGCTAAGACCTTCATGCCGCTCGTCCCGCTCGCTTCCATGGGGCGCCGTGGTGTATTGAGCCACACGTCAACCCCCTGCACGAGGTGCCGCGCAATCGACATGTCATAGTCTTCGAGGTAGACAACCCGCTTCCGAATTCGCTCGTCGCGGGCAAAATGAACAATCTGCCGAATGAGTTCCTTCCCATCGTTATCCTGTGGATGGGCTTTCCCGGCAAACACTATTTGCACCGGACATTTTTCGTTGCACAAAATCGCCATCAGCCGATTGACGTCGCGCAAGATCAAGTTGGCTCTTTTATTTTGACGCGAACCGGCGCGCAAAATCAATGGTCAAAACTTCAGAACTGAGAGCTCCCGAGACAAGTTTAGCTCTGACTCAGAGGCTCCACGCCGGAACAATTGTTCTGTCAATCGCCTACGCACATAAGCCACAAATCGTTCTTTCCGCCGTTCTCCGGCGAGTACCCGCAACTCTTCATCCGGGATTTCATCAACCCGATCCCAAAGCTTATGTTCAGATGGATCGTCCCGCCAGCTCGGTCCAAGGTATCGGTCCAGCAATTCCCCCATCTCCCTTGAAATAAATGACTGCGTATGCACGCCATTGGTTACGTATCCGACAGGGATTTCGCTTTCCAGATAACCTACCCATACATGCTGTGCCATCCGACGGGTCACTTGAGCATGGAGCCGACTGACCCCGTTGGTGTAAGAGCTATGCTTTGAGGCCAAAACAGCCATATTAAATTGCTCATTGGGATCCATCCGCTTCTCGCGGCCAAAAGCCATGAAGTGGTTGAAATCCAGCCCCAGCTTACTGGCAAAATCGCCAAAAAACTTATACATAAGCCCGGGGTCAAATTTATCAAACCGGCCACATTGCGCACAACGTGTGGGTTGTAAAAATATTCCCGGAACAAGTGGCCTGCCGGGCTTCCCGATAACTGGTTCCGGTGTCTTCCATGAATTGGTACCGCTCCAAGGCGAGGAGCCGAATGCCCTTCATTCATGTGACAGACGGTTGGCCGTATGCCGAGGCGACGGAGCACGAGCATGCCTCAATCCCCAAAATGATCTCCTGCTGGATGCGCATTTCCCGATCACCACCATAAAGCGTGTCGGTAATGTCACGATCGGCTGGATTGTTTTGCAAAATGTTTGTATCGATCAAATACAGGGGGATTCGGCCGACTTGGACCTGCCACACTTTGCAATAAACCTTGCGTCCGGGGAAATTGACATCCGCCAGCAGTGGGGTCCCATCTTCCTGCAGGACAGGTTGAATCGGCAGATTGTAAAGTCATTTTCCGGGTAGGTTTCCTATTTGCCAACCATCGGCGTTGAGATATTGACGAAAATATCCTTGTTGATACAGGAGGCCGACTCCAATCAGGGGAACACCCAGGTCACTGCACGACTTTAGGTGATCTCCAGCCAGAATTCCCAGCCCTCCCGCATAGCCGGGCAGACATTCGGTCAACCCAAATTCGGCAGAAAAATAAGCAATAGCCAGATTTTTCAAGGCCGGATACTTCTTTCCAAACCATCCGGTTCCTCCCAAGTAACTCTTGAGCTCCGCATAGACCCGGTCCATGTGAGCCAGGAAGGCTTCATCTTTCTCAACTTGCACGAGTCGCTGCTGATCGATGGTACCGATCATGAGCGCGGGATTGTGTCCAGAGACTTCCCACAAATCGCGGTCAAGCCGTCTAAAAAGTTCAATGGTTTCCGAATCCCAGGCCCAACGCAGGTTGTACGCCAACTCCCTCAGGCAACGAATTCGCTCAGGCAAAGAGGGGACAACATGAAAGGAATGAATTTTGGGCATGATCTGCCTCCAGAACAGCAAGCGAAAGGTCTAGTAGGGTCAGGGTCGACAATGGAAAAATCCACAGCGGAACAGGTCTCTTGGCTACACAAGTCTCTGACGGCTTTATTATAGTAATTACGCTCGCAATACTAAAGAGCGACACAGAACAAGATCAGGAATTTACTCGGAGTGGAATTTCATGCGACTATGATGTGTCATGCAAGACGAAGCCTTTCAGTCGGAACTCATCCTAAACCAGCCCCGTAACGGCTATCGTTTCAGTGAAGACTCTGTCCGCTTGACAGAATTTATCCAGATCGAGCCTCACGAGACGTTGCTGGATTTGTGCACGGGAGCCGGGGTGATACCCATCCTCCTCTATCAACAACGTCCTTATCATAAAGCCATCGGGGTCGAATTACAGCGTGAGTTATGCCATTTTGCCTGGGAAAATGTGCTTTGGAATCGCCTCGAGCAGCGCGTCTTCATCGTCCATGCGGATGTGAAGGGGGTCACCCCATCTCAATTACAAAAGTACACTTCTCCGAATTGCCCCCGGTTCTTCGACGTCATTTCGGTCAACCCGCCCTATTACCCTCTGGGCGCAGGGAGGCTCAGTGTCAACCCGCAAAAAAGGATGGCTCGCCACGAAGAATCTCTGAGCCTTTCAGAACTTTTTTACTCGTGCCAGCAGTTCGCCCACGATCAAACTCGACTTCACCTTTCTCATCTGATTCAGCGCGAATCCGAAATTATCCGCGAACTGCAAAAGAGTGGTTTCCAACGCATTACCCGCCGGCAGGTATTTGGCCATTTGGTCTTGCTTGAAGCCATGGCCTAACGGCGGCATCGATCCGTTTACCCTCGTTTGAGACTCTCCTCCTGAACGATGCCCTGCTGAATCCGGGTCGCTGAATCCGGGTCGGTTGTCATCCTGAATAAATCCACTTATACTCGAAGAGCAGGCGCCGGCATGCACGAACCTCCCTGACTTGTCAAACTGTTCGAGACACTTGTGGCAGAACTGTTTCGTAACTCCATCATTTCCGGCAATCCACGTAACAACCCTCCCACTCCGGGAAGTGCCTGACACGCAAAACAGGTCGGGCATGCGGTCTATCCTCACACTCTCAGGGATTCTTATCCTGAGCCTGGTTGTGGTTTGCCTGGCACAAACCGGAGAACCTCCGACCAAGCGATCTGCCCCGGTTTCTCGCCGCGAATTGAACGTCTCCTTGGCAAATCCCCCGGAATCGCACCACGAATTCTCTTTTGCTCGATTGGTTTATAGTGGCGGAACGGGATGGAGGTATGGCGCCTGGGCAACGGATTCTCCCAAAGCAGATGTGACCTTTGTCGCCGGCGTCAAGCGAATCACGAATATCGATGTCCGCGACTCTCAATTCTTTATTCCTCTTACCTCCAAAGAGATTTTCAAGTATCCGTTCCTTTACGCCGTCGAGGTTGGGTACCTCGAATTGTCCACTGAGGAGGCAGATATTTTGAGGGATTATCTCTTGAAAGGCGGATTCTTTGTCGTCGATGATTTTCATGGGACGAAAGAGTGGGCCCATTTCGAAGAACAATTAAGAAAGGTCTTTCCTAATTGCACGATTCAGGAAATCCCCCCAAGTCACCCAATTTTCCACTGCTTTTTTGATATCGAATCCTTAATCCAGATTCCCGGTGCACAGATGCTTTACTCGGGACGGACCTATGAAAAGGATGGCGTGGTGCCTCATTTCCGTGGAGTCTTGGACGAGTCGGGCCGCATCATGGTGATGATCAATTTTAATTCCGACTTGGGGGATGCGTGGGAATGGGCTGACGTTCCCTATTACCCCGAAAAATATTCCTCGGCAGCCTACCGGCACGGGATCAACTACATCATATATTCCATGACCCACTAAATGGATTTTCTCTTCCGGCTATTTTTCAAATATCCTTGGAGCGATTACCGCCATGGCCATCTCGGCTTTGGCACGACGCATCGGACCGTTTTCTTTCTCGGTCTGGGCCTTCTCTGTCTCGCAGCCGCTTACCTCGGTTATCGAAAGAAGACACTGCCTGAATCTCAACGATGGCCCTTTCCAACAAAACGAGCCATCCTCATTTCCCTTCGAGCTCTGGCGCTGGGATTGATCCTGTTCGCTTTGGCGCGTCCCGTGCTGAGTGTCAAGACTCTGGCTCCAAAGGAAAATATCGTCGTTTTATTGATCGACGATTCTCGCAGCATGAACATCCAGGATGAACAAAGCCATTCTCGCTTGGAAGCTGTAAAATCCTTTCTCAAGCAATCTCCCTTCCTCGGCGACCTTGGGGATCGATTTCGCCTCCGCCTCCGCAGATTTTCAGATGACGTCGATCACATAGACGCTCTCGAGACTTTAACGGCCGAAGGAAGGCTGACCAGTCTCTCAACCGCCTTGGGCCAAGTCTTAAACGAATTTGGATCAGACCCCTTGGCGGCCGTCGTCCTCTTCACTGATGGAGCCGACAACGGTTCTCGACCGTTTGCATCGACACTGCAACAATACCAAGCCAAACAAATTCCCCTCTATGTATGCGGCCTCGGACAGAAAGCAATGCATCGTGACGTAGAAATCTCCCCTATCCTTCCCGTTCGAAAAGCCCTGCCCGAATCGATTGTATCTACAGACGTTACGGTGTGGTCCAACGGCTACGAAGGGAGAACCACTGATCTGGAACTCCGGGAAAACGGCAGACTAATCCTTACCAAGCCAATCCAACTGCTCGGGCATGAGCAATCACAACTGGTCCCTTTGAATTTTGCGGTCCACGGACAAGGTTTCAGGCAATATACCATTTCCGTCCGTGCCCTCCCCGACGAAGAAAATGGAGAGAATAATTCTTTTTCGTTTCTTGTTGATTTGGATTCCTCTCATTCCAGGATTCTTTATCTGGAAGGAACTCCGCGGTGGGAATTCAAATTCATCCACCAGGCGATCGACCAAGATAATAGCCTGCAATTAGTAAGCCTGCTTAGAACCTCCGGGAATAAATTTTACCGGCAGGGGATCGAGTCAGAGTCAACCCTCGCCTCAGGGTTCCCAACCCTTCGTGAAGAATTGTTCAAATACAAAGCCCTGCTTCTCGGAAGCATTGAATCCAGCTTTTCTCCAAGGAACAGTTGGCACAGATGGCAGATCTCGCCGGCCAACGCGCGGTGGTGGATTGATGATGCTGGGGGGAACACGTTCATTCGATGAGGGGAAGTACGGAGACTCACCCATCGGCGAAATACCGCCCGTCTTTCTCGGAAAGCTGACGGCCCACCCGTCATTTACAGTTGAACCGGCGAAGGTGCAACTTTCTGAGCAAGGGCGCCATCATCCTCTTACACAGTTGATTTGGAAGCAGATCGAAATGAGAAACGGTGGAGCCGTCTCCCGGAGCTCGAAGAATTCAATCTCATCAGAGAGGCAAAACTCGGTGCCACCGCCGTGCTCGCGACGCTAGCCTCTGGCCAAGGGAGAACGATACTCGCGGCTATACAACGCTACGGGAAGGGACGAACGGCGGTCTTTACCGCAGCGGATTCCTGGCTCTGGCGAATGGGGATGCCTGCCCAGGATGATACGTTTAAGATTTTCTGGAGACAAGCCCTGCGCTGGCTGGTCAGTTCAACGCCAGACCAGGTTAATCTCGAATTAGACCGACCACAGCTTCTTCAGCCGGGAGCGGGTTCCTTGTACGCTCAGGTTTATGATTCCCGTTATGAACCCGTCGTCGATGCTGTGGTCACGGCGACGGTGATTCCGATCATGGCCCCCCACAATCGTCCCTGCCAATGCAACCGGCACGCGACCAGGTGGGACGTTACGAAATGCTAGCAATCTCAAACCCGCAGAACCCGGTGTTTTCGAAGTTACCATCACGGCAACACGCCAAGGAATGGATTTGGGCACGGCGATAGGTCATTTTTGGGTGACTTTCACAGTTTGCTCCTACCGGACCGGCCAGAACCGGATCTCTCGGCACGGTGCTCTTCGCCGCAGGCGCGCCGATTTTATACATTTGGGAGAAGTGTCACAACTCCCTAAAGAAATGGCCCCACATCAACCGGCCCAATGGGACCGCACAGATCCTCGCCCCTGTGGGATATCCCCGCACTTTATGCAATGATGATCCTTAACCCCGTATCCTTGAGTGGGCATTGAGAAAACGATATCGTTTGCCATGAAAGGAACACCTCCTTCCGTCCCTTACGAGTTCCTTCGACATGCCAATGTGCCAAACCCTTATTCGCCCCTTTTATTGATCAAGTCGGCCCATCACGAAACAGAAGGCTATATTGGGAATTGCCACTTCTCTTAGCGACTTGTCCAACTCGTGATGACCACCCCTGCCTACGGGCAACCTGAACATTTCGCCCTGGTAGTTACCGGAGCTTCAGGGAGTGAGGAGTTTTAAGGAGAAGTTTCAAAATGGTCAAGCCAGCTTCCTTGACGCGCTGCACTTGGATTTGGGGTTTCCGAAGGATCATGTGTATTCCCTATCCGAAGTCCGCAGTCAGGAACCAGAAGAAACAAAATGCCACGAAGCTGCACCTGACAAAGATGCTTGAGGAAATCCGGTCGCGACTTCATGCAGGGGACTTATTTCTTATTGTTCTGCTGGCCACGCGAGCTTTGACGGGCATGATTATAAATTCAATTTAGTGGGACCGACTTCACTGGCCAGAGCTAGCCTCCCGGCTTTTGCCATTCATGAGCAAACCCTTGGCCGTTGTCGCTGCCACACCTTGCAGCGGAATTCTTGCCAGGCAGATTTTGCTTTCCAATCGGATGCTAATAACGGCCACCAAAAGCGAATTCGAAAATAACAATATCATCTTTCCGGAATTTTTCATCGAAGCGCTCCGGGGACGAAAAGCAGACCGGGACAGGAACTCGCGTCTTTCCCTCCTCGAGATCTATCTGTATGCTTCTCACAAAACAGCCGCCTGGTACCGAGAACAAGGCCTCCTGGCGACCGAGCATCCTACTCTTGAAGATTGGGGAAGTCCCAGTGCGATCTCTGATGAATTCTTGGCCGAAGGGAATGCAGACAAGTTTCGGGTCGCTCGTTGTTATCTTGATTTTCCCAAGACGACGCTGCCGTCTGGTCAGCCGGGGCACGGAGCCGCTCCGGAGCTCCTGGCCCTTGACCAGAAAAAAAGTCAGCTCGAAGAATCCATTCAGCAACTCCAGCAGAAGAAATCTGCCCTCAGTGAAAAAGACTATACGCAGCAGCTTGAAGCTCTCCTGATCGAGCTGGCCCAAATAAATCAGAAGATTAAGGATGCCAAGAAAGACAAATAGTCCCGCAAGTTCCCTCATCATGATATCTCTCATGATCCTTCCGCTCGTAAGTCCTGCGGCCATGTTGGGGGAAAGTTTTTCAAACACACTCTCTGAGGCCGTGGCCCTCAAGAATCAGGGAAAATATCGGGAGGCCGCTCAGATTGCAGAATCCCTCCCTTCCTCGGTTGATTCGTGGAAGGGCCACACCGCTCGAGACATCTCGCTGGAGTGCATGTTCTTGACTGGCCAGTATTCGAAAGTGATCGAATGGGGCACGCAATTCAAGAATGAGGTCGCGACCCATCCCCAGCAGGCCATTTGGTTGGCTCGTGCCTGGCAGGCAAAAGGACAGTATCAAGCAGCCGAGCAGGTTCTTCTGAAAGCGGCGATGGTCTCCCCCTCTTCAACCTCACCTGCCAATCTCGAATTAGCTCGCCTCCTTAAGGTCATGGGAAAGGACGAGGAAAGCCACGCCCTCTTCTTAAGCCTCTCGCGAAGTGCTGAATTTGAAGACGCCGCACCTCCGGGCATCAAAGCAATTATCTTTCAGAATCTGGACCGATTTCGCGACGCGAATGCTGCCTTCAAGCAAGCCACCACCATCGACCCTGATGACTTTGACGCTTGGCTGGCCTGGGGTGCGCTATTCCTTGAGAAATATAATCCCGCCGAGGCAGTCACGGTCTATTCAGATATTCTCAAGAGAAACCCTACCTATCCTGCGGCCTTGGTGGGCCTCGCGATATCCCTCAAATCGGGAGACGAGGAGAGAATAAAACAGCTGCTGTCCAAGGCCATTGATGTAAACCCCAACTTCGAACCGGCCTATGCAGCTCGAGCTTTCCTGGCCCTGGAGGGACAAAATTATGAGACTGCGGAGAAGGCGATCCAGGAATGTTTTCTAATTAATCCCAATTCGCTCAGCGCTCTGAGCTTACGTGCCGTCTTATTGTTCGGGCGTGGTGACACGGAAGGTTCACAACGAGCTGTACGGCGGGTGCTCGAATTGAATCCCCACTACGGGGAAGTGTATGAAGGCCTGGGTCACTATTGTGTTTCCCATTACTTCTACTCGGAGGCCGTGGAGTACTTCCAGAAGTCTGTCACGATTGAACCTCGCCGCTGGAGTGCTCATGCGGCATTGGGAGTCAACCTATTGAGAGTTGGCCAAGCCGACAAAGCACGGCAGACGCTCGAATATGCCTTTGCCAATGATCCCTATAATGTGTGGGCTTATAACACATTGAAACTGCTCGATAGCTACGTTCACTTTGTAAAACTTGAGACGCCCCATTTCTCAATCCAACTGCATCAGAAGGAAGCGGCACTGCTTGAGCTTTATGTGCCTTCACTCCTGGAGCAAGCTTATCAAGTCCTTTCGGTAAAGTATGGATTTCTCCCTGCCCATCAAATTTATTTTGAAATGTTTCCCGATCACGAAGATTTTGCCGTGCGAGCGCTGGGTGTGCCCGGGCTGGGAGCCCTCGGTGTCTGCTTTGGCAACGGCATTGTGATGGACTCACCTAGCGCCCGCCCCAAAGGGGAATTTAGTTGGGGAAGCACGCTCTGGCACGAATTTACACATGTCATTACGATTGGAATAACAAACCGGCGCGTTCCCCGCTGGTTCACCGAGGGGTTGTCGATCATGGAAGAAAAGCTCGCCAGACCCGGCTGGGGAGGAAACATTACTTTGGAAGGAATCAAAGCAATTCAAGAAAACCAGTTTTTGCCCATTCTCGACCTGGATTCCGGATTTCTCCGCCCTCGATTCCCAACGCAGATTCAGTTGTCTTACTTTCAAGCCGGTGAAATCTGCCAATGGATTTCGCAACGATTTGGGTTTGGCGCTCTCGAGCAGATGCTCCAGCGTTTTAAGGCTCAGGAGCCTCTTCCCGAAGTCCTGGAGAAGGTCTGCCATTTGTCGCCAGAAGCATTTGATGCAGCATTCAGGGGTTATCTATTGAGTCAGTATGGGCGTGCGGTACAGGCCGTCGACTTTTCTTCACGGGGGAAGACAAAAGATCTTCCGACCCTCACTGGGATTATTCAGGTGCAACCTGATAATTTCTTTGCCAACCTGGAGCTGGCCAGCTATTATCGCCAGCGCAAGGAAGAGGAGAAAGCGGTCTATCATTTGAAGATCGCGAAATCAGTCTTTCCGGGTTATGCGGAAGAGGACAACCCCTATAAACAACTAAGTCAGATTTACGCAAAGCAAGGTCGCCAAGCACAGGCGCTTCAAGAATTAGAAGCCTTGGCGGGACAAAGCGATAAAGATGTGGCGTCGCTTAAACTGCTTGCGACTTGGCTTGAAAAAGACAATCGTCCGCAAGAAGCCATTCAGTTATGGCAACGCGCAGTTTATGTTTACCCCTTTGACCTGGAGATCCACCAGGCGCTGGCCCGCTTGACATTTGAATTGCGAGACTATCCCACGGCCTTGCGTGAATTTCGTGCAGTGCTCATCCTGAGTCCGGAGGATCAAGCCACTGCTCATTTCCACATAGCCAATGTGTTATTTGAACTGGGCAACCTTGAGGAAGCGCGGCAGGAAGTGTTGCGGTCGCTGGATATCGCTCCGGGATATGATCCGGCTCAGGTACTTCTCTTAAAGATTGCTGAAGCCAGAAAGCAAACGCCTTAGAACCGCACCAAGGGGATGCGCACTGAAACTACCTAAAGGCTAAAGCCGTCGTCGAAAGGGAACTGCAGGACCAGTCCATATGACAGAAATCATTGGCAGTTCGAAACGTGATGAACGCGAAAGCAATTCTGCATCTCTTCCCGCAGATTTGCTCTTGGCGAGACTGAAAAATGGTCACGAAAGAATTTGCCGTGAAATTCGTAAGGTGATTGTTGGCCAGGATCTCGTCGTCGAGCAGGTTCTGATTTCGCTCCTCGTGGGGGGACATTCGATTATTACAGGGGTTCCCGGGTTGGCGAAAACCCTCCTGGTCAAAACCATCTCGCAGGTCCTTGATCTTCAGTTCAAGCGGATTCAGTTCACTCCCGATCTCATGCCTGCCGACATTATGGGCACGGAAATCATCGAAGAGAACCGCGCCACTGGCCATCGGACGATGGTCTTTGTGAAGGGACCGATTTTCACCAATATTCTTTTGGCAGATGAGATCAATCGGACTCCTCCTAAGACGCAATCAGCCTTACTGGAAGCCATGCAGGAATTCAGCGTCACGGTACAAGGAGTCAGCTATGCCTTGGAAAGGCCATTTTATGTCCTGGCGACGCAGAATCCAATCGAGCTGGAAGGCACCTATCCTTTGCCCGAAGCCCAGCTCGATCGCTTCATGTTCAATATCATCATGGATTACCTCTCTGAAGATGAGGAGATCAAAGTCGTGGAAGGCACCACGGGAACCCAGAAAGCCGAACTTCAATCCGTAATCAGCGGCAGCGATATTCTTGCCTTCCAGCAACTCATCCGCCAGGTTCCTGTGGCTGAATCCGTAACGCGCTATGCCGTCAATCTGGTTCGGGCCTCGCGTCCTGATGACAAAATTGCCCCCGACTTCGTCAAGTCTTGGGTTAACTATGGCGCCAGTTTGAGAGCTTCTCAATATCTCATTCTTGGAAGCAAGGCCCGCGCCATTTTCCAGGGTCGTTACAATGTCTCGGTGGAAGATATCCAGAACCTGGCTCCGGCAGTTTTGCGCCATCGGATTCTTACGAATTTCCAGGCTGAATCCGATCAAGTCGATTCGGATCGAATCATTCAGAAGCTGTTGGATACCGTTCCCCTCCCCCAAGAGCGGCTTGAACTCGTGACCAGGCATTACCGCCAGTCGCGATTCGATTGATGCCAACGATGCCTCGCTCCACAGCACCACCAGCTCACCTCGGACGATTCCTCAAGCCCGAGCTCCTGTCACGCCTGGGAACTCTTGAGCTCGTTGCGCGAACCGTTGTTGAGGGGTTTCTTGCAGGTCTTCATCGCTCTCCATTTCTCGGGTTTAGCGTTGATTTTGCGGAATACCGCCAGTATATCCCGGGCGATGATGTTCGCCGAATTGACTGGAAGGTTTATGCACGTTCTGATCGCTACTACATCAAACAGTACGAAGGGGAAACCAACACGTTTGTCTATTTGCTCCTCGATGTCAGCGCTTCCATGTCTTATGCGTCCACTTCGACTTCAAAAATCGAATATGCCTCTTTCCTGGCTGCCTCTCTGGCCTACTTTGCGCAACATCAAAAGGACAGCGTGGGACTGGTCACCTTTGCCGAGAAAATTCTCAACAAAATCCCGCCCCGAAGCCGCATGGGCCATCTCGCCCGCATCCTGCACGCACTAGATGCAGTGAACCCCCAATCGCAAACAAAATTCTGCAAGCCCCTCACCGCCGTGGCCGAAAGTTTACACCGTCGCGGCATCATCGTTTTAATTTCGGATTTACTCGCCCCCCTGGACGAGATCATGCGGGGCCTTCACCAATTCCGGCATCAAGGAAACGATCTAGTCGTCTTTCATATTGTCGATCCACAAGAAAAAGCCTTTTCTTTTGACGGGCCGAGGTTATTTCAGGATTTGGAAACCAATCAAACTGTTTCCTTTGCTCCGGAAGTGGGGAGGGCAGAATACCTCAAGAGGTGGGGTGAACACAGCAACAGCATCAAGCAAAAATGCGGGGCCCTAGGGATCGACTACTTGCAGTTGGAAACCACGGAACCGCTTGACTTGGCACTCCAGAAATACCTCATAACCCGACGAAAGTCGATGTAGCCATCGGAATTTCTCTGTTGCAAAAAAAAAAGAGGGTGGGGACCTTTATCTGTTCCCCACCCTCTCCCATGCAACTCATCCAAGCTTCAATCAAGACAGGTTGCCTGAAGCTTTAAGGAATATATTCGAAGATCCCTTGATTTTCGCTCAGCGCAAAAATTCTTGCGGATTCGCGGCCTGTTGTGGCAATCGCCAAGGGCCGGATATTTTCCAACCCGCGGCTGTCGAGACGGGTCCAGGTCTTCCCATAATCCGTGGAACGGAAGATCTGACTATAGTGGCGAGATAACAAGTAAAGTTCAGACGGATCGGCCTGCGAAACGACAATCTGATTGATGGGAATATTTTGCAAATCGCCATCCACCAGATTCCAACTCTTGCCCCCGTCCACTGAGGTAAAGAGGCCACGCGACGTCGCTGCCATGATTTGGGTGGGAGCCCCGGCAATCAGCGCCAAATCATGAATTTGGTAGTCTCCAATTTGAAGATTGGCTTTCTCCCAAGTCTTGGCTTTGTCTTGAGAGATGAAGATCCCATCGGCAGAAATCAACCCAATCATGTCCGGGTCAGAAGGGTGAATGACGACCTTATAAACTGCCTTGCGCGTTCCGGCAACATTGACTTGCTGCCAACGTTTCCCCTCATCCGTGCTAACAAAAAGTCCTTCAGAGCTGGCGGCATAGAGTGTCGATGAAGAAGACTTTAAGAAAGCGACTTCAAAAATCTTTGCCGCTGGCAGTTTTACATAACGGACGGGCGCTGGCTTCACGTAGCGCTTGCTCATCAGTTCCTGTTTGGTAGGGGGGCGTGTGGCAACCGGTGTAATGTCGCCTGTCGTGGATCGCCAGGAACGTCCTCCGTCCTGTGATTGCAGCAGCCCTTCATAAGTCCCCGCAAAAATGAGATTGGGATTCGTTGGTGATATCGCAATCGAAATCACGTTCCTTCCCTGCAGCGCTGCTTGGCTGGCGAGAAGGTTCCAATTCTGTCCCAAATCACGGCTGGAGAAGACGCCCCCAAAATCGCCATCATAAAGACTGCTGGCGTACAAGACATCTCCAGCAATAAACCGACTAATATTTCGATTGATGAACCCGGCATTCATCGCCTGGAATTTCAGTCCGCCATCGGTCGACTTAAGAATGCCACTTCGGTCCGTGGTCAAGAAAATGACGTTGTGGTTCCGTGGATCGATCGTCAAATAGTTGATCACATACGGATAGGCGTTGATTTTTCCCCACGTCAATCCTCCATCCTGGGACTTCCACAAGCCCTGCGTGGTTCCGGCATAGAGAATCTTTTCATCTACAGGGTCCTGAAGGATCAGGTGAGTTCTTCGATTGGTGCCAGGAATCCCTTGCATTTTTACCCACTGTTCACCCCGTGAACTGGTGCGATAAATTCCACTGCAGGCAC
The DNA here is from genome assembly GCA_046331665.1 of Terriglobia bacterium. Lineage (GTDB taxonomy): Bacteria > Acidobacteriota > Terriglobia > Versatilivoradales > Versatilivoraceae > CAWBAT01. The sequence continues at coordinate 14,680 of JAXLQK010000046.1, read as the reverse complement.
TTGCATAGACACGTTCCGGGTTTGTCCGATCCACAGCAATCGAAAACATGTCAGAATCATCAATCATTCCCTGATGAATCGACTTCCAGGTCGCACCGCCGTCCATCGTTCTCCACGGCAAATGCGGTGTGCCGGCATAAATGATATTCGGATTCTCAGGATCTAATGCCAGGGAGACCACACCCTTCAAATCCGGGTGGTTTAGCGGCGAAATTCGCTGCCACGAGGTTCCTCCATTTTGGCTACGATAAACCCCATCCAGTGTCCCGGCGACAACCATTTCTGTATTCTTGGGATGTACCGCCACAGAGAGGACTGGCCACTTCTTCGTCGACTCCAAAAGGGCCCAGGTAGTGCCGCCATCAAAACTCTTGTAGACTCCGCCAGCGCTTGTTGCCGAATTTGGGATGATGGAGTCTTCAGCTACCCCAATGTATAAAACCATCGAGTTTTTGGGTGTCAACGCGATGGCATTCAGCGAGACATTTTCTCCCAGCGTCAAAGGCAGACGAGTCCATTCCTGAGCTCCATTCGAAGTTGTATAAATCTTGCCATTCTTCGTCGTCACCCACATCTTGTCCGGATTCTCAGGATCCAAGACGATCTTTAGAGCATGTCCACCGAAGGGACCTTTCTGCACCCATTCCGCAAACACGGCCTTGCCAGACAACCCCCCCAAGACTAGAACCCATACAGCTAGACCCAAACTCAATGGTTTTTTCATAGAGTTTCCCGTTTCCAATCGTTTTTTTGGATTTGGCAGTGAGCCAGGTAGACGCCTCTACAAGCCGCGCCATTCTGACCCTTATCGCCCTCATTGGCTACTAATCGGGCGTGGATAAGAGGAACTTTAGTAGTCTTTTGGGAAGGAAAAAGGGATGCAGGTGTTACCCTGCATCCCTTTGAAATACAACGTTGAATTACTTCGGACATCCTTTCTTCTGAACCTCAGCTGCTGGTGCACCCTGAGCTCGGGAGACATGACCCGAGGTAGGAGCACCCTTTGGAACAAGCCAAATTTCCACGCGACGATTCTTCGCTTTATCGTCAGTACTGGAGACGGCATCCGACTTCTTCTCCTTGGTACTGGCGTCGCAAATCGTGGATTTGAAATCACTTTCTTGTTCCGCGCCAACCCATGCTACCAGGATGCGGTTCAGTTCGATATCTTTGCAGGTATCTCCCTTACCGATCAGGAAGGCAGCCGTGTTCAATGCGCGTTGCCGATCCAAGGAAGTCGCCTTCTTGCTCACTCTGGATTTTTCCGAAGGATCAACGTGACCAATCAAGATGACGTCGAATTCACGATATCTCGAATCGGTCATTTGCGCATAGAGTTCATTGGCCAGAATGCGCTTCGCACAATTGTTTACACGCGAACTATTCTCCGCAAAGTTAATGTCAGAAAGCTGCATGGCTTTGGGTGCGGCCGGAGGAGGAGGCGGCGGTGGGGCTTGATAACAAACTGAAACTTCTTTTGTTGCCGTTGCCTTCCCACCCTTCTCATCGGTTACATCCAAGCTAACCAGCACCTTCTTGCACTGACGGTCTTGCATATTCTCGTTGAAGCTGATCCCGTTCGTATCCAGAACGGCATTGGGCCGTCCCTGTCCGTCAGAGATGCTTCCCTGATTAGCAGACCAGCGATAGGACAACTGACCGGAACATTCGGAGCCTACGCCATTTCCTGTCAGACGAACTTTATCACCCTTCTTCACTTCGGTACGATCCACCGAGATCGAGGCTTGAGGCGCCTTGTACTCTTTCACGGTGATGCTGACGGTGCGGTCAGCAGGAGCCCCCGGGTTCTTCTTAATGGCCTTCAAGTCTTTTTTCGTCAAACCGGTCGTGTCGTAAAAAACATGAACCGCAACATCATACTGTCCGGCTTGTCCGGGAGCGGTAAAGGTATATTCAGGTCCCGAAGACACTTCCTGCCCCTTCACAGTCCACTTATAGGTAATCTTGTTGGCAGGAATAGAGTCTGTCGCCGAGATCTTTAGCGTTGCTGTCTCGCCAGGACACAGACTTGTCTTACTCGCTTCGATGTTAGGACCAACGGTGAATGTGTGAACTACTGCCGGGCCCACATTTCCAAGCATGAACATTAGACCCAACTGAACCTGGGAATTCCACAACCAGCTGGCTTCAGACGAATTCGGGAACCCAAAGGTTGGGGTCTTTTGGATAAACTCACGGACACTGAAATCAAGTGCCACTCGGTCGGTAATCTTTCCCTGGACACCACCGCCCACATTGAAAGCAAACTGATCGTCTTCGGTGAGGTAGGGGCCAATCGTCGCTTGGTTCGAGTTTCTGGCATCGTCCGTGGGACGAAACATGTTCACCCCTGCACCTACACTGAGATAGGGTCGAACTCTAGACTCTCTTTCATAACCGTAAAGGTTGGCATTGAAATAGAACTGATTAGTTCGAGTACCTACGAATGTTGGACCAAAAGCAGTGTTGTTGTTGCCAAGAACTGTCACCGATTGCTCCAAGCCGAAATGCTCCGTCAGAGTCTCTCTTACCCGGACACCCAGAAATCCACCAGGAATAAATCTATAGGGTTGAAGCGTGTTTGCAGACGGATAATCTGAACGGAAGTTGGCACCGTAAAACCAAGAGCCTCCTCCGAATATCCCGATCTGCCCCTTTTCCTGTGCCATTAAGGTCAAACTGGCACACAAAAGACAACTGCTAAGGGCAATCCCTCTTAACAGCCACCGTGCTAGCATTTAGAACCTCCATTATTGTTGGTGAAATTGAATGTGAAAAAGCCCTGCAGGTGATCTAAATTGAGAATCAAAGTCCAGCCCCCAAGACTCATCCTCAAAAAAACAGCCGGTCAACAAAAAACCAATTTAACCGATAAACCCCTTAAGAATCAAACACAAGTTTACAATTATTCCAGGAAAAAAAACAAGAGTATGCTTATTTTTTTTCAACAACCACTTCGTCAATCGAACCTGGGGGTGCTCCCTGGATTTTACAGCAGCTTGCGTCTAGATATGTTTATATCATAAACAGGGGTTAAATTATTCACAAAAAGTATAGGGATCCCCTATCCTTCATCAAGAACCTTCCCCCAATACCTCCGTAGGGTCCCATCCGGTCTAACGGATTCGCCAGACTTTGGGGTCAATTCCCCGATTGGTTGGCCCCCGGTAATTATCGTGCTAACCTGCTTTTAATCGGCTTGAGGCAGGTCCGCTGACACCGTATCAAAGGTCCATCAACTTCACATGCATTTCTTGAATCCTTTTTTCTTTCTTGGCCTATCCACAATTTTGGGGCCTATTCTTGTTCATCTCCTCCGAAAAGAAGAGTCCAAGCGAATTTACTTCAGCTCTTTGGTATTCCTTCAATCGATTCCGCACAAAACATGGAAACAAAAGACACTACAGAATTGGACTTTGCTACTTCTAAGGGTCGCTGGCATATTGCTTTTGACCTTGGGCTTTGCCAGGCCCTACTGGAATTCATCCTTCCGCGCAGTCGCGATCCCGGATTCCCGTTTGCTTCTTGTCCTGATAGACAATTCCTTCAGCATGCGTTACGGTAACCGGCTCGGGTCGGCGCGAAACATTGCGAACGAGATTCTCCGGAAAAAATCAGGAAATGACTTCATCCAAATAGGCATATTTTCAGACACTATCGAAATCCAGAACCAAGCCACTGAAAACCCACGTGAAATAGAACCTCTGCTTCAAGCAATTACCCCCGGGTTCCGGAAATCAGATTATCTTTCGGTTTTACGTCAAGCAGCTCAGCTAGTGGCGAAATCACCCGTCAAGATTCGAGAAATTCATGTGATCAGTGATTTTCAAGAATCGGGCTGGAAACGTGGGGAAGAGCGGAAACTCGATTCTTTGCCCTCTGTAATACCGCACGATGTCTCTGGTCCCCGCCTGGGCAACCATTCTGTCAATTCCCCACACATTGAATGGGATGAAAATCAAAATGTTGTTTTTGCCGTTCGCGTTTCCAATTCAGGAGGCACCCAGCGAAAGTCCATATCGACGGAGTTATCGCTAGGAGGAAAATCAATTCAAAACCAGACGGTTTTGCTCGAGCCCGACGAATCGGCCGTCGTGAAATTTACTCCCATTCCCCTTCCTACCGGAGTTTCATCGGGACAATTCTCCATTCCTTCAGAGGACCCTCTTCCGGGAGACGATACTTGCTATTTTGCCATTAATGCCCAGCCAAGCACGCGAATCCTCCTCCTCTCAGATCGCATCCATAAGGATGACTTCTACCTTGGCCGCGCACTTTCCTCAGGCGCCCATTCCCGCTTTCAAACAGAATTGGCCACGTTTTCAAGCATCCCACTCACAGATCTAGGACGGTACTCCCTGGTTATCCTGAATAATATCACTTCGTTGTCGACACCTCTTTTCGCCAAGCTCGAATCCTTTGTTCAGCAGGGTGGAAAATTATGGATCGTTTTAGGAGACCGCACCGACCTTCAGCAATTTCGGACGGGGCATTCTCAAATCTTGCCAGCAAGTTTGATAGAGGTACAAACGAAGAAGATTGACGCAAGCCGTTGGCATCTGGGAAGGATTTCCGAAAAGGACCCAGCCTTCGAAATCTTCAAGGACACACACCTCGCGCAATTGCGAGCGGTCTCTTTTTCGGGCCGAATTCTTTGCCAACCTAACGAAAGCAGTCAGGTATTGGCCTCTTTCGCAGATGGCGCACCTTTGCTTTTGGAGAAACCATTTGGCAGAGGCTCTTGCCTTCTATTCTGCTCCTCACTTCAGACAGGCTGGAATGATTTCCCATTGGATCCCCTTTTTGTCCCCTTTGTCCAGCAGTTGGCAAGGCGCTCTGCAATTGCAAACGAATCGCAATTCAACTTCTACGTGGGGGACAGCGTACCGTTAGCTTCTCTGAACCCGCGTCTCGAACGGGAAATCTCCCGGATCTCATCCATTTCGAGTTCCTTTTTTCAGAACTGGAGAATCATCAGCCCTTCTGGGAAGCCGATGGAACTCAGGGACGAAAACCTCTTGAACAATCCACTGGTATCTTTAAACGAACAAGGCTTCTATCAAACCACGGTTCAGAATGCTGGCCATATCGTTGCGGTTAATATTGATCCAGACGAATCACAAATGGAGTCCTTTGACCCCGTGAATCGATTCGTGGCACTTCAAAGAAATCAAGAGACGTTCGTCAGTTCTCGCGACGGTCGTGAATCTTTTCGTGAAACATCTCTCGTGATGGAAAATCAAACTGGAGTCTGGCCAGTTTGCTTCAGCTTGGCCCTGGCTGTTTTTCTGGTTGAGAGCTTGATCTCAAACTTCTACACTTTCCCCGGTAGAGCCATCGACGCCGTTCCCAGGAACGGACTGGACAGGTGAGAGATGGATCATTCCCCCATCGTTCATTCGGGTAAGCCACTTCCCTTCTCCATTCAGGTGCCGGAACTTACCGCCATCCAGAAAAAGATTCACTCGGTTCGTCGCAAACTCCTATGGAGCAGGTTGACACGCGGGCTTTCCTTAATTTGTGCCGTATTCTTTGTCGTTTGGATTGTAGCGATCTTCACCGCCAATCATTGGAATTACACGCCGCTGATTCTGCTCCTGACTCGTAGTTTTTCGCTCCTCGCCTTGTTCGGACTACTGGCCCAATTCTTGGTCCGACCCTTGTTCGGATCTTACGAAGATGCGCGAATCGCCCGCTACATCGAAGAGCGATTTCCGGAGTTGGAAGACCGGCTTGCCAGTGTGGTGGAATTCAAGAATGCCGAATCCGCCCACAGCTCCTCCAATCTTTTCTTCACGATGCTGCTTCGCGATACCTGGGCGAGGCTGCGGGCGATTGACCTTAGCCCCTTGTTCAGACGAAGACCCTTATGGATTTCAGCTGGCCTGGTAGCCGCCTTCACTTTGACAACTTTGGTGCTTCTAGTGAAGGGACCTTCTTTCTTCCGCTTTGCCACCTTCAAACTCTACGCCCCGTGGTGGCTCCATGATTCCTCTTCCCTTTACAAAATTGCCGTAAGACCAGGGTCCCTGCAATTGGCAAAAGGTTCTGAGCTTCTCGTCACCGCGGAATTGGTTGGGTTTGATAATCCGCAAGCGATTCTCTTTTCGCGTTCTCCCAATGCCGCCGATTGGGAACGTCGCAAAATGGAACCAGAAAGAAATTCTCGGGGGTTTCGTTTCTTGTTTCTCGATGTGAATGAGCATTTTCGCTATTTCGTTCGTAGCGGGACAATCCAATCGCAGGAGTTTTCGATTACCGTCATCGAAAAACCCTATGTCAAACAAATTGAGGTGAAGTACTTATATCCCTCTTATACGGGATTGTCTCCGCGGATCGAGGAGGATAGTCCCGATCTGACTGCCATTGCGGGCACCCTTGCGGTGCTGAAGATTGAATCGACGGCTGACGTTTCCGCCGGCCGAATTCGGCTGCAAGATGGCAGCACTTTGCCGCTCATTCCCAAGGGACCCCGCCTTTTCCAAGGAAGCATTCCCATTTTGAAGGACACCTCCTACCACATCCAATGGCTCGATCCAAGCCAGAACGTCTCGGATGCATCCCATGAATACTCCATCAAAGCCCTGACCGACCAGCCTCCAGTGGTCGCATTTACCCGGCCTGGTCGCGACCACAAGGCGACATCGCTCGAAGAGGTGCTTACAGAGGTAAAGGCTGAAGACGACTTCAGCATTCGCAACGTGGATTTGCACTTCTCGATAAATGGGCGTCCGGAAGAGATTGTTTCCTTATTCGGGAACAAGGGGCAAGCGCCGCCCTCGCCTTTGAGCCCCTCAATCCCGGGACGCTCCAACCCTCCTCCTGCCTCTCAAAGCCGCAGCCTGACACCGCTTCGGACGGTCATCGCTACCCACACCTTTTTCCTCGAGAGCTATTCGCTGGAGCCAGGGGATGTTATTTCCTATTTTGCCACGGCCTCCGATGCAAAAGGCGCGACGAGTTCCGATATGTATTTCCTTGAAATTCGACCTTTCGGGAAGCAATACACCCAGCGACAAGTTTCTTCTGGTCCGGAGCAGAGCGCTTCCGCCTCTGACCTGGTTTTGTCCAACCGGCAAAAAGAGATCTTGGCGGCAACCTGGAAATTGATTCGAGACCGCAAGACTTTTGGTCCCGAGGAATATCTTTCGAATGTCCAATTGGTGAGCTCCCAGCAACTCAAACTTCAACAACAAACACAATCTCTTTCGAATAGGATGGAGCGGCGAGCTCTTACGAGCCGGGATCCCACCATTCAAAAACTCTCCGAAGATCTCCTTCAGGCCAATGAGGCAATGGGTTCTGCGCGCGAGTTGCTTGAATCACGGAAAGTTCCCGATGCAATACGTCCTGAACAGGTCTCCCTCCAATTCCTGCTGCGGGCGGAGGCACAATTCAAGCAGATTCAGGTTGCCTACGGCAATGGGCCCGGACCGCAAGCCAATGGTTTCGAAGGCCAGGAGCTCGAGAATCTTTTTGAGCTTGAACTCGACAAACTCAAGAATCAATATGAAACTCAGTCCCAACGCGATTCTTCTTCCTCTCGAAAGGAACTCGATGAGGCTTATGAACGATTGAAAGCTCTGGCAGAACGGCAACAGCAATCCCTGGAGCGGCGTCGGCGCGCCGTTGGCACTCAATCCGCGACTCAAGGCAATTTCGGAGACCCGTCCTTCCAAGCGGATGGTCAAGAGGCCGAGCGCCTAGCCCGTCAACTGGAAAGATTATCTCGGGAGATGCAGGATCCTGATTTGGAACGCGCCAGCCGGCAAATGCGCCAAGCGGTCCGCGAGTTGAGCCCTTCCACCCGTGCGGGCGACTCTTCTTCTGCCGAAAATCAGGGGCTCCGGGCACTGAGCCGGATGAACGAAGCCAAACAGCTGTTGGGCCGGAAAGCACTACAGGGAGTGGCTCAACAAATTGATCAGTTGAACCGCACGGTCCAGAGTCTGAAAGAGCGCGAGGAGCAGGTACTGCGCACCATGAGTCAGAACCGGCAATCCTCCCTCCGTGCAGAGAAGTCCGGACCCGCCACGGCGGAAGGTAAAAAAAGAGGTGGGAAAGAGTCCTCGGAGCAGCAGGCACTCTTAGAGCAGAAAACCCAATTGGCCCGGTTGGCCAGAGGCGTGGAACTTGACCTGAAGGATCTCGCCCAGAAATCCTCCGCAGAATCGAATTCCTTGTCAAAAAAACTTGAAGACAGTGCCAAATACCTTCGTGATCGGCAATGGCAGGAAGGTCTGCGTCAGAGCAGCCTTCTTGTTTCCCTGAATCAGTGGGAACAAGCGGAGTCCAGGGAGAAGAAAAACTTGCAGATCTTGGAAGGACTTCAAGAGCGTCTCCAATCCGCCCGCCAGTCGATGGGACCTTCCCCTGAAACCAGTCGTGCAAACCGGCTAAGTGAGGCGCTGAATCGAGCCAATGAGTTAGCTACGAGTCTGGAATCCCTCTCACACCGGATTCAAGAGTGGCAAAAAAGTTCCAACTCCTCAGGATCCACCGCCCCTTCGTCACCGCCAAACGTTACTCAACATTCAGCTCCGGGCAACAGCCCGCGACAAGAGTCAACGGCCTCCCAATCGGGAAATGAAAAGACGTCCGCCCGCTCCATTCCTCTTGCCCCGCAAGCTTCCTCCTCGAGTGGAAAAAAATCCAGCCTTCCCGTCCCCGGCATGAATTCAGACCAGTCGGTGACCACCGATACTGCCCATGCGGGCCCCGTCAGTCCAGAAAGTAGTCATGCGTCAATCCAAGTCGCTCCGGCAGGAAATGCTGCCGTCAATTTTGGAGACACCTCTTTGCCTCCAACCGGAAACGATAGGAACGAGACTCAGCGTCAGCTCGCCCGCGAGCTTGCTCTAAGGATTGGCGAAACCAGGGAGTTGTCCAGGCATTTGTCCGGGGAACAAGAGCTGACGCGCCAACTCCGGAACATGATCGAGCAAATGGAGGCCCTGGGATTTCCTGCCCTTTCCTTCCAACCCCAACCATTGGAGAAACTCCAATCGGAGGTTATTGAGGGATTTCATCAATTGGAACGGCAACTCAGCGAGTCTCTGGGAAAGATTATCTTCAAAGAAAACCTTCAACTCCCCAAACCCGATGAAGTACCATCTTCCTATCGGACGGCCGTCTCAGACTATTTTAAATCGTTATCCCAAAAATAAGGCGGCTCTGGTCTTGGGCCTCCTGCACTTCCTCTTACCCCGGAAACGGCACTTCAAGCTTTTTCCATCCGGCCTTTTCGCCCTCATGGCATTCGTCAAGCTACGGTCTGCAAATGCACATTGACTTGCAGATTTTTCTTTCATATTATCTAAAATAATTATGTTAGGACTTCTGATTAAGAAGGCTATCACATGAACTCTGATTACCTTGAAATTCCCACGAGACGGAGAGAGCTGCCAGAACCCGTTTCGGCTGGAAAGGCCCGGGTTGAAGAACGGGAATTCCCTTTGCTGGCTGACGAGCTTGATCTTTCCGAATCCGCTGACTCTGACGGGCCTTTTGCCCTTTCCGCTGACAACCTCGCGTCGCCTGCGGATGCTGATCCCTTTCAACTGGATGAGCCGGAAAAAGGCGATTCCCAGGACGGGGCGGTTGATTCTCTCTCACAGTACCTGCGTGAAATGGGGAGTTCGCCCCTATTGAACCGCCAACGAGAAACGTCTTTGTTTCGCCGGTTTGACATCTTGCGTACTCGACAAATCCGAATTCTCGGTCGGCTTCCTGCGGCTTCAAGATTCTTCCTGGTAGTCTCGGAGGAATTGTTAGCCAGGCACGAATCGGACCTATTTGACTCTCCCGAGCTCCAGGAACCCGATCGTTCCCCCGACACGCAGCGTCAAAGAATTCTCGACTTTAAGAAGAAAATCCTCGCCCGGATTGCGGCAATTGAAGGCGCTTTGAAGAAAGCCGCCGTTCCTCGAACCAAACGTTCCCGCTCCATGAATTCCTTGAAAACGATACGCCGTTACCAGCGATTATGTGTGCGGCTAGGTCAGCTTTGGGTGGAGTATCGGCCGAGTGAGCGCATCCAAACGGCAATTCTCGAGAAGCTTTCCGTCCTCGCCAATGAGGTGCAAGGGCTGGAACAGGCTCTGGAGAAAAATCGCAAAAAGACGACGGCGGCCCAAAATGGCAATCGCCTTCGCCTTCGAAATGAGAGGGCCCGGCTGCTGGTCGATTGGAAAAGCAAAGAAGAGGAACTCGGGATGCCTCCTTTGCATTTTGTGCGGTACGTGGGGCGAGCGCTGCACATTCACGAAAAAAGGCAGCTGTGCCGGGATGAGATCATCAAGGCAAACCTGCGTCTGGTCGTTTCGATTGCCAAAAAGTACTACCACTCCCATTTGACTTTCCTGGACTTGATCCAGGAAGGGAACCTCGGCTTAATGCGGGCCGCTGATAAATTTGATTACCGGCGTGGCATTAAGTTTTCAACCTACTCCACGTGGTGGATTCGGCAATCTATTATGCGTTCGATCTTGACTCAAGGACGCACCGTTCGCGTTCCGGAACACCTGGCTATGACCGCCCAAAAGCTTTCCAAAGCCAAAAGGAAATTACTCGAAACCCTCCGGCGCGAACCACTGGTTGAGGAGTTGGCCCATTCCATTAATCTGCCACTTCCCAAGGCGGTGGCGGCTTTACGTTCTTCTCAAGAATTGATATCCATGGATTCTTATGCAGGTCCGCTGGAGTTGCAACCGCTAAGTCAACTGGCTGACTCCAAGCAGATGAGTCCGGCCGAGTTGACAATTCTTGCGGATCTGGAGGAAAAGTGTTCTATACTGCTACAAAATCTCACTGAACGAGAGAGAGATATTCTAAAGTTGCGGTTTGGACTGGGCGAGCACAGAGAGCAAACTTTGGAAGAGGTCGGCAGCAAATTCATGCTGACCCGCGAGCGAATCCGCCAGATCGAAAAAGAAGCATTGGCCAAACTAAGAACAATGGCCATTCACTTTAAAAGATCGGCTTGAGGTGTTAATATGAGGCCGTTGAACCGATTCCGGGCAATGCAAAGGGGAGGGTTTCGGATATCCTGCGAAGTCTTTCTGACTTCACACGGGTCCAAGGGAGATTATTTATGACGAGTTTACCTCAGGAGATTAATAATCCCGAGACACCTCTTTACCCCATCGGCGTGGTCGCCGAACTTCTCAACGTCACCGATCAAACTCTCCGGGTCTACGAAAAAAGCGGAATCATCAAACCCCTTCGACGAAACCGAGATCGTTACTACTCTGCCAATGATATCGTTTGGCTCAAGTGCATTCGACGGTTTATGAAACAAGAAGGGATTAATCTAAAAGGAATTGGGAAACTGATGCAATTTGTCCCCTGTTTTGAGATTAGTCCGTGCAATGACTGTTGTGAGTGTACGGCCTATTTAAAGAGAGGAATAGCCGGCAAGTGCCCAGCCAAGAGCGGCGACTCTCCCGCGAAGCGCCGCAAGCGACGCTCCTGAAAGACAAGTTTGATCTGGGCTCATTTTTCAATCCTGAGATCATACTCTCCCAGCGTTTTCCCACCTCGTGAAGGATCTCCTTCAATCCTGATCCGATAGTCACCTTTTGCCATCGCTTCCTGATTCAAAACAAAGGTCATAACATTTTGAACAAAGAGTGTTTTCCGCGGCATGGCCAGGGTTTGACTCCAAACGACATTCCCTTCCTGAAATAGGCTAAGCCGCACTTCTGTGAAGTTAAAGCGCGTGCCATCGAAAGCCAGAACAGCGTCTGCCTTATTTCTAAAGTCAATCTGAATCAAGTCAGGAAGTTCGGCCTTTTTGGGCTCCAAGGGGAGAATGGGAGAAACGAAGAGGCCTACCCCTCTGGCTCCATCGAATCCAGGTTCGCCCTCGACGTTTTGGGATCCGAAATGAGCCACCGCTTGGTCAGGCTTCAATCCCTGTGCTTGCACCAGTAGCAACGAGCCCTGCAACTGCTTGATCTCTTCCTTCAAACGCCCGGTTTCTCTCCCTAAAGTAAATCCCTTCACCGCTGGGAAAGCCAGGAATGCAGAAAGTACAATGGCTGACAACGACAACCACAGAGGCACGGTCAATCCCTGCGCCCAACTCTTGCGTGTCCCAGCCTTGAGAATTTCACCAGAAGGAGTCGCATTCCCGTCGGAAGAGGGAGGGCGCTCTTCTTGATTCGGTGACGCATTGGGTGTGTCATTCATTTCATGAGTCATAGGATTCATTTTCAAAATGGAAAGGTGTGTTGTGAATTGTCGCTCCTGCTTGAATTCCATGGAGCAGCCAGAAACCACCCGGCAATTCCGGCCGGATCGGCCTGGCAAAAGGCACTTTTTTCCTCACTTATGGAAGGCCGATGGATGGCACCGATGGTGAAACCGATTTCCACTTTCACAGCCCATTGAAAAAGCATCACTTATCCCGAACGGAATATCGGCATTAATCTTGCTTTTAGTTAGCCACCAGCGAAGGAATCGGATCCTGGTATCGCAAGAAAAGGAAATGGAATGGCTACAATGTCTGGTGCCAAGTTGCTTCCTGTCATCGGTTCTCTTCTACCGGTCTTCATTCCTTGCAGGAAATGGCCCCAGCTCCATCCTTTGCACTGGATACGACTGCACCTGATTCCTATCTCACGCCACCCGTTGACCATCAAGGTTCATGGGAAGTGTCGTCTGGAAAGGAAATTCATGTGAAGAACCTGCCCTGGTTTTCTAAAAGGTACTTTGAACGGGATTTCCCGCGACTTAAAAAGTTAGTGACCCAGCAGGAAAAACAAATGGCCATTCTTCTTACCGTGGATGAAGGGTATCGGGTTGAGATCAGGGATTATCAACTTTGTCCTTTCGGCCTTCAGATTGAGTCCCCTGCCGGGCCGCTGTTGATTCCGTTTCGCAATATCCAGAGCATTCAGCTCGTTCCAAGAGAGAAGCCGGAAGCCAAGTCTCCTCTCCGGCACTGAGGGGCTGTGCTCACGCGGCATGGCCTTGGACTCGCCTTCGCAGTTACCTTCTCTGACACAAAACGATGTACCCGATTCCCCAATCTTTTTGCAGCGTGCCGGTCTGAAGCCGCAAAAACGGCCACCAAAATCGCTCCGAAGCCAACCATCGTTCGGTTATGGAATAGCGTCGGGTCCCGCTCCGGCTGGTTTTATCATAACTGAATATTTGTGGGTCTGCTCCTTGTGCAAAGCCCACGGGATTTTCCGGGGATTTTTCAATCGCAGTCGGAACCACTTCTGTTTGGCGGCTTGGCAGGGATTTGCGAAAGAAAGAGGACAAGGGATAGGTTAGGTTAAAGAAGGGGAAAGCCATAGCACCATAATTCCCGCACCTGCAAACCCGCCAGCGAAAGCTTTTCCAGAAGCTCCGCTTTCTCATATAGCGCCTGGCATGTCCGGCTTGTAGATCATTGGCGGTCCACTGCTTCATATGAGCCGGAACGGAAAACAACAACACCCCTCCTGTCTTGAGCAGATCTCTCCAGCGGGCGAGACAAACGACATCTTGCGCGTAATGCTCCAAGACTTCAAAGGCCACGACAAGATCAAACTGACCCTGCACCATGGAAAAATCCATCGAGCGAAATTCCATCTGGCCGGCTTGGTGTTGGGCCTGGCGTTGGTGCTCTGCGATGAGGGCGGCATTGAGGTCCAACCCGACTCCGCGATAGCCTCTTTCCAAAAGATCTTCATAAAAATGCCCGCTCCCGACGCCAATTTCCAAGAATTGTCCCGGGGGAAGGTCTCTGACCAGCCGTCGCGCGAGCCAGCGTCGATACAGGTAGGCTAAGGTCGGGTTTCCGCTATGGCTCACTGTTGTCCTCTTTTTTTCTCAGGACGAAGATCCAGACCGGGTAGAGGGGGGAAAGCCATTTCAAGACCTGCAAGGGAATCCACCCGACCCACTTCGTCTTGCGCCGCAACGCGAGGTCGTTCTGCAAGAACCGCTCTGGATGCTTCAAGATAACACTGGTGAGATGCTCCGCCGCAAAAGGCTTGATCAGCCTCTTCAGGCTCCAGTAACTCGGGAGATGATCCAAATACTCATTCCCACGGCCTGTCCATCGAACATAAGCATCCGCCAAGGGACGAGGAAGCCAAGAAAGGAATGGTAATCGATAATGAGGTTCGACCAGTGAAAATCGATTAGGGCAGGCCAGGTAACAAAGTCCACGGGGACGCAGGACTCTCCAAATTTCTCGCATCAACTGCTCTGGAAATTCCACGTGCTCCAAAGTGTGGTTCAAGAGCACAACGTCAAACGCAGACGACGCCAAAGGCAGATGGCAAGCATTCCCCTGAAGAAAATGGAGTGTTCCAGAAGACTGCCATGGTTCCCGGTCCAGATCAATCCCGACCACACTTTGAAAGCGTTCCGCCATTCGCTGCGTAATTTGCCCCTGACTGCATCCAATATCCAGCACTCTGCATTTTTCGAAGCAGACGCCCTCCCGCTGTAATACGGATAGAATTTTTTCCGCCTTGGCCGCGCGTCCTGCCAGGTATTGTTCCCGGAAACTAAAGCGTTCCAGAAATCGGATGTCGTTTACCATGGGAAACTCGTTGGGATTGGATCCGCGGCGCCAAATTCCAATCCTGCCTTGCAACGCGCCTTACTTTCGCAGCTGGGCCGTTACTGTAAGGTGGACCTTCAAGATGCACCTGCAATCAATGATTCAATGGAATGC
>JAXLQK010000045.1:0-56735 GCA_046331665.1 Terriglobia bacterium | reverse complement strand
GGGGCATCATATCCTGGAAAGGATGGAGATGTGGCTGAATCCTTCTAAGCGAAAGTTGCTGGAGAGGGATTACGAGGAACTGGGAAGACGGCGTTTCGAGCAGTCGGTTCCCTTGCACGAATCAGTTCGTGCCTTGCTGCTGATCAGAAGTCAGGCTATTGAATATGTCTTTCAGCAGGGATTTGACCAGAGTTCATTGGAAATCCATGCAGAGCGAGAGTTGGAACACTGGCTGGCCAGTTTTTTCGACGTCCTGGTCTACCATCTGGTCAAAGGCTACGAGGCCGCGCTTCGGGAGTTGCCAACGGTTCCCGTAACGCCCCCTCACGAGCCTTATCCATTCTGGGTGCCTTAACTGAAGCCTGCTCGGGTGGACAAGAGAATCAGAGGATCACATCCGTCAGAGGGTTGAATGAAAGGAGCCACATCTCAGGAATCAATATTTATCTGAATTGACTCACGTTTTGATCAAATTGATTATCCTATTCGAACTATCCCGCGAAACTGTTTGAAGCTTGTCTCTTTAGATCTTGATTAGAGGATTTCGGTACTCATCGCCCCAGTCCGGGAAAGCGGTGCCGATAGTTTTTTTATTCTCCCCCACGTTGGGGATAAGAGAGTCGGTAGTTTTCTCTGATCTCTCCGAGGTGGGGGTGTCGACCAGATTGCTCCCACAGGTGGCCCCGAAACTCCCCCTCCAAGTCCTTTACAAATTCCGTATCAACCAAAATCACCTAACTCTTCAATTTTCCCTGAGATACAGCTACCACTTCACTCAGTTCCTCCCTAGCCCTCGGCTGGTAGGCTTTCAATGCAGGACCGCCTCAGGAAAGACGGTCAAACCTTTGGTTTCCAGACGTTTATCTCGCAACGCTTTTGTCTTGAAAAAGACCCTTTCCTTGCGTATCCTTTGGCGTGCCAATGGCTATTGCAGGCTCCTCACGGCATCCGGGGGTCCCAAAAGGACGTCCCTTCAGGCGATTGCCCACTCCTCGCTCAAAACTAGCTTCTCTTTTTGAGGATTACAACGGTTTCAGGGAAATTAGATTTCGGGTGATTCCAACTTGAGCAGTCACAGCCCTGTCTCAATACCGGACCCAATGAGTTCCGATCTGGCCTTCATTCGCCTCGAGGGCAATGTGTGGTCCATCAGCCCCTTTCGCGTCCTGGCTCATCTCGCGCGAAACGCCCAGGCCTTCACGGAGAGGACTTTTCGTGTTCCCCTGATCACGCTGTCAGCCCTGGCGCGTCTGCCCCTGTCGCTGGAGAAACCAGACCTTGCCACACGCCTGCTTTACGTTCCGCTTCGCGGCATGAGCCGTGACCGGCTCGACTTGCTCGGAGAAGAATACTTCGACTATATCCTGTTGCCCCGATTGATCCAGGAAGGACTCACCCATATTAAGAGCTTGCAGGACCAGAAGAGAAAAGTGGTCTTTGTCAGCGACCAGTTGGAACACCTTGTCCGGCCTCTCGCCCGCCATTTGGGGGTGGACTTCATGGCTTCCAATCGATTGGAATTCCGTGACGACCTTGCCACGGGAAGACTTTTAGAACCTGTCATTCCCGCCCTGGGGGGCGCGGCGAAATTCACTTCGAGAGAACGCGAAGAGTCCGAAACTCGAGATGCCTTTAATGCCAAAGGCCCATCCCTCTTGTTTCCAGTGTCCCTGGCTCAGAGCCTTTTGATCCTGCCAACGCGGCGTTCCGTAAAGAACCTCAATCATCCCATTGTCCAATTTTCACGACATCCGTCTGCCCCCCCACTGATGTCGGTTCGGGAAAGTCTCAAGGGCAAGAGGATCCTGTTGATTGGCTGTACCGGATTTATCGGGAAGGTATGGCTGACCATGCTCCTCGAGGATTTGCCGGAAATCGGTCGTATCTTTCTGCTCATCCGACGCCATGGCGCTCGTTCCGCCCTGCACCGTTTCGAACGCATTGTCGCTGAGTCTCCCACCTTCAAAATACTGCATGAGCGATACGGAGATCAGATTGGGGAATTTCTGGCGGATCGAATAGAAGTGATTGAAGGAGACGTCTCCGAACCTCAACTGGGTTTGGATCCACCGACTGCGCTTCGTCTGCAGAACGAACTTGACCTCATCGTGAATTCTGCCGGGCTGACCGATTTTAATCCCGATCTCCGTCTGGCCGTATCGACCAATACCGACAGCGTGATGCATCTGGTCGAATTCATGGGTCACTCGAAAAACGCGTCACTCCTCCACGTCTCCACGTGTTTTGTCAATGGCCGTACGGATGGACGAGTGCCCGAGGAGTTGCCGCCGAACTACACTCCAAAGGGGAAACCAGAATTTGATGCGTTGTCCGAGTGGCGATTCTTGCATCAGGAAATTGAAAGGGTGGAAGAAGAATCTGAATCCCCGACCCTAAACGAGCAGTTCCGGGCCCAGGCAAGCTCCCGCAAGGAGGAAGGCCAACCAGCAGGATCCGAAAGAAAAGATAATCAGAGCAAGATTCGCAAGCTGCGAACCCGCTGGGTGCGCGATCAGTTGATCGAACTGGGTATCCAAAGAGCCCAATACTGGGGATGGCCAAACATTTACACGTTTACCAAGAGTCTGGGAGAATCTCTTTTGGCCACCCAGGCGGCGTCCCTTCCCTTTAGCATCGCCCGCCCTTCCATTGTGGAGTCTTCGGTATCGCAGCCATTTCGCGGCTGGAATGAAGGCGTAAACACCACCGCACCCTTGTCTTACCTGCTTGGCACTTACTTCCGGCAGCTCCCTTCAAATGAGAAGAAGCGCCTCGATGTGATCCCGGTTGACCTCGTCTGCCGGGGGTTAACGCTGATGTCCGCCGCACTCGTTCAAAGAAACCACGAAACCGTTTACCAGCTGGCAACTTCGGCCACCAACCCGGCCAACATGCGACGGACGATTGAACTGACGGCTTTGGCGCACCGTAAACATTATCGTTCTCTGGAGGGATTGGAGCACTGGCTGCGGGCCCGTATGGACGCCATTGCTGTATCGAAAACACGCTATCGCTATGTGTCGTTGCCAGGATTGAAAGGAGTTCTGCAAAGTGCGGAAGCCGTCCTTTCGGCGCTGGCTTACAAGGGGGACGCGCTAATCCGCAAACAGCGAGCCTTGGAGCGGGTTCAAAAGGTTATCGAACTCTATGAGCCATTCATCCTGGATAACGAGTATTACTTTGCGGCCGATCACATCAAGGCACTTTCAGATACACTTCCTGACGAAGAGATTCCAACATTTGGTTACGATGCCACTTCGATTGATTGGTATGACTATTGGATTAATCTCCACGTGCCCGCATTGAGACGTTGGACCTATCCTCTGATTGAAGGGCGGCGCCCCGAGACCGGTCTGTTGCCGCGCAACTTCAAACTACCTGTCAAAGAAGAGGTTCAGGCTCCAACGAATGGAGAGCATGGCAACCCGTCAATAACCGGGCTGGAAACCACTTTAACGATATCCAATCCCTCCCTAAGCAACGGCGAGGCTCAAGTCAACGACGCGCTTTCCGCAACGGGTGAGGACCGAGACTAGGTACGGCGATGTCCATATTCATCACAGGTGCAACGGGGTATCTGGGAGCTCATGTGGCCGCGGAATTGTTGTCGGGTCATGCCTCCAGATTGAATCTGCTGGTCAGGGCAAAAGGGCAGCGGGAGGCTCAGGAAAGGCTATGGAAGGCGATGCAGCTTCACCTGAAGTTTCCCGAGTTCCATCATTGGCTAAACACGAAGGTTGAAATCTTTCTTGGGGACATCACCCTTCCCTGCTTCGGGCTGGATCAAGCCCAATATGCCCGATTGATCGAAACCACGGATTCCATCCTGCACATTGCGGCCTCTCTGAACAGACGCTCCGAGAAATCTGTCTCAACGTCAATCTAAGGGGTACCGTGGAGGAGGTTCTCGAAGCTGCCCAGAAGGTCATTGCCCACGGGGGTCTCCGGCGATTCAGCCACGTGAGCACCGTTGCCGTGGCCGGAGTTCGAAGCAATGGAGAGGGTCAGTGAGGATGCGTCGATTGACTGGAACCGGTCGGATTACGATCGCCTTGCTGGGCAAAGAAATTCTGCGAATGGATGATACGGGAATTGCTACCGATGTCCCCTTGACCATCTTCCGCCCCAGCATCGTCCTGAGGCCGACCGGTGGGCCACAACTTCCGATTTGACATGGTCGAGGCCTTCGTCTTCCTGGCAAAACTCGGGGTCCTGCTGCCACTTGCAGCCCCAAGACCGTTTGGACTATTGAACGTCGATTTCGTGGTGAACTCAATCGTTGCCTTACATCAAAAAGAGAAGACAAACTTCGATGTTTATCATTTATCCTCCGGCGTACATTCCCCACCTGCCGTCAGATTACGGACGCTTTGAGTGCCGCCGCCAGCGAGGAGGCTATTACCTGCCTTCTCTCATCGGCCCGTTTAACGCCATCGTAAATTGGATGGCGAATCTAGCCGCGGCACCTCCGTCAGTCATTTGGGTTCGCTCCTCAAAGTGTTCTTCCCTTATCTTCTCTGGAACACAGTCTTCGACAATCAACGAGCCGTCGAGGAAGTCGGCCACATCCTTTTCCCGAGTACTGCTACCTTCTTCTCTCCGTCAAAAACAACTTTACTATCCGTACAGGAATGGCCTCGATGGGAGGGACTTCCCTGATGGATCCTCTCCTGGAGCGGGTGGCGGGGTTGGTGGAATTGTCCAAGGCGATGGGTTCTTGGCGGAGGTCATTCTGGACTGTTCCTCCACGACTCGCACACGCTTGCCGAATTTACCTGGCAGCCGTGGGTGGTGGAAAGTGATCAGGTTCGGCGGGTACTGGGGGGGATGAGTTCGTGTGTTAGTGTCCTCTCGCATAATCTCGAACTCGAAGGGAGCTGCTCGCTTCGGTCTTGCGGAAAAGCTTCCCCCTTCTTGTATCATGACCCCTATCATGCTGAGTCCGCTCATACTGGCTTCCTGTTCGTGCCAATGCGGCCATGATGATTGGGTCATTGGGAATCGCCACGGCTGAAAATAAAGTGTCCATCGGATATGGGGCAAAGCCGGAGCCATGGATCGTTTATTGCAGACCATGTGCCGCCGTTATTGCGCCAGTTCACTCATTGTCACACGGAATGAAGAGTCGCAAAAAGTTTTGGGGCCTGGGAATTCAAACGGAATTGGGGACCGACACGGCATGGAGCTTTGAACCCCTTGGATTGGAATACGGGAGAAAATGTTGCTTGACTCTGGCTGGGACGGAACGTCCGTTTTGCGGGGCTGTGTCCCATCAATCCGTATTGGTGGCCAGTCAAGCCTTCTGTCGCGAAACTACTGGCGTATCGGATCTCAGGGTTATATGGAGACAGCCATTATCGTTCTATGTACTTTCACCGCGACGGAAAGCAAGTCCAGACTGACTTTCTTCGCTACCTGAAAGGGTTTGCCGCGGGCGTCCGTGCCTTTCGCAAAGACCGCGCGGTTTTCCGTCATCATCGGCATGGAGGCACTGGATCGCAGGGCCTGCGAATGGATGGGAGAAGAGCTAGGGGGGACCCCGTTGTTTATTTCGGACCACTATGACATGTACGAACTGGTGAGCATTCTGCGCAATTGTCATCTACTGGTCTCTTCCCGCTATCCGGCATTGTGACCAGCATGCCCGCTCTTGTCGTATCTGCCGGCGTGACCATGGATGAGCGGATTCGCAATCTCATGCGAGAACGAGGTCATAACGATTTGCTGCTGGAGGTGAATGACCCGGATCTTTCGTCAAAAATGGTTCAAGTGCTCCAAACCCTCTTTACCCAGATGAAATTCGCCAAGGATCGGGAAGACCGTGGTGAGAAACTTGAAGGCCATGGCTCGAATGGGGATTTACCTTCAACAAAATGTGCAGGAACATTACCCTGAATTTCCCGTTCGAAAGGGGCATTTTCCTGGGAAGACTATCTCCGCCGTTGAGGCGAACCTGCTGAACTCGTGGAGACCTTCGAGTAATCATCCCCCTGAACGTTTGCTTCAGTTCTTGCATCGCCACCTCGATGAGGAGCACGTACCGATGGAGAGATTTGGCAAGTTTCTCCTCCGGAACTGAATAACGATGAATTTCTTAGAGACAATCTTCGCGATCCTTTCCGCCAGTCCCCAAAAGCCGATCCTCCATGAGATCCGGGAGGGACGGATCATTTCCTGCACTTGTGCCGAGCTGCTTGATGCCATCACCAGGCCCGCCAGAAGTTACACGAGAATGGCTGGGATACGGCCGGGCGATCGATGCGCCTTACTCTCCCCCAACAGCATTCAGTGAGTTGCGCTTGATCTGGCAGTAATGGCGGAAGGGGGATTGTGGTGCCTCTCTATGCAAGGCAAGCCCCATCCGAACTCTCCCAGATCAGCGAAGGACTCTGCACCTAGCTCTTGTGCACGACGGATTCCGAGGCTGCGCGACACTCTCTCTCCACACGCTTCGACGCTTCCTCCCTCCCTTGAATTCCATGAGATTTTCTCCCCGGCCGGGGCTTCCGCCGGAAACCAGGATCAGCCCAGTCCTGGTCCGCTGGAGCCGCCTGTGCCATTGAGTGATTCTTCCGTGATCACCATCATCTATACGTCGGGAACATCAGGAGACGCCAAAGGCGTTCCCTTGACCGCCGGGAACCTAAGCTTCATGCTGGCACGGACAAAGGCGCGTCTGGACGAGCTCATGCAGGCCGTCCCGAAGCAGGGGGATGACCGCGTGTTTCATTATCTCCCCTTCTGTTTCGCAGGCTCCTGGATCTTATTGCTCACCAGTCTTTACCGCAACAACGCCCTGATGCTCTCCACGGATCTCACGAGACTGGCCGCGGAGATGGAGATGGCCCAACCGCACTATTTCTTAAATGTCCCGGCTCTATTGGATCGGATGCGCCGAGGTATTCAGGATCAACTCGGGTCGAAAGGGAAGCTCATTCAACAAGTATTTGCAAGAGCCCAGCGGGCATCTCTTGGCCAAAGCACGGCCCAGAGTCGCCTCTTCGACTCGTTGGGACTCGCTCTGGCACGGATCGCGATCTTCCCGAAGATCAAACGGAAGATAGGCCCGAATCTTCAGGCGCTGATCTGCGGCTCCGCTCCTCTTGCCGAAGAAACGCAACTCTTTTTTCAGATGATTGGCATCCCCGTTTTGCAGGTCTATGGACTCACGGAAACGACCGGGATCTGCACGATGGATGAACCCTTTTCCGTGACGGCGGGACGGGTTGGCCCTGCCATTTCTGGCATCGAAATGAAACTGGGTCCACGTGACGAAATTCTGGTGCGGGGCCCCCATATTTTCCCGGGCTATTGGAACCGCCCCGAAGCCACGGCTGAAATCATCAAGGAGGGGTGGCTGCATACGGGAGACCAAGGCGAAGTGGATGGAAAGGGAAATTGGAGAATCATCGGGAGATTGAAAAACCTTATTATCCCGACGTCAGGTCACAACATCAGTCCTGAACCGATTGAACAATTGCTGCTCCGCGAACTGCCCGAGGCTGACTACGTCATGATCGTTGGCAACGGCAGGAAATTTCTATCCAGCCTGATGAGCGGAATTATCCCGTACGAACGCGCCCAGTTAGCCGTGGACAAGGTGAATCAGGGTCTCCCCCACTACAAGCAAATCCGAAAATTCTATGTTGTGCCGGAACCCTTCACCGTTGAGAATGGACTTTTAACCAGCAACCGGAAGATCCGGAGAGCAATCATCGAAACGCGCTATCGACAAGCGATCGACGAACTATACCTGGACTCCGCAAAGGCAACGAAGGAATGAAACCGAAAAGTAAAGCTGCTCCGCCGCTGCTTATTCGACTCTTCCGTGCGTTTACAGTCTGGGCTCTCTTGACGATCCTGATGCTATCGGCCTGGGGATGGAATCGTCTCTCGCATTTTCCGAAGGAGCTGCCCCGCCTGCTTCTTCCAGTGGTTTGGCTCGGTCTGTCGCTTTATGGCGCTTGGATCGACACGCGGACCAGCGCCAGCGGTGGTAAAAACGAAGTGCGCAAACACCGTTGGATCTTTTTCCTGCTGCTGCCGGTGTTTGCCACTTGGTTTTTCCTTCTCCCGTATGCAGATCACAACCGAGACCTTGGCGCGGGGGAATCAGTGATTCGTTGGGCCGGACTTATCGTCTTCGCGGCCTCCTTGTGGCTTCGGATTGAAGCGATCCGGGCTCAAGGCACCCAATTCAGTTTCGCTGTGTCCATACAATTTGAGCACCAACTGGCACTGCAAGGTCCCTACCAATGGGTTCGGCACCCTGCTTATTTGGGCGTCATTGGAATGTTCTGCGGGATCTCTTGGGTGTTTGCGCGATTTGGACTGGGGATAATCCTGGCTCTTTTGGTATGGTTATGGATGGAGTTGAGAATTCGCGATGAGGAGAGGTTGTTGCAGAACGAATTTGGAGGCGCGTATATCCAATATCGCCAAAAGACCGCCAAGCTGCTGCCTCACCTCTATTGATGGAAAATAGCAGCGCTCCTTTGGGCACTGGAAAGCAAACTTGATCGGAAACACCAAGATTCGCCTTTGGCCTTAATGTGGACAGTCTTATGGATTCTTTTACCGGCCATGCATTATCATGGAAGTTTGACCAAGGGGTCTGTGAACTCGTCCTGCATCGCGATCCCTGCAATGAAATAGGAACAGTGATCCTGGCCGAACTGGAACAATTCGTAGATGTGATCCAGCATCCGGATCAAGCGGTTCGATCGCTCGTAATTTACAGCCAGCTGAGTTCCGGGTTTTGTGCCGGAGCTGACTTGCGGGAACTTTACAAGGGGATGACGCCCCTGAGCGCGGAGGCACGCTCCCAGCAAGTCCGCGATTTTCTCTTGCGAATTCACGGGGTATTTAATGCGATTGATGCTCTCCCGATAACCACGATCGCGGCCGTTCACGGAGTGGTTTTTGGAGGGGGGCTTGAGTTAGCGTTGACCTGTGATTTGATCGTGGCCGACCGTACGGCCCGATTCTGCTTTCCGGAATTGCGATTGGGGCTGATTCCTGGTTTTGGCGGCATTCCTCGCTTGAAGCGTGACATCGGGAACGGCCTCGTCAGAGACCTTCTCTTGACCGGCCGTAGTGTCAATGCCGACAAGGCCGCAGCTGCGGGGATGGTGAGTCAGGTGGTGGCCCCCGGTGAATCGCTTCGAGTGGCCCGTTCCGTCGCTGCGCAGGCAACCAAATTTGATCCTCAGGCAGCCCAAGTGACCAAGGAGTTCGTCAAACCGATTCCTTACGCCGAGTTGCAAGAAGAGATCCGGCTTTTTTGCGAACTGATTGGCCGTCCGGCCGTCGAACAGGCATTGCGCAAGTTTGTGGAAAGCACCGACGCACAGCCTTATTTGCCATAAAACAACGAGATCTTGAAAAGGACCGATCCAGCTTATGTCCCACCCTGATCAAACCCTTGAAGAGTTATTGAAATTGGCTTCCGAGCATTTCCACGTTCCACTCCAGGAACTCAACCCGGATGAGGATTTCTTCCAGAAACTCAAAATCAACAGCCTCCAGGCGCTGGATCTGCTGACCAAGCTGGAACAGCGCTTCAATGTGGAACTCCCGGATTATGAATTGCAGGGAGTGACTGACTTCAGAACGCTCGCGGGAAAGCTCCAATCGCGACTGTGAAACACACGGCCCCTGACCTATCAGCGTTTGCTTCTTTGGGCGAGGCGTTGCATGCCGCCCTTCAGAAGTGGGACTCTCTCACGGCGCTGATCGAAGCGGACCGCGAACGGGAAAACTGTCGTCTTCGCTATTCGGATTTTCACCAGGCGGCGCTTCCGATCGTTCAGGCCCTTCAAAAAGCCGGCTTGCAGGCGGAAGGTCGTGTGGCGATAATTCTCTCTAATCAATCCAAGTGGTTGATCGCTGCTTATGGCCTTTTTTACGCCGGCGGGGTGCTCGTCCCCTTGGATTTCAAACTGAGTGCCGTCGAGCATCTGCAACTCTTGACCCACGCATCAGTCCAGGGATTGATCGTGGAATATCCGTATTGGACAGCTCTTAGGCAGTCCCCCGATTTTTCGGAATTCCGTGTTCCCTTTGTCCTGGTTGTGGATGCCCCTAAGGGAGCCGATTTGGCGGGGGCCCACCGTTGGGAAGACTGTGTGATGACGGAGGCAGCACCGCGTTTCGTTCCAAGAACCCGCCAGGACCTGGCATGCATCGTTTACTCATCGGGGACGGGGGGTAGACCCAAGGGATGCATGTTAACTCACGAGAATTATCTCGAGCAGTGCCAATCCTTGATGACTTGGTACCCGTTTTGGCCCGGTGTTCGTTATCTCAGTATTCTCCCCACCAACCATGCCATTGATTTCATGGTCGGTTTCTTAGGACCCTTTTTTTGTGGCGCCACGGTTGTCCATCTCCGTACCCTGAGACCCGAATTCATTCGAGACGCGTTCCGGCGATATCAGATTACTTATGCGAGCGTGGTGCCTTTGGTCCTGAAGGCTTTTGAGTCAGGGTTGAAACAGAAGATTCAACAATTACGACCCAGGGACCAGAAGATGCTCCGGGCACTCATGCGGATCAACCGGTGGTTAACGCGCGGTCGCCCGCGGCCCTGGATCAGTCGACGACTCTTCTCCCAGATTCACGAAGCTTTTGGGGGTAAGTTGCAGGCTTTAATCACCGGAGGCGCCTTTGCGGAGCCTTCCACACTGCAGTTTTTTTATGACCTCGGCATTCCAGTGGCCAATGGGTATGGGCTGACCGAGGCCGGAACGGCGGTCACGGTTAACGACTTGAAGCCCTTTCGTGCAGATACGGTGGGAAAGCCGTTGCC
This sequence comes from Terriglobia bacterium, assembly GCA_046331665.1. Taxonomy (GTDB): domain Bacteria; phylum Acidobacteriota; class Terriglobia; order Versatilivoradales; family Versatilivoraceae; genus CAWBAT01. Next base: position 45,925 of record JAXLQK010000045.1, on the reverse strand, counting down.
TGGGGTGGAAATCAAGATCCTCGATCCAGACCCAGAAGGTATCGGTCAGGTGGCCGTCCGCAGCAAGACTCTGATGAAAGGGTACTTGAATGACCCTGGAATGACGGCTGAAGTACTCGTCCATGGCTGGTTGCATACTGGCGACTTGGGGCGGATGGATGCCACGGGCCACCTCCAATTGTATGGACGACTGAAAAATATGATTGTGACGGAGGGAGGAAAGAATATCTACCCGGAAGACGTTGAGTCTGCCTTCCAAGGCCTTCCGGTCAAGGAATTTTGCGTTTATGCACTAAACTATATTTTCAAGAAACAAAACCTGGCAGGGGAACAGCTGATGATCGTCATCCGCCTAGATCCCGGACAGGAGTTAACTCCCGCTGTAATCCAGGACCTTCAGAGCCGCAACCAGCGACTGCCCGACTTTAAGCGGATTTCCGGGCTTTTGCTGGAGGAGGAAGACTTTCCTCGCACGGCATCGTTGAAAATCAAGCGAGTTTTGCTGGCTGAGCGGATTGCCAGCAAATGGAAGCAAAGCGACGTCAAATCCTTATGATCATTGGCAGGCCATGAAACCACACTTAGCCATTGTGAATCCTGCCGCGGGTGGCGGACGTTGCGGCAAACTGGCCCCGCAGACCCTCCAGTTGCTGCAGGCTCGGGGAGCGGTTGTCGAAGTCGTCGAGACAAGGCAGGTCGGCGATGCGACTACCCTTGCCAAGGAAGGTTATCAACGCGGGTTCCGTCACTTCATCGCCGTTGGAGGAGATGGGACAAGCTTTGAAATTGTGAACGGATTGTTTCCCAACGAAAACCCGATGGAGCGGGTGGCCCTCGGCTTTCTTCCCTTGGGGACAGGAAATTCCTTTCTGCGCGACTTCACGGATCGCGGCCTCCCGTTTGCCGTCGAGGCCATCCTTCAACAGAAGACACGTCCCTGCGATGTCCTGGTATTGAAACACCGGCAGGGTCAGTGGCATTTCATCAATCTCATGAGCATCGGCTTTACGGCAGAGGCAGGGAAGGTAAGGAACAAACGGTTCAAACCACTGGGTGAGGCGGGGTATCTGCTGGCCACATTGCTTTGCTGGAGCAAGCTCCATTACCCGACCTTTCCCCTGCGAGTTGATCAGGCTCCCGAGTTGGATGCCCGACCTTGCACTTACTTGACCTTTTCCAATAGCCGCTACACCGGCGGAAAATTTCTAATTGCCCCCTTTGCTGATACGGCGGATGGCCTCATTGAACTCACGCGGGTGGGAACCTTGAAGCGGTGGGATTTTGCAAAAACGTTTCCAAAAATTTTTACGGGAGCCCACATGGAGCATCCTTTGATCTCACGAGAGTCTGCCCACCGTGTTGACCTTCAACTTTCTGAATTAACTGACGTGATGATTGACGGCGAAATTGTAACCTGTATCCCCGAGTCCATCGAAGTACTGCCACAGGCTCTCGATGTGTTGGTATGAAACAATTCATCCTGCTCCTCCGCTGTATCGTGCTGTGGATCCTTAGCGGGATCCACTTTTTTACAGTTTGTACAGCGCTGGTCATCCTGGGGATTTTCTTCGATCCCCGCACCAATGACCGGCCCCAACGCTGGTTCTTCCGGAATATCCTCCGTGTCGCCGGGGTGGGATTCAAGGTGACATTTGCTCCCGGCTTCGATTCCCGGCGCACGTCCATCTTCATCTGCAATCACGTCAACCTCTTTGATGCCTTCGTCATTTATTCGGCGATCCCCCAATTCGTTCGTGGACTGGAACTGGACTCGCACTTCAAAATTCCTGCTTATGGATGGATGATGAAACGGTTCGGAAATATCCCCGTGACCAAGGGAGGCGGCCCCGCCCAGTTCAAAAAGACCCTGACGCAAGTCAAGTCGCACATCGAACAGGGGATCAGCGTTATCATCTTTGCCGAGGGCACCCGAACGTTGGATGGCCGAGTCGGACCTTTCCAGAAAGGCGCATTCGTCATGGCCCATCACATCGGGGCACCGATCGTCCCGATGAGTATCTGTGGGTCCTACGAATTCAACCGCAAGGGGAGTTGGATGCTTTATCCGTCGACGATCACGGTCGTGATGCATGACACCATCGAAACGAAGGAAGTCAGGAGAGACGATTTGAACGCGCTGGTGGAAACTGTACACCGGATTGTTTCCGAACCGGTTAACGCATCCTTGAAAGTCCCGCCTGCGGGCCATTCGTCAAAATCCGGGGAAAATTCGGAGGGAAGCCCGCGTGATATGTGAGTGGGGGATGTACGAATGGCCGCAAGCGCTTCCGCTGAGAAAGCAACTCCACCTGTCAGGGATCGTCGACTGGCCAATAGGCGCCCCCGAGGCAGACTCCCCCGTGAATGACACTACGACGGGCCGAGGTGCTGCCTCCGGTCAATCGTCCTGGCCTGGGTCTCTCTTTGAAAGAGCGCCCGAAATAGTTCCAGCTGGGCCTTGAACAGTTCCCATTTCCTCCCTTGAAAAAAGGCGAGTGAGGATCGCACGATTCCCTTGGCCAATCGGAACGAAGATTCTCCACTAACGTTCAAGAGCCAAGGATCTTCCCATTGCAGAGGTCCTAATTTTTTCTTTCCCAGGGGAGACACGAGCACTACCTTGCGGATCTCATTTTCGGGAAGAAACCGATAATTGTGACTCCAGCCTTCGCCGCTCAATCCCAAGGGTCCAGCTCCCCAAGGCAATGAGGTTGCAAAGGCAATACCGGGATAGGCATTCATGGCGACAACCCCATGCCGAAGTTCCGCAGCCATTCGTTTCATTTCAGGCGTCAAAGGATCGGCAGTGAACAGGGAGATTCCTAAATCCCCCGCCAGGGCTGAGGAGTTGGCGAAATCCAAAGCGTCTCTTGCAAAGGAATCATCCGGGAGAGTCAACAGGGCAGCAACCGGGCCAAAGGCCTCTTCTCGCAAAAAATAGGATCCAGCATCGATCCCCGCGATGAGGGTGGCGGGGAACCCTCTGTCGGCCAATTTTGCGAAGGGAGGAAGTACACTGGCACCGGCCTCGCTCAGCACGGCAACCTTCTTCTCAAGGCGACTGGCAGATGCCGAATCGATGAGCAAGCGATTTCCGCCTTGCTCTCCTTCCCGTCCTGCAGCCAAAAGAATTTCTTCCCAGAGCAATGTCTTCAAGGAGCCACCGCATTTTTCCGGAACGACAACGATCTGATAGCTGACACAATGCTGTCCGTTGTTCGCCAATGTTCCATAGGCGATCTGGCGAGCCACTTGTCGGATTTCTTCCACGCCCCGGGTGAACACATCCGGGAAGACGATAGCCGCCGTGACCCCGCCCAGTTCCATGGTCATCCTTCTTGAACCCGCAGCCTGCTTGATGGCATTTCCGGTGGGAATGCTTCCCGTCACATGGATGGTATCGAAGATTGGCTGTTCTACGAGCAAGGCACCGGTATCCGGCCCCCCATAGACAAAGCTCAAGGCGTTCTGCTCCACGAAAGGGGAAAAGATCTTCTCCAGATAGGGTCCGCCAAATCCCGCTTTCTCCGACACTTTCGCGATTACCCGCCGCCCTTGGTTGCACAGGAGATGCAGGACATCCAAAGCCCTGATGCTTACCAGATTGAAGGGAAGGAGACAGAGCGCAATGCCATTGTTGTCGTTCTCCTGTTCTCCTTGGGGGTCTGCAGGACCCAGGCGATTCGGAGACTTCTCTTCATTGAACAAGACATACCCTTTTACTCCTGGCAGGAGCAACTTCTCCAATCGGTTGGCAGGAAGGAGTTGACAGGCAGGCAAGCCGGCAAAATCCGTCAACGGAAGAGGTGAAATCTGTCGCAAAAACTGCCGCAGCGACAGATTCGGGTCCGCGCGCCGCAGAGATTTGCAAAGGGAGAGCGCTCCCCAAACGGCAGGGAAGATGGCTTCAAAATAAACCTCAGAGGGGGTCACTCCCATCCGCTCGGCGGTCTCGTAGGCAAGGGGATCCCCGTAATACACAAAGAGTTCCGCGGTCCTTTCGAGTAGAAGAGCGATCCCTCCAATGGGGTGGTCTTGCCATGGAGAGGAGGCTTCCTTGTCGACAACAATTTGAATGGTGCTTTGCAGAGAAGAATGAGTCATGTGGGTGGCGGAGGCGAATGGGAATCGAACCCACCTATCGCAACTATGTTACGACACACTGGTTTTGAAGACCAGGAGAGTCACCAGACCCTCTGCACCTCCAGCCCGAATATAGCATATCCCATCGAAATTCCGGGATGATCTTGTCTCGTTCAATTAGAGGTTGTGTTTGAACTGAATCCTGCCTAACCTAAAGACATTTTTTGGACGGAGATGAAAGATGGCAGACGAACTTGTGCTTGCGTTCCCCCGAACATTATTCGATGAGATCGGAGAATTCCAGGGGATTGAATTCAATGTAAATCGCTACATCCCCGCGATCCTTGACAAAGCAATTTGCCGATTTCTTCCGCGGGCTCTTGCTGAGACGGATCCCACTTACAAGCAAGTGATTCCTTACGTCCTGGTTCAAAAAGGCGACACCTGGCTGCATTATGTCCGGGGTAAATCTTCGGGAGAGAAACGGCTGGTTGCCAAAAGTTCGATTGGAATTGGAGGGCATATCAATCCCTCAGACGAGAGCCTGTTTGGCTCCGGACTGGATTTTTATGAAAACGCCGTCCAACGAGAGCTTCATGAGGAGTTGAAAACTGATGGAACATTCCGCACTCGGATTGTTGCCTTGCTGAATGACGATTCAACGGCCGTCGGCCAAGTCCACCTTGGAATCGTACATTTATGCACACTCGCTTCGGAAACCATCTCTAAAGGTGAAATTGGGTTGACGGAGCTGGCGTTTTTGACCCCCCAACAGTTATTGAAACGACGGGAACAAATGGAAACCTGGTCTCAAATCTGTCTGGACCACTTCATCCAGAGAGGGATGGGAGAAGCTTCGGTCCAAACCCGCTATCAGGCCCAATAAATCCCCGCCTTATTTATCTCTCCAGGGTAGGACTTGGACACAAACCAAGCCAGGGTCACAGGCCGCGGAGATTGACATGACCTACGAAAATCTCTTGATTCAAAAGGAAGAGGCCATTGCCATCCTTCAGATTCATCGGCCAAAAGTCCGGAATGCGCTCAATGCCCTGCTGATGAAGGAACTTACCGTGGCCCTGGAAGAGTTGGACCGGGATGAGGCAATCCGCTGTCTCATCCTGACGGGGGATGAGAATGCATTTGCAGCCGGAGCCGATATCCGCGAAATGGTTGAATCCAATCCGATTGAGATGTTCCAGAAGAATACCGTGAGTTTGTGGGAAAACGTACAGAATGTCTCCAAGCCAGTGATCGCTGCCGTCAGCGGATATGCTTTGGGAGGAGGCTGCGAGTTGGCGATGTGTTGTGACATGATCGTCGCATCTGAAAATGCGAGGTTCGGTCAGCCCGAAATTCAACTTGGGGTGATTCCAGGAGCCGGGGGAACGCAACGCCTGACGAGAGCTCTGGGAAAGTACCGGGCCATGGAATTAGTCTTGACCGGACGCACCTTGACCGCCCGAGAGGCCGAACGTTGGGGACTCGTAAACCGGGTCGTCCCCGATGGACAATGTTTGGACGAAGCCCGGAGGATTGCGGTTGAAATCAGCCGCCACGCCCCTCTGGCAGTCAAACTGGCGAAGGAAGCAATTCTCAAAGCTGAAGAGAGTTCCTTGGCGGAAGGGATTGCCTTTGAACGAAAAAATTTTTTTCTGTTGTTCAGCTCAGAAGACCAGAGGGAAGGGATGAAGGCCTTCCTGGATAAGAGAAAACCGGAGTTCAAAGGGAAGTGAATGGCTTGCCTCAGGCTTAGTTCGCATGTCCAGGGCCTCAGATCGCCATGGAAACATAATTCCCGGATGGCGATCCTTGCGCTATTGCTGTCACTGCCTTGGGCGTGCAGTGAACCTGAAAAAACCCCTCCCCTCGAAAAGGGTCCAAAAATTCGTTTCACGGCATTTCAAGATGGGGAAATTTGGATCCGGCATTCAGAAATTCAACTTCGCTTTGATCCCGACCTGTATGGCAAAATTTTCCTGAACGAAAAAGGGAAACTGATCTCCTTCCAGGAAATTCCGCCAGTCGACGAAAAGTCTTATCCCAACCACTTCCTTGATGTCGACGGTGAAATGCTCAAGAACTTTCGCGTTGATTACGCCAACATAGGAACCTCGGATATCGGGACTCCGTATGGAATTGGGAGACGTCTGCACCTGACCGGTGTGGCCAGAACGAAACAAGGCATCACCTTCGAGAAAGAACTCAAGGTAGACCTATATAACGACTACCAAAACCTGGCAATGGTCTCCTGCGAGTTTCGAAATACCGACAAGACCCGATCGGTCAGAATTTCCAGCCTTGTCGACGATTTCTTTCGGCTGGACGCAAGCCGTCTCCATTCTGGTTTGCGATCATTTGATTTCAATTTCTATCAAGGATTGCAATCGGATCCCAACCACACTTGCAAGCTTGATGAGCGCTTTGCCTTCTCTGCCCCGTTTGCGTTAAGCCGTGCGGCGGCAGGTAATTTTCTCCCATTCTTCGATTTCTGGAATGACTCCATGGGATTGGCAGTTGGTTACCTTTCGTCCGGGGTGCCAGGCGGCATGCTCACAGCCAAAGTAACCCCAGACAACCATGTAGAGGTGGGAGTGCACTATCCGTTGCCTCAAATGTTGGGACCGGGCCAATCAGTCTCGACGCCGAGATCCGTTTGGATTGTGCATTCCAGAGATTCCAGCCTCGCTTTGCAGCAATATCAAAAGCTCATTGAACATCATGCCGAGACTTATTAGCCAGCGTACTCAATCAGACGGATTGATATAGCTCCACCCGTTCCGAGAGTTCAATCAGCTCTTTTGTTGGGGACGGATGAACCATCGGAAAAAATTCGATGGAGCAAGGAAGGCCGCTCCGGTTCTTAGGCGATTCGGCGAATTGGACTGGGTTCAATGTCGTCTTTCGACGTCGTAGCGGGAGGTGCGGTAGCTAAAGGGGGAGCCTCGGGCGAGTCGGATTCTGAATGACTGTCGACTTCCTCAAGATCATTTGACTCGGCAGGCAAATTTGAGTCAGCCGACTCTTTCTTGGTTTCTTCGGACGTGATTAATAGGGCACTTTGCTTTGGAATGGACGATTTTCTGCGCTTTCGCCGCTCCACGATTAAATTCTGTTCGATCAGGGCCTCAATCACTTGATGCTTGGTGGCATCGAGTACAACGCAGATATCTCTGATTGAAAGATTTTGGTTGGCAAAGAGATTACAGATCGTAAACTTGCGCTTTAGTTGTGGCTCTAAGTGCATCAAGTTTTCCGGCAACTCAAATTTCTTGCTGGTTTTCTTGAACCCTTCGATCGTGTAATCCTCGACGAAGGCAATCAATACCTGAGTCCACAACCGCCTGATTACGCTGAAAAACATCTTCCCTATCTCCTAAAAGAGCCTCGCACAGTCAACTCTGAGCCTTGCAGTTTCGACACCGGCAGAACATGCTACTCGCCTTCGCTAATAACCTAAGTGCAAGCCGGCAACCAAATTTGGCCTGCTGACTGTTTTTTCCTCAATATCAAAATTGAAACTAGCAGGAAGCAGAGGGCATCCTCAAGAGGGATCGATAGTCGCAATTTTTTCAATGACTTTCAGGCTTTTTGACGCTAAGAGTAGGCACCAAAACCGCAAAAAAGGCATTATTTTTCCACTTTGATGAGATAGAAATCATTCCTCTCATAGTGGTCAATTAGTGCAACCTTGGGGGAATTCTTAGGTAATTGATTGCCAACTGACCCACACGCCCAAATCCACAGAGTTTGTCCTGTCTCCAGGATTCGAAGACAGCCGGAGAACCTGCCAGACATGTAAGCATCGACCTCGCAGGCTTAAGAATTCTCATCCCTTTTAAGCCTTGCTAAGACGTTATCCTTGCAAGAATGAGATTGACATCCCCGATTAGTTTTTCCTTTTCCCTTTTCAATTGCCTCTTTCCAAACCATTTGTATAATGGCGCTGGAAGAGTGGGGAAATTCATGGCAAAGCGCGCACTAATAACTGGTATTACGGGCCAGGACGGGTCCTATCTGACTGAATTCCTTCTATTGAAGGGTTATGAGGTTCATGGGATCAAGCGCCGTTCCAGCAGCTTTAACACCGAGCGGATTGACCATCTTTATCACGACTGGCATGAAGCCAATATCCACCTGGTCCTTCATTACGGAGATCTGACAGACGGATCTAGTTTGCGTTCCATCATTTCGCAAGTACAACCGGACGAGATCTACAATTTGGGTGCGCAGTCCCATGTCCGGATTAGCTTCGACCAGCCGGTTTATACGGTTGAGACCGATGCTTTGGGAACCTTGATTTTATTGGAAGCGATACGTGACGCCTGCCCGCGAGCGCGCTATTACCAGGCCGGAAGCAGCGAAATGTTCGGCAATACGCCCGAGATCCCCCAGCGAGAAGCAACACCTTTTTACCCCAGGAGCCCCTACGGCTGCGCCAAGGTATTTGCTCATTGGCAGACGGTGAATTACCGGGAAGCCTATGGATTGCATGCTTCAAATGGAATTTTATTTAATCATGAATCCCCACGTCGCGGAGAAACCTTCGTTACCCGGAAAATTACGCGGGCGGCTACGCGAATCAAGGAGGGACTCCAGGACCTGCTTTACTTGGGGAATCTAGAAGCCAAGAGAGACTGGGGGTTCGCAGGGGATTATGTTGAGGCGATGTGGATGATGCTGCAACAGGGCCAGCCGGATGACTTTGTGATAGCCACTGGAGAGACCCATACGGTCCGGGAATTTGTCGAAGCGACATTCACCATGTTGGATCTGGATTGGGAAAAATACGTGCGAATCGACCCGCTTTATTTCCGACCAACGGAAGTCGATGTTCTTCAAGGAGATTGCAAGAAAGCCCGCGAGAAATTGGGATGGCAGCCGAAAATCATGTTCTCCGAGCTCGTGCGATTGATGATCGAATCCGACTGGAGACTGGCCAGGAAAGAACGACTGGTCCGTGATAACCAGAAACACATTGCTGGCGAGACTTCGACAACCATTGCCATCCAGTAGGCTACCGCTGCCTTGACGCCCTTCCCGGCTCCTCCCCAGGACGAGTTCGGCTTTACGCCAAACTGTATCCTAAGTGCGGAGTGAGGATACACGTTTACTGAGGAATACAACATGCCATTCAAGATTGAGTCCAAGCATTTAAACGGAGTGGTGGTTATTGCCACCGGGGTCTTTGAAGATCAGCGTGGCTTCTTTGCGGAAACCTTCCGGGAGGATCATTTTACTGAAATGGGCCTCCCCGCCCGGTTTCCCCAGGATAACCACTCCCGGTCCGTTCGGGGGGTCGTGCGAGGGCTTCACTTCCAGTGGGATCCACCGATGGCCAAACTAATGAGGGTTACGCTGGGAGTGGCTTTCCTGGTTGCTGTCGACATCCGAAAGGGGTCCCCGACCTTGGGACAGTGGGTTGGTGTGGAGACCTCCGCTGAAAACAGGAAGCAGGTCTATGCCCCGGCAGGGTTTGCCAGAGGGTTTTGTGTCCTCTCAGAATTTGCTGAAATTCAATACAAATGTACGGGGATTTACAATGGCAAGGCGGAGTCGGGCATTCGTTGGAACGATCCCTCAATAGGTATTCAATGGCCGGTGAAAGACCCGATCCTTTCCGGCAAAGATGCCACAGCCAGGACCCTTTCTGAATGGCTCGCATCCCCAGAATCTGATCAATTCCGGTACCAAACCTCAACTTGAAATCCCTTGACGAGGGGTCTGTAATAGAGTAGCGTCTAAGTGGGGTTAGAGATTGTAAGTTGTTGTGTTTCAAGACAAGTGAATTATTGGACTTACAGATGACCCGCAGCAAATCAAGCGAACGAAATGGACTGGCTCTTCAGAGTTGGGGCTGGTTGAAAAAATTTATGAGTTGCTTTGAAAACGGGGGTAGTGGCGATGAAAGACTCCGAATTTATCAAAGCTCTCAAGGAAATGAAGTTACGGTATCCTGAAGGAGAAATAACCAACTATAATCCGGAAAAAGGTTACGGTTTCATCACCAGTGAAAGGGGAGAAAAGATTTTTTTCTTTCTTCCAGAAGTCGACACGATGGGGTGCCGGCCGGACGATATTCGCAAAGGGGCTCGCGTTGGATTTGATGTCTCTTTGACGTCGAAAGGGAGGAGAATTTCGAGGATTAAGATACTGGGTTAGCCCATGAATTTTCAGTTTCTCCCAGATCGAGAATATCGTCGACCTTCAGACTACTTCCTTGAAGAGTTGAAGTGAGGTTTCAGGAAAAGCGTCATCGTTTGCAAAGCCACCATCCTTTTCATGCAAGAAAAGGATGGTGGTTTTTTGTTATCAATCCAGAGATTATGGGCTCACTCCCCTCGACCGGATCCTCTTGATCTTCCATTGAAACAATAACCCTCATGCAAGACTACTTTCCGCTATTCTTAATGCTCGTAGTGACGGGAGCGCTCGTCGGAGCCATTCTTTTTCTGGGCAGCCTGCTCGGCCCGAAAAAGATCACTCCACAAAAGAGCGCTCCGTTTGAGTGTGGGTATCAACCGTTTCAATTGCCCACGGATCGTTTCTTCATCCGTTTTTATCTTATTGCCATGCTTTTCATCTTGTTTGACATTGAAGTGATTTTTCTCTATCCCTGGGCCGTTGTTTTCAAATCTTTGGGATTTCGCGGATTCATGGGGATTGTCGTCTTCATTCTGGTTCTCGGGGCAGGCTATATCTACGCATGGAGGAAAGGTGCTTTCCAATGGGAGTAGCTTGACGCCGCACTAATTTTGCTCCCACGGTTGTATGTCTATTCAAGAGATAAGACACAGACTACATTCACTCGGCGGAGTGATCAGGGACGAGGATCAGGTTCTCATCCTGATGCATGACAATCCAGACCCCGACTCATTGGCCAGTGCGTTCGGGCTCCAGTTTTTGCTAAGCAAATTAGCTGAAAAGTCTTCACTGATTGGCTACTCTGGAATTGTAGGACGGGCCGAAAATCGAGCCATGATTAAGCATCTGGACATCAAATTGTGCTCGATGTCCCGAATTCCCCTCAAGGACTATCCCTGTATCGCCATGGTGGACACCCAACCCACGACGGGTAACAATTCCCTGCCAGTCAATCTCTTTCCGAAGATTGTTTTCGACCATCATCCATTACGTCCAGCCAGCCGGAGGGTTCCGTATCGGGAAATCAAGACAAAATACAACGTCACCGCCTCCATCATCACGGAATATTTAATCGCCTCCAAGCTGGAATTTGATTCAAAGCTCGCGACGGCACTCTTTTACGCCATCAAGAGTGAAACCGAAGGCCTTTCCCGAGAAGTCGGCAAGATAGAAGCTCGCCTGAGGCATTTCCTCTATCCGCACGTCGATCAAAAGTTGCTGGCAAACATCGAAAATGCCCGCGTCAGCAAAGAGTACTATCAGACGATCCACTCCGCGCTCGAAAACAGCACCATTTATGGAGATGTCGTCATTGCCAAAATTGAAAATGTTGAGAATCCGCATATCGTGGCCGAGGTTGCCGATTTCCTGATGCGCCTGGAGAAGATACGATGGGGGTTCTGTTTTGGGACGTTTAACGGAGACGTTTTGGTTTCGGCGCGAACCATCGACCGAAGCAATGACGCTGGGAGTCTCCTGCGGCTGGCCTTTGGGGAACTGGGAGCGGCGGGCGGGCACGAAATGATGGCCGGCGCCAAGGTCAGCCTGAAGACAAGCTCCCTGCAGCGGAAGAGAAGAATCATTCGTCAATTGATCAGTCGTGTGCTCCAGTTGACGGGGAATGACCCTAAGAAGGGTGAACGGTTAGTCGAATAAAAACAAGCGATGACAACTCCAGACCTTGATGTCGACAACAAGCTAACTACCCATAGTACCCTTTTGAACGTCGGGCCTTCGCATCCGGCAATGCACGGAGTCATCCGGATCATCACTCAGTTGGAAGGGGAGACGATCGTTCATGCCGATGTGGAGATCGGCTACTTGCATCGCGGGTTTGAGAAGAGCTGTGAGCAAGGGGGTTACAACCACCCCATCCCCTACACCGATCGACTGAACTACGTTTCCCCGCTCATCAACAATTTCGGGTATTGCCAGGCGGTCGAGAAGCTGCTGGGAATTGAGATCACGGAAAGGTGCAAGTATATTCGCGTTCTCATGAGCGAGATTTCACGGATTAGTGATCATTTGACGTGCATCGGGGCTTCCGCCATGGAACTCGGCGCAATGACGGTTTTCCTCTACATGATCAAGGCTCGCGAATTTCTTTGGGAGCTTGTTGAATCCGTGACCGGGGCGCGCTTGACCATTTCCTATGGTCGGGTCGGAGGGCTGAGCGGTGATCTTCCGCCCGATTTTCAGAAAAACGCCCGTGAAACATTCAAGAAGGTCCGCGAAGTCTTGGCTGAAGTGGACAAGTTGCTTTCGCGCAATCGAATTTTTGTAGATCGCATGCAGGGAACGGGGTTGATCCGGCGTGAAGACGCGATAGCCTATAGTTTTACGGGCCCAGTAGCGCGCTCTGCGGGCGTTGACTATGATGTGCGCCGAGACCAGCCTTACTTGGTATATGATCGCTTGCAATTTGACGTGCCGCTCGGGACAACCGGCGATAACCTGGATCGCTATCAAGTGAGAATGGAGGAGATGAGGCAAAGTCTCCGCCTTGCCGAACAAGCGCTCGAGCAAATGCCTAAGGGCCCTTTGCAAGTGGATGCCGACGGGAAGGTCGTTGAAGCTCACGAGATGGTGGATCGTGCCAAGATGGGTCAAACCCGCGGGATTCGAGAAACGCTGGTACAGCTCTCGCCCAATCTGAAAGGGTTGGAAGGCTCGCAGTACAATGAAGTCATCGCTCCGGAGAAACGGGCGGTACTGCCTGCCAAGCAGAACACTTACGGGAATATTGAAGGATTGATGAACCATTTTATGTTGATCATGGACGGTCACGGGATTCAGCCGCCTAAGGGAGAAGTCTACTCGGCCGTCGAGGGTGCCAATGGGGAGTTGGGATTCTATGTCGTGAGCGATGGATCAGATCGCCCCTATCGGGTGCGCGTCCGTCCGCCGTGCTTCACATTAATGGCAGGTCTGCACAAAATGATTGAGGGCTATATGATGGCAGACATGATTCCCACCTTCGGGTCCATCAACATGATCGCGGGTGAATTGGACCGATAGCGCCTCTGGAGTTTGCACGCACCCGGAGATCGGGTCTGTGATATCGAAAGCCTCAAGATCCTTGCTGCGGCCATGGGAAGTGGATCTACCTTCCGTGCGGCGGGGGAAGGTCTTCTTCCGACGCCAGGTAGATCCTTGGCAAGCTCGCAAATGGGAGATCCTATTTCTTTCGACGTGGGATTGATAGGGTGAACTGAAAAAATGTCTGAGCTCGTGCTTTTAAAGGATGTACAGGAAAAGACTCTCCTTACCGTGGGTCAATACCGGGAAGTTGGCGGTTTCGAAACCCTGCGCAAGTGCCTTTTCGAAATGAAACCGGACCAGGTCACCGAAGAGGTTAAGAAGTCCGGGCTAAGAGGCCGGGGCGGCGCCGGCTTCCCTACCGGCATGAAATGGAGTTTTATTCCCAAGAATTTGGACAAATTGCGCTATTTGGTCATCAATGCCGATGAAAGCGAGCCCGGAACGTGCAAAGATCGTGTGATCATTGAACGCAATCCCTTCCTGCTGATGGAGGGAATCGCGATTGCCGGCTATGCAATCGGAGCCCACACCTGTTACCTGTACATTCGTGGAGAGTATTACGAACAGGCTAGAATTCTCAAGAAAGCCATTGAGGATTGTTATGAAGCCGGTTACTTCGGGAAAAATATTTTAGGCTCGGGCTTCGACATTGACGTCCACCTTCACCGCGGGGCTGGAGCATATATTTGCGGGGAAGAAACCGGCCTCTTGCAGTCCCTGGAAGGCAAGAAGGGATGGCCTCGACTGAAACCGCCCTTCCCTGCGACCTTCGGGCTCTACGGCTGCCCGACAGTCATTAACAATGTGGAAACCATCTCGGCTGTTGTTCCGATTCTCCAGAAAGGTGGAGACTGGTATGCCGGTTTGGGAACTCCCAAAAATGGCGGAACTCGGCTGTTTTCGGTGAGCGGCCACGTGAAAAAGCCGGGAAATTATGAATTGCCCATGGGGATCCCTCTCCGCACGATTATTTATGACGTCGCGGGGGGCATTCGAGGCGACAAGAAACTCAAAGCCGTGATCCCGGGCGGGAGTTCGGTCCCGGTCTTGAAGGCCGAAGAGATCGACGTGAAAATGGATTTCGATTCTGTCGCCGCCATTGGGTCCCTGCTCGGGTCGGGTGGAGTCATCGTCATGGACGAACACACCTGTATGGTGAAGGCTCTGTTGCGCATTTCAAAGTTTTACAACCATGAGTCCTGCGGGCAGTGTACTCCCTGTCGTGAGGGGACTGTTTGGTTGAGAAAAACCCTGCAGCGAGTTCACGACGGACAGGCCCAGGCCAGGGATCTCGATCAATTGATGGATGTCGCTTTCAATATGATGGGGACCACGATTTGTGCCCTTTCGGATGCAGCTGCCATGCCCGTGCGCAGTTTTTTGCAAAAGTTTCGCAGCGAATTTGAATACCACGTCAGTGAAAAACGCTGTGATGTTGAGCGGCTCAAGAGTTAAGGACGGCCGCGCCATCGTTTCGGAGTGAGACAAAGGTTCTATGCCGACGGTTACCATCAATCAACAGTCAATCAATCTTCCTGAAGGTTCCACTATCATTCAAGGGGCTGAGCAGTTGGGGATTGAGATTCCGCACTACTGCTACCATCCCGGACTGAGTTTGGCCGGGTCCTGCCGGATGTGCCTCGTCGAAATCGAAAAGGTTCCCAAGCTGCAACCTGCTTGTTATACGCGGGTCACGGATGGCATGGTGATTTCCACCAACACCGAAAAAGTGAAGCAGACCGTAAGCGGGGTCCTGGAATTCCTGCTTCTAAACCACCCGTTAGACTGTCCGGTTTGCGATCAGGCCGGGGAATGTTATTTGCAGGAATATTACATGAAGTTCGGCTTGTACGACAGCCGGATGGATGAAGACAAAGTCAAGCGGCATAAGGCCCAAGCGATTGGTCCGCATGTCATGCTCGACAACGAACGCTGCATCCTCTGCTCGCGCTGTGTGCGATTTGTGGAGGAAGTCTCTCAGAGTCATGAAATCGGGATTCTCCATCGAGGCGGACGGTCCGAAATTCAACTACTGCCGGATAAGTCCCTGGAAAACAACTATTCCGGAAATGTCATTGACATTTGCCCGGTGGGCGCGTTGACGGACCGCCATTTCCGATTTCAGTGCCGGGTCTGGTACTTGAATAAGACCAATTCCGTCTGCAACGGTTGCAGCCGCGGCTGCAATATTACCATCGAGACCAATGCCGAGCGCCCCCATCATGCCGAAGGCAGACGTGTCATGCGACTGAAACCCCGTTACAATCCAGAGGTTAACCAATGGTGGATTTGTGATATTGGCCGTTATGGATTTGAATTTATTGACAGCCCTTCACGCCTCGCCGGATGCCTTGAGAAACAGGAAACGCTCCAACGGCCGATCGAATGGAACGAGGCGATCCAAAGAGTCTCCGAGAAGTTGTCTACTGCCTTGCAGCACGGCGGCGCCGACTCCGTCGTCATTGTCGCCTCGCCTCAGTTGACCAACGAGGATTTCTTCTTGATGCGAAGGCTGTTCGTAGAGGAGCTGGGGATATCACAAATCGATTATAAAGTTCCGGAACCTCATTTAGCCTCGGGAGATAACCTGCTCTTGCAGGCCGATCGCCATCCCAACACATGGGGAGCCCAAGTGATCTTGCAAACAGGAAAAGGATTCGACCTTCTCAGATCATGGATTCCCCTCAGAATAAGAAGGGAAGTTGCTCTGCTTATTCGAACAGGATTTGGTTGGAAAGCTCGGTGAAGAGGCAGGAAAAAGGTTCCTCTCTGGGTTTGAATACGTCATTTATGTCGGCCATAGCGAGAATGAAACTTCGATGCTGGCCGACCTGATCCTGTCGAGCGCAACTTATGCGGAAGTTGACGGCACGTTTACGAATTTTGAAGGCAGAGTCCAAAGGATCCGGCAGGCCGTGGAGCCCTTGGGAGATTCATTGCCGACCTGGCAAATTGTAGCCCGGCTGGCCGAGTCCATGGGAAAACCATTCCCGATGAAAACCTCGGAAGAGATTTTTAATGCCTTGGCAGATCGGGTAAGTGAATTCAAAAACTTAAGCTACGCCAAAGTCAGCGACAGGGGAGCGAAAATCGGTGAGCCTGCGTTGTCTAAGGAGAGTTGACGGGGGCAGGGTTGAGGCGGCTTGGGCCATGAGGCGCAGACTAAATGATGAACCTCCTCTGAAATCGCAGCAGGAGTCTGATTGAATCGGGATGGGTAAAGACACATGTGGTTGTCGTTAGGAATTGAGCTCACGAAAGTATTGTTGGTATTGATCGGGGTCCTGAACTTGGCGGCAATCTTGACCTGGATGGAACGAAAACAAAGTGCCGTCATGCAGGATCGCATTGGCGCAAACCGTGCCTCGATCCTGGGATTCCGGCTTTTCGGGCTCTTTCAGGTGCTTGCCGATGGCTTGAAAATGTTCACCAAGGAAGACTTCATCCCGGCGAAGGCACACCGTTTCATTCATGGGATGGCCCCCTTCCTGGCTGCGTTCTTTGCGCTGGTTGGTTTTGCCGTTATCCCATTCGGAAACGTTGTCACCTTATTCGGACGCGAATTAGCCTCCAGGTCATTGACCTGAATGTCGGGGTCCTTTTTGTATTTGCCGCCATGTCGCTGGGCATCTATGGAGTGGTATTGGCCGGCTGGTCTTCCAACAATAACTATGCCTTTCTCGGAGGCATGCGTGGAAGCTCCCAGATGATTTCTTACGAAATCACCATCGGAGCCACAATCCTCGGAGTCCTCATGGTTTTTGAATCCATGAGCCTTCAGGAAATTGTCCGGGGACAGGGACAATTGCTTTGGGGATTTCTTCCCAAATGGGGAGTCGTGGTTCAGCCGTTGGGATGTCTTTTGTTTCTGATAGCGGGGATTGCTGAAACCAAGCGGGTCCCCTTCGATTTGCCGGAAGGTGAGTCAGAAATTATTGGCTATTTCGTCGAATACAGCAGCATGAAATTCGGACTGTTTATGTTGACGGATTTCGTTGAAACCGTGTTGATTTCGGCTCTCGTGACAACTCTTTTTTTTGGCGGCTGGCAGGTCCCCTACTTGTATCAAAATGGTTTTCACTTTCCGGGAGGAACAACCCTGGAAGTTTCGCAACTTTGGGTGGCAGTTTTGCAGGTCCTTTCCTACGGAATCAAGGTGTTCTTTTTTTGTTGGCTATTATTGCTGATCCGATGGACACTTCCGATTTCGCTATGACCAGCTCATGCGTCTCGGTTGGCAGATGATTTTCCCGCTTTCGATCATCAACTTACTGTGACAGGAGCTGTCATCCTTCTCCTCCAATGACAATTCAGAACCGACTCATGGAACGACGCGAACTGACACTTGTTGAAAAATTTTATTTGGTTGAAGTTTTCAGAGGGCTCTGGCTCACGGGACGCCATTTCTTCGTGAATCTCATGAAGCATCTGAAAACCCAACTGGGGCTTCAGACTCTGGAAAAGGGTGCCGTGACTTTTCAATATCCTGAAGAACGGCGTCCCTTCTCACCGCGCTATCGGAGCCGCCATCGGTTGACTCAGCGTGATGACGGGAGTCCTCGCTGCGTGGCCTGCATGATGTGCG
This sequence comes from Terriglobia bacterium, assembly GCA_046331665.1. GTDB lineage: Bacteria > Acidobacteriota > Terriglobia > Versatilivoradales > Versatilivoraceae > CAWBAT01. The sequence goes on along the minus strand of JAXLQK010000045.1, from coordinate 28,071 downwards.
AAACCGCTTGTCCTGCCCGGTGTATTTATATCGTGGCTGGAGAGCATCCGGACCCGAACGTCGAAAAGTATCCTCTGCGCTTTGATATTGACCTTGGCGTCTGCATTTTTTGTGGCTTTTGCGTTGAGGCTTGCCCTGAAGATGCCATTCGGATGGATACAGGCATTGTTGAAATCGCGGCATATAGCCGCAAAGAGATGATTTATCACCTGGAGGATTTACTGCAGTAAAAGCTCCCCGCATCCGGATTGTTTCTGACATTCCCGCTGCCTTCCCTCCCCTTTTTGAGGTCTTATCTCAGAGTCCCCTCCTGACTTCGCTTCCAGCCGAGTTTTGCATTCTTAACTGATTGGCGCATCCATGATAGAACCTGAAGCATTGAGGGGTTGAAATGAATAAGAGGGTTGATCCAAGTGGGGATGCTTCCCGACCTGATTGGACTTTGGAGAGCTTAAAAGGTTACCTGCAGAAAGCGGTACAAGCCAAATCCCGCGAGTAGAAATGACAGGATCAAGAAGAGTCGCCGGTAGTAAGTCCAGGGCCGAAGCCATTTTAAGATCGCAAACATAGCAACACCCCAGAGAGTTACAGATAGAGCCAACCCCAACTGAAAGGAGAGTACAGATAGAGCCATACCCTTCCTAGGATAGCCAATACTGCGCACGAAGTCAGAAAAGTTCAATCCAAAAATGAGACTCAGCACCCCGGAAATAATGGCTCGATACCGGACGCCTTGGATGAACAAATTTTCGGCTGCCATGTAGGCAACACTCATGGCAATGGCTGAATGGACAAAACGAACGGAAAAGGATGGGCCCTGCCAGGTGTCATAGGCAAAGCCAATTGCTTGTCCAAGAAACATCATGATGAGAATCGCTCTGGATCCGCGCCAGGTGGACTCGATCAGAATGATGGCAAGCAAAAATGGGAGCACTTCCGGAGTAGAAACGAACTCCCGGACGGCATAGACGAAATAGCGCCAGGCCAGCTTCAGATAACTTCCTGGCCCCCGCCGTAGCTCGATTTTCCCTTCCGGAGTTTCCAGATTGAAGGAGCGCTGCTCTTCAAGCCCATCATATTTCAAACGGGCAAGATTCCAATGTCCCGAATCTGTCAGAGAATGCAACCGAACCCGGAACAGGACCTCATCCTCCAGTGGCTTCACAAAGGAATAAATAAGATGACAGCGAAGCTCTCCCCTTGGAGGGTTGAAATTTAACTCGTCCAATCGGCCTCGCCCCGACTCCCCGTTGCTTACAATTTGGATTTGTTCGAGGAGGGGTGGTTCAAGCAGGGAAGATGACGCCTTGATCTCCTCTTCCGTGATGAGCAGGTCCCCGTTGCGATCAAGCTGACGGGCCATCTGGAGCTCACGCAGATTGAGTTGCAGCCAAATCTTAATCTCAGTCTTGGAGATTTCAATTTCGGAATAGCTCACCCCCGTCATGTGCGCCCAGGGTGAGAGATTGAACCATTGGGTAAGGACGCATAGCCAGAGAATCACGAACTTCTTTCTGGACGACGTCAGGTTGGAAAAGAGAGCAGGGCGGAGGGTCAAACCAATTCCTCGCTACAAATCGGAACCATCATTGGCACCTGCCATTCGCTCCAATGCATATCTCGCAAAAACCGCAGAGACGCTCTGGCTCCAGATTGCCGGCGCCATTCAAGCCGGCCTGGCGATGACCTGCCTCCCCAGTTCATGGTCGGATTCGATCTCGAATGGCCGCTATCATCGAGTCGTGTATCAGCCCGTTACTGGCCAGGAGCTCGTCGCCATATATGGAAAAATCCCTCCCATTGAAATCGGTAACTGTGCCACCGGCCTCCTGCACAATCAAGACCCCGGCCGCGGAATCCCATGGTTTGAGCTTCCTCTCCCAGAACCCGTCCGTGCGCCCCATCGCCAAGAAACAGAGGTCGAGCGCGGCCGACCCATCCCGTCGCACCCCTTGGGCTGTCTTCATGAAACCGACGAAATAACTCATGGCATCGTCAAGATCTTTGAACAATTCATAGGGAAATCCCGTCGCCACAAGCGCCTGACGTAAAGGGCTTACTTGAGAGACGGAGATTCTCCTGCCGTTCAAATAAGCTCCATTCCCCCGCTCCGCCACGAATAATTCTTCGCTCACCGGATTGTAAACAACTCCCACTGTCAGCTGGTGGTTCTGTTCCAAGGCAACGGAGACCCCAAAAAGCGGGTAATCGTGCGCATAGTTTGTGGTGCCATCCAACGGGTCAATGACCCACTTGAATTCTTCGGACCGCTTCATCTCGGTGCCCTCTTCTGCCAGAATGGAATGCTGAGGGAATCGTGAAGTCAGCCATTCGACAATGAGTTTTTCCGAACGTTTATCGACCTGGGTCACCAAATCAATTTCGGCTTTATACTCAATCTCTTTGATTTTCCCGTAATGCTGTCTCAATACTTCCCCGCCAATTTTGGCGGCTTCAACGGCGACTTCGAGATAATCTCGCATTCTTGCTCCCCATCGTTTAGATATCACTCCTGAGATCAAAACATTACCATAGTGCGGACACCTTTTGAGGTATAATAAGGCTGAATGGGAAGAGGGAGAGTCTTCTCGGGGACGAAGTGCCCCCAGTAGCCTGGAAGTCTTCTGACGTCGGCCCTTCAAAGCAACCATATCATCACTGTTTCCTGACCTAATCTCGTCTTCAATCATTTCCCGGTCATCACGGACCGTCACGGCTTGGTTTCAATAGGAAAGCGTCTCCTGAGGAGAGTGTCCAATGCAACGATTCTGCCTAACCATTGGGGCTTTTTTCTGGTCTGGCTTGCTCTCAGTTGCTACTCCGCTGACAATGACTGCCGATGATCGTCAGCCTTCTCCATGGATTACACAAGAAAAGCAGACTTTCAGGCTCACTACCCCGCGAGCCGCAACGGTTGTTCCACCGGCCATCACGAAAGCGCCCGTTCCAGAGATGAAGCAGGCCATCCTTATCCTGGAAACCCGAAAGAATCGAATTACAGTGTACAGTGAAAGACAGGGCCTTTCTTACACGGTTGGCACTGAAGGGGGCACCGTCCTGGCAGAACGGCTCGCCGCGTCAGACTTGAAGGCTCGTTTCCCTGAGCTCTACGACATCATCATGGGAACGGCCTGGGCTGGTATCATCCCCCATCATTGATGTCTTTCCAGGTGCACCGGCGAGATTGTCCGGTGATTGCTTTCGTTTTCTGATTCTTTTCCCACCTTACTCGAATAACTACCGTCACACCGACTGGAGCGATTTATGGCAAGAGGATGGGATAGCAAATCCGTGGAAAATCAAATCGACGCTTCTCGGGCTGAAAGGAAAGAAGAGACGTCGAGCGGAATCAAAGGCCGTCATGTAGTCCGACCTCCGCGCCCGTCACGGGAGAAAGAGGCCTTGCTGCTTGCCAGAACCCGCCTGTTGCACGATATCCAGGCAACGCATAACGCGCGCTACAAAACGTTTCTCGAATCCTCACTGGCTGCCATCGAGAAGCAGATCGCCGAAATTCAATAGGGGAAACCGGATGCCACATACTCTATCTGACCTGATTCACCTCATGGCCAACCGCCGCCAGGCGCTACGCGTTCTTACAGCCAGTGGGGCGGGTTGGGTCCTGCACCCTGCTTTTGACCTCTTCGCAAAAAACCCGACGCGCAAAATCTTGTTTTTCTCAAAGTCTTCTGGCTATGAGCATAATTCCATCAAACGCAATGGTGGCGAACTCAGTCCCGCCGAGAAAGTAATGATCGAACTGGGCAGGACACATGGCTTTGATGTGGTAGCAACCAAGGATGGTTCCATTTTCACCCGAGAGAACCTTCGAGGGTTCGATGCGATCTTCTTTTACACGACTGGAGATTTGACTCAGTCATTGACGGACAAACAGCCTCCCATGACGGTTGAGGGTAAAGTCGCCCTTTTGGAGGCTATTCGATCAGGAAAAGGATTTCTGGGGACCCATTCTGCCTCAGACACATTTCATTCTGCCGGTCTTGAATTCGAAACTCAGCCGTTGGAAAGAAGAGATCCCTATATTCAAATGCTTGGAGGCGAATTTATTCGCCACGGACCGCAGCAAGAGGCAGCAATGCGCATCGTGTCTCCTCATTTCCCAGGCATAGAGAATCTTGGGACGGAATTCAAAATGAAGGAGGAGTGGTATTCTCTGAAGAATTTCGCTCCGGACCTTCATGTCATTCTCGTTCAGGTCACGCAAGGGATGGAAGGAACCGATTATCAACGTCCGGATTATCCAGCGACGTGGGCTCGAAAGGAAGGGAAAGGCCGGGTCTTTTATACTTCCATGGGCCATCGTGAAGACGTCTGGACAAATCCGACTTTCCAGAGCGTTCTGCTGGGTGGAATTGGCTGGGCCGTTGGAAATGTCAAAGCCGCAATTCCACCCAATCTTTCTCAAGTTACCCCAAGAGCAGAAACCATCCCTCCAAAACCCGAAAAAAAATGAGCGCAGAGGCAGTTCCGGCTCCCGAGATTCAAAGCAAGACTATCGGATTTCAGGACAAAAGCCCTGATCGTTAAACCCTTGCGCACGCTCCCTCCGCTCCAATGGGAATCGGCAAAAAGGCGGCGGCAACACTCCCATGGAAACTAAGGTGTTTCGATATTCATATCTCAGATTGATGACGGCAACCGGTGTGGGATCAAGTTCCATGGAAACCCACTGGATGGGATGATTTGTATTGGTGCCCATTCCGGTTGCAGCCGACTCCTCGGATGAAGGGATCTTGCCGATCGCTCCACTCGATGACTTGGAAGAACGATCCGCTGGCTCATTTGACGACTTGAGCGAAGGGCCCTCTTCCCGGTCATCCCGTGCTGAACCTTGATTCTTCATTTCTCTGGATAGAATCGGACATGCCGGAGGGGAAGACTTCTCCCGATAGAAAACTGCTGAAATCACTCCAAGATTTTGTGTCTGTCCAAGCCATTTCCCGTAGGACTTCTCTTCGGAGGTAAAATAGAACTTCTTGGCATCTTGCAGGTTGACCTGCCAACCCTCGATGGTGATGGATTCATAAGGTCCCAGAATCCATTTCTTTGCATTCGCGGCCGAGGTGTGCCGGGCATCGATCGTGTTGAGACCATCTACGGCCAGTGCCACTGCTACCCTTGAGTTGTAGGGGTTTCGAAGTCTTACGGCATACTCCCTATTCTTTAGGGCCTCAATGTAAATTTTTCCATTATGGGAATATTCCGGGACAGGGTTACTATTGACCAGAATTTCCATTTCGCAACCTTCGTGCCCAACAGCCTGAAGAGGCATGCTGAGCAGCAAAGCCAGCAACATCAACAAAAAAGAGTACCTTTGCATCGGCCTTCCTCCTTAAGGTGATTGTCAGCCTTCATCCTAAAGACGATCCCGGCGGAGGATCTTGCAGCAATTTTGGGGGGACCGATGGAAGACGTGAGGCTCACATGGAAGCCCTTTACCGAACGCGATTTGACACTCCGCTTGGCCCGATGATTGCCGTGGCAGGAGAGAATGGGCTATGTATTTTGGAGTTTTACGAGCCCGCCAGGGTAGCGGGATTTGAAGACAGACTGCAACGGCTCTATTCCGAATATCGGCTTATTGATAAGTCCCATCTGGTTTTCAAGAAACCTGGAAAATGGCTTAAACATTACTTTGGAGGCAAATTTCCCCTTTTGTCTCCTCTGGCATTGGACCTCAGAGGCACCGACTTCGAGATTCGGGTTTGGAACATGCTTCTGCAGATCCCTTTGGGGAGGACCGTGAGTTACAGTGAGCTCGCCATCGCCCTGGGGCAGTCCAACAAGGCTCGGGCTGTGGGAGCGGCTGTCGGACATAATCCGATTTCGATTATTGTGCCGTGTCATCGAGTGGTGGGCGCAAACGGTTCGCTGACAGGTTATGGAGGCGGATTGGATCGCAAACGGTGGCTCCTTTCCCATGAAGGATCAATGCCCAAGGAGCTTCCCTTCGCTGGGACCATTTTTCAAACGATGACATAGGCGCTGGATGAGACCGGATTCGCTGGAATTCCAAAGTCCTGGCCCTCGCTCGATCAAAGGTTTAAACCAGAAACTCTGTGTGAGAGGAGCAAGTCAGCATGCAACATTCTATGACCACAACGACCTTCATGTTGGATGGATACCGGATTACCAGATCTCTCGGGGTTGTGAGGGGAATAACCGTTCGATCGCGTTCACTCTTTGGAACGATTGGGGGTTCTCTTCAGACGCTGGTGGGAGGAAATATCTCACTGTTTACAAACCTCTGCGAGAAGACAAGAGCGGAAGCCTTCGAACTCATGGTTGAGCATGCGGAGGAGCTTGGAGCGAATGCAATCGTCGGAGTGAGATACGATGCAACAGAGCTCATGCAGGGCGTCACTGAGGTTCTTTGCTACGGAACCGCAGTCACTGTTGAGCCCGTCTAGAGTCTACTTTCGAAACCCGATAGGCGCTGAACAACTGGCACTGCGAGGACAAGCAGGAGTGCCGGGAGCGAACCGCTAGAACATGCCAAGTTGCAGCTTGGCAGCTTCGGACATCATTGCGGGAGTCCATACAGGATCCCAGACAACTTCCACACGAACACTGTTCACCCCTTCCATGCCTCGCACTTTGTCTTCCACTTCTCCGGGGAGGGTTCCCGCCGACGGGCAGGCTGGGGAAGTCAACGTCATCCGAATATGCACTTCATAGGATGGGCTGATGTCGATGCTGTAGATGAGGCCTATCTCGTAGATATTCACGGGAATTTCCGGATCGTAAATGGTGCGGATCATATCCACGATTCTCTCATAAAGTTCATCCGAGTCCACCACCGGCCTGACTTCTTCAGGTGTCCCCGCCGAGGCATTTGTCGACTTCGTTTCAGATTTTTCCGGAAAATCCGCTGCATCCATGGTCGTGGCTCCGTGCCTTCAATAAAAGAGGGGGATAGATCGAAACAGGACGAATCACCGTCCCCTTTCTAAGCGTCAGATCCCCCCACTCGCGATTACTCCGTCGATACTGGTTCTTGTTGATGCTCGAGGGCAGCATTCAAGGTGTGCCAGGCAAGGGTGGCACATTTCACGCGCACTGGAAATTCTTTAACGCCGGAAAATACGATGAGCTTGCCCAAATGTTCAGGATCCAACGGGCTGTCGGAACTTCCAGTCAATAGTTCATGAAAGACCTTGAATAATTCCCTGGCCTCCGCCACCGTTTTCCCCTTCAGACTTTCTGTCATCATGGAAGCCGATGCCATGGAGATCGCACAGCCTGAGCCCTGGAAGCTGATATCCGTAACGACGCCCTTATCGAGATGGAGGAAGACCGTAATCTTGTCCCCACACAACGGGTTATGCCCATCGGCCTTGGCCTCTGTCCCTTCCATCTTGCGAAAGTTCCGGGGTCTCCGGGTATGGTCAAGAATGAGTTCCTGGTAGAGATCGCGCAGGTCCGACATTAGCCGAATACCTCCAAGACTTTCCGCAAACCCTCAACCAACACATCAATTTCTTCTTTGGTATTGTAAAAAGCGAAAGAAGCTCGTGCGGTGGCGGGAACACCATAACGATCCATGACCGGTTGGGCACAGTGATGTCCCGCACGGATCGCGATTCCTTCCTGGTCAAGGATCGTCCCAATGTCGTGAGGATGAATCTCGTCCAACAGGAATGACAATACGCTGGCGATTTCGCGGGCATTTCCCATGATCCGCACACCGGGGATGCCGGAAATCTTCTGCCGTGCATAATTCAGGAGGTCCAGTTCATAGGCGGTGATGGTGTCAAATCCAATGCGACTTACATAATCGATAGCGGCACCCAACCCCACAACGCCCGCGATATCCGGCGTGCCGGCCTCGAACTTGAAGGGAATCTTATTGAAGGTCGACTTCTCAAAGGTAACCGAAGCAATCATGTCGCCGCCTCCCTGATAAGGAGGCATGGCTTCGAGTAATTTGGCCTTGCCGTAAAGCACACCAATTCCCGTGGGGCCAAAAAGCTTGTGCCCGGAAAAAGCATAGAAGTCGCAGCCCAGTTCCTTCACGTCTACCTGCAAATGAGGAATCGCTTGAGCCCCATCCACCAAAATCGGGACATTTTTCCGATGAGCAATGTCGATCATCTGGGCCAAGGGATTTACGGTGCCAAGCGCGTTTGAGACATGAGCCACTGCCACCAGCTTCGTCCTTTCGGTAATAAGCTTTTCGAAGGAATCCAACTCAACGTCGCCGGCATCGTCGATCGGAGCCACGAGCAAACGCGCTTTTTGGGCTTCGCAAAGCAATTGCCAGGGCACAATGTTGGAATGATGTTCCAGAGTCGTAATGAGGATCTCATCCCCTTCACCGATTATCTGGCGCCCGTAGCTCTGAGCCACTAAATTGATGGCTTCGGTGGTTCCGCGCACAAAAATAATCTCGCGATCTTCGGCGGCGTTGATGAAATGCTGGACCTTCCGGCGAACGTCTTCATACGCCCTTGTCGATCGTTCGCTAAGTGCATGGACCCCGCGATGGATATTGGAATAATCCGCAGAATAGAGCTGGGTAATTGCCTCCATCACCTGCCTCGGTTTCTGGCTGGAAGCCGCATTGTCCAAATAAATCAGCGGTTTTCCGTAAACCTTTTGTTGCAAGATCGGGAAATCATTCCGAATGGCATCAACATCGAAAACGAGTCTCGCTTTCGCTGATGAAGGAACAGGGGTCGCTCTGTCTAAAGACGTCTTCATGAATCAAGCCTTGCTTTCCCGGCCTTCGGCCAGCCGGGTAAAGAGAATGCTTTCCAGTTCTGCCCGAAGGGGTTCGATCTGAATTTGGCTATTGAGCTCGCTTGCAAAAGCATAGGTGAGAAGGTGGCGCGCCTCGTCGTAGCCAATCCCTCGACTTCGCAAATAAAAGATGGATTCCGCATCGAGTTGACCAATGGTGGCACCGTGAGTACATTTGACGTCGTCCGCATAAATCTCCAGTTGCGGATTGGTATTCACCAGCGCTTCCTCCGACAGGATCAAGTTCTTGTTGGTCTGTTTTGAATCGGTCTTCTGGGCATCCGGGCGGACAATAATCCGGCCATTAAAGACGGCTCGAGCTCTTCCATCCAGGATTCCCTTGTAAAGCTCAAAGCTGTTGCAGTGGGGCTTGGCGTGATCAATGCTGGTGTGGTTGTCCACATGCTGCGTGCCATTGACCAGGTAGAACCCGTTGAGCGTGGCTTCCGCTCCTTCCCCATTCAAGACGACACTCACGTTGTTCCGTACAAAGGCGCCACCCAGGGAAATGTTGAAATTCGAAATATGGGCATCCCGGGCCACCTGTCCCTGGAAATTGGAAACATGGAAGGCATTCACCTTTTCCCGCTGGAAATGGTAATGCTCAACCCGGGCATTCTCTCCGGCAATGATTTCACTCAGAGCATTGTTAAAGTAAACTCCCCGTCCGAGCCCGACGTAACTTTCCACGACTTGAACCTGGCTGCTTGATTCCGCAATGAGGAGACTCCTCGGGTGAGACACCACGGGATCCTGGGAGTCCGCCGTCATCACGAAGAGAACATGAATCGGCTTCTCCAAGACAACCCCTCGGGGAATATGGATAAAAGGTCCATCCTGAAAGAGGGCGGTATTCAATGCGGCAAACGACTCCGGCTCTGTCGATGCATTGCGGGCTAAAAACGACTGAATGATCGATGAGTGGGTATTCATTGCTTGAGACAGTCCGCTCAGAGTCACCCCTGGGGGGAGGGAGGATAGAGAGGAAAGCTCCGCAGAGAAGGCTCCGTTAACAAAAACGAGCCGATGGTTTTCCCAGGAACCCAGGCTCCAGGGTTGAATCTTTTTTTCCGTCAGCTTGTGACCCTGAGGCGTTGCTGGTTTGAAAGGCGTTTTTACAATAGGGGCTATATTGCTGAAACGCCATTCTTCATCATGAACAGAGGGAAATCCCTTTTGTTCAAAAGAATCAATCGCGGTCTGCCGTAATGTTTTTAACCAAGCGGGCTCCAACCCATTCTTGGTGCGCTGGAGATCGGCGAAAGAAGATAAGTAAAGTTCTTTTTCATCGGTCACTTGAATCATAGATCTTGTCAATTCCTGTTAGAATCCTTCCGAGTTTCAACGAATTCAATTAGCCTCGCCCATCTTCTGTTTTCGCATCCCCGGCTTTCATTGGACGCATAAACCGGTCAGCTCAACTTTTGAGGAACGGGAGGCGCTGGCCTTACGGCGACGCGGTTGCTAAACCTGGACCGGCTCTTCGAGCCAGGCATACCCTTTGGCTTCCAACTCGTGAGCGAGTTCTTTGTCTCCCGACTTAACAATTTTGCCGTTCGAGAGGACATGGACAAAATCGGGGATGATGTAATTCAAGAGCCGCTGGTAATGCGTAATCAAAATGACGGCCCGGTCTTTTCGCCGCAAGGCATTGACTCCCTTCGCTACAATTCGCAAGGCATCGATGTCGAGGCCGGAGTCAGTTTCATCGAGGATGGCAAGCTTGGGATCGAGGACTGCCATATGAAAGATCTCATTCCTCTTCTTTTCACCGCCGGAGAACCCTTCGTTGACAGATCGATTGATTAAACTTTCATCCATTTCTACAAGCTTCATTCTTTCTTTGATCAACTTCAGAAAATCGATGGCATCCAACTCTTCCTGACCTCGATATTTCCGTATGGCATTGAGCGCCGCTTTCAGAAAATAGGTGTTATTCACCCCGGGGATTTCCACTGGATACTGAAAGGCCATGAAGATCCCTTCGCACGCCCTCTCCTCAGGGGACATCTCCATTAAGCTCTTCCCTTCGTAAAGAATTTCCCCCTGGGTTACTTCATAACTCTCACGACCCGCCAGAACCTGGGATAAGGTGCTTTTCCCAGACCCATTCGGGCCCATGATCGCATGCACCTCTCCCGCTTGGACCTTCAAGTTGATTCCTTGAAGGATTTTCTTCCCCCCGATTCCCGCATGTAAATCTCGAATCTCAAGCATCATTTCCCTCGTCTCCCATCTCCTATTCATTCCATCAGGATGCCCGTCATCACGGGCATCGATTTATCCAACGCTTCCTTCCAGGCTCACACTCAAGAGTTTCTGTGCTTCCACGGCAAATTCCATCGGGAGTTCCCGGAAGACCTGCTTGCAGAAACCATTCACGATCATCGATACGGCATCCTCCGTCGAAAGACCCCGTTGTTTGCAGTAAAAGATTTGATCTTCACCGATCTTTGAGGTTGAAGCTTCGTGCTCCATTTTGGCCGTACTGTTCTTCACCTCGATGTAAGGAAACGTATGGGCCCCGCACTTGTCACCAAGCAGAAGTGAATCACATTGGGAGTAGTTACGCGCACCCGTTGCTCCCTTGAGAATCTTGACGGCCCCGCGGTACGTATTCTGGCCATGCCCCGCCGAGATCCCTTTTGAGACAATCGTGCTCCGCGTGTTCTTGCCAACGTGAATCATCTTCGTTCCGGTGTCCGCCTGCTGATAGTTATTGGTGACCGCTACGGAATAGAACTCCCCCACCGAGTGGTCACCCTGCAGGATACAACTCGGGTATTTCCAGGTGATGGCAGAGCCCGTCTCAACTTGCGTCCAAGAGATTTTCGAATGGACTCCCGAACATTTGCCGCGCTTGGTCACAAAATTATAAATTCCCCCCTTGCCGTCCTTGTCGCCCGGGTACCAGTTTTGCACGGTCGAATACTTGATCTGGGCATGGTCGAGAGCCACCAACTCCACAACAGCAGCGTGCAGCTGGTTCTCATCCCGCATCGGAGCCGTACATCCTTCCAGGTAACTGACGTAGGCCCCTTCATCGGCAACAATCAAGGTGCGTTCAAACTGCCCTGTATCTTTGGCATTAATGCGGAAATACGTGGACAGTTCCATGGGGCAGCGAACCCCCTTGGGGACATAACAGAACGAACCATCGCTGAATACGGCAGAATTGAGCGCGGCAAAAAAATTGTCGGTATGCGGCACGACCGAACCCAGGTACTTTTGTATTAATTCCGGATGCTCCTGCACCGCCTCTGAAAAAGAACAGAAAATGATTCCCAGCTCCGCCAGCTTGCCTTTGAAAGTCGTGGCCACGGAGACGCTGTCAAATACAGCATCGACCGCCACCCCACTCAATCGTTCCTGCTCTTTGAGCGGGATCCCAAGCTTTTCGTAGGTCTTGAGCAATTCCGGATCTACTTCATCCAGACTCTTGGGCGATGGCTTTTGGGTCCGAGGCGCAGCGTAGTAAATGATATTTTGATAGTCGATGGGTGGGTAGTGGACGTGGGCCCAAGTGGGCTCCCTCATAGTCAGCCAATGCCGATAGGACTTGAGCCGCCACTCTAACATAAAGGCTGGCTCCTTCTTTTTGGCTGAAATCATCCGAACGATATCTTCGTTCAGCCCCCTCGGTATGACATCCGATTCAATGTCGGTCACGAACCCGTACTTATACTCTACGTCGGTGAGCTGCTGAATCGTCGAAGTCTCGGTGCTCATCTTCCCTCTCCCCTCGTATCTACCTTCTCTCAACTGGAATCGAAATACTCACCAGACCAGACTGTTGGGCTGGCAGATTCACTTCCTCACGATTCATCTGCTCAATCGTGATATCCCTTAGTCCACGAACAACCAAGTCGTTCAATCGCTGTAACGGACTCTTTACGTTGCATTTATCAAATTGACCGCAGAATCCCTCTTCCGACACACAATCCGTCAGGGAAAAATGTCCTTCGATGGCCTGAATGACTTCCGCAACGTTAATCGTGTCAGGAGTTCTGCGAAGGGAATAACCCCCGTTGGCCCCATGCTGGGAATTCAGCAAGCCGCCTTGCACTAACTTCTGAAGAACCTTCGCCAACAGCTCAAGCGGGATCTCGTATTCCGCTCCGATTTCTCGGGCGCTCCAATGGGGTTTGTCCGTATGCCGGGCCAAATGCATCAAGGAAATGAGCCCATAATCAACTTTTTTGGATAGCTTTAGCATAGACCGAAATATATCCGACTAATTTAGTCGCATTTATATTATTCATTTGCCGGGACACCTTGTCAAGTAGTCGAATCATTTTTCGTTACACTTTTTCAAAGGGTCCTCCGTCATCGACTTTTGGGCACAGATTAAGGACGACTGTCAGAAGGGATGTCTCATTTAGGAGACAGTCTGAATTAATGGACGCCTGTTATAATATTTACTAAGTAGCTCATTTTAAATGGTTTAAATATAAGAATTCCCAGATGGACGGAAACATGCAAAGGGTTCTCGTTAGTTCTTGAAAGGTACTTTTCTCGCCAGTTCTGGTTCGTTTTGTTCAATACGAAAGAGAGGTTGGGTGGAAAACCAGCAGACAATTGCTTCGCCTATTTCGTTTTCAGGAGTAGGGCTTCATACTGGTGCTACAGTCAGCCTTAAGGTGCTCCCCGCAGCTCAAGATACTGGGATTATTTTTCGGCGTGTCGACTTAGATAATTTCGAAATTGAGGCTACGATCAAGAATGTGGCTCATGTTTCCTATGCCACGACCTTGCTGAAGCAAGGGGTTCTTATCTCCACGGTCGAACATCTCCTGTCATCCCTCTATATCTTCGGAGTCGACAATGCGGTGATTGAGTTGGACAACCTGGAAGTCCCGATTCTGGATGGAAGTGCCTTGGAATTCGTCAAGGAAATCCAAAGGGTCGGGTTGAAGGCACAAAAACGACCGAAGACTTATTTCTTCATTGAGAAACCGATCCATCTTCGAGAAAGAGGGAAAACCATCTCCGTGTACCCCGCCAATCATTTTCAGGTGAGCTACACGATCGATTTCGCTCACCCTCTGATTGGGAAACAGACTTTTGATTTTGAAGCAACTCCTTGGAATTTTGCCGCTGAGATTGCTCCGGCACGAACTTTTGGTTTCCTCGATGAGGTCGAAGAACTTCGCAGGAGTGGTTTGGTCCGAGGCGGGTCTTTGGAGAACGCCATTGTCCTAACGAAGACAGGGATTCTGAATGATATCCTGCGTTTTAAAGACGAGTTTGTACGCCACAAAATTCTCGACAATATTGGCGACCTCTCGCTGATTGGGGCCCCCTTGATTGGCCGCATTGTTGCCGAAAAAGCAGGTCACGCCCTGCACACCAGGCTGGTTTCCAGGATCCTCAGCAATCCAAAGCTTTACAGGAAAGTCACCTTTTCCCAGCTCAAAGAAATCGAGTGCTCCCCGGAATTGTCTGCTCAAGCAGTGAAATAAGGTCCAGCTTCTAATTCCGATGCAACTCGCATCCGCTCTTGCTCCGACGGAGGATGCGATTCCGCCGGGAGATATTCAGCAAGGCAATCCTGCTTGATTCCCTTTCAAAGGCTCTTCTATACTTAGTCGAAAGCAATGGGTCGTGACGTCTATCAAGGAGCCGATGCCCGATGGAGCAACACGGACCGCAAGTCGAAACCAACCCGTATGAAGCCATGCTCAGTCGGGTCCGGGTGGCCGCCGAGAAATTGAATCTCGACGAGGGGATCTATCAGATCCTTGTCACGCCGGACCGGGAGATTACCATTGCCATTCCGATTCAACGCGATAATGGCAAACTCGAAGTGTTCAAGGGATACCGAGTCCAACACAGTTTTGCCCGAGGACCGGCCAAAGGGGGAATCCGCTATGCTCCGGACGTAACCTTGGATGAGGTTCGAGCGCTGGCAGCCTGGATGACTTGGAAATGCGCGGTCGTGAAGCTGCCCTTTGGCGGGGCTAAAGGCGGGATCATTTGCGACCCTGAGAAGCTTTCGGCCAGTGAGCTTGAGCGAATCACGCGGCGCTACACGGCTTCGTTGATTGACATCTTGGGACCTGAGCGTGATGTCCCGGCCCCGGATATCAACACCGATGAGCGGGTCATGGCCTGGATCATGGACACCTACTCAATGCATGTCCGTAAGACCGTCACCGGAGTGGTAACAGGAAAGCCTCTCGATTTGGGTGGCTCGGTCGGCCGCCGTGAAGCGACCGGACGTGGTTGCAAGATCGTTTGTGATCGTGCCATCTCCCGATTCGGGATGAAACGGGAGACAACGCGCGTCATTGTTCAGGGATTTGGCAATGTCGGGTCCATGGCGGCCACGCTCCTTTACGCTGCGGGGTACAGCATTATTGGAGTCTCTGATGTACATGGAGGGGTCTTAAATACCTTGGGAATCAATATCACCCGCTTGCTGGCTCACTACCAGGAAGCCAAGACGGTCGTGGGCTTCCCGGATGCGGAACCGATCAGCGGGAAAGAACTGCTGGAAGAGCCTTGCGACATTCTTCTGCCTGCCGCCACCGAGAATCAGATTACGAGTCAAAATGCAGATCGGATTCGCGCCAAGATCATTTGTGAAGGTGCCAATGGTCCAACCACGGCTCAGGCGGATGACATCCTTTACGACAAGAAAATTTTCATCATCCCTGACATTCTGGCCAACGCGGGTGGCGTGACGGTCTCTTACTTTGAATGGGTCCAGGATCGCCAGGGCTATTTCTGGAACCTCAAGACTGTCAATGAGCGCCTCGAAGAGATCATGGTGAACAGCTTCGACGAAGTCGTTGCCTACGCCGATCGGCATAGTGTCAACATGAGAATTGCCGCCTATATGCTTGCCATTGACCGCGTGGCTTTCACCATCCGCGAACGGGGGATTTATGCTTGACCTTTCCTTTATCCGGCAAAATCTCTCCCTGGTTCGTCAAAAGATGCAAGACCGAGGAACACCGTTGGCTTTGGACGAGTTTGAGGCATTGGACCTAGAGCGTCGACGGCTGATTCAGGAAAGTGAATCCCTGAAACATTTGCGCAATAAGACGAACGATGAAATCACAGCCTTGAAGAAGCAAAAGCAGGATGCTTCCTCAAAGATTGCTGAGATGAAAGACGTCTCGGCGAAAATCAAATCGTTGGATGAAGAATTGAGTGCCTGCGACGAGAAGTTGCGGTCTCTCCAGCTGGTGATTCCCAATACGCCCCACCCGACGGTCCCAGTCGGCACGGATGCCTCAGCCAATGTGGAGGTTCGGGTGGTTGGTGAAAAGCCACGTTTTTCCTTTGAACCCCGGCCGCACTGGGAACTGGGACCGGCCTTGGGAATTCTTGACTTCGATCGTGCTGCCAAGATTGCCGGAGCGCGTTTCAGCCTGTACACCGGGCTGGGAGCACGATTGGAGAGAGCCTTGATCAACTTCATGCTCGATCTCCATACCCGGGAACATCACTACACCGAAGTCATTCCCCCTCTGATGGTCAATTCCACGAGCATGCAAGGAACCGGACAGCTGCCCAAGTTTGCCGGAGATCTGTTCAAAGTCGAAGGAACGGACTACTGGCTCATTCCTACAGCGGAAGTCCCGGTCACCAATGTCTACGCGAACGAAATTATCGAAGGCGCCTCCCTTCCCCTGTACCTGACGGCCTATACACCTTGCTTCCGAAGCGAGGCTGGGTCCTATGGAAAGGATACACGAGGGTTGATTCGACAACACCAGTTCAACAAGGTGGAACTGGTCAAATTTACCGCTCCGGAATCCTCGTATGACGAACTGGAAAA
Organism: Terriglobia bacterium; assembly: GCA_046331665.1. GTDB lineage: Bacteria > Acidobacteriota > Terriglobia > Versatilivoradales > Versatilivoraceae > CAWBAT01. The sequence goes on along the minus strand of JAXLQK010000045.1, from coordinate 11,519 downwards.
ATTGACAGCAAATGCCGAGGAAGTCCTAAGGAGATTGGGGCTTGCTTATCGCGTCGTTTGCCTCTGCACGGGAGATCTGGGTTTCTCTTCGGCCAAGACCTACGATTTGGAAGTCTGGCTTCCCGGTCAGAATGCCTATCGCGAAATCTCATCCTGCAGCAACTTCGAAAATTTTCAGGCACGACGCGCGAATATTCGTTACCGGCCTGATCCCAAATCCAAAGTTGAATTTGTGCATACGCTGAATGGCTCAGGGCTTGCCGTCGGGCGGACCTGGGTGGCCATTGTCGAGAACTACCAGCAGGCGGATGGCAGCATCGTTATTCCGCCCGCTCTCAGGCCTTACATGGATGGGATTGAAAAAATCGCCTGACAAGCACCGGTTGCCGGCTCTGTATTGGGAGGGAAGAAAAAAGGTGGGAAAGTAAAAACAAAAGGATGAAGTCTGATGCCCTGGCTGGAACAGGTGGCGCTCATTCCCGCTGATCCTTCAACAATCCTCACCGAACTGCCGTAGAGTCCACCCCTGCTTACTTTACGACCAATAGCTTCTCGCCTGCGTTGACCGGTTGATTTTCCTTTACGAAAATCTTCTCCACGACTCCGGATTTGGGAGACTTCAATTCGTTTTGCATCTTCATGGCCTCCACGACGGCTACCCCTTGTCCTTCCTGAACTTCCGCGCCGACGTCAACCAGCAGCTTCACGACCTTGCCGGGCATGGGAGCCGAGACCGACATCGGACCCGCCGCGTCTTCGATCATTCCCGAACCCTTTTTGAGTTTTTTCGGATCACGAAGGACCACCTCGAAATGTCGTCCATTGACTAGTACCTGACTGGCGCCATTGACCTCCTGGACGGAGACATCGAACGACTGGTTGTCCATCAGGAAAGAGTATTCCTGCGGTGACACGTGGACGACGTCGAGCTGAATCTGCCGATCCTCGATGGAGACGATGCCACTGTTCTCCCCCCAGTCGAACTGAAGCAGCTTGGACCGTTTCGAAATAATGGCTTCAAACGAGAACTTTCTATTCACGATCGGTTTCTCATGGATTCGAGTCTTCCAGATAATTTCCAGGGGCTCTCCAGCTGTCCTGCAGAGAAACGCCCCCCATTGTTCTTTCTTTCCTCGTGGAGTGCGGCCGCGATCGCCGCAATCTCCTCCAATCGGTGCGGCGGGCTGGCATGGCCTGGTTCGGGGCGATAGTATCTTTCGATAAAATCGGTGCTCAGCTCGCCCGCAACAAATCTTTCATGATTCAGGACCGTATTGAAAAAGGAAAGGTTGGTCTTGATTCCTGTCACCTGATATTCAAGCAAAGCTCTCCGCATCCGGGCGATGGCTTCCCGTCGGTCACTTCCAAAACTGATCAGTTTGGAGAGCAGAGGGTCATAATAGAGGGGAATCGTCCACCCTTCGTAAATGCCGCTGTCATCCCGAATTCCCGGCCCTGAAGGCGTTCGCAAGGAAGTGATCGTCCCCGGGGATGGGAAAAAATTATTCTCAGGGTCTTCAGCGCAAATGCGGCACTCCAATGCCGCGCCGCGCCATTCAATATCCTCCTGGCACCGTTCCAGTCTTTCGCCACAGGCAATCTTGAATTGTTCTTTTACCAGATCGATGCCCGTCACCAACTCCGTCACTGGATGTTCTACTTGCAACCGGGTGTTCACTTCCAAAAAGTAAAAATTACCCTGGGCATCCACCAGGAATTCCACGGTTCCTGCATTCTGATAGCCACACGACTGAGCAATTCTGACGGCGGCCTCGCCCATCTGCTGACGTAGTTCGCTTGTCATACAAGGAGAAGGACACTCCTCGATGAGCTTCTGATGCCGTCGTTGAATGGAGCATTCTCGTTCGCCGAGGTGAATCGTGTGCCCGTAGCGGTCCGCAAGGATTTGAAACTCGATGTGGCGGGGGCTTACGACATATCTTTCCAGGTAAACCGAGGAATCCCCAAAAGCGGCCATCGCTTCCGCCTGCGCATCGCGCAAGGACGCCGCCAGAGTCTCGCCCGTCTCGACCAGTCTCATCCCCTTCCCGCCACCTCCCGCCGAAGCCTTGATCAGGAGAGGGAACCCGATTTTCTCAGCCGCCTCTTTGGCGTCTTCCAGCTCTCTTACGGGGTTTTCTGTTCCCGGAACTACCGGCACGCCTACGGCGACCGCAGATTTGCGGGCCGCGATTTTTTCGCCCATCATCTCGATCGAACTGGGGTGAGGGCCGACAAAACCGATGTCGGCTTGATCACACCGGCGGGCAAATTCCGCATTTTCCGCCAAAAAACCGTAGCCGGGATGAATCGCTTCCACTCCGGAAGCCACCGCGATTCCAATCACCTTATCCATCGCCAGGTAACTCTCCCGGGAAGGGGCTGGACCAAGGAGATACGCTTCATCCGCCATCCGGACGTGCAACGCGCCCCGGTCGCATTCCGAGTAAACGGCCACGGTCGCCATTCCCAAATCACGCGCAGCCCGAATGATCCGGACTGCAATCTCTCCTCGGTTGGCAATCAGTACTTTTCGAAACATAGTCAGAGATTCTGCACCAACAATTCAATTTGGGTCTTGAGCGCCCCAGACAGCGGATAACTTTTCAAAAATTCACTCTCCAGTTGGGCGGCAGTCATCGATGAGTCATCGAGATTCAGAAAAAATTTGAGGTAGACCTGTGAATACGTGGGAAATGATTTTTTAAGATAAAGATGGTTCGCGTAAAACGCCGCATTTTCATAAACGACGGATGGAGGTGCATCCGGCTTCGAGCCAACCAGAGGCTCCGCCACGAGATCGGTACTGCGACGGGTCGTTTCGTGGAGAACAATCAACAAAGACTGCACCGCTTGCAAGGAAGTTTCGGGAAGTGGTGCGACCACATTCCAAAGGACTTGCCGGTCCTGATTCACGGGGATCCCGCGTCCATTGCGTTTCATGACCGGAGAAAGGTAAATATTGAACACATTCACGTTGGAACGCCTGGCCCAGGGTGAAAGGATCTTCAGTCCTTCGGCGTTCCAGAATTTCAGAAATTTTTCATACTCCTGCTGATCCAGCTCAGATCGGACTTCCCGATAGTTTTTGTAGAACTGGGTCCGCTCATCGTCCATGCAATCGGCAAACTGCTTGAGAAAATGATGTTCCTCCGGGTCGGGAAACCGATTCTTCAGCAAGGGGATGAGCCGGCGGCTGTTTCCAAAGAGAACAGGGGTGTTTCCGTTCTTGGCTTTCCGCTCTTCCGGAGAGAGCCGGGGGTCATCATTCTCTTGAGTTTGAAAGTTATAGTCGATGGAGGTGAGTGCCTGTTTAAACGAAGCATAATCATCTGCCATGAACGGAGCCAGATTGAGAAAACGGAGTCGGGGCATCTGCCGGTAACTCGCCGCCAACTCCGCTGCCTGTTGATCCAATTTGGATTCCCCGGTTTCGAGGTTTTGCTTGGCCTTCTTGATCTGTTGCATGTATTCAGGAGAGTAAAGGTTTGAAGGATCTCCCGGTAACGAGAAGTAGGCCAAGGTATGGTAGACAATGTCAACATCAGGGTTCATCAAGATGTGAATATCACGCGGATCAAAAATTCGAAGAGAAGGCGCCTCAACGGCAGACGAAGCCGAGACCCCGGCAGCATTCGTCCATCCCTGATCCGATGCCGACTCTTTCCCGGGAGCAGGTGAATTTTTTTGAGGAGAGGACATCAATCCCGTGACTGATGGCGTATGAAACGAAATCGCCAGCACCAAAGGAAGCACCATCACCTTCAACCCTCTAAGGATCGATCGAAGGGTCCCAGCAAAATGGCGACGACCTTGCCAGCAGTCGGTTATTCCCCGTCCTGTCAGCCCTTGCGGGGATCGAAGCTCCATCATGACACTCCTCTACCTGCATCCCTGTTCCATGGCACTAGAGCGGGATGTTCCCGTGCTTCTTGCGGGGATTCTGATCGCGTTTATTGTCCAGCATCTGCAATGCCTTGATCAGCTTCTTCCGGGTGTCGCGGGGGACAATCACTTCGTCCACATATCCTCGTTCAGCCGCCAGGTATGGATTGGCAAAGCGTTCCCGGAAGTCCTCGACCCGCCGTTGTTTTTCCTCTTCCGGGTTCTCGGCCGAAGACAGTTCTTTCCGATAGACGATGCTAACGGCCCCTTCCGGTCCCATGACGGCAATCTCGGCTGTTGGGTATGCATAATTGATATCGGTTCGAATCTGCTTCGAGGCCATGACACAATAGGCTCCGCCGTAGGACTTGCGGGTGATCACGGTGATCTTGGGGACGGTGGCTTCGGCAAACGCGTAAAGGAGTTTGGCGCCATGGCGAATAATCCCGCCAAATTCCTGGGAGGTGCCGGGAAGAAACCCAGGGACATCTTCAAAGGTGATCAGAGGGATATTGAAGGCATCACAGAATCGAACGAATCGGGCCCCTTTTACCGAAGCATCAATGTCCAAACACCCAGCCAGGACTGCGGGTTGATTGGCCACAATCCCCACAGGTCTGCCCGCAAGTCGGGCAAAACCAATCACGATGTTTCCGGCAAAATGGGATTGCACTTCCAAAAAATCCCGATCGTCCACCACCGCCGTAATGACTTCCTTGATGTCGTAGGGCTTGTTGGCTTCCTGCGGAATCAAATGATCGAGCTCTGGACTGAGGCGGTCCACAGGATCCCGAATTTCACGTCGTGGGGGTGATTCGAGATTATTGGCGGGCAGGAAGGACAATAATTCGCGGATAAGGCTGAGGCACTCCCGGTCGTCATGAGCCGCAAAATGGGCTACTCCACTCTGCCGGTTGTGGGTCATGGCGCCACCGAGTTCTTCCTTACTGACTTCTTCGTGAGTGACGGTTTTGATGACATCCGGACCGGTGATGAACATGTAACTGCTCTTCTTGACCATGACAATAAAGTCCGTAATGGCTGGAGAGTAGACCGCTCCGCCGGCGCAAGGGCCCATGATCGCTGAAATTTGAGGAACGACCCCCGAGGCAAGCGTATTCTGGAGGAAGATATCTGCATAACCCGCCAGTGAGACAACCCCCTCTTGGATGCGGGCTCCTCCTGAATCATTAAGTCCAATGACCGGGGCTCCCAGCTTCATGGCAAGTTCCATCACTTTGCAAATTTTGGCCGCATTGGTCTCCGATAATGAGCCTCCAAATACCGTGAAATCCTGTGCGAAGACCGTTACCAGCCGCCCCTCGATCCTGCCGTATCCGGAGATGACACCATCTCCCAAAATCATTTGATCGCCCATCCCAAAATCCCTGCAGCGATGGGTCACAAATTTGTCCAATTCTTCAAACGTGCCTTCATCCAACAAGAATTCAATGCGTTCCCGGGCAGTCATTTTCCCGGCAGAGCGCTGTCGTTGAAGCCGCTCTTCCCCGCCCCCTGCTTCCGCCTCACGGTTGAGCCGGTCCAATCGCTCCAGGGCGCGGTCTTCTTTGTGCTGCGAATTCTTATTTTTTGAACTCATCGCCGCCTCTTATTTTTCTTGAGCTCATTCTACTTTCTCGCTGATTTCTTCGGAGAAATTGCTGACATTGCCCTTCTGATCGACAGCCTGAATCTTATAAAAGTAGACCTGGCCTTTCGCAACCGCCGTATCCACCCACGATGCCATCGTGATGGGCTGATTTGTGAGTTTTTCAAATTTCTTCTCCGGCCCCGCGCGGTAGACGAGATAGCCTGCCAGATCCGGTTCCGGGTTGGCGGGCCACACCAAACTGATGTTTTCTCCATTGCTGATGGCGGTGATTTCGGATGGCGGCCTGGGCGGATACACATCGAGGTTTGTCACCTCCAACCGCTCTGAATCCAGAGATTCAATTCCGCCGGCGTTGGGGGAGGCCACTGTCCTGATGGAGTAGTAGTAAGTTTTACCGAGCTCCATGGTTTCGTCCTTGAACGAATTCCCGTTTGTGGGGGAAGAGGTCAAACGCACCCCAGGTGCAACTTTCGGATCGTCGCTCCGATAGACAACAAACCTGAGCGGAGTGTCGACCGCGCTCCCGTCGAGATTCGAGGCAGGCTCCTCCCACAAGGTCTCGATGGCCTTCTCACTCAAAACACTCTTCAAGTTATGTGGCGGCTCCGGCGGTGAGAATAGCTTGATGACTACCACGTTGGAATATCCTGCGTCCTGCCCTTTGTTGTTAAAGGCTTTCAGCGCATAACCCAGCGTCGTTTGCGCGATAGACTTTAGCGGAACTCCGGCCAAGGGATCAACCAGCGTAAGCTTTTCTCCGGGCTTGAAGTTTTCCAACTCCGTTTGCCGCAACACACGCCAAGGCTCAACCGACTCCGGGAAAACCGTCTTCCCTGATGCATTTTGAAAGAGTCCTTCGACAGGGAGCCGAAAAATTTCAATGCCCTTCAGTGACGGCGGAGCGGACCCATCGGTATTCGCTTTGGAAAGGCTCCAACTCAATCGGACTGTGTTCCCAACCTGCAACGCCTGGAGATCCGAGACCTTGGTCGGAATCTGAACTAAAGGCGGGAGTGGGTCACCGATATTTCCGCAGTGCGCGAGCAGAAACAGCAACAGGGCGGCGCTCGGCAAGGCGAAATAGCGGGAGAGTCGGGAATCCAGTTTCACAGGATATAGCGGCTGAGGTCCTGGTCCTTGACAATTTCGGCCAGCATTTTCTGCACATAGGCCGCGTCAATCGTCACAGTCTTCTCCTTCAAATCAGGGCCTTCGAATGAAATTTCGTCCAGCAGTTTTTCCATGATGGTATGGAGTCTTCTTGCACGAATGTTTTCAGTGCGCTATCGTTTACGAGTGCCGCAAATTTGGCGACTTCAGGATGGCCTCTTCAGTAAAGGTCATGGCGATCCCGTCCGTCGATAACATTCGACATATTGCTTGACCAGTGCATTTTTCGGTTCTTTCAGAATCCGCACAAAGTCGTCAACGGTCAAGGACTCCAATTCGACGCGAATCGGAAAGCGCCCTTGAAGCTCCGGGATCAGATCTGAAGGTTTACTCACATGGAACGCACCCGCGGCGATAAACAAAATATGATCGGTGCGAACCATTCCGTAGCGGGTATTTACGGTCGTCCCTTCCACAATCGGCAGAATATCCCGTTGCACGCCTTCGCGACTGACGTCGGGCCCATGCCCGGATTCACGACCGGCAATTTTATCAATTTCATCGAGGAAAATGATCCCGCTCTGCTCCACCCGGTCGATGGCAATCCGAGTCACCTGGTCCATGTCAATGAGTTTCTGCTCTTCTTCCTGGACAAGATATTCAATGGCTTCGGAGACCTTCATTTTCCGCTTCTTTGTTTTTTGCCCGAACAGTCCAGGCAAAAGGTCTTTGACATTGATATCCATTTCTTCGATGCCCGTATTGGAGATGATTTCAAAACTGGGGAAATTGCGCTCTCGAGTTTCAATCTCCACAGTGCGGTCGTCCAATTTTCCTTCGCGAAGCTGATTTCTTAATTTTTCCCGGGTCTTATGAAATGTTTCCTGGGCATTCTCTCCATCCTCGCTGCCTTCGACGCCCTTGGGCGTGGCCGGCAGGGGAGGCAGGAGAAGATCGAGAATCCGTTCCTCGGTATTTTGCTCCGCCTTCTCGGCGACATCCTCGAGCCTTTCCTCGCGGACGAGTTCGATGGCAATCTCGATCAGGTCGCGAATCATAGACTCGACATCGCGCCCGACATAGCCGACTTCGGTAAATTTGGAGGCTTCAACTTTCAGAAACGGGCTATTGGAAAGTCTGGATAGACGACGTGCAATCTCGGTTTTCCCGACGCCCGTGGGACCAATCATGATGATGTTCTTGGGCATGACCTCTTCGGCCAGATCACTGGAAAGTTTCTGGCGTCGAATCCGGTTTCGGAGGGCAACCGCCACCGCACGTTTGGCAGCCTTCTGACCGACCACATGCTTATCCAGCTCTGCCACAATCTGGCGCGGAGTTAAGGTATCCAAAGCGGTGTCCTCCTCCCCTGGGGCTCCCGGCAAATAAATGACCATCGTTGTTTTTGTAATCCCCTTACACTCTCAAATGTGAATTCTCACCTACAGTTCTTCGATACACAGCGAGAGATTTGTGTAAATGCAAATCTCTCCAGCAATGCTCAGGGCCTCGGTGGCAATTTCCCTGGCCGAAAGATTCGTGTGCTTTAAGAGTGCCTTGGCCGCGGCCGTGGCATAAGGCCCACCCGAACCTACTGCCGCAACCCCATCGTCGGGTTCGATCAAATCACCATTGCCACTCAGCAGCAAGGTGGTTTCCCGATCCGCGACGATAAGAAGCGCCTGCAAATGACGCAAGGCCCGGTCCGTTCTCCAGTCTTTTGCGAGTTCGACAGCCGCCCGCGACAGATTGCCACGGTATTCTTCCAACTTCGCTTCAAACCGCGTAAATAGCGCAAAGGCATCGGCGGTGGATCCGGCAAATCCCGCCAGGACCTGGCCATTGTACAGGCGTCGGGTTTTGCGCGCTCCGTGTTTGATGACTGTTTCACCCAAGGTGACTTGGCCATCTGCCGCCATGGTTACTTTTCCATCTTTTCGAATGCAAACCACTGTCGTACTTCGGATCATCAGATCTCCATTGGCTGGATGAGGTTATTTCTTGCTGTATTCTGGTGTGAAGAAGGCATCTGGTAAGGGCAGATCCACTTCCACGGATTCAACCTGAAATTCGCTGGCCTTGAACCCATTCGAATAACGCTCGGTGCTATAGGGAATTTGTACTCCTTGCGACACATGATAATTGTAGAAGATCCTTTCATCATCTGTCGGCTCAAAAATCCCGAAGCCCGGAGCACGGAATTCCATCTTATAGGGAAGATTGTTGGCGGTGTCTACGTAGATCTTGATTTTGTCATTATCTTTGTCGATGAGCTGAACCCCTTCAATTTCACGATTCTCGACGTGCGATTTTCCCAGATAGCGGATTCGCATCCCCGGCTCCTTTAGGCGAAAGCGCAAGACATAATCCAGCGTATGCACCAGATTGAGTTGGTAATTCTCAATCTCCTGCGGCGTTTGGTTTTTCACGACCTTATACTCGATCTTCCACCCCTTGTCGCCGTCGTTAATATTGACGAGCTCTCCTTTTTTCCCGATCTCGAATCGCAGTTTTCCTGGAAATTTCTCAAAGGTCTGAAAATGAGATCCTCCCTTCAATTGGTCCTTTCGGAATTGGTAGAATCTGCCCACTCGGTGGAGAGTCTGCATCCTGTAATACGCTTCTCCGCCCATTGCTTCGATGGCATTGGAGAGAACGTCGTGGGCTTTCTTTTCAGATTCCTTCAAGTAATCCGTTTGGGACCGCAATGGGAGTGCATGACCCAGGAGGAGTGCGGCGATCAGGACCACGACTCCACCTTTTCCGTCTTTCCCGCAACTCATGCGCACACCGCCCGATAAAGCAAACCTATACTTTATCCAATGGGATAAATTCCGTCAAACGGGAATTCCGATTCGTCAGCCATGATCCCACTTAATCCTTTGGTTTTGACGAAGCCAATCGACGGGCCTTACGCACAGCCAGAATGGATGAGCAATGATCTCTGTCTTATGAAGACCATCCCATTTTCTGGCTGACACTCGCGGGATAGCTTGGTATCGTCGCCAAGAACGAATTAAAACGATCAACTGTATCCGACAGGCTCCGGACCAAATCTGAGTGATGAATCAACAAAAGGATGAAACGATTCACATCCTGGTCTTGTTATCCCTGATCGGGCTGCTCGGAGAACTGGACTACCAGCTCATCCCCCCTCTCCTCCCATTACTCGCCAAAGATTTCCATGTTGCCCCCGGCTATGGTGGGCGGGTGGTCACCGTTTATTCGTTGTCCTCTGCGTTCTTTTCGTTGTTGTTTGGTTCACTATCCGACCGTTTCGGGCGCAGGCCTTTCATCTTGCTCGGGCTTGTGGGTTTTTCGATCACCGCTTTCTTAATTCGCTACGCGGGGTCGATGGAAATTTTCTTCCTGTTGCGTTTTCTTTCAGGAATGGCAACCGGCGCCATCGTCCCCTCCACCACTTCCCTGGCAGCCGATTACTTTCGTTATCAACATCGCGGCCGTGCGATGGGAATCTTGTCGGTACCTTACTTCGTCGCCGCGATTATCGGTATCCCTTTAGCCACGTTCGCTGCCAGTACCTGGGGTTGGCGACCCATCTTTTTGCTGATCTCAGCGGCCGCGCTCGGATGTGCCTTGCGCGTCTATGGGACTCTTCCAGACCCCAGCCGCTCTGAAGAAACTCAAAAGCTTCCTGAACTGAAGCGTCTGCACCAGGTGTGGGTCCGGATTGTCAGACGACGTGATTTACTCTCCATCTTGGTGGCTTCGGTACTTTCTTCAAGTGCCATCGTGGGGTTTATCACATACTTGGGGAGTCATCTGGTGGTGGATCGACATATCTCGGTCAAACAAGTCGGGCTCGTCTACCTATTTTGCGGCGTTGCCTCGGTTTTTGGTGCCCCTTTGTCAGGAATACTTTCAGACAAGTGGGCGAAGCGCCCCGTCCTGGTCCTGAGCGGAGTCATCCTGGCAGTATGCTTTGGTTTCATTCCCCTGCTTTCCTGGAGTTTTTGGCTCTTTGTGGTGCTGGGAGTGGCCGGGTTGTCGATCTCTTTTCGGATTGCCCCCTTTCTTGCTTTGACGACCGAGTTAGTCCTCTCTCACGAGCGTGGCACCGTGTTGGCCCTCCGCGGAGCACTCGCTCAATTGGGCATCGCTCTGACGACTTACCTGGCTTCGTATGCGATGCTCTCCAAAGGTTTCTATTTCGTCGGCCAAATTGTCGCCCTCGAATTATTCCTTTCCTCGGCCCTGGTCTATTTTTTTGTCAAGGAGCCAGAAACTTGATTTTCTTCTTAAGGATTGATGTATGATCAGTTTTCTCTCCCTGGAGACGATCGCTGACCGATGACTCGCTGCCTCCGAGAAGCTGGAATCCATTAAAGTAAAATTTCCCTTTGCCTCATTCTCACAGCAAAAATAGATTTAGACGGATGCTACCTCAATCACCAAGAAAGGATTGTACTGATGAGTAAGACGACATTGACCAACCAAAACTCTTGGAGGAAATACCCGGGACATAAGTCCAGCCAGGTGTCCGGTGTCTGGCTTCCCTCAAGAAGTTTCGGGAATCGACTGCTATCGCTTGGCTTCGGGGTCTGTCTGTTTTTGAGTGCTTTGACCCCTGCTGTTCAATCCCAGAAGTTACCGTTCTATAACATCCAGGATTATGGCGCAAAAGCCGACGGAAAAACCGTGAATACGGCGTTCATCAATCAAGCCATCGAGGCCTGCAACAAGGCCGGAGGCGGAACCGTGTTTATCCCGGTAGGCGAATTTCGTTCGGGCACAATCGTTCTCCTCAGTAACGTCACCCTTCATCTCGATGCGGGTGCGATTCTCAAAGGCAGTGATGACTTGAAAGACTATGTCAAGGTTAAGGATGAGCAATTTGGTCTCATTCTGGCGAGAAACACCGAGAATATTGCTATTACGGGTCGAGGGATTC
>JAXLQK010000044.1:0-58664 GCA_046331665.1 Terriglobia bacterium | reverse complement strand
AAAGCACTCCAGGACAACGGCCAATCGGTCGAGAGTTACTCGGATATTCGCCGGCTTCTTGAAAGTAAAGAGATCGATGTCGTGACCATTGCCACGCCGCACCATTGGCACGCGCTGGCTGCGATCTGGTCCATTCAAGCAGGCAAGGATGTGTACGTCGAGAAGCCCGTTTCCCACAACGTATGGGAAGGCAGCCAGATCGTCCAGGCCGCGCGTGTCTATAATCGCGTGGTTCAGTCCGGCATGCAGATTCGCTCGAATCCCGGCGTACGCGAAGCGATTGCCTGGGTGCAAGAAGGAAATCTCGGCAAGATCAAAATGGCCCGCGGTTTTTGCTACAAGCGTCGCAACAGCATCGGTAAAACGAACGGTCCGCAACCTGTCCCTGCCTCAATCGACTACGATCTCTGGACCGGCCCCGCGCCGACGGGACCGCTGCGCCGCAAGAGGGTACATTACGACTGGCATTGGGTGTGGGAGACGGGCAACGGCGACCTCGGTAATCAGGGGATCCACCAAATGGACATAGCGCGTTGGGCTTTAGGCGAGAAGGAACTACCGCCGCGCATCTTCAGCATCGGTGGCCGGCTCGGCTATGAAGATGACGGCACCACTCCCAATACCCAGATTGCTTTTCTCGATTACAAGGCCGCGCCCTTGATCTTCGAAGTCCGCGGGCTGCCATCCGGAACAGGCTCAAGCCAGATGGACAAATACCGCGGTGTCGACATTGGCGCCGTGATTGATTGCGAACACGGCTACCTGGTGATTCCCAGCTATACCGGCGGCATTGCCTACGACCAAGATGGCAAAGAGATCAAAAGATTCGAAGGCAGCGCCGACCATTTCCAGAATTTCATTGACGCCGTTCGCAGTCGCAAAACGACCGAACTCAACGCTGACATTCTTGAAGGCCATCTCTCCAGCGCACTTTGCCACACCGCCAACATCTCCTATCGACTGGGCAAACCGCACTCGCCCGCACAAATTCGCGAAGCCCTGAAAGGGAATAACACCATGGCGGAATCGTTCGGACGAATGCAGGAACATCTGGCCGCGAACGGTGTCGAATTGACGAAGACGCCGGCGACGTTGGGCGCCTTCCTGGAGATGGACCCTAAGACTGCGCGATTCATTGGCGATTCCCAAGCGAATGAACTCCTCACCCGCGAATATCGCCAGCCGTTCGTCGTGCCGGACAAAGTGTAATCGCCTATTGAAGAGCTGGCTGGACGCAAATCGTTTGTTGCTGCGTTTTTGTTTGAGAGCTGGAGAGTAGCCATGGATGCTGAATATCCCATACTTTTCGGCCTGCCACCATCCCCTGAATCGCTGCGCATTCAAGCGGCTGTTTCCTGCTGACTTCATCCTCCATTCTTTACTCTGTTAATTGCAAAGATCTGACCCTAGGTTTTGCTAGGTTACATTTGTTAATTCATCCGGACAGATCATGTATCAATGACATCTGCATTCTTACTGGTTGACTCTGCACCAAAAAAATTTTTAAATGACGGCTATTAAGATTTTTCATTTGATTATCAGATCTAGGTAAAGCAACAAGACCTTCAGATCAGCGTGCGGCTCTGGCCGGTTCTTTGATTAGCAGTCTTATCAATGAGCCAGACGATCCTGTCCAAGAGACCTGGATCGTTGAAAGCCCTTGTTGGCTGTCTAATCATCGGCTCCATAATCTGGGTACTGCTCATTAATTGGAACTTCGGGAGGACAAGATGCCCGAAACCGGACAAGCTGTGAGTTTCTTAAGGAGCAGTGAAGACCTCGTTGTCGGTTTCTTTGGTCTCTTTACAAGTCTATTAACATCGTTCGTTCTCTGGGAGATCGAGATCAATACAGGGTTTACCCTTTACTCATGGATGTTTTGGTTCGTAATTCCTGTAGGCGCCCTCATCTCGGTTTCGCGGGAGCAAGTGGTTACTATGCCGGCTCATTGCTCTTCGGGCATCGCCCTAGCAGACTTCTTCTCATCAACATTCTCCTCGCGTCCCTCGTCACGTTTTTTCTAATCCACTACCTCTCGTGTTATACGGCACTTGAAGTCGAAGGACGGCGTGTCAGCAACTTCATGCCATTTTGGCAATATCTCAACCATAACAATCCGTTCAACGACGATGGAATTCAGTTATAGAAATGCCGTTGGGTCAACTGGCGAACTTGGAAGATTAGGGTACATCGTGGCTCTCATCAAATTGGAGGATTTGCAGTAGGCGGCTTCTTTGATACAACTACCTAGTCTCTCAACCATATTGCGAACAGTGCTTTCGTTATCTTCTTGCGAAGGCAAAAATATGCGTTACGCAAGCGATTCAGACCAACTTCAGATTCCTCGAATACTTGCGTTATTCAATGCCGGCTCTATTTTATCAGCTGTAGCAAGTCATCTCGGATCCGGCAAAGCAAGTCATCATTATGATCTTTATTTTCGAAGCGTGGTTACTGTCGTCACTTGCAACAGAAGTGCTCACTTCACTGGGTCAGCTTTTCTGTGGATAGCGTAATAAAAATAGATGGGTCAAAATGCCTACATTCCCGTTTCTTGTTACGCAGGCCAAGCCATCAGTCTAGACGCAAGAGAGATTCACCTTCAAACGTAACCTCTAGCCTTTCCAGTGAGCATGCATCAAAAGCAATACAACGTGTTCGAGAAATCCGTTGCTGGTCCTGCAAGGCTGATGTTGCAAGTTACCCCGGAAGGACCAGTAGCTGACAACCATTTGGCGCTTCTTCCGCCAAGATGGGAAATTAGTGTCGATCCTGAATATTTCTATATTCCAAAACCCTTACTGGGAAGGCATCTTGACAGGAACTCAATAAGGCCGCCGCCACGGTAAAGAAAGCGCGAAGGCGTGGGGGCTTTTTTTCTGATCCCCCTGACAAGACCGATTTTTTGTACCAATCGATGTGATAGCGATTGACCGGCTGAGGGGTCCTGGAATTCTGTACCAAGGTTAGAGTGAGTCTTGCGGGCTTTTGAGACCCTTCAGATCGCCGCTAGCGGCGATCTGAAAGGCAAACTCGTGTGGTGCTTGGTAGTGCATTGCTTTTTTGGGCTCGCTGCATTCATTACTGGGACTGGATATTTTACTCCGAACCAGGACCACCTTACAAAAGGAGGCTCAGCATTCACGCATTGATTTGGTTCTTGATACATTTCATATGCGGTTTAGGGTTCTATTGGTCATTTCATACAGGTATTAATCCCTTAGGTATGTTCATTGCAATTCCTTGAGAACGTCGGGTTTAGTTACCTGACAATCCAGCTCTGGCCGCTATCTTCCTGTTAAGAGAACATTGTGTCTGAATGGTTCAAGTCACGCCAGGGGCGCCTGGCTGGGACCTTTGCCGGGGTGACACTACTGGTCTGGCTCGCGAGTTGGACCTGGTTCCGGCTGGGTCACCGACCCGGTGTTCACGCCGCCGTATTTATGAAAAGAAGACAGAAAGGGGTCAGATTTTTGCATTTTGTATTCTGGTGAGAGCCTTCTGGTAGACCCTTTCCCGCTCTCGATCCTCTGAGAAAGTAGGGGGTCACATCTTTCTTTTTGCTAACCATTTCAGAGTCTGCTCGACGATACGTTTCAGGTTTGGGTCTTCGTTCTGAACAGCTTCAAATCGCCGCATGGGATTACGTGCGCGGGATAAGCAATTTCACCCGCCTGCTTCCCCGGCTCTTATATGTTCATTCCACCCTGCTCACGAACCAAGCTCATGACCAGATCGCGCCCCCAATTCCCCTGCCGTTTCCGGGAAGCCTCCCATCGCCCTCCCAATGACCGCCTACTAAACAATCTCTACCGCTGTAGCCAAAACCTCTTTGTGCTAAAATAGCCAGCGCATCGAACAGTTCATGCGTTCTTGATTTTCCTTTCTTTAGCAGGAAAATTTTTCATTGATCGAGGAATCTGCCATGACACGAATCCTGGTTTTGACTACCTTACTGTGGAGCTTAATCCTTCCTGTATCCATGCTGGCCCAGGGAAAGAGCGCCCCTGCCGGTCCCGATCCGCAGATGGTCGAGAAGATCGAAAAGGCCGGAGGCCGCGTCATGGCGATCGCGCAAAATGACGATCGCCTGGAAATTGACTTTCACCTGCAAAGTGCCGATGTGACTGACCAGAGTTTAGCCTGTCTGGATGGTCTTAAAAAAGTCTATTCCTTAAATCTTGGAAAAACCAAGATTACCGATGCCGGTCTTGCCCACGTCGCAGGACTAACGAGCTTGAATCGGTTCTATTTGCAGGAAACTAAAATCAACGACAAAGGGCTGACGCATTTAAAAAACCTCCACGACTTGGTCTACCTCAACCTCTACGGAACTGCTGTGACCGATCAAGGGCTGGAACATCTGGCTGGACTCACCAATCTCAAGAATCTCTATGTCTGGCAGTCGAAAGTGACGGACGCAGGCATCGCCAAACTGAAGAAATCACTTCCCAACGTCAACATTGTCAGCGGGACTGAGCCCGAGCCCAAGAAATAAGGCCTTCCCAGGCAAAGCCGTTCCAAACAAATGATACCAGCCGACGCACAGCCGTGTCGCACGACGGAAAACCGCCTGGCAACCCAATTTGCCGATTAATCCATTTTGTATCTCGAGAGGAATCATGAAAAACATCATCGGCCGACGCGATTTCTTAATCGGAGTGGGAAGCGGTCTGGTCGCCTCCCAAATTGCCCGTTCAAGTTCAGCACTCCCCTCCTCATCTCTTTTGATGGCAGATACCAAAGCACCCTGGTACCGGCACGCCTATCGCCGCAATGTCATCGACATGCACATTGCCGACTGGAACCCTGAGTTCCTTTCGCAATTTGATGCCAAAACCTATGTGGAGCTTCTCCGTCTGGCCCAGGTACAATCGGCCGTCGTCTATGCCCAATCCCATGTCGGACTTTGTTATTTTCCGACCAAGGTTGGGCAGATGCATGGCGGCGTGAAGGGCAAGTCAAATCTCAAGGATGTCATCTCGCTCTGCCATCAAAACGGAATTGCCGTCCAGCTTTACTACAGCGTGATCTTTGATCGCTGGGCCTATGATAATCATCCGGATTGGCGCATCATGCTGGTCAACGGTAGACCGGCCGGAGAAAACGGCCGCCACGGGTTAGCCTGCCCGAATTCTCCCTATCGGGACTATGTCGTCGCCGTGACCGAGGAAATGTGCCAGCAGTTGGATTTCGATGGGATCCGTTATGACATGACGTTCTGGCCGAATGTCTGTTATTGCGCGCACTGCCAGAAGCGGTTCGCCACGGAAGTGGGTGGAGACCTGCCCAAGGTCATCCAGTGGGACGATCTGCGCTGGGCGAGCTTCCAGCGCAAGCGGGAAGAATGGCTGATTGATTTTGCACATTTGCTCACCCAAAAGGTCCGCTCCCTGAAACCCCAAGCTACCGTCGAGCATCAAGCCTCAACCTACCCGCAGTCCTGGCGCCTTGGGGTTACCTATGGATTGACCCGGCAATGTGATTTCTTGCAGGGGGATTTTTATGGAGATGCCTTGCAGGGATCCTTTGTCCGCAAGCTTTTTTACAATCTGAGTGAAAATCAGCCTTATGGGTTTGAGACCAGCGTGATGGTGAGTCTTCGCAACCACACCGCCAAGAAGTCAAAGGACCTGCTGCGCACCAAGGCGTATGCCTGCCTGGCCGATGGAGGGGCTTTCATTTTTATCGATGCCATCGATCCGGTGGGGACACTCAACCGCTCAGTCTATGAACGAATGGGGACCATTTTCGCTGAAACCAGGCAATATGAGAAAGTATCTGAGAGGAGGAAAACTCCGTCAGACGCCGTTATTGTTAAGTACCGGGGAATCAAGGAATTTGATCTTGCCGATAACGGCAAAGCCGTCGATGATCGAAGCTTTCGCCTCGCTTCCGCATGTGGACGGCGTCTAGGAACAAATGCGGGCGCTGATCGACAATCATATCCCCTATTGTGATCACCGAAAAGAGAAATCTGGGATCTCTCGAACTTTAAACTCCTGATACTGCCCAACGTCTTGATGATGGACCAGGAAGAAATCGAGGCGGTCCGTCGGCTCAATCCGGTGGGAATCTTTATGCCAGCCAAGTTCCTCGTTACTTACCAAGGACGGCCGCAAACAGAAGGATTTTCTCCCCTGGCGGATGTCTTTGGATGTTCCTATGCCGGTGAAACCGTCGAGAACATTACCTATCTGGTGCCTGCGCCGGACCAAAACACCGATGAATTTGGCGGCTATACCCGCAAGCACCCTGCCATGCTGGACGGCACCCAGTTGATCGTCTCCAATACCGGCAAGGGTCAGGTACTGGCTTTACCGTGGGGCTCCTACTCCAACCCCACGGATACGAGCCGTTTTGCCTCAATCCATGGCAATCCCCGGCATCCAAACGGAACACCCTGCCGTCATCTTCCTCCTATGGAAAGGGCAAGGTCATCTATGCCGGCGGCGACATTGAAACCAACGAAACCGCCCGAGATCTTTGTCCATCTTCTCAAGCGGCTCTTTAGCCGGTCCGGGATGAAACCAATGCCCCCAGCATGTGTTGAGGGTAACCACCTTCGATCAACCCGAGCGGAAGCGTTAGTCAGCTTGATCAACCGGAAGGATTTTGCCCAATATCCCGGTGGAGGAAATCCAAATTGCGCGTCTGGTGGATGGCAAAGACGTCAAGCGACTGCTCCTGCTCCCCCAGGAACGTCCGCTGCCTTTTGAAAAAAAGCAGGGCGCTGTGGAATTCGCCGTTCCTCGCCTGGAAACCTTCCACATGTTTGCCATTGAGTATGCGTGAGCCTCTCAGGTTTGTTCCTGGGCACTCGACCTGCTCTGCGAGACCTTGATATGATGCATCTCAGGCTGGGGAATTTCGTCGCAGCCTTATGCTGAAGTGCACTCATTCCATCCTGCCGACCGAAAGGACATTTCATGCCATCATCAATTCTGACCAAAGAGCAACTCAGTCTCACTTCAACGGAGTGGATTCACCGGCGATTGCCAATGTAATTGAGCTGTTCGACATCCGTTCCCGGGTTGCCGGCTATGCCAGTCAAGCCGGCGTTAAATGAAAACCGTTATCCCGAGTTACCTCCTGCCGTCCGGGTATGCCGTAACGGCCACGTTTCGCTCCGCTTATCCCGCCGAGTCAGCCGATTCCTATGGGGGGTTGCCGCAGCTTATTGACGATTCCCTTGAGATCCAGGAACCCAGGATCGTCGTATTTCAGGATCTGGACGACCCTCCAAAAGCGGCCACCTATGGCGAAGTCATGGCGACCGCGTTCCAAAGTTTCAAGTTTTCCGGATTGATCACGAGTGGCGCCGCCCGGGATATTGAACAGGTCCGCAAGATGAGCTTTCCCTGCTGGGCCTCATCCGTCATCGTCTCTCATGGCTACTGCCACTTTCTTGCCAGCAATGTTCCGGTCGTAGTAGCAGGGTTGCACATTAAACCTGGCGATCTTCTCCACGCAGATGCCAACGGCATCGTCAATATTCCGCATTCGATTGCCGCGGCCGTGGCGGAACTATGCCTCCCGTTCATCGAGGCGGAACAGGTTGTCATCGACTACCTTCGTTCGGGAGATCCGACCCCCGCAAAGTTTCGAGCCTCGATTGGTGGCATGGCCAAACGATTTGCCGAATTGAAAGAGCGTGCGCTAAAGCTCAAGAATGCCTAGAGCATTGTTGGAACCCACGGGCCGTCGATTGCCTTTTGAGGTCGCCACTCGAGTCCCCATAAAAGACTGGTGGAAACGCCGTCCTCTTTAGCCCACGCTTGCAATCTACTCTGCTCTTTGTCCGAACGATCATGCCTCCACTTTAATCTCTCTGGAATCCCTGGAATTCTTTTACTATGATTCCGATCAACAAATCTTCGTCCGACTTCTATCAATCAAAGGCTTTCAGTTCTCAGGAATCCTGGATCTGATCCAAGAAGATGAGTAAACGTATTTACCGAAACTCGTGGCCTTATGTCCTCCTCCTGGCATTCTTTGCGATCGCGATTTTCTGGAAACTGATTTTTACGCACGACTATTCCATCCTCACTTATACCGATTCTGCCTTTCAGACCTATCCATGGTCTCAATTCATCGCGAGGACTCTCCACCAGGGCAGTTTCCCCTTCTGGGATAACTACTCCAATGCCGGGCGATCCTTTATTGGGGAGGCGCAAACCGGTGCTTTCTATCCCCTCAACCTCGTCCAG
Source organism: Terriglobia bacterium (assembly GCA_046331665.1). Lineage (GTDB taxonomy): Bacteria > Acidobacteriota > Terriglobia > Versatilivoradales > Versatilivoraceae > CAWBAT01. The sequence continues at coordinate 50,454 of JAXLQK010000044.1, read as the reverse complement.
GGAAGTCTTAAGCTCAATTCCAAGGGATTGCGTTCCACGCAGTTAATTGAGAATTTCATTATATTCCACTGTTTTCTGGGCTCCCTTTTCATGTTCTTACTTTGCCGGCATCTCAAGCTTTCACCTTTCAGCAGCTTCGTGGCCGCGGTGATTTTTTGCTATTCGGGCTCGATTGGGATGCGCGCTGCAGCCCAGGTGAATCTTTTGAATTCTTCAATCTGGCTTCCTGCCATCTTCCTTTGCTATTTGAAATGTCTGGAAGAAAAGTCGCTCAGCCGGCAGATCCTTTACGCCAATTTAGCCGGGCTTTGCCTAGCTATGAGCTTTCTCGCCGGCCATCACCAACCTCCTTTGTACATGGCCACTGCCATGATTTGCTTCGCCCTGATCCTTTGTGTTTCCAAGGGAACAAGGACGGCGGTGTTCCCCGCCCTCTCGCCGGGAATGCTAGCCCGTCAAACCTCCCTTGTCTTTGTCTTCGCGTTTGCCTATGCCTCGCTGCAGATACTCCCTTCGATCGAGTACTCACAATTGGCCTACCGCTGGATTGACGACAACACCTCCGCGCTGGCCGATGCCAAAATCCCCTATGAATACGTAAGCCGCAATCACGCCATGTCACCTGACAAGCTTGTCTTGTTATTCTTCCCTTATTTTTCGGCCGTCGAAAACAGCCCCTATCTCGGAGTCGTGACACTCTTCCTGATCATGGTGGCTCTGACGCAATTAAGGAAAAATCCCCTTTTTCGAACATTTCTTTGGGTGGGACTATTCTTTTTTGCGTTAAGCCTGGGAAGCGCCTCTCCACTCCACGGACTCTCCTATGTCCTGCTGCCGGGCTTCGACAAGGGCCGCGAGGCTTCGCGAATCTTTATCATTACTCATTTCACCTTGAGCCTCGTGGCTGCCCTCGGATGCGAAGCCTTCTTTCAACCGATTCTTCGTCGGGAGCGCCTGAAACAGGCCCTGGCCCTCAAAATCTTTCTCGCGCTTTCAGGGGTCCTCTGTCTCACTTGCTTCATTTTTGTTCTTTATCGCGGAATGGTGTTACAGATCTACGCGGGGTTCAGCGTTCCCGCCTTCGCGTGTTTGCTTTTCCTGGCAAGCTCTCTCATTATCGCGGCCCGTTATTACGGATTGGCTGACTTGAAAACAGCGCGGATTTTCCTCGTGCTATTACTGCTCTTCGATTTTCATTTTCTCATTGGCCAGCACATCAAGCTAAAAAACGCTTACGATGGGAAAGAAAACCTGGAGCCCGAAAAGTATTATTCTCATGACGAAGTGATCCGGTTCCTCAGTCGCCAACCCGGAGTTTTCCGAATCGATTTTGCGGATGGGTTCATGCCTGGATGCCCGAATCTGGTGCATCAGCTCGAATCAGTCGATTCCTACGGTGCGACGCAGGTAAAGTCTTTCCACGATTTTCTGGATTTTAATCACCACCCCGACGGCAAAATTGCCGATTTGCTCAATGTCAAATACATTGCGACGACTCAAGAATTGTCGCTTCCAAAGCTATTTCAAAGCGGCAAGGAGAAGGTTTACGAAAACATCGGGTGCATGCCTCGCGCCTGGACCGTACCGGAAGTCGTCAAGCACGATCGAACAGAAATTCCATCTCGACTCGCCGCTGAGTCATTTAATCCTCATCAGCAGGCTCTGCTCGAAACAGATACCCCCTTCCCAGTCATTGGCCGGCTTCCGACTCTGCGTCAGCGGGAATCACCGGGGACGCCATGACTCCCCTAGAAAAAGCGGTTCAATATCAAAGGATCAGCCCTAATCGCTTTGAAGTGGCCGTGGAATCAGCAACCCCGCAACTTCTGGTCGTCAGTGAAAACTGGTACCCGGGGTGGAAGGCCTTGGTAAATGGGCGTCCTCAGCCCATTTACCGGGCCTACGGCGTCCTGATGGGCGTCTTTATCGAACCCGGGTCTTCCCGCGTCATGTTCACTTATCGCCCGACGCATTTTTATTGGGGTGTTTTTTTGGCGCTGGGGGCGTTTCTGATTCTGCTATTGTCCCTTGTCCAGACATTCGTCCCGGGCAGGCAAGGCGAAGACTCACGAGCTGGCCAGATGGAGGCGTAGTTTCTTGAAAAGGAGTGGATTCATTGAGAGGCGGCGAAGTGCCTGAGAAAGCACGGCATGGGATCAGGCGCTGCCCGTTAATCTTTGGGTTTTATTCAGTAGTGCCCTTCTTGCCGACACAGGATCGCCGAATCCAACCTGTTGAAGTCTTTTGAGACTTACGTGGGCACCTTCGTTGACGGTGCCGCATCCGAACCACCACACCCCATCAGGCTTGAATTGGAGAATGTCTTCGGTGTCGTACGTCCAGCTTTGTTCCAACGAGATAGGAAGGGGCCACGGCATTCCCCAGGTCATGACTCCTCTGGGCAGATAAAAAACCTTGAGGCCAGATCTCTTGGGCTGGTCCAGGCAAAAATCCATCATGGCATATCGGTGATCCCACTTTTCATATTCGTAGGTGACACCGGCCCAATCCGGGAATTGCGCGTGATATTCCTTCAGGTCCACTTCCTGGCCTGCCATATAGGTCTTTCGGCCAGTCTCACAAATCATAGCCATCTCGCCGTGAAAGCCTTTGGTACGAACCGCGGCTTCGATGGACCGCAGAAGTTTCAAGCGCGAATAGGTCGTATAATCCCGCCACGGCGCGACATCAAAGGTTCTCGGATCAAAGGGGTGCCCCAACTGCGCAAACGGCGGCCGGCCTTTTTCTTTGGCCCAAGCCTCATACAGGGGGATTCGCTGCTCAACCTCAACTCCAGCGCCTTCTAATTCCACACACAGCCCGCTGATGCCTGGGAATTGTTCAACGATTTCTTCAAACATCTGGACGGCGCGGTTCGCGACCTCCGGGTTGTCGGTGTCAAAAATTCCCACCTGAAACGGCAACGAAAATCCGCTCATCCGCGTCAGCACGCGATAGGGCTTGGAGCGAAATCGCTCCACATCATAATAGGTGGCCACGGCTCCCAACCAAACTTTGATCTTGCGCCGCCGGGCCTCGTCGATTACAAATCGCACCATTTGATTATCCGAGGCAATATTCACATTGCCTGGCGTTTGGTCCAGGAACTCCAACCGGGAACGATATCCAGTGGTCAGCCACTTTACGAAGATCATCAGGGAGTTCATCCCTGCTTGAGCCATATCATCGAGAAGAGCCACGTAATCGCCTTTTTGAAAGGCCTCCATTCCACCTGCCCCGGGCGTTGTGTAATCCCAAAAGCCGTATTCTTTAAGAAAAGGGCTTTCCGGCGCCTTGGTCGCTGTCTTGGAAACTGATCCAGACAATAGACTGAGAGCGCTGAGTGAGGGAAGGGTAAGTAACTGTCGACGCGTGATATTGTTCATTCTGATCCCCATTGCGGCAGACCTCCCCCGCTATTATTCAACACACAATTGGGAGCCGCAAGATGTCTACCTTACTGCGGAATAAAGACAAGAAAGTATTGGTAGGGCAAGAAGGTATGTTCTTGAGCCAATCGAAAGCCCGCGGACTGCATCTGACGGATCAAGTCCTCGCGGGAAATTTTCATATCCAGCGGGGGCCCCACGGGAAGATCCCGTTTTTGAAAATCGATCATGATGATTTGCCCTTCTCCGCGAAGGGTTTTCTTCAGTCGCGTCAAATACTGGGCCTGGTTCTCGATATGGTGCCAGGTATCGCAAATGAAGATCCGGTCGACGGAAGCATCGGGTAAACGAGGATCGTCCGTTGCCGCCAGGACCGTCGTTACGTTTTTCTCTCCGGTCTCCTGAATGCGGTGGGTTAAATATTGGATCATATCCGGGCTGACGTCGACGGCGTATACTTTCCCGGAGACTCCCGCGGCATTGGACAAACGGACCGTGAAGTATCCCGAACCCGCACCGATATCGGCCAGGACTTCACCCGGTTTGATGGCCAGCGCATCCAGCACCTCACCCGGCTTCTGGTAATTTTCCCGGCTGGGATCCTCAAGGGCAGCAATGTAAGCCTTGGGATCATCATGTAAGGCATGCATCGCATGCGAATCTTTCAGGGGCTGGTTTTGAGCGCAAAGAGTGAGAGTGATTGCCAAATATAGGGGAAAGAGTCGCAATTGTTTCATTGACCTGCTCCCAGGATCGCCCGGATTGTCGTGATCCAGCGTCTTGAAGTGGTATTACGATGTGAAAAGCAAACTCAAAACGTCAATCTAAGTTTTTATGCCATCTTCGAGTCCATGCTAGTCCCAAGGTACCATGGGCACTTTAGCAAACTACCCGGCGTAGTTCCAGCCTTAGCATCGTAAAAGAGTGCTCGAAGAAAATAAAGTTGTAGCGGCTTATTCTGTTGCGGCGGTCTATGACCGCCGAATCCCGAGTGGTTCGTTTGATCCGCCACAGCGGCGCTCGTAGCTGGTAGCCGCGATTGAAGGTTGATATTGGACCTTCAATCGCGGGCCTTTCGCAGATCATTTACGAATGCAATCCCGCGATTGCCGCAATAAGATCGGCAATCGCGGCTACCTTTGAAGCCTTTCGATGAGCTCTGCCAAACCGCCCACCCCATGCGAAGTTCAGGAATTCACCTCCGCCGGAGCGGAGGGCCAAAGGCCAGGGGGTGGGTTGTTGCAAAGCTGCAGCCGGGACCATTGGTCCCGATAGAAGGGCCGGGGACAAGGACCAATGCGGTCCAGTCTCCGAAAGCCGAAAACCTAATCTGCACAAACTTGGTCTATGACCGCCGTCCGGCGGAAGCCGGCTGAGATTTTGCTGGAGACGCCGCGCCCCCGCGGCGAATTGTTCAAGCGGGACGAGGGCGTCCCGTCTCCAATGGCGACGCTCATCGAGCGCCGCTACAATCTTCTGAGAATCACCGTAACCGGAATGGGTATTTTCGATTGTTCAATTACCCCAGAAGTGATAATTATGATTCTGACAATCCTGGGTTTTTTGTTAACTGACGCCTTCTTCTGCAGTTCGCAGTTCTGTAGAACACATCAACTGTTCTCCCGGCAGCAGATGAGCCCACTTTTGCGGGTTTACGATCCTCTGCGGCCTGGAACAGACAAAACCAAACAAAGAACCAAACTCTCGGCAGGTCTCAACAAAGGAGAAACTACATGAACAAATACGTTATGGAATTGATAGGGACTTTCTTCCTGGTCCTCACAATCGGGTTAACAGTCATTGGGAACGGATCCGGAGTAATTCCTCCTCTAGCGATCGGATCAGTATTGATGGTTATGGTCTATGCAGGGGGACACATCTCTGGCGCCCATTACAATCCAATGGTCACACTGGCCCTCTGGATTCGAGGAAGGTGTGCCAGCAAAGATGTTATTCCATATTGGATTGCTCAAATCATTGCAGCCGCTGCCGCTGCCTCGATTATTAAGATCCTTAAAGCTGGCATAGAAATCAAAGCCATGAATCTCGACCCAGGCCCAGCCTTGATTGCCGAATTTATTTTCTCATTTGCATTGGCTTTTATTGTGCTCAGCACTGCTACTGTTAAGAGCACTGCAGGAAATTCCTATTATGGACTGGCCATCGGCTTCGTGGTCCTTGCTGGCGCCTTCTCCGTAGGAAACATTTCAGGCGGGGTCTTTAATCCGGCGGTTGCTACTGGCATCACCGCCATGGGTCTTGTCCATTGGGGGAGCTTCTGGATTTATTTAGTCTCAAATTTTCTGGGTGGCGCGGTAGCGGCGGTCGTCTTCAAGTCACTTAATCCTGAAGACAAGTAACCTTCGCCAACCCATGTCGCGAGACAGGCCGGCTGCTTCATTGGCTGACCGGCAGCAAGGTGCCGGCCTGTTTTCTTAAATTCAGTTGGATTTGTTCTTCCTCCAACCGCACGTCCAGGTACTCCAGCCAGCGCGTATTCTCCTCACGCCGCACTTCTTCCAGCCGAGCCAGCGGCAGTTTCCCTTCCTCATAAGTAGCTTGTGCTACTTGTAAATTTTCCCGCGCCAACTGGGCCTCCAGCCGAGTTGCTTCGGTTTTCGCCCGCAAAACGGCAAGATTGGTGACTTCACGGAGTGTTTGTGCCCTGATTTCATTCGTCCGCAATTTGATCTTCAGTTGGGCCTCGTCTTGAAGTGCCTGCAATCGTCGTTTTTCCGGAGCCAGCGATGGCTGAATTAATGGAACCTGAATGGAAAACCCCAACAAGAGGTTATTGCGCTGAAAATTGTTGAAGTACTTTTCATAATCGTTGAAACGGCTAAAAAGATCGTACCGTCCCACGAGATTTACCACCGGGCGGAACCATCCGGTGAGACCATCCCCCATCACCTCGTACGACCTTTCCTGCACCCGGAGTTGCATCAGTGTGGGATCCTTATCCAAGGCAGCGACGAGCAGGGTGTCTTCCGACCATTCGGCACGTCCTCCGGAGATCTCATCATTTCCCAAAGCTAACGAAACGCCTGCGGCGATGCCGGTTGCCTGCCGTAATTGTTCCTCGAGCAGCAGCGTGCTTTGCTCATTCTTGGCCAGGGTTACTTTGGCTTTGGCAACCTCCAGTTTGATTTTCGTCAGTTCGCGCGGTTGCACCATCCCATCCTGTGCGCGAACCGCGATGATCTCACGCGTTTTCTCCAGGCTTTCGACTTGCATCTGATAATATTGATGTCTCTGGCGCTGATTGCGCAGTTCCAGGTAGAGACGCCCCGCTTCGAGCGCCGCCCTTTGCTGTTCGGTTTCCATTTCGTGTTGAGAGCGTTCTTCCAGCAGAACAGCGGCATCCGCCTGCTTCCTCTGCTTGCGATCGTACAACGTCTGCAGGAAGTTCACATTGAAGATGGATGGGGCGGACCCTTCGATACTCAGCGGAAACCCATAAGTGGCCGCAACCCCTGTCCCGACACTTAACTGCGGGCGAAAGGGGGCCTTTTCCAGATCTTTATGTGCGGCCGCGGTTCGAACGCCTGTCTTGGCAATCAACACCTGCTGGCTCAGCTCAGAGGCCTTCTGCAGTGTTCCCTCCAGCGTTAAATTTACGGTTTCGGCCAGCCCCCAAGAGGGCAATGTCATCAGGACAAAGGCGATGCATAGAATTTTACTCATATCGTAATGCCTCCACCGGGTTGAGCCGGGACGCCCTCATGGCCGGCATCAATCCAAAGGTCAGCCCCACCGCCAAGGTCACTCCAAACCCCAGGACTATGGCCAGCGTCGGGATTTCGATGACAATGCTTGGAGCAAAAAATCGCACCAGGTGAGGAACGGCTACTCCCAAAAGGATTCCCACAATGCCTCCACCCCCACTCAACAACAAGGCTTCCAGCAAGAATTCAATGAGAAGGACTTTGCGCCGGGCGCCGGCCGCCATTTTAATGCCGATTTCGCGTGTCCGTTCCGTAACCGTAATGAGCATGACATTCATGATGCCGATTCCGCTTACCAGCAGTGAGATTCCAGCAATGACAAATAAAACCAGGGTAAGCCCCAGGCTGATCTTGTTGGCTGCCTTCAGGATCTCGGTCAAATTGTCGACTTTATACGCCGACTGATTGCGGTGACGCAAGGTGAGCAGCTGGCGAATTTCCGCCGTTAAAGTAGGCACCCAATCAAGATTTTCGGCCGACACATAGATGGCATCCACGGTGTCGCGTTGCTTGAAATAGCGGATCACCGAGACTGGAAGAATGACGCTGTGGTCCGACACTTCGGATTCCCCAAACGTACTGACACGCTCCCGGAAGACGCCGATGACAGCGAACTCGATTCCATGAATTGTCAGGCGGCCTCGATAGGCCGGGTCGAGAGTCAATTTATGGGACAGCTGTTCGGTCACCAGACAGACTTTACTGCGGGATCGATCATCCTCCGCATCGATAAAACGCCCCTGCAGCACCAGGATACTGCGCACCGTCTGGTAATCCGGCATGGTTCCGATCAAAGTGACGACGCGTGGAAGCCCTCGAATGATGAGGGTATCGTAATCGAGGACGACGGGCGCCACCTTTCGCACTCCCTGGCTGATTCCCTCGATAGCTTTGACATCGTCAAGATTCAGCTTATCTGAAAGAGCCGTATATCCACTGGCCGAGTCGGAGGCTTCGTAGTAGACATAAATCAAGTTGGATCCAATGCCATGAATTTGGTCGAGCGTATACTTTCGGCCGCTGACCCCCGCCACCACGACGAGAACCAGGGAAGCAGTTCCCATCACCATGCTCAATGAGGTCAACGCCGCCCGCCCCCAATTACGAGTCAAGGCACGGATGGCCGCCCGGAAAATTTCAAGAATGGGAAAGTTCGCTGGCACCTGCGCATCTCCCCGTGTGGCTGACTCCCCTCGGAATGGCGGGGTTCGATTCCTTCATGCGATCATTGCTTGAGATCAGGGTTATGGAAGCGGCACATCGCCGGGATTGATAATGACCTGATTCCCTTCCTCGAGCCCTTGGAGAATCTCCACGTCCTGAGGGGTAACCATCCCTAAGACTACCGTCTTCACTTGAGGATGCCCTTGCCCCTCCAGGAGAACGCTTGAGGCACCACGATGATTAAAGACGGCGGCCCGCGGGATAATGAGCGCCGCCGATTTCTGCCCGGTTACAATCCGAATCTTGGGATTCAGATTCGGAATCAGCTCGGCCGGACTCCCTGCCACAGAACAGTACACATAGCCCACGGAGCGATTTCCTAAAGGAACCACCTGCTGGGCCGTCCGTTCGACCTTCCCTTGCCATCGCCGGTCCGGAAGCCCATCCCACTCCACTTCAACGGGCTCTCCGATCTGGATCTTCCCAAGTCTGGTTCATCCACATAGGCCTTCCTCGAATTTGGCTTGGCTCATAAATTTGCGCCGGCAATTGGCCTTTGTTGACGAAGCAGCTCCCGGTCGGCCGTCCGCCATGATGCGGCCGCTCCGCGAGGCTCAAACTGATCCGGATTCCAGTTGGGCTGTCAGCAGGGCAACCTGGCGGCGCAATTCTTCAATTTTTTGTGTTTCCCACTCTTTTTCTGTCCCGAGTAGCGCTGCAAAAGATTTTCTTTCTTCTGGCGAAGGGCATCACGGTGGAGTTCAAGCTTTTGGGCTTGGGCGCGAAGCGATTCCACCTCGGCGCGGGTTGACGCTTCATGTGTCAGCAGTTTCTCTTCCCGCTGCAGCTCCTCCTTTTTTTTCTGTAATTCCGACTCCGTCTCCAATAACGAGGATTCGATCTCAGCAACTTCCTCCTTCGACGGGCCACTCAAAACCGGTTTCGCCTGGCGTTGAGCCTGGAGCAAGGCAGCTCGGGCTGAAGTCAGAGCGAGTGCCACCGAATCCGATTCCATCTCAAAAAGGAGCTCGTGTGAAGAGACCTTATCTCCGTCCTGGAGGGCCACACGCTTAATAAATCCGTCAAATGGAGCGAGAATTTCAATCCGCTCAATGGGCTCAATCAATCCATTAGTATTGATCTCGCTTCTTAACTCGCGCCGCTCCGCCTTGGCAGTCAAAAGACCACCGCTGCCCTGATGCCGGTCCAAAATATGGTAACCGGCCCAAGTCACTCCCAAAATCAAGCAGACAACGCCACCTATCCAGAGTTTCCTAGTCCGCATCGTTATGAAAAGAGATCCCGATCCACACGGCATTTCGTGGCGTCCTAATGCCTACGGATGCCCGGCTTACTGTTCTGCCAATTTTGTTTCAAGGTTGATTACTGAATACAAACTTTCCCCCACTAGCCGCGAAGACAGTGAGCTTCCCCAGCTTTTGCTCCAACCGGGAGCGAGAGGTACCGGGAGCTACGAGGTAAATCCTCCGCGAAGACTTCCAGATCTGGGCCAAATCTTCGTCCACAATGAAGACCGGCGGGACGCCAGGGGCGGCCGATCCATAAACGAGGTTATCAGCCCTTCCATTGAGAAGCAAGGCTGGAAGCCCTGTGTAGAAGGCGACCGAGGACGAAGGATAATAGTGGCCCTCCATAACCAATTGCCCTTCAGGCCCTGCGAGAATGGCATCCGCCAAGGGCCGCGAAGAGAGGTATGGATCGAAGACTGCCATGGCCCAGCGCGACGCATGAAAGAAAAGCAGCATCATTACCGCCAGACAGATGGGGGCAAACCAATCCCGTCTCCGGAACCAGGCAACACTTGTCCCGCACACTATCGCCAAGGCTGCCAGTACCAGTATTCCTCGCAGGTGAGCCAGCGAGGTCAGCGTCAGATCGTGCATATGACCAAGAGAAGGCGTATAGCTCTCGGGATGTTGGGTAAGAGCCGAAGAGATATCCCCTTGCGGAACAATTCCCTTCGTCAGATAAAGCAGTGTGCCGGCAATAATTCCCGAGGCTACTCCCAGGATGGCCAAGGCCCCGTATCCCCGGGAAATCCATCGGTTCGAGGGAGAAGCCAGAGCAGGGCCAAGCAGAAGAGCAAAGGCTGGATAACAAGGCATGCTGTAGTATTCCTGGGTGGTCGAGAGGCTGAGAAACACAAGCAGGAAGACAATCCAAATGATGGCCAACAGACGCAGATTCCCGGCCCGATCATCTTTGGCAGGACTTCGCAACACCGCCGGCAGGAAAACGCTCCATGGAAAAATCCACACCAAATGCAAGCCCCAAAAAGCGGCCCGAGGCACGGTATTGTAGTCTCGCGGATAGCGCAGGTTCAAAAATCGCAAAAGGTGTTCATTAATAAAATAGAACCACAGGAACCCGTGATAAACGCCGGGCTCACTGCGCAAGGTGAAGTCAAAAATGGGAGGATTTCGAAGGGATGCGAGAACAATCCACGGCAGGTAAATCGCAAACATCAGCGCCGTCCCTGAAATTGGACGCAAGACATTCCAGGTCGATCGATTAAAGAACTGCCGACGAACCAGTAAATAGATGACACCGGTCGCCACCGGGACCAGGATCCCAAGAAGGCCTTTAAACAGCAACCCCGCCCCCAGGCAGGCCCAAAATCCATAACTCCAGCGAGAATCATTTTCCGTCGTCACCCGGAGAAAGCAATAGAAGGCTGCCGTGATGGCCAGGGTCAGCAAAATGTCGGGGATCAGGAAACGGGTGAACAGGAAAATGCCGACGCTTGTCCCGATCACCAGACCCGAGTAAAAGCCCGCCCGAGCCCCGTAAGCCCAGCGCCCCAGGGCAGATGTCAGAAACATCAAGGCCATGGCTCCCAAGGCAATCGGCAATCGCGCCACCCAGTCGTGAACTCCAAAAATGGCATAGCCAACGGCCGTCAGCCAGTAGCCCAACGGGGATTTTTCCAGGTAGATAACCCCATTAATTCGGGCGGTAACCCAATCCCCGGAAACAAGCATGGTTCGGGCGATTTGAGCATTGACCGCATCAACGTCATCCATCAAGGAAGGAGGGGCGGCGAGACTTCCAAGGTAAATGGCTCCCCCCAGGGCCAGCAAAATTAAGCGATGGGAGAGACTTCTTGGAGTGTTGCGAAGCGACTGGCCGGCTCCATGGTCCGGGTGGGAGGTTGTATCTGCCATTTGTCCATCCATAGGAGGAGGATTAACATCCCCCAGAGGTGAAACCCCAGGTTGATTTCGCCTGCAGCGTGCGATTCCAGCCACTGCCGCAAGACCTCCGCTCTAAAGACTCCGGTTTGAGCCAGTACGGAAGGTCGGGAGGCTTCAAGGAAAAGGGGTTTCAGTTCGCGCCGCAACCAATCGTGAGCCGGGATATCGAAGCCCATCTTACCGCGGGTGAGAATCTCCGGGGGAAGCTTCCCCTGCATCAACTGCTTCAACAAGACTTTCTGGCGAAGCCCGCGTATTTTGAATCGTTCGGGGAGGTTCGCCGCAAACTCTACAATTTCATGATCAAGAAATGGAGGACGGACTTCAAGCGAATGAGCCATGCTCATGCGGTCCACTTTTGCCAGGATGTCGTCGGCCAAATAATATTTTTGATCAAAGAAGAGAAATCGATTTAACGGACCGAGCCTTCCGTTTACTTCGATCAGGGATGTGGCCTTCCAGGGATTCCTGCGTTCAAAAGTACACAGCCGGTCTTTCTGTCCATCGGAGAAGGCTCCGTTCCAATACCAGTGTGCCTCGGCAGGCTGGAGGAACGAACCTTCCAGAAATCGTTTGACCATGTATTCCAGACTTATTTTTTCATCAGACACCGGCCAACACTGATTTACTCCTTTGAAAACCGCCTGCCGCAGGAATGTGGGGACCCTCCTAGCCAAGCGGGAAAATCGATCGGCCTGATAGGTCAGATAGCCTCCAAACAGTTCATCGGCTCCTTCTCCCGACAAAGCCACCGTGACATGACGTCGGCACAATTGGGAAACATACCAGACCGGCAAGGAGGAGGAATCGCCGCAAGGCTCATCGGCATAGTTGGCAAACTGGCGAATGGTTTCCTGAAGCTCCAGGTCCCGGGAAAGGTTGAGTTCGTGGTGCTCCGTGTCATAGTGTTCCGCCACGGTCCGCGCGTAATCACTTTCGTCAAATCGCCGTCCGTGGAAGGAAATCGAGAAAGTTTTCAAACGACCTGGAAAGGCTTCCGCCGCGTAATGAACAATGGTGCTTGAATCCACCCCGCCACTCAGCAGAATTCCCAATGGCACATCTGAAATCAAATGCTCTTTGACAGATTGCCGCAAGAGTCCATCCAGTTGTTCCATGGCCTCGGTTTCGCCCAATGTCTCAACAGGATGGAATTCCAGATTCCAGTAGGCCTGAGATTTAAATTCTCCTCCTCTCCACTCCAAAAAATGTCCGGGAGGTAATTTCTCGATCCCCTCAACCAGGGTGCGCGGACAGGGCACATAGTTCAGAGATAGATACTGGTCGAGCGCCGTGAGGTCCAGGCGGCGCGAAATCTCTGGATGCGCAAAGAGCACTTTGAGCTCCGAGCCAAAATAGAGGTCGCGCTGGTATGACGCGAAATAGAGAGGCTTAATCCCCATGCGATCGCGGGCAAGAATAAAGCCGCCCCTGCAGTTCCTGCCACAAGGCGATGGCAAACATGCCTTGATTCTTTGGAGGCAGTCAACGTCCCATTCCAGAAAGGCCTGCAGGAGAACTTCCGTATCTGAAGAGGACTGAAAGCGGCGCCCGCGTGCGATCAACTCCTGGCGCAGGGCGGCATAATTGTAGATTTCGCCGTTGTAGGCCAGGACGGTGGAGCCGTCTTCGCTCTGCATCGGCTGTTGTCCGCCTTCCAAGTCAATAATCTTCAATCGCACCGCGCCCAGGGCGATCTGAGGCGAGACAAATGTCCCCTCTTGATCCGGCCCCCGGTGGTGGAGTAGATGCGTGATCTGACGTAAGAATGCGGGGTCAGCAGGACGTCTTAAATGAGTGTAACCAACGATTCCGCACACGTTGTTCGAGTGTATCCGTAAAGCGGGTTATCAACGATAAGTTGTTGAAGGAAGGAGCATGGCCGGGGCAAGAAAGGCGATGATTTGCGACCCTCAGGGAGCCGCCTGAGCCCGGACAAACTGCTTTCGTCGAGAGCGAAGTTGAAAGTATTCCTTGGCTTCTTTATACAGCCGGCGGCGTTCAGCGCTGTTGAAGACCGCCCGTCGCAGAATGCGATAGACGATGCGCGGACGAAAGTAATAACGATCATAAAAATACTCGACGGATTCCACAATTTCTTTTCGACTCAGCCCCGGATATTCAATGTTCGGCAACTGATGGCCGAGCTCATCGGTCATGGCATCGTCCGTATAGTAGTTGTTCTTCTTCAAATACGAGTCGAATTCGGTTCCGGGATATGCGTGTGCGATTGACACTTGAATCGTTTCGCAATCCAGCTGTTCCGCATAGCGAATGGACCGCTGAATGGATTCTTTCGTTTCTCCGGGGAGTCCGACAATAAAGTCACCATGGACGGCAATCCCCACTTTCGTGCAATTTTTCATGAACTCCACGCCTTGCTCGGCAGTGGCGCCTTTCTTGATATTCTTCAAGATGGTGGGGTCACCTGATTCGAACCCGACGATCATGAGCCGGCACCCCGCTTCTTTCATCGCCTTAAGCGTTTCGTAATCCGTATGAACGCGTGAAGTACAGGACCAGGTAAACTTCAACGGCTTGAGCTTTTGGCAAATTTCCAAGACGCGGTTCTTCCCCCAGGCAAAGGTATCATCATCGAAGAAGATCTCTTTGATGTTGGGGAATATCTCCAGGGCATGCCCCACTTCCTTGGCCACGTTTTCGCTGCTGCGAATCCTCCAGGGATGCCCGCTGATGGTCTGCGGCCACAAGCAGAAGGTGCACAGGGCCGGGCAACCGCGCGAAGTGTAAAAGGCAATGTAAGGGTTCAGCAGGAAGGGAACATTATAGCGAGTAATATCGAGATCCCTCTTGTAGACATCAACGGCAAACGGGAGACTATCCAGGTCTTCAATGCGGGGCCGGTCGGGATTGTGTACCACCGTTCCATTTTGACGATAACTTATCCCCTGAATCTCCTCCAGCTTCTTCCCCCAGGCAAATTCCGCCACCGAATAATCAAATTCTTTGCGCGCCACAAAGGTAATGGCCGAGGAGGCCTGCAGGCTTTTTTCAGGCTCTACAGTGACCGGTGGTCCCACCATGGCGATCTTGACAGAGGGGTTTGCCTCTTTCATCATTTCGGCCAGACGAACTTCATTTCGAAATCCGGGCGTACTCGTAAAAATGACCACAAACTCGTAGTCTTTTGAGATTGCAACCGTTTCTTCCGGAGTAACGCCATGAGGCGGTGCATCGAGGAGCCGACTCTCTTTGATGAGGCCAGCCGGATAAGCCAGCCAAACAGGATACCAAAAGGAGGCAATTTCCCGAGTCGCCGGCCAACGCGAACTGGCGCCGCCATCGAAATTGGGAAAGGAAGGGGGATTTAGTAAAAGAGTTTTCATCAAGCCTCCGGTTATGCTATTGATTGGCCGGTTATCCACACCGCATCCGGTTGAGCCGGATTGCGTTGGTATCGTTTCAAGATCTCACTGCCCTAACAGCCCAAACGCAAACTCGAATAGCTACAATAAGATGTGTAGGGCAAACTGTCAAGTCTCAGAAAGAACTTCAACTTAAGCAAAACATTGACCGAATTCGCCTCCGCCCTCCATTCGATATCGCAACTGTGTTGGATTGTGGTTCAAAGTCTTGTTTGGATAGCCTCCCTGGCAGGGATCATTTATCTTGTCCTTGTCATCTGGGCGCTCCGTCAGCTGACCCTCCGACAGCAAAGCGTGCTTTCTCACCCGCTACAGTTTCCCCCTGTCCGGTGTGCTCAAGCCCCCTTTGCGGTACGGACCCGGAACTCCGGCAGAACCTGGAGAGCTTTCCAACAAGATTACCCGTCTTTTGAAATCCTCTTCGCGGTGGCTGAAGCGTCAGACCCGTCGGTCGTGATCGCTCAAGACCTAATGAAACGCTATCCAGAAATACCCTCGTCTTTGCTTGTGGCCGGAGAGTCTCCCTATCCAAACACTGAGTCCACAGCCTGGAAAAGATGGAATTGGCCGCCCGACATTCTCTGCTGATCGTCACCGATAGTGACGTTTCCGTCGGACGTGGCTATCTCCGTGCCATTGCCAGTGAATTTGAATCCCCCAAGACCGGATTAGTCACCAATCTCTACCGCGGGATTGGTGGAAAAGACCTTTGGTCTAAGCTGGAAGCCCTGGGAATGAGTACTGAATTCATGGCGGGCGTCGTGGTTGCAGACTATCTCGAAGGAATGAAATTCAGCCTTGGCCCCTCGATGGGAGTCCGCAAGACCTGTCTCCAAACCATCGGAGGCTTTGCGTCTTTGGCTGACTACCTGGCCGATGATTTTGTCCTGGGCGAGAAAATATACCAGAAAGGCTACACCGTCGTTCTTTCAGCTGAAGTCATCAGCCACCATGCATATGCCACGGGCTTTTCCCAAAGCATGGGCCATCGTCTTCGCTGGAACCGAAGCAGTCGCTTTTCACGACCTGCCGGGTACTTCGGACAGGGATTTACTTATGGGCTTCCCTGGACACTGCTGCTCTTTTTGCTTTCCCCGACCCGATGGAGTGCCATAGCCCTCATTGCAAGTCTCTTCCTTAGGGCCTGGGCGGCCTTCTTGGGGACAAGATTGCTCGAAGATCCCGCGGTTCTTCCACGCTTCTGGCTGATTCCGCTGCAAGACTGCCTGAGTTTTGCAAGCTGGGTGGGTGGATTTTTCGGCAGGGAGGTTACGTGGCGAAAAGTCCGCTATCAAATCCTGGCTCAGGGCCGCCTCTCCAGGATCAAAGCACCGTAGCCCCCGGCAGGGGATAATGCAATTCGTCTTAAGATTGACGCTTGTAGGAACAAGCGTCCTGGCAATCTGCTGAAAAATTCGATAGACCTCACACCTTGAACTGTAGCGGCGGTCTGTGACCGCCGAATCCCCAGGGTTCGTTTGATCCCACGACACCGGCGCTCATAGAGCGCCGCTAGCTGGCGGCCAATTTTCCAGCGGCGGTCTGTGACCGCCGAATCCCAAATGGTTCGTTTGATCCCACGACACCGGCGCTCATAGAGCACCGCTACAATGAGTTTTTAAACCTATGGCTAGAGTTGGCCCGGTGTCACGACGAGACCTGTCGTAAACCGAATGGCTCCAGAATAGTCGCCCTGCATGAACTGGTAGAGGGCGTGTGTGTATATTGGACGTTTACAATCCGGAGGGCCAAACCTCGCTTGAGTTTCACATCCACCCCACCACCAATGGCACTCGCAAAAACATTGGCACCAGCGACTTTTGCCACTTCATCATAATGGTGATACAAGGGAAGATTTAGCCATTCGTCCGGATCGTCAAGGTGATGGCTGAGCGGGAATATCCTTTCCACATTAACGCTGCTTCCCCCAACCAGTAGGTCGAGATATAAGTTCCAACGCGCTGAGGGTTGGTAAGAGAACCGTGGGCCAATAAGGTAAGTAAGCGAGTCACCACTCAAATTGGGTGCGTTGATGGAAATCTTACAGCCACTGACATCAACGACTGCTCCCAGCCAATGATTCAGCGGAAATACCCCGGTTATTCCCCCGCCGTTACAGCCGCCAGAATTAATGCCATGGTGAACGTACTGGGTATAGGCATAATACGGTGTGAACTGAAAATTCCGCAGGATACCCCCAGATTCTTTTTCCCCTGGCTTCGCCTTATGGGGGCTGGGCGAATGCAGAAGATTTTCCCGCCACACTGGATTCAGAAGGACGCTGCGAAGCGGCCAGCAGAACCATTTGCTGCGGATCGTAGGCTCTGACCCCCGGCCGGGTATCGCGTTCCCACGGAGGACGGAACCCGATTAGATTAGCATAGGTGCGGGTTGGGTTCAAAACAGATCTTGCCACAGCCCTGAAATAGGGATTCCGATAGTGGGCTTCAATCTTTTTGATGACATACTTGTCGACCGAGTCTTCGGCCATCATCCAACCCAGACCTAAGACAGGGGTCATGACGTGGTCGACAAATCCAACTTCCGGATAGTCCCTCTGCACATTTCCAATCGATGCTTCACTGACCGGCCCAATTTCGAAAAGAGTACTGTACACCCAGGCATAGCCCATAGCCCGCAACCGGCTCTTCCAGTAGTAGGCACTTTTCCCAAATTCGGCGCGGCGATATTTCGGGTCGTTCTGCCGATAAACCCGGAAACCGATCCCTGAGAGGATGTGCAATGTAGTTCGTAAGGCCCCACCTCCATCGGACCATCCTCTGAGATTGGACACACTGTCAAAGTAATCCCCGAAGAAAGGCCCCTTCAAGTCACTCCCTTGTCTTTTCCTCGGTCATCAGGCGGAAGGAGTTTTCCATCCCCAGAAACAGGAAGGTTTTGCCCAATCAACTGCTTCCAATGAACGGAGGGCTCTTCCTGGGAAGTCTCAGCTACTTCCGTTTCGCCATAGAGCGGCATGGCAGACAACCCGAGGAGGCAGAGGACCAGAAAGGGGATGAGGCAACGAACTCCGTCCTGTAAAAGGGAGCCTTGCCAATTGAGGAGTTTTCGTCCCTGGAGAGTCGTCGCTGTTCATCAGCATGCTATGTTTGCGAAATGGGTCCATTCAAATTTCATGAAGACAGATGTCTCTCAATGTGAGGTAACGGCACGATTCTCAATTCCAGTAACCGTTTTGCCGCTTAGATTTCACCCGCGCGCAATACAAAACCGGTTGTAAAACGCACCATCGTGGAGTACGGAAGACCGTTGAAATCTTCGATGGCTGTTCTCATGAGTTGAAAATTGCCAAGACGGATGGCAATTCCACGTCTCACTTTCATGTCGACACCCCCGCCTATGGACCACGCCAAACGATTCGCTTCGCTGGATTGGGTCGTCAGGCGGTGGCGCGTTTCATCATCGAGCTTGTCCCATTCGGCAGGGTCCATGCTGACCATCTGCTCAGGAAGCCTCGCCTGTTGCGTGAGTTTATTTCCTCCGACCAGCAGGTCTGCGTAAAGCGTCCAGCGATCACTGGGACGCATGGAAAATCGAGGGCCGAAGAGATACGACAACGAATCGCCCGTGACATTAGCGTCGTGAAAGCAAAGGAACAGTCTCCCACATCAACCACGGCCCCCAACCAGCGGTTCATTTGAAACACGCCCGTCGCACCACCGCCAGAACATCGTCCAGAACCTCGTCTATGATGAGAATATTGCGAGAGAGCATAATAGGCTGTCAGCTCAAAATTCGTCAATCGGGATTGGGGATTACCCAATTGCTCCTGCCTGGATGTGACGCCCGGCAAAAAGGCATTCTTTCCAGACGTCTGACTTTGGCACCGGCTTTTTCGCCTGGGCGATCGCCCGGGGGTTGGGATCGTACTCACCCGACCCCCGGCCTGGTGTCCCGCTCCCCAGGGCGGCCTGAACCCCATAAGATTGGCGTAGCTGCGAGCCGGGTTCAGCCTAACCGAGCCACGATTCTCCAGGCTCGATTCGTAGTCAATCCTTCGATGCGCTTGATGACATATTTATCCAGCGCATCTTCACTCATCATCCAGGTCAACCCCAAACTCGGAGTCATCACGTGGTCGACAAACCCGGTTTCATCATAATGGCCTTGAACATTACCAATGGAGGCTTCGCTGATCGGTCCAATTTCGAACAGGGTGCTGTGCCCCATGAATAGGCCGCCGCACAAAGCCGGCTCCTCCAATAAGCGGAGTCCAGCATACCAAACTCACTCCGGCGGTATTTCAAATCGTTTTGCACCCAAATAAAACCGGTAATGGCTCCTTGCATGGGGTGACCCACATAGTTGACGGTCTTCGTATCCCCATCCCACCAGCCATGCATGTTCCGGTCTGCCGAAGAAATAGTCACGGAGAAAGGGTCCCTGTAGCTCCACTCGGGTAAAATCCTGGGTCGCCAGCCGGAATCCTGCTGGGTGGCGAGGAGCAACAAACTCTGCCCAAGCAATGACTTCCCACTGAACGGAAGACTCCTTTTCGGGCTCCGTGAAATTCTCGGAATCGGCCAAGACAGGTTCAAGAGCGGCAATCCAATAAGAAGAGGAGGATAATCAGGGGAATAGGATCAGCTTGCAGTCCTGCAGCAAAGCTGAGCGGATCAAGATGGATAAATGGGGTGAAAGGAGAGAAGAGCATTTCTGAAACAAGCCCGCATTTAGGGACGCCGTGTTGGCACAACGCCTCCGTTTTTTCATGTCGTGCATATAGAAAGTCCAACCCATTCCCGAGATTCATCATGTCTTTACAACCCAACCAACGCAAACGACCGGGAGATTATAACATCGTTTGATTCGGCGCCTCCAATAGAGTTTCGGCAGAAACCAGAGAAACTTTCATAGAGTTGGGGGCCAGAACCAACGGATATTTTCGGTTAACTCTCCCGGTAAAGCATCAAGATGACGCCTACGATGACGAGACAAATAGGCCAGATGCGGCTTGGGATGAGCCGTTCTTTTTCGGGAAGACGCAATTCCAGCCAGCGAGTCCAGCCAGCCACCACCGCCGCCAGCCCCAAGGAGATGACTCATCTCTGCCAATAGCTCCTCTTTGATATTTCCGAGAGAGTGGGTGTGAGCCAGGAGGAGTACACCTCCCAACGCACAAACAAGGGGAAAGACGTAGGCCGCCTGGCGGGATCGAAGGCGCCCGGTCTGCACCCCCCACTCAAAAGCGGCAAACAACACGATTAACAGAACAAAAATTCGATGCTGGAGGACTTCGGCCGCAAGAAAGCTCTCCCAAAGCCTCGGGGCCCTAAAGGCCAATTTTCCGCGTCTGCCCTCAAAAATAAAAATACCGCCAGACCAATGAACGCCAAAGGCCAATGTCTTGCCCATCGGGCGCCTCTCATGCTGGCAACCGCAGCAAGCAGGCCAGCCACCAGGACCACAAGACCCGACCAATGATGATTGTATTCCGACCAGGCTATATCAGCCTGCGTATAGGGAGAAAACACCTGCCCGGGAACAAAAGCGATATTTCCCTGAAAGCCGGGAGCGGTTGCTTCTTCGGAGGAAAGGGGCGTTGCGGGGGAGAGCTCACTCACGGACGGACTTTGCATCCGGGGCCATCGTGGGGCCATTCGTTGCACGATTTCCTGGGCCGTCACACGGTTACTCGACAAATCCACGGCTGGAGGCTGGGAGGTGAGCGAGGCGGCCGCCAGGATCACTGTAAAGCCAATCCCCACTTCGACCTCGACGAATCGACGCAGGCGCAGCAACAACGGCTCTCGATCCAGGATTCGTACGGCGAAGAAGTTCATTCCTCCTAAAATAAGTAACATGCCCAACATGATGACCTTGGAGAGCGTCATGATCCCATAAGAGGTTCCATAGAAGGCATCGGGTGTCCGAATATAAAAAAAGGAAAGTCCTGCTCCAGCGAGAACGATCAGGCCTACACATCCAAGAGCCAATCGTGAAAATCGGTGGGAGACTGTTCGTGCTTGCTCGATCGTTGCGGTCCGCAGCAGCATCAGAAGATAGGGCAGGCTCCCGATCCACCCTCCCGTGGCCGCCTGATGAACAAACGTAAAGCCGCCCAGGATTAATCGATCTTCCATTCGTGCTGCTGCATGGCTGGTCAGCAGGGAGCCTCCGAGAATCGTGAGAACTGCCACGCCCAGTCGAGCCCAATGCCATTGTTTTCGGATCAACGTTTCGAACGCGATGAAACTGCCGGCAAGCGCGGCCATTGCTCCCGCCAAAAAGAAATTGGCGCCGACTACTTCACTGAATCTCAGGTCGGCAGTTCCGATAAGAATCGCCGAATCGATGGCGACGTAAATGAGTTGAACCGCGACCAGGGCCAAAGCAGAGCCGCCCATGAGCCTCCGGCAGCTACTCCAGCCAGCGTCAGCGGATTCGGAAATTCACGAGTCGATGGCTTCAATACCAGAAGAGGAAATACCAACCCGCCAGCTACTAAAGTTGGAGAAGAAGAGAGATGCCCGCAGCAATACAGAAAGAAGCCGAAGACATCAAGGAGCTGGGCCACAGAAACCTTCTTCCGGTTATTTTACTTTAAAGGGAATTTCGCCTCGGGAGATGTGACCGTCAGCGGCAATACCTGCCACCGCAACACATACGCTCCGTTGACTACAGGCCACCCAGCTTCGTTTTGATTTTGTCGGGGAATCCTGCTTATCGAGCGAGAGGGGTCGAGTCGAATGATCGGGTGCGACCAGGGTCATCCGGGAGCGGGCTCCATCGATGCGGGAATTAAATTTCAGGGCAACCTGAAGCTCAGGCCCTGTCACTATCTCATTCGCGGACGGGGTAGCCTCGACGATGATCGCATGAGCGCCCAATCGAGAGGTGGAATAGAAAAATACGGTCAGAGCAACAACAGCCAGTAGGACGGTTTTGGAAACTCCACGCCTCAAGATTCTGACTTTCCCTGTCGATGACCTATGGATTCTCATAATTCCCCAGCCCTCAGCACCAGCCCCGTGGTAAATCTGAACATGGTAGTGTAAGGAAGATTGTGGAAATTATCGATGGAAGTCCGGACGAATTGAACATTTCCAAGGCGCAGGGCAATGCCCTTCCTCAGTTTCAGATCAATTCCCCCGCCAACCGCCATGGCAAACCCGTTGGCCTCTGTAGATTCTGCCATGAGGTCATGCCGCACCCAGGCATCCAGCTTGTTCCATTCGGTTAGGTCTCCCGTTGGGATTCGCTCGGGAAAAACCTGGTCCTGGGTCAGTTTGCTCCCGCCGAACAACAGGTCGAGATTGAACGTCCACCGGTCGCCTTGGCGAAAAGAAAATCGCGGCCCAAACAAATAGGTCAAGGAATCACCGGTGATATTGGGGTCATTCGACGAAAGTTTGCAGCCCGCCACATCGGCCATGGCTCCAATCCAACGATTCAATTGAAAGACTCCAGTGGCACCCCCGCCGATGCAACTCCCCGAAGCCATTCCGCCGTGGGTGAACCGGGAATAGTCATAGTAGGCTGAGAACTCAAAAGCCGGAATCCGTGGGGAAACTCCTTGCATCGGGTTTCTGGCATTTTTTGACCCTGGCAAAAATGCATCCCCTCCCGCAATCTTCGCTCCCGGAGATTCATTCTTTTTCAAAGCGATCGCCCAGAGATTCGGGTCGTATTCGCTCACTCCAGGCCGTGTGTCCCGGTCCCACGGCCGTTCCCAATTCATACAATTGGCAAATGAGCGAGACGGATTCAAAAAGCTTCGTGTCATGATTCGAATGAAACGATTCCGGGTGTACCCCTCGATCCGCTTGATCAAGTACTTGTCCAGGGCGTCTTCGCCAGCCATCCATACCAGCCCCATCGTGGGCGTGATCACCCAGTCAACGAATCCCTGGGCCGGATAGAGGCTTTGAATATTGCCAATGGATGCTTCGCTCATCGGCCCAATCTCGAACATGACGCTCCACGCCCAAGCATAGGCCGTCGCTCGCAGGCGGCTTTTCCAGTAGGTATCACTCATTCCAAACTCAGTGCTGCGATATTTCGGATCGTAATGGACGAACATGAATCCGGCGACAGCACCCTCCATCGGGTGGCCTATATAATTGACGAGAAAAGGATCTCCGTCCGACCATCCATGCATATTGCCGACGGCCCTGAAGTAATCTGGAATAAATGGCCCACTAAGGTAATCTCGCGTCCCTTGCTCAGTGGCAAGGCGAAAGCCATTGGCAACTCCCATGTAAAAAAGGGAATGTAGGAGCAAGGGTTTCCACTGAACCGACATGTCCGTTTGCGACTGCTCAACCGGCTCTGCTTCCCCGTAAGCCGGAACTGATCGAATGAAGAAAGAGATCAAAAGAAGGAGGATAAAGAAGCGGATTAATCGAGGACGGCGATGTGACAAGATGTCATGCCGGTTTCTCAAGAGCAAAAGGGGCCGCAGCTGGAAGCGGCTGCGCGGATCTGTCGTCTGATGCTTGTTAGGGCAAGCGGCCAATCGTGATTCGGATTCTTCTAGTATTCCCAGCAACTTCTCCATTCCTTTCGGTACTTGTCACGGCCGGGATTTCATATGAATGCGGTGAGCCATGACTGATCAAAAAGTATAGCATCCCTTTTGCATGGAACCCTACAGAGTTTCAGCGGAAAATAATCTCCATGCTTGGGGGGAACTCTTGCCTGATTTCAACCTGGGCATGACCTTGGAACCGACACCAATGAAGTACCGAGCCGAATGTTGCGCCTGCAAATCACCCTGTGTGCCTGAATGTCCACGACCCAAATCGAGAACGCTGGTTTATTTCTCATGCAGAGGAGTAGGGCACTGAATGAGAAATTGGTCGATAAAATCCGCCAGTTGTCGCATACAAAACCTTGTATGCCGCCACAATTGCCATAGTCCTCCAATCGCATTGAGCCGACTCAGTGCAGAAAGAGTGATTTTCAGCTCATTCAAATTTCCGTCCTCGCGGCGGTACAAATTAAAATCCAGCGGCAAGTTCTCGTGAAATCGATCACTGATACATCGAACGAGAACGAAAGGGATGTTCAACTCCGTACAAACCTCGGCGATGGACCACGACTCCATATCAACACACCCCAGCGTGTCAGCGGGCAGGTCCGCTGCCAGTTTTTGTTTCCCTGCTGCAGTACACACCATTTCATTTCGTGAAATGACCGTGCCGAAGCGAAGATTCAGGTCTGGGGCATTAACTTTCCCTGCCGCTTCAACCAGGGACACGGGTGAAGTCAACCGGGAGGTTTGTACAGCTTCCCTGGCTACCACCAGGTCTCCCCAATTCAAGGATTCGGAAAGGGCTCCCGCCAAACCAATTCCCAAGACACCTCCAACGGACTCACGCTTTATCAGCGCACGAAGCGCTTGCTGGGAGTTCTTCCCGCCCATCCCTGTTTCGAGGAAGCGGAGGCGGCCATGAAACCGTTTCTTGAGAGGAACAATTTCACGATGGAGGGCGGCCACCACGATCCATGAATTCCGGGTGGCGGTCATTTCGGACGTGTATATCCGTTTTCCTGAAACCATTGAATTGCTCGCATCAAGGCGTTCTCAACGGGGTTTTGCCAAAGACCCAGTTCGCGGATGGCTTTGGAGGAATCAAACCACATTTTGTTTTGAGACATTCGGACCCCTTCGAGCGGGGCGCTGGGCTCCCGCTGAAGCAGTCGCCCACTCCAGCAGTTCTCGACCCGCGCGTAGGCCAGCGCCACCCAATAAGGAACTCGCAGGGTGGGAGCTGGAACACCCGACATTTTTGCCAGCAACGCGAAAATTTCCTGTAACCGCAGGTTTTGGTTGCCGAGAATGTATTTTTCGCCGGGGAGGCCGCGCTGCGCCGCCTGCCAATGTCCCTCGGCAACATCCCGAACATCAATCAAGTTCATGCCGGTATCGACGAACCCAAACATTTTTCCACGCAGAAAATCCACAATCATTTTTCCCGTGGGAGTTGGTTTTAGATCCATTTCGCCGATTGGAGTGCTGGGATTCACGATGACCACGGGCAGGCCGCGCGCAGCCCATTCCAGTACCCTCTGCTGGGCCAGAAATTTGGTGCGTTTGTAGGGACTCTGCATGTCTTCCAAACGCACTGGAGTGGATTCGTCGGCAGGGGTTCCATTCTCATATTTTCCCAGACATCCGACAGTACTCGTATAGACTACACGATCTACACGCGCTTCAAAGCAAGCCCGCATGAGGCGATCCGTCCCATCGACATTTATCCGCAGCATCTCCTCGGGATCGGGGCACCATAAGCGGTAGTCCGCCGCGGAGTGATACACCATGCCGCACCCTTTAACGGCTTCATACAAGGAAGAGGAATCCTTAAGGTCTCCAGTAGCGATGGAGATGGGGAGAGCCTGGAGATTGTCCAGGCGGCTGGCCGGACGGGCCAGACAAACGACCGTCTCGTTGTGACGCAGTAAACATCGAACGATGTGTGACCCGACAAAGCCGGTTCCACCGGTCACAAGGACTTTCATTGCAGGTATCGGAAAGGATTGAGCGCGGCCCTAACCGCGCAGATTCCAGGCAGCCATGCGGAGCATGTCGCGGGGACTCTTTTTGAGTTCAAGAACCGCAGACGTCTCAAAACCACTGTGCATGAGACAGTTTTGACAGAGGCGATCTTGCCGGGACTCCCAATAACTCCAATCAACCCCAGTCCAGAACTCTTGCCAAGTCTGATGAAATTCTTTGCCAATCAAGTAGCAAGGTCCCTTCCAGCCGCGGGGGGTAAAGGTCACCGTACTCCAGGGAGAACACCGATAATCGCGAAGACCGGCCGCAAACTCGAGATACATGGGGGTTGAGCTGAGACGATAGCGCTTGGAAAGTTCGAGAACGCGTTTGAATTTTTCGTGGATCTCTTTACGAACCGGGAAGATTTCCAAATCGACCGATTCGTAATGATAGCCAGGGGCGATCAACATGCCATCAACCCCCAACTGGCTTACCGTGGCACAGAGCGCTTCTATTTCTTCAATGTCGGTTTCCTTAAATACCGTGGTGTTGGTTGTGACATGGTAACCAAGCCGTTTCCCTTCCTTGATCATTTCAATCGCTTTATCATAAACGCCCTGACGGTCGCAGACTGTATCATGGGTGCGACGCAGCCCGTCGAGGTGAACATTGATCGTCAGACGCTTGTTCGGGGGAATTTTTCCAAAAAGCTTGGTGTCGAGCAAAAGTGCATTAGTGCAAAGATAGATATGTCGCTTGCGTCCGATGATCCCTTCGATCAGCGCTCCCAGTTCCGGGTAGAGTGTCGGCTCTCCTCCGCAGATGGAGACAATCGGCGCCCCGCAATCGTCCAAGGCTTGAAAGCAACTTTCCAAGGGAAGACGGTCTTCCAGCTTCCCGGTATGACGCTCAATGGAACAGCCCAAACATGCCAGATTACACGTATACAGGGGTTCCAACATCAAAACCATTGGAAAGCGACGATTTCCGCGGAGCGCATTTTTTAACTGATAAGTGATGTTATCGAGCGTCAGGTGGAGAGGGAATCGCATAATCGTGTCCCGCTTAAGACAGTCCGCTGTCGAGAAACCGCCCTAGCGCGAGTAGCGGGAAATAAGTTGCATAGAGATGATAACGCAAATAGAAAACCTTGGGAAATCCTGTGCCGGTCCAAAATTCATCCTGCCAGGAACCATCTGCCCGCTGGGTCCGCAGCAAGTACTCGATGCCCCGACGCACCCCGCCACTGGTAAAGTCGCCCAGGGTCATTAACGAAATGAGCGCCCAAGCGGTCTGGGAAGCGGTGGAGGGCCCAATCCCTTTGGTGGCTGGATCATCATAACTGTTCGGCAGTTCTCCCCAGCCTCCGTCGGGATTTTGAACGGAACGTATCCAAATGCCCGCCGCTTGCAGCCGTTCCTGCCTCATGTCCTCGCCAATACACGATAACCCCCACAGCGCCAGCCAGGTTCCATAGATATAATTGCACCCCCAACGACCGTACCAGGTCCCATCGGGCTCCTGCATTGCATAAAGAAATTCTTTGGCTTTGACCACTCCCGGGTGGTCCTTTTTGAAGCCCATGGTTGACAGCGTTTCCAGTCCCCTTCCGGTAATGTCGCTGGTGCTTGGATCAATCATTGCATTGTGATCGGCAAAGGGAATTTTCGTCAGGAATTCCTTATTGCATCCTTTATCGAACGACCCCCAGCCACCGTCACGATTCTGCATGGTCAGCGCCCATTTCAGGGCCCGTTGGATCGCTTCGCGCTTAGCCTTTTCCCGGGGTTCAGCGGTGAAATGAATCTTCGAAAGTGCCGTGATCACTTCCAAAGTATCGTCGACATCTGGAAAGAATTCGTTGGTATATTCAAAAAACCACCCTCCCGGCTCGCCTTGGGGGTTCTTGACTTTCCAATCTCCCACACTCTTTACTTCCTTATGGAGCAACCATTCTCCTGCTCTCTGTAAAGTCTCATGTTCCGGCGGGATTCCAGACTCGGCCAAAGCCACAATGGAAAGAGCGGTGTCCCATACTGGTGAAAAACACGGTGCCACGCGCAGGGTATCGTGCTCTTCAATTTCCAGACGCTCCAGCTCACGGATTTGCGCCCGGAGGACGGGGTGATCAAGCTCATAACCGATACAGCGAAGGGCAATAATTGAATTAATAATCGGGGGGAAGATCGCTCCCACGCCATCACTCTTCTCGAAATGCTGCAGCAGCCACTCCTCGCAAACCTTCATCGCCTTGCGGCGGAGCGGGAGAAGGCGAAAACGTTCGACAAATTTCGACAAGGCGTCAGCCGCCAGAAAAAATTTCGGCCAGAATCCTTTCCGTTTGCCTGAATTTTGAGGAGCCTCTACCCAGAGTTCTTGAAGGCTCGCCCGTTCCGGCACGGAACAGTGGGGTTTTGAAGCCCAGATAATAGAAAGAGGAACAATAATGCCGCGCGACCAAGCCGACATTTCGTACAAATTGATGGGGCACCATTGCGGGAAAAGGATGACCTCGGGAGGAACTGCGGGGCATTGCTGCCAGGGGACTTGCCCAAAGATCGCCAGGTAGATTCGGGTAAAGCTATTAGTGGCTGCAATTCCGCCCAGATCCCGAATGACCTGGCGGGCCTTCGCCATATAGGGCGCGTCCGCCTCATGCCCGAGCAACTTGAGCACAAAATACGCCTTGGTAGAAACACTTACGTCTGGGGGGCCTCCGGGATAGCCCGACCATCCCCCTTCGGGCAAAGCTTTCTCGACAAGGTATTGAGCGGCTTTGTGCACCCGTCGCTCTCCCGATCTCCCAATAAAGTGCATGGTCAGGATATATTCCGACTCGAGAATCGTGTCGCCTTCTAATTCCCCCCGCCAGTGCCCATCCTCGTGCTGAATTCTGAAGAGGTAATCTTGGGTTCGAGCGACTGCCCGGTCAATGGAACCTACATCCACTCTTCCTATATAAACACTACTTTCAATTGTCGGGTGGACTGCTGATTTCATTTTAGATTTCACTCAAGTGCCTGGATTAGAGCGAATGATGATGAAGAAGAAGTTAAAGAAATCTTGAGCGCGCCACGAAAGATTCTGGTCACGTAGCCATGCGCCCGCCAACGAAGACACGATTCTAACCAGTTGATCCGATAAAGCCAAGAATTTTCTGGGCTTGTAGCCTACAACGCAGATCAATATAACAACCCAAAGGGCCCTGGCGATGCGGAACTGCTCCTTCCTTTTTCCGCCACTTTTCTATATTCTTTCCCTGCCAAACCTATAGCGTCCTAACAAGGCGAGTTGAAATTGGCTTTACCTGTTCATGAAAAGGCTGATCGTTAATGCAGATGACTTTGGATGGACCGAGAAGATCAACCAGGGAATCGTTGAAGGCCATCAGAATGGTATTATTACGAGCACAACCCTGATGGCAAATGGTCCGGCATTTGCTCATGCGGTTGGACTGGCAAAGAGTGCGTCAGGACTCGGGGTGGGAATTCACTTAAACCTGTCCGACGGCACACCCATCTCCAACCCATCCGGGTTGGGGGTCTTGGTCAACGATAAGGGGGCATTTCATCTCCCCCCTCCGGCTTTGCTTCGAAAACTGGCGCTCCGAAAAATTCAAATCAAACAGGTGGAAGTGGAACTCAGGGCTCAAATTGAAAAAGTCCTCCAGTCAGGCCTTGAAGTTACACACCTCGACGGACATAAGCATTTCCACTTTCTACCTCAATTTTTGCGGCTCGTCCTGGACCTGGCTCGGGAATATCGTATTCCGGCGATTCGCTTTGCGCGCGAGGAAGTCAGTGGAATCATTCGACTTGCCCGGAAGAACTGGCGGACTTCTCCGGCCGTTGCGAAGCAATTTTTAGTGGGGAGGACCCTATCCTGGTTGAGGCAGGCTATGGCGCCAACACTCCAGGGAAAAAAGATTCGAACGCCCGATTATCTCATAGGGATTACATCCACCGGGTATCTCGATACGGGCCATTTGAAATACCTGCTGGCCCGGTTGCCCGCCGGGACCTGTGAGCTGGTTTGTCACCCGGGGTACGTCGATCCTCATTTGCTTCAGTCGCCCACCCGCTTATTGAAACAGCGTGAGACCGAGCTCTTCGCCTTGCTCGATCCAGCAGTGAAAGAATGGGTGGATCGGCATGATATTCAATTGATCACCTATAAAGAATTGTCTGGAGGTATTTCATAAAATCCCGATGTGTGCTGATGTCTCTCTCAAATATTCCATTGTCGTCCCATTTTATAACGAAAGCGAAAACATCCGCCCCCTCTATGAAAAACTGGTGGAGGTCATGGAAGGTGTGGGTCATTCATTTGAACTGGTGTTTGTAGACGATGGGAGCACCGATCCAAGCTTTAGAATATTAAGGGAAATACAGAATCAGGATTCACGGGTCCATCTCCTTCGCCTCCGGCGCAACTTCGGACAAACGCCAGCCCTCAAAGCGGGTTTTGATTTTGCGGAAGGAGAAATCATCCTCTCCATGGACGGGGACCTCCAACACGACCCGGAAGAGATTCCGCAGTTCCTCTCCAAAATCGAGGAAGGCTATGACGTCGTCAGCGGCTGGCGCTTCGAACGGACGGACAACTGGCTCACGCGGCAGTTGCCCAGCCGCGTTGCCAATTGGCTTATGTCAAAAATTGCACGCGTTGAGATTCACGACTTCGGGACAACCTTTAAGGCCTATCGCCGTGAGATTATCAAGAACATTCAACTGTACGGGGAATTACACCGCTTCATTCCAGCGCTAGCCAGCGGATTGGGCGCCACCATCGTGGAGATCCCGATCAAGAACCGCCCCCGGCTCAGCGGAAAGTCGAAATACGGCCTCTCACGCACCTTTGGTGTGTTCTTAGACCTCATCAGTATCAAATTTTTTCTGGATTACTCTACCCGCCCGCTTCAGTTTTTTGGCCGCTTGGGATTAATTACGACCGGCTCCGGCGCCGCCTTAGGGTTCTTTCTGCTGGTTAAGAAACTTGTCTTTCAACAGGCGATCATGCTCCAGCATGGCCCTCTTATTTTCCTGGCGATGCTTCTCCTGCTGGGAGGAGTTCAATTTCTGACGATCGGACTGGTCGGAGAAATGCTTTCCCGGACTTACTACGAATCCCAAAATAAGCCCATCTATAATGTCTCGGAAACGAGGAGCGGACGGAGGACAGGCGAGGGCGAACGCCCCTCCCCAGTCGGAACTGCCCAAGGCCCTCGACCATGACCCTGTTCGCCAGCCAACTTCAAGTCAGCTGCCGCCCGGCGGGTCTATGACACGCTCAACCTGAAAGCGTCATCCTTGGAAGAAGCGCAACGGTACTGCAGAGCCCTGGCGCGATCTCACTATGAGAATTTTCTCGTCGCTTCCGTTTTCCTGCCATCCCATTTGATTCGGCATTATTACAACGTTTACGCGTATTGCCGGATCAGCGACGATCTTAAGGGATGAAACTGGAGATTCGGCGCTTTCCTTGACTTTTCTCGGGCAATGGGAGGAAAAGTAAAAAGTTGCTACGACGGGCGTCCGCGGCATCCCATCTTCGTGGCCTTGCGGGAAACGGTCACGCAATTCGAGATTCCCCGCGAAGCCCTTTCCGACTTGCTCTTGGCGCTTTAAGAGAGACCAAGTCAAGAAGCGATATCAGAGCTATGAGGAGCTACTCGAAGATATTGCCGCTATTCAGCCAACCCCCGTGGGACATCTGGTCCTCTACCTGGCTGGCTATCAGGACGCGGAACGTCGCGAACTTTCCGACAAGACTTGCACAGCCCTGCAGTTGGCCAACATTGGCAGGACATCGGACGCGATCTGACGCGTCTCGACAGGAATTTACCTGCTGCGGAGGATATGGACCGCTTTCATTATTCGGAAGCAGACCTGGTTTCAGACTGTGGATGAGCGCTTCGTGGCGCTGATGCAGATGGAAGTCAATCGTGCAAGGACGCTGTTTCAGGAAGGATTGCGGCTGCGCGACTTGGTTCAGCCCTCCCAGGCTGTGGACCTGAACTGTTGGCCGCTGCGGCCGGAGATTCTGCGGAGGATCGAGCAGGTGCATTTTGATGTTTGCCGTCGCCGGCCAACGCTTGACCAAATGGGCGGCCCTTCAGGTTCTGGTAGAAGACCTGGTGGTCAATCGTTCGGAAATGACTCACAAGTCTCTTTTCGATGCCGTCTCAAGGAAACCGCGATTTAGGGGCGTGTTATAAACATTGTCAGCAAATCGCGCAGCTGCGGCAATTTCTATCGTGGGCTGACCCACACTGCGGATTCGCAAACGGTTGGCGCTTGCCGCTGTTTGCGCCTTTCTGCGTCGCTGTGACGATATTAGCGACGACGAGGGGAGCTCCCGATCAGAAGAGCAGCTCGCCCAGTACGACGCGAGATTTTGATCATGCCATGGAATCGGGCCATACGGAGGATCCGATACTATGGGCCCTTCACGACACCATTCACACCTTTCCAGATCCCGGTCCTGTATTTTCATCAAGTCATCAGTGGACGGTTATGAAGGCCTCACCACTTCTCGTTATTCAACCTTTGACGATCTTTCCCGAGCACTGTTATCTGGTCGCCTCCGTCGTGGGATTGGTTGCATCGAAATTTTTGGATATAAGGATGTTGCGGCCCAAAAGTATGCCATAGCCTGCGGCATCGCATTCAGCACCGCAATATCCCTCGGGACACTCCACGAGATATCGAACGCGATCGTGTTTATCTGCCCCAGGAGGATCTGAATCGATTCGCGTACTTTGAGGCGGATATCCGGAACAAGATTGTCGATGAGCGCTTTCGTTCCCTCATGGGATTTCAAGTGCAACGTGCCAAAGAATATTATGAAGAAGCCCGCCCCTTGGCTGGTCTCCTGGACCGTGCCAGCCGCCCCGCGATTCAGAGCCATGCTGGAAAGCTATCGAACCCTTCTTTTGCGCATTGAATTGCGCGGTTTTGACGTCTTCCAAGAACGTGTACGGCTGCAACCCGCGGACTTTTGGCGCATTGCAGCCCGTTCGCTGACACGCTGGTAACTGACTCATGTCCCGAAAAAGAAGTCATTATCCTGGGAGGCGGACTGGCTGGACTGGCCGCTGCGGTGGTTTTAGCCGAGGAGAATTTTCAGGTGACGGTGGTGGAGCGGCGGCCGTTCCTGGGCGGACGGGCTTCCTCCTACCCCATCCCGCCTTCCCAACAAGCTCGCATTGGCGCGGCCCCTGGAAACAATAATTTAGAGCAAGACGGCATGAGCACCATTGATCCGACTGGTCCAGACGCCCCGAATGACCGCGAATCCTATGTCGACAACTGTCAGCACATTCTTCTGAAGTGCTGTACCAACCTGCTCGATTTCTATCGCCGATTGGGAGTCGGCCAATGGATCACTTTTTTCGAGTCCTTCACCTTTCTGGACCCGGAGGGGAAACCCGCCATTCTCAAAGGTTCCCGGTGGCCCGCTCCCTTCCATCTCATGCCCTCATTCTTTTCCTTCCATCCTCTCGGCTGGCGGGAGAAAGTATGGGTAGCCTATGCCTTGTGGTGCATGCTACGCGAACGGAGGCAGCTGCATACCTTGGACCCCATGACAATGCACGACTGGCTCCGCTCTCACCGGCAGTCGTCGCGTGCCATCGATGCTTTCTGGCGCCCTGTCCTGGTCAGTGCTCTCAATGAAGAGATCGAACGTGCTTCCGCCCGCTACGGAATCAAAGTTTTTCTTGATGGCTTCCTCGATCATGCCCAGGCATTTCACATGGGAGTGCCGCGTGTTCCTCTGAGCAGGCTCTATACCGAGCCATGTTTGGCCTATCTCCAGGAAAAAAATTGCCGCGTCGCCATGCGACACACAGTCGTCGGGATCGATGTAGAGCATTCCAAGGTGACGGGAATTCGATTGAGCAACGGCTCCCGGCTCGAAGGGGACTACTATTTGAGCACGGTTCCGCCGGAAGTGCTGGTCAATTTACTCCCCGTTTCGCTCACGGCGAAATCTGAATATTTCGGTCTATTGCGCCGTTTCGAATCCTCGCCAATAACCTCGATCTGCCTTTGGTTTGATCGTCCCATCACCGAACTCGAGCATACGGCGATCCTGGGCCATGAGATCCAATGGCTTTTCCGGCGAAAGGATTTGAACCGGGAGGGAACGGCCAATCATTCGGAGTATGTGGCCCTGGTCATCAGCGCGTCACGCAATCTCCTGGGACTCGGCCCTCAGGATATAGTTCGCAGGGCACTCGATGATTTGCGGATCGTTCTGCCGGCCAGCGCGCAAGCTTCTCTGCTCCACAGTGTCGTATTGAAGGAACCCTTCGCGACATTTTCCTGCAAAGCTGGCTGCGACGCTTACCGGCTCGACCAGAAGAGTCCGCTTGAAAATTTCTTTGTCGCGGGAGATTGGACGAAGACCGATTGGCCGCCCACCATGGAAGGAGCCGTCCGCAGCAGCTATCGCTCCGCGGAACTGATTTTGGAAGCCGAAGGAATTTCCCGGAAATGCCTGATACCAGACCTCCCCGCCAATGCCATCAGCCGGTGGTTTTCCGGCCGCTAGGGATTCCAGGACAACCCACACAACCCCATCATTTGCAAATAGAGGCCCCCCGGATAAAATCTCCTGCCCATCGTTTCCATGACACACCAAGGAAGGAGATTGCAGGACTCAGGGGGGACAAAATGGATCTGCGGTCAAGAATTGTTGACGGAAAGGCGCACCAATTCCGGAGGAAGGGCAAAGTGCACGTGTTCATCTTCCGGCTGAAGACCCTCCACAACACTGGCCCCTAACGAGCGAAGGTATTCAATAACACTTAACACAAAGGTTTCTGGCGCTGAAGCGCCGGCAGTGACTCCGACCACCTCCGCATCCTTCAGCCATTTCGGTTGAATTTCAGTCTCATCATTGATGAGGTACGCTGGAACCCCCGCGGCCAAAGAGACCTCTCGGAGCCGTTGCGAATTGGAACTGTTCTGGGAGCCAATCACCAGAAGAACGTCAATCTGGGAGACGATGTCCTTCACTGCATTCTGCCGGTTCTGGGTGGCATAACAAATGTCATCCTTCGGGGGGGAATCCATTTTCGGATATTTCCGGCGCAAGGCCTCCACAATTTCAGCGGTGTCGTCCAGGCTCAAGGTAGTCTGGGTCAGATAAATCACCTTATCCGGATTGGGAACCACCAGAGCTTCAACGTCTTCGACCGACCCCACCAACTGCATCGGCGCTTCTCCCATCGTTCCTTCCACTTCTTCATGATCGGGGTGGCCGATGAGGACAAGCGAATAGCCTTCTGCCGTAAAGCGAACAGCTTCGAGATGGACTTTGGTCACCAACGGACAGGTCGCGTCGATTACCTTGAGCTGACGGGAAGCGGCTATATTACGAATCTGTGGGGAAACGCCGTGGGCACTGAATACGCAGACCCCTCCTTCCGGGACTTCTTCCAGACCATTTACAAAGATAACATTACGCTTGCTCAAATCCTCCACAACATGTTTGTTATGGACAATTTCATGAAATACATAGATGGGAGGAGGAAATAACTCGAGCGCCCGTTCAACAATCTCCACCGCTCGCACGACTCCGGCACAAAATCCCCTCGGGTTTGCCAGAATAATTTTCTTAATTGCCATCAACGCCGCCTGTCAGAAGATGATTTTAGAGAACAAATGTCCAACTTGGAACACAACACAGCTTCATGAAATCGCAAATGACGCCCCCAAAAGTGGCCCCTTGGCCCCTCCCGTTCTAACGTCAAAAGCCCCCGATGCCCTCTTAAACTTACCATGGCACCCTTGCCCTTGCAAATTTGCTCAATTGCACGAAGCCGCTTTTCATCTGCCAGTCGGGACATCGATTTGGCGGTTGAAGATTAGCCGCCTTTTTCCAAAGCTACCATTGTCCCGCCATCGCACAACTTGTAAATTCTCCCCCGCCATTCCACGCGGCGACCAAAGAGGCTAATGAGCCAGACCACAAAGCCCATGCAATCTCTTGCTGGCAGAAGCCAGAAATAGGATTGTACGATCCTGTCCCTCAATCCGTACCCTCCAATGGCTAAACCCACAATTAGCCGGAGCAATACACTTCCTCCCAAAAAGACAAGGCTTGGGAAATCGAAGCAGCGCAAAAGACTGTGGAAAAATGCCAGAACTGTTCCATACGTAAAGATCAATCCCAGGTGCCCCCAAGGGCGGCAGGCCCTAATGCCCCGTGCCAGCCGGATTTGATGGGTCAGCATCGCAGCCAGTGATTTGGCTGGCTGAATGGTCTCAACCACACAGGGAGCCAGATAAATCTCATATCCGGCCCTGGCGATCCGTTGGCCTAGCATATAGTCATCCGCAAGATGATTGGCGATGCTCTGAAATCCGCCCACTGATTGGAGTCGGGTACGCGTCGTGGCCATGGTGGCACCCAGCGCGTAGCGAATCCCCTCGACCAGACGGCTGACAAAAACTCCCGGCATGAATTCGGCGGAAATACCCAAAGCCTCCAGTCGAGAAGCCATATTAGGAGCAAAGGCCGATCGGTACGGGCAGGTGACCAGACCAATCTTTGGGCTGGCCAGTGGAGAAATGACACGCCGCAAAAAGTCACTCTCGACACGCACGTCACTGTCCATGATCACGAGATGTTCGTATTTCGTTTTGCCCAGAATATTCTCCAAATTGCTGACCTTGAGATTTGTGCCAATGGTCTCCAGTGAAATCACCAGTTGGATATCGCGGTGTGCGAAATTCTTTTGCAGATTCCGGATCACCGGCACCACCGGGTCCTCGAGATCCCGAACTCCAAAAACGATCTGAAACTCAGGATAATCCTGACGGCAAAGCGAAGAAAAATTTTCATAAGCCGGCGCGTCTTCGCCGCAAAGGGGAATCATCAGGCTGACTGGCGGATGACTTTTTTCCAAAGGGACGGCCTTTTGCGAAAAGAAAATACCGGCAGCCACGAAGCTGAACAGGTAGTACCCCATCCCGAGCAGAGCGGTGATCAACAACGCATTTTGAATAATCTGGAAGAGTGTCATGCTCAAGGCAGTGAGATGAGAGCCACCCCCAGGCAGACAAAGACCGTGCCGGCCCAGCGCAGGGGGCTGATGTGTTCTTTGAGGTAAACCTTCGCACCAGCGGTCGTAATGACGTAACTGAAAGAAGTGGCCGGCACAACCAGACTCAGCTCCGCCCAGGAAAGAACGGCCATAAACGCAAAAAAACTGACCGCCATGAAACATACTCCCCGCAGGAGAGTCCCATTCGTCAGCACTTGCTTCGCGTAGAAAATAACTTTGTGAATTGTGGAGCCGGCAAATCCCTCCAAACGGCGCATCCCACGAGCGACCAGCAAATCACCGAGGGAACTGGAAATGACAATGATAAGAATAAAGACGGCGGTTTTCACAGGGGCTGTTTCTCCCCGCTTGTCAAATTGTCTGCGCCGCCTTTTCCAGCGGGGGATCCAGTTATTGAAACTAATATCACTCCAATCGAAATCAACGTCGTTCCTATCCATCGCGCAAGAGACACCGGCTCCCCGAGAAAATGGTGTGCCATGGCAACATTGAGCACATAGCCGAACGAGGAGGCCGGAAGGACAAAACTCAAGTCTGCCCATGACAGCAATGCGGCAAAGAGACAGAAAAAGACGATCAAAAGAATAGCTCCCCACAAGACGGAAGGTGTCTCCACCAGATGAACAAATAACCTTAACCAAGCCGATATTTCAAGAGTCGACGGCGGGAGGACCTGCCTCATGCCTTTGCTAAGGAGCAAGTTCCCGCTCACCTGGGCGACCATGGCAGCAATCAGCACAACCGGTGTCTTCAGGGGCATGAATCCAGTCCGAAATAGTTGGTTAGTTGAATCGTTGAAGAATTCAGAAAATCGCGAACCTTTCGATCCGTCAACGCTTCAAATTCGGTCAATTGACATTGTTCGCGAAAATTCAGGGAAGCCGATTGGAAAAAGGCCGGGTGGCAATGGATTTCATTGCTATCGGAATTCAGGTGGCTGAGCAGAAAGAGCAGATAGTCGCGAGTCACTTCTCCCGTTTGCAAGGTCCCGTACACTCGATCTGAAAATAAGAACGATTCCTCCTTGAGCCGGCGTTTCATCCGTCTGGACAACCAGTGAAAAAGGAGACCATGAAGGATCTTTCGGGGGAAGTGGCCAAAGCCATAACGCAACGCGAGTCCCAACTCTTCCTCAGGAACCCTCATTCGCTGAACTCCAAACTGTATTCCCAGTCTCATCGCCAGTTTAAAGACCACTGGATGGGTGTGCATATGAAGGTGTCCGTCAATGTGGGAAAACGGCAGTTGGGTTGACTGAAATCGTTCAAATTGAGCGGTCAGTTCCTTTTCGAGTTCCAGCTGGGCCTGCCGGGAAAAAAAATAATTCAGTCCCGCCGCTACAGGGCTGTTCGAAAAACAACCTTGCCGGTCCACCAGATTCGGGATGGCCGCCGACGGCAGGACGGAGCGTCCCATCACGACAACGAGGTGAAGTCCCACTGCCAACCGTGAGTTTTCCTTGGCCAAAGCGACAGCTTGCTCAAATGCCTTGCCTGAGACCATCAAGCTGCAGCTGGTCAGCACCCCCTCGCGATGCGCGCGGATGATCGCTTCATTGACCTCCTCTGAGGCCCCGAAATCGTCAGCATTTACGATCAAACGAAGGAACTTTTCCGGCTTCGATCCCATGATCGGCTCTTCTCCTCGAATGGGTGGACACCCACCCGCGTGGGCTTGCCCAAGAATACCAGAGATTTGCGATGGAAAGACATGGATCTTCGTGGCGGTTCTCAGGACGCGCGCAGCTAATTTTGTTTGAGAGACTCGCTTCTTTGTGGAAGGCTCGATATAATTCCCTCTGCCCAACTCAGATTTCAATACAAGGAGCCCCCATGAAAAAACTAATCCTTTTCATTTTGATTCTTAGCCTGGCCGCCGGCATTCACGCGTTGACGGACGAAAAGAATGCTGGATTTAATGGATTAAATTTGAATTTGGGAAACCTGTGGCGCCTTTCGCGGGCGCAGACACGCTCTCTCAGTGCCGAAAATTTTAAGGGAGAGAAAGGGCTGGGTGGGAGTGCCAGCGAAGGCACCGGTGCCAGAGCCGCTCGCGACTTGGGAAGAGGCTGGAAGATCTCCCCTTCCATCGATATTTCAGCCAAACAAACCTTCACGCTCGCCGCTATTGACGGCTCTGGTGCTATTCAACATATCTGGATGACACCTTCCGGACATTGGCGTCACTTGATTCTGCGCTTCTATTGGGACGGTGAAACAACTCCTTCCGTCGAAGTTCCGGCGGGCGATTTCTTTGCTTGCGGTCTAGGGCAATATGGTCAAGTTTCGTCCCTCCCGGTTTGCGTCAATCCTGGCAGCGGCTTGAACTCTTATTGGCAGATGCCCTTTCGAAAATCCTGCAAGATCACTTTCGAAAACCTCAGTGACGATAAAGTGACGCTCTATTACCAAATTGACTACACCGTGACCGAAGTCCCCGAAGACGCGGCCTACTTTCATGCTCAATTTCGACGCTCGAACCCAGTCCCTGACAAAAAGGACCATGTCATCCTGGATGGAGTCAAAGGATGGGGGCAATATGTGGGAACTGCGATGGTGTGGGGAAGCCATAACTCGGGCTGGTGGGGAGAAGGTGAAATCAAATTCTTCATGGATGGTGACAAAGAATTTCCCACCATCTGCGGCACTGGCACCGAAGACTACTTTGGTGGTTCCTATGACTTCGAAAACCCGTACACGCGCCGGTATCAGGAATTCACTACGCCCTATTCGGGAATGGTGCGTGCAACAAAGCCCGACGGGCTCTACGACTCCCAACAACGCTTTAGCCTCTACCGCTGGCATCTCATGGATCCCGTTCGTTTTCAAAAGGACCTCAAAGTAACAATTCAGTCACTCGGATGGCATCGTTCCGGCGGACGCTATTTGCATCTGCAGGATGATATTGCTTCAGTGGGTTACTGGTATCAAATGGAACCTCACGCTCCGTTCCCTTCCCTGCCAGACAAGGATGGGCTGGAACTCAATTGAGTCGGAAGTCAAATCCATTGTCTTTGTCAATCGTTGGTTGCAGTTTCTCGGCAATTGAGTGTCAACAAAGGGAGAAATTGGCCATGGAGATTAACTTCAATCGACGTCATTTTCTAAGAAGTGTGGCTCTTTCCGGGGGAGCTCCCCTCATCCTTGCCCAAAAGATCGCACTGCCCTCGGAAAATTCTCTTCCCCCACAGGAAAAGTCGAACCCTCTGGCTCCTGGCGCAAATCGAAATCCCGATACTTCCGCGCGTGAGTTGACGGTAGCTGGATTACAGCTGATTGCGTCCAAAGATGTAAAGGCCAATGAGCAATCCATCCATCGCGCCATCGACAAGGCAGCGGCCCTCAAGGTCGATTTCCTTTTGACCCCGGAAGGGAGCCTGTCCGGATATTACCCGGATTTCGACCGGCTTGTGGTGCAAGCCGCTGTTCAGCGTTTAGCCCAGAATGCGAAAGAGCGGGGGGTTGGATTGCTATTGGGGACCTGTTACAAGGAACTTGAAGAAGATACCCCTTCCCTCCTTGTCGGGCCGAACAGCAAGCCGTCCGAACCGCGAGAGTATTGTTACGACCAGATTCGCGTTTATGCCCCCAACGGAGAATTTTTGGGCGCCTATTCAAAAATTCTTCTCTGCAGTTCAATTTACCGCCCTGGTACGGGGGAAATGAGAGACTACGTGGCCGGGACCCTTCGCACATTTCAATGGGAAGGGATTTGCTTTTGGAATGCTGATTTGCAATGACCTTTGGGCCACACCCGGTTTTACAACCACCCCCAATCCCTATCTTGCCTGGCAATTGAAGACGATGGGAGCTCAAGTGATCTTCCATTCCGTGGCAACTGCGGGCACACCGCTTTTCTTTCGCCCTTACCATGAGTCCAATCAGAGCCTGTGGGCAAGGATGCTTCAGATCCCGATTGTCACAACCAATTTAAATGATGGCACCACTCCGTCGAACTGCCGGGCGGGCATCATCGCCCCGGACGGAGAACGCGTTTGTGTGGCCCACGAGCTCGGTGAGCAGTTTTTTTCCTGCACGATTAAAGTTGGCTGACCGAAGGAGAGCCGCTAGGCTTCGCTTAACAGCGACGACGCCCGAAAAGCCTGTGCGCCCGACTAACTACGTCCAGCTCTGCTGCTGCGTGATGGCGAGATCGTCTATTGGCAAACGGCAGGACTTTCGCTAGCTTAATGCCTGAATCATTGATTTGTTAAACCACAGTAATTGGAAATCAAACAAATCCGGGGAGGAACTCTCAAATGCGTTTGTCCATACGAACAGGCCTTCTCCTTTTCCTTGTTGTCCTCTGGATCCTTCCATTTCCACTTTTGGCTGCAAAATCCTCGGAAAAGGAATCCCGCCAGGAGAAACCCTCAAAACCCGAAAAGGCTGCCCAACCAGGCACGCAGGAGTCTCCCTCCAAGCCTGCACCTGATGCCGGAAAAGAACCAGGGAGCGAAGGCAAGGATGAACAGTACGACATGACCGAAGTTCCCCCGATTGTGACGCATCAGCGTCTGACTCTGAATGGCAGGCAACTCCAGTACACAACAACCACGGGGCGCCTTCCGATCAAGCGCGGCGACGGAAAGATCGAAGCAGAGATGTTCTTTGTGGCCTATACACTGGATGGACAAGAGGCCGGCAAGCGGCCCGTCACATTTGCTTTTAATGGTGGACCCGGCTCTGCTTCCGTTTGGTTGCACCTGGGCGCCTTGGGACCCAAGCGCGTGGCTCTTCAGCCGGAAGGGTTCATGCCGGCGGCCCCCTATCGAATGGTGGACAACCCCGATACCCTGCTCGACCGCAGCGATCTGGTTCTCGTCGACGCCATCGGAGCCGGATTCAGCCGCGCCTCCAATGAGACTACCGCCAAGAAATTTTGGGGGGTAAAAGGTGATATCGAGGCCTTTGGTGAATTCATTCGTTTATACATCACCCGCTATGAACGCTGGGGCTCCCCGCTCTTCCTGTTGGGAGAAAGCTATGGAACCACTCGTGCCGCCGGGGTTGCCGCCCACCTGGCCGATGGGGGGATTTCGTTTAACGGCATTACCCTGCTTTCCATGGTTTTAAACTTCCAGACTCTAGTTGACAACAAAAGCAATGACCTGCCCTATATTATGCTCGTCCCCTCGTTTACGATGATTGCCGGATATCACAAGAAACTGGCACCCGACTTGCAGCAGAATCTCGAAAAGGCGCGGCAAGAGGCGGCTCAGTGGGCCTCCACAACCTATGCCCTGGCTCTGGCTAAGGGGGATGCGCTCACGCCCGAAGAACGACAGCGCATCGTGTCCCAATTGTCCCGATACACAGGACTGACCGAACAGCTCGTCTCCAACGCCAATCTGCGAATCGACGTGGTGAAGTTTACCCACAATTTACTGCTTGATCAGAAGCTACGAGTCGGCAGGCTTGACGGCCGCTTTACGGGCCTGGACCCGCAGGGGCTCCTCGACACTCCATTCTATGACCCCACCACGGCAGCGATCCTGCCCCCCTATACCTCCGTCTTCAATCAATACGTGCGTGCGGAGCTTGGCTATAAATCCGACATGCCCTATAAGGTTTTCGCGTTTCGGGATGACGATAGTGACGCCAAATGGGAATGGGGATCAGGCATTGAGGGATTTCCTGACACGGCGAAATCACTCCGGGAAGCCCTTGTCAAAAATCCTTATCTCAAGGTATTGGTCATGGAAGGCTATTATGATTTGGCAACCCCGTATTTCGCTGCTGATTACACCATCGACCATCTGGATTTGACTCCGGCGCTCCGAAACAATATTTCCTTCGCACGATACAATGCCGGGCACATGGTCTACATCGAACTCAATTCACTGGCCAAAATGAAGGGGGATCTGACCGAATTCATGGAAAAGGCAATCCCCAACCACTAAGGGAAATTTCCTGCAGGCTTTCAGAATCTCGCGAGGATCACTGACAGTAAGGTGAAGAGGAATCTTTCCTTATTCCTTGAATATCTTCTTAGCGAATTCGGAAGGCCTTGGAGTAGCCCCCTGTTTGATTGGAAATGGTCACCTGAATGATCCCATGTGGGTCACATTCGTAAAGCTCTTCAATCAATCCGATTCAGCTTCCTTGGAACGCTCGATCGGAATCTGATCCGGCTTCGGCATTCCGATTTTAGTGAGAAAGGATCATAAGTAGACTTCATCCGCAATGATATCGCCGCAAGGATCGTGGGTTACATTCTCCAGGCTGCTGCACTCAAATACGGAAATGTCCGATATTGTGGACCGGCCGATAACGTCGCAATACTTGGAGAAGGGAGGCTGGCCCAAGGGAGGCAAGACGGTATCTTTGGCAAACATCGGGTCGAAGGAAATTTTCGAGCCATCCTCGCTTTCGCGCCATACCCCAAAAAAACGGCTAAAGCGCTCCTCCAGGCTATACCCGCTCTCCAAATCCGCCGCAATTGCCAATCCCACCGCGGTGGCGGCTGAAGGATAGGAGACCTCCGCACATGTTTTCCGAAATGGTTCCTTAAGGCGCGCGCCAGGATCGGCAGATCACACGATCCCCACCAGATAAACGGATGCCACCGACTCATACTCGGGCCCCAATTCATGGAGCACGGACTGGAGAACGAGTTCGGTCTGTTCAATGGTCCGGGAAATGAGGGGTTCACCTGCCGGGAATTGGGAAATCGGTACCAGGACAACGTCGGCATCCTCATTGATCTGGCCAAGTCAATGCTGATCTTCCGGGTGTTCGGCCGGATGCTCGCCGGCCTCACGGCACAAATGCAGAGAAACGCGGCCGCACGTTGGAGACCAGGGGAGGAATGATGATACCGGAGGCGGCCAAGGAGGAACGGTTTTTGCAGAGGCTGAGGGGAGCGAGGATTGAGACAACGCAGCTCCGAGAGCTGACGAAGTGCGTCGTCCCCTCCCAGTTGAGAAATCCCCTCACTACTGATGACCTCATGCCGCCGCCCGGTGATCCGAATGACAGAAACATCGAGTTCCCGCCACCCAGGTCATAAACGATTAAATGCTTCCCCTCGTGAACTTCATCCGTCTGTCCATAGCGGTAGTTGAATTCAATGCCTGCGGCTGAGGGCTCGTTGATCATTCCCAGCACCTCAAGTCGCTGCGCCGAAGGCTTCAAGTTAAAAATCGCTGATTACTGTTGGCGTTCGTTGGGATCCCCACCATCACCTGGAAAGGTTCCTGGGAAGGAACATCCAGACTGCTCCG
Organism: Terriglobia bacterium; assembly: GCA_046331665.1. Taxonomy (GTDB): domain Bacteria; phylum Acidobacteriota; class Terriglobia; order Versatilivoradales; family Versatilivoraceae; genus CAWBAT01. The sequence continues at coordinate 6,808 of JAXLQK010000044.1, read as the reverse complement.
GGTCAGCAAATCCTGGCGCAGGCAGGCAAGAAACTGGGTAAGCCAGTCGAGCAACGACTGCTTTACACGGCCGATGGCCATGATGGTTTGAGGGTGTCCGCCACTCAGATATCGCTTGAAGGAAGGACAGAGTTCCCAGGCAGGGTCATATTGGAGGGGAAGCGCATCCAGACCGAAAGTGGTCTTGTCATCTCGAACGGCAATCGAGGGAGGGAATTGCAATTTTGTCGAAAACCGCTTTCATGCTCAAATTCGATAAAGAGGATGAGGATTCTTTTCGATGGCGGCGGCCACGCGCGTTCGCGTCGTCCCGAAGTCAATACCGAGTCGCATTCAAGCCTCCTCGATAGAGAGCCCCCGTCGATAACCTGGTTCCTTATTCTTCCAGCGGGCGCCTGAAAATTGTCGAGTCCCACGGCCTCTCTGCGTGTTGCCAAAATCTACTGACCGGCGGCACGTCGGCTCAGTCGTTTCAGCTGATGTCTTTGTACTGGACCTTCATGGGTTCAGGAATCACGAGCATTGCCAAGACCCCTGAGGAGGGCTTTCCCTCTTTCTCGATCTGTCAGCTCAGCCATCACTCGCCCGTTGATTTTCAAGGTCATGTGATTTCCGATGGCGATGACATGATACTCATTCAGGCTTCCAGATTAATGCCTTTCATGAGTTCTGCGGCGTCGGCAAATTGGGTCTTCGTTTTCTTCCCCTCTTCGTCGATGACAACATTCTGTCCTCGGGCAGCCAGGGAATTGCGCGGCCCATACTCATCCCCAGACTCCGCCCAGAGACTTCCCTGCCTTGGTGATATCCGCTTGATAACCGTGAACCAGCCCGCGCTCCGCCATGCGGCTGCGGGACTTCACATCCCCCGAGTTTGCTTTTTCCCCAAACATACGAAAGTGGAACTTCAGTTCAAAATCTTCGACAGTGCCACCCTGCCAAACGATAAAGACATTCTCCTGCGGCCGCCGCTCTGCGGTCACCGTTCCCGTAATCGCACCATCCTCCACCGACCAGACGCTCATATCGGGGGCTTTCCAACCTGAGAGCGACTTGCCATCATAAATTGCCTCCCAGCCTGGTCCAGAAAGTACTTGTATTGGTCCAACACCTGAGCAGCCAATCCAAACTACCAGACCTAGCACCAAAGGACGCCAAGGGATTCGGTTTGATAGAAATGATGGAGTGTTCCGCAAACAGCGCATTCAGATGACCCCCTCGACGAGTTTAAAGATGGAGATAGCGACTTAAGCCCGATCTCCATAGAAATTCAGCTAATTTCAGATCAGCGTAGCCCTACCGGTCACGCGACTCAAGCAGAAATTTTTCCTGCATGTTCCGTGGCCCGCAACAGTCATCCCTGCCGGTGGGTTGTGGTTGATGGCACTGGGCACACCAATATGACGCCGATAGCCTTCCTGGTCGGTAGCGGGGATAGCCGGACCCGTCATCGCCCATATAGGTCACTGACCCCGGCGACAACAATGACCGCAACTTTGTATTTCTTGAAATCAGCCGATTACTTTGAGAGTTGGGGGAGGCGGGGGTTCGCCAAGGCAGATGCAGAGCGTCTCATGCGCTGCTTCGGCCAACAGATCAACGAGCGGCTGCGTATGAAAGCGGATGGCATTTTCGATAGCCAGGGCATACGCGTCAGCCTTTAATGGCGATAAGATGGCGGGAGGATAACCCGCCCTCAAGAGGGAGAAGTTGGAAATCAGACGCACCGTGATCCCATTGGCCTCCCCGAACGGATGAATATCGACGAGTTTGGTCAGGACCAAAGCCGTTCTTTCAATCTCATGCATTTGGTGAAAGCTTTCCGCCTGGAACCACTGCAGTGCATTTTCAACAACCGCCGGGACCAATTCCGCTTCGATGGGTTCATGGGCTTCGCAGATGGATGCAATGTCATTTTCCCGGAACCTGCTTTTCCCCGTCGAACTTCCTGTGGACAGAAGTTGATGTAGCTCGAGCAGGTGTGTACTGGAGAGAGACTCGAGCGACTGCGCCCAGTCAACCATTTGCCGAGCGGCTAGTTCGTGCCGTGCCAGCCGTTCGTCGCGATGATGAGATGAGGACGGTTTGGGGGACGTCACCCGCTGCAACGAACCCTGTAAAGCCCAATTCTGGCTAGCCCAATGCGGCCCCACGAGTTGATCAAATCTGCCGCGGGAAGATTCCTGGTCTTGAATCCGCAGCCAGCGATCCCTCTTTTCGATCAAAGGATGAAATTGGTGCCTGGTTGTGAATTCAAGCTTTTCGGCCATCAGCAGATCGAAACGGGGACCCCACCCCTCATCTTTTTTCTTTCATGGCTTGCCGTGCTTCACGGTCTGCCGTTTTCCTTTTTTCTGTTTCCCGCTTGTCAAAGAGCTTCTTTCCCTTGGCCAGGGCGATGGCACATTTGGCCTTGCCGTTTTTGAAGTAGATTTTCAGCGGGACCAGGGTCAACCCCTTTTCGGTGGTTTTCCCGACCAGCTTCCGGATTTCATGCCGGTGCAAGAGGAGCTTGCGCGTCCGCAGTGGGTCATGGTTCATCCGATTTCCATGGCTGTAGGGGCTAATGTGACAATTCAATAACCATACCTCGCCATTCTTGACCAGCCCATAGCTATCCTTGAGATTGACTTTCCCTTCCCGGATGGCCTTCACCTCAGTCCCCTGCAAGACCATTCCTGCCTCAAATGTTTCTAAGACAAAATAGTTGTGGTAGGCCTGGCGATTGAGACTGGCAGCCTTTTCTTCCATTAGAATTAGAAGGGCGATTTGCGATTGTCAGGAGTGGCGTAGGGATTAATCACAGAAACCGGAGGCGTAGATTGAGGGTTGTTCTGGCCCGGCTGCTGCTGAGAAACCCCCGGCTGATTTGGCATTGTCTGCTGACCGGGCTGTATTCCCATAGGATTCTGCTGAACGCCTGGCGGAGGTGGCGTGGCTGGCGTAGGCGCAACATTGATCGGAGGCGCTTCGGCTTGTCCTTCGTCGACGTTCATGTCCCCGCCAAAGGGATCTTCTGCTACAGGGGGTCGATTCATGGACCGAGACGACGAGGCATTTGCCGCAGGTCCTGAATTGGAGGCAATCGCCGTGGATCGCCCCAAGATGAGCAACTTGGTAATCCGTTCTGGATCATTGGGAGAAGCCACCAGAATATAGTCCGTATTCGTACCCTCAAGGATCATCAAGAGCGCTTTCTTGGTTGTTAGATTCTTGATTTCGACAAGGGGTAATCCAGAACTCTTAAGCTCTCCTGGAACCTCGTAGTCCATGCCCGTCTTCTCTTTAAAGATTTCCAGGACCTGGCCCAGGTTCTTGTTTTCCACCGTAAAAGTCAACGGTTTCCCGTCGTATTTAGCTGGGGATGTAGCCAGACAGGTTTCCAATCTCAAGAGAAAAAGGCAGCCAAGATAAAACAAGACTCTAGAGAATGGAGCGAAGGCTTTCATAAAATATCTCATCGGCAATCCGAGCATTTACTTGAATCATGCTAGCATGGACGAGACCAGCGCGCAATCCTGCCCAGATTGACGTTGAGACATGGTTTTCGGTACCCTTCGCTTAATTGCCGCTCTAACTTCACCAGCAAGTGAGCCTTTTATGTTCTCTCTGATCGTACTTGCCGTTCTCATGCTACCCTTTGCAATCATCAGCGGTATCGCCTGCTTTTGGAAATCCAAGCGAGCCTGGTTTTTCCGTCGGATGCTGTGGTCCTACCTGGCAGCCATTCCACTACTCTTCTTTGGGTTTGGACCCTACTGGGTTGCGAAACGAATCTGTCGCGCCCATAGCCGCCCCATGGACATGCGCCTCAAAGAAACCCCGGCTACCTATGGGGTCCAGTACGAAGCCATCACTTTTCAGTCCGCGGATGGACTGCATCTGAACGGCTGGTGGATCCCGCCAAGCTCGAAGGACGCGATCCTCATCGGCACTCACGGCTTGTTTCGCACCAAAGTGGAATTGCTGGCGCGTACGGTCGACGCCACCAAGGCCGGATATGGCGCCCTCCTTTATGATTCCCGTTCCCATGGAACAAGCGACCATGGAGTCGTCTCTCTCGGCTGCCATGAGGCGAACGACGTGCTCGGAGCAATACGTTACGTCCAGCACCGTTATGATGGGAAACCTGCTCCGAAGATTGTGCTGATGGGAGTATCCATGGGAGCGGTCACAACTCTTCTCGCGGCGGCGCAATCCAGTGAATATGCCGCGATCATTGTGGACAGCCCTTTTTCCAGCCTCGAAGAAACGGCCGTGGATCACGCCTGGCTCTTTTTCAAATTACCGCGCTATCCCTTTACCCCTCTTTTTCTTTTTTGGTACCGGCAATGTTCCGGATGTGATCCCGCTTGGGTAGATTCAAATATCGCCGTAAAACATCTCCAGCCGGTTCCCATTCTATTCATGGGAAGTGCAGGGGACCGCCGCATCGGGGCCGAGGTCGCCCGCCGGTTGTATCAGGAGTCGGATTCTTCAATGAAACGTATTAAAATATTTGGAGCCGATGTCGGTCATGGCGCCGCCTATCGCCTCCATCCCAACGATTATTCCCAAGCGCTGTTAGATTTCATGGATCAAGCCATTTCGCAGAAGGCGCCGCCAACAGGAGACGGGTTTCAATAGCATGCGGACAGCCAGAACCAGCTTCTTTCCTGAGGTACCTTCATCATGACGAATTCCCCCTTCATCGCAGAAATCGAGACTTCCCGTTTTCAAGCCGATGTCATTGACCGGTCCCACAAAGTCCCCGTCCTGGTCGACTTTTGGGCTTCCTGGTGCGGTCCATGCCGGGTCCTTGGACCGCTCCTGGAAAAACTTGCCAATGAATATCAAGGCGCCTTCTTTCTGGTCAAACTCAATACCGAGGAAAATCCCCAACTCGCGGCCGAGTTCGGGATTCAAAGTATCCCGAACTGTATCCTCTTCAAGGACGGTCAACCGGTTGACCAGTTTGTCGGCGCCCTGCCGGAAACCTCGATCCGAAAATTCCTTTCCCCCTACTGCCCCAAGGAGACGGACAAGCTCTTTGAAGTTGCCGATCGAATGATTCGCGAAGAGCGCTATGAGATGGGAGAGAAATTGCTTCGTGAAATCCTCGGGATGGACTCCCAATACTGGCCGGCTCACCTCGCACTCGCAAAACTTCTGATTCGCGGGCAACGCTACGAAGATGCCAGGAAGCACCTGGATCTGATCCCTGGCGCGGCCGATGAATTCGAAAAAGGGATTCAGTGGAAAGAAGCCCTGAATTTCTTCGCGGAGTGCCAGTTGGCAGGTGGCGAGACAAACTGTCGTGAGACGCTCTCCCGGAACCCCAATGACTTGGGAGCCCGCGTGGGATTGGCGGCTTGTCTGGCTTCCCAAAATCAAAACCGCGAAGCGCTTGAAGAGTTGTTGAAGGTGGTGGCCAAAGACAGAAACTATCGCGACGAAATCGCCCGCAAATCCATGTTGGCGATTTTCAGTTTGATTGGGGAGCGAAGCGAACTGTCCGAAGAGTATCGTTCGCGGCTTGCCCGAACCCTATACTGACCTAAACGCATTCCCTTTTGTCACAATCGCCATCATCGCCTTTCAGCTTTTTCCCGATCGATCCAAATCCAAAATGACCAATGACAGATGAACATTTCGAAATAAGGTAGGATTTTCCATTCTACGCGTATCAATCATCCTTATTCTTTTTCTCCTGCCATCCCCATCAGGATCTTCCACTCCTCCTCCGTAACTGTCATTACCGACAGCCTGGAATTCCGCACCAAGTCAAAGGCCTTTAGCTTTGGATGGGCTTTGATCTTGGTCAAGGGAATCGAGTTTTTCAGTCGTTGCTTGGGCTTAAGATCGACCACGACTCGTTTGGGATCCTTCAGGTTTCGATCGGGATAGGGATCCGATACCACCAGAGCAATTCCGACAATGGATTTTTCATCGCCGGTGTGATAAATGAAAGCCAGATCTCCTTTCTGAATTCGCCTTAGGTTTTGCAACGCCTGATTGTTGCGGACTCCCTCCCAAACCGTGTGTTTGTCGCGCTCGAGGTCGGCGTAAGAATAGGTTGAAGGTTCGGTTTTCAGGAGCCAATAGGCCATAGTCACCTCTTCGACAATCGATAGCATTCCAATCTGAAACAAAAACCGACGACGTATCAGCCAGCCAAGCAAAGCCATTCCAACCTGGTCATGCCCGGCATGAACCCTGCGTGATCGGTTATTTCAATGGGGGCTTAGACGGTCGCATTTCCACACAACTGGGGAGACAGCGCGGGTCATGCTTGAGCAGATCCACCACCACTTGAGCGACGTCTTCAGGGGAAAGCTTCCAGCTCGCACCCGTCGAAGAAGAGTGGCCGAACTCCGTGTCGACACTGCCAGGCATGACGTAACTGACTCGAATATTGTCGTGACGTACATCCTGCATCATGGCTTCACTAAACCCATTGAGGCCAAACTTTGAGGCGTTGTATGCCGTGCCTCCCTTGAAGGGATTCTTTCCCGCCAGACTGCTGATGTTGATGATATAGCCCCCTCCCGCCTCTTTCATATGCGGGATGACCTCATGACAACAGTAATAAACGCCCGACAGGTTCGTGTCAATCACCTCCCTCCACTGGAGCGGCGTGAGCTCGGTGATACTGGCAAAATGTCCCAAACCCGCGTTATTGACGAGAATGGTGATTTTGCCGAATCGTTCGGCAGCCTGGCGGACCATGTCGACGACCTGCTCGTAATGGCCAACGTTACACACGACTCCCGCCACTTTCCCGGGAAAGCGCTTTTCGAGCTCCTTCGTGCATTGCGCTAAGGAGGTT
>JAXLQK010000043.1:0-59665 GCA_046331665.1 Terriglobia bacterium | reverse complement strand
TTCTTCGCATAGAACAGATGCTCTATTCCTGTCTAAACGACGACACCCAATAACGTAGCAGGGATCGCAATTATCAGAATGAAGGGCCACGAAGCTAGGGGTATGCCGATGAGCTCAAGACATACCAAGGGAATACCCCAAAAACCAGAACGTGGAGAAAGCGTTCCGAGAACGTCATTTCTGCAAGGAGTCGCCGCCAGAATCGCATAAGCTCATTCTATTCCAAAGGGCTTATTTGGGGACACATCTCACATCTCAAGAATCTAAAATGTGCTGGGTGGCGCGATGAAGACACTCTGACACACCGGAGATCCGGTTATTTCCACGCCTTCCCATTAGGACACAAGGGGGTCCGCTCTACCTCTCATGCCGCCTGTGATTTGGACTTGACACGGCTCTTGTCTTCCCACTAGATTGACAGATTGCGGCAATGATTGGTTTCGACATTATCACTCCCAACAGGCATAGGAGGATTTTCTTATGAGTTCCCAATGGAAAACAGATCGCTGGTTCGCCAGCCCCTGGAATTTCTCAGCGGAGGCGCAGAAAGAACTAAACTTCCCACCCAAAATCAGAATCCACGACGTGACCTTGCGCGATGGCGAACAGCAGACGGGGATCGTATTCCGTCGCAAAGAGAAGGTCGCCATTGCCAAGAAACTGGCTGAGGCGGGCGTGCACCGCATTGAGGCCGGGATGCCCGCGGTCTCGGCCGAAGACGAGGCGGCCATCAAGGACATCGTGGCCCTGGGACTGCCCTCCGAAATCTTCTCCTTTGCCCGCTGTATGCCGGCAGACGTCAAGCTGGCCAAAGAGTGTGGGGTCAAAGGAATCATCACGGAGATTCCTTCCAGCGATCATATTATCAAAAATGCCTATGGAAAAACCATGGACTGGGCCATCAAGTCGTCCATTGAGACGACCTTGGCGGCCAAGGAAGCAGGGCTTTATACGGTCTTTTTCACCATCGACAGCACGCGCTCGGATCTGGATCGCTATCTCGACCTGGTCGAAAAAGTCTCCACCGAAGGTCACATGGACGCCATGACCCTGGCCGATTCTTTCGGAGTGTGCACCCCTCAGGGAATCGCCATGGTGGTCAAGAAACTGCGCACCCGCTTCAAACAACCCATTGAAATTCACTGCCATGAAGATTTCGGGCTGGGAGTAGCCAACACCATCGCCGCTCTCGCCAACGGCGCTTCCGTGGCCCACGTGACGGTGTCGGCGACAGGAGAACGGGCGGGCAATGTCCCCTTGGAGGACACCATCATGGCTCTGCGTATCCTGTACGGCCAGGAGACCGGGGTCAAGACGGAAAAGTTCTATGAACTCTCCCAGCTCGTGCAGGAGCTGGCAGGCTTTCGTCTCCCTCCCAACCGGCCCATTGTGGGAGAGTCTCTCTACAATATCGAGTCCGGGATCGTAGCCATGTTCCATCGGCGTTGCAAGAATGTGGAGCCTTTGGAATATATCCCCTTCCTGCCCGAGGTTGCGGGACGACCCGGCGTAGATGTGGCTCTGGGAAAAGGCAGCGGTTTGGCGAATATCGAAGAGCATCTGGAACGACGCGGCGTCAATGCCACGGCGGACCAGACCAACGAAATTCTTGCCCAAGTCAAGCAAACCTCCATTGAAAAGAAAGCCTTGTTAACCAACGCCGAATTCGATGCCATCGTCAAAGCCGTCCTGAATCCGCGACCAGCCGCCACCGGGAAATAGTCGGATGTACAGAAACCTAGACGAGCTGGTTCAAGCCGCCATAACCAAAGGACCCGTCCGGATCGCGGTCGCTGCCGGTCACGATCCGGATGTGATTGAAGCCATGAAGCAGGCGCAGGAAATGCGCCTGGCGGACGGAGTCTTTATCGGCGATTCCGCCAAAATCCGGACCATCGCCGCCAAGGCGGGATTTTCACTTTCTGAAGAGCAGATCATCCACGAAACCGACGAAGCCGTGGCCGCGCGCAAAGCGATTGCCCTCGTCCGGGAGAAGAAGGCCCAGCTACTGATGAAGGGAAAAATCAATACGGCGGCTCTGATCCGCGCTGTTCTCGACAAGGAAGTCGGGCTTCGTACAGGACGGTTATTGAGTCAGGTCATTGTCTTTCAGGTACCGGGCTTCGACCGGCTCATGATTCTCACCGACGCCGCCATTAACATCGCCCCCACCCTGGAACAGAAAGCCGACTTGTGCCGCAATGCGATTGAAGTCGCGCAAGCCATCGGGATGGCAAAACCGAATGTGGCTGCGCTTTGCGCCTTGGAATTCGTCAACTCGGAAATGCCGGCCACCCTGGACGCCGCGGGGCTCACCATGATGAACCGGCGCGGTCAGCTGACGGGGGCATATGTCGAGGGGCCCATTGCGTTGGACGTGCCGCTGAGCCGGTTTGCCGCTGAAAGAAAATCCATCGACACCCCCTTGGTCGAAAATACGGATATCTTTCTGGCTCCCGACATTGAAGCCGCCAATATTCTTTACCGTTCTATCTTGTACTTTGCCAAAGGGGAATCGGGGGGCGTGGTGGTCGGCGCCAAAGTGCCGCTCATCCTGCTCTCGAGGGCTGAAACTCCCGAAACTAAAATTCGCTCCATTGCATTGGGAATCTTCCTGGTTCACGGCCGAACTTAACAGACATTCCTGTAGCAAAGAGGAAAGTTTTGGGGCAAACCTTCCGCAATCGGGAAGCCAGGCCCGATGCGAAGGCAATGGGCAATCGCTCCCTTACGGCTCAAGAAAATATCATCATGAAAATCCTCGTGGTCAATGTCGGCTCCACCTCCCTGAAGTTTCGTCTTTTTGACATGGCGGACGAACGCGTGGTCGCGGTGGGCAAGGTCGATCGCGTGGGAAGTCCCAGTTCGGTGGTCACCTGGCAAATCGGAAACCAGTCCCGCAAAGAAGAAGAGATCCAATGCGGGAGCCAGCGAGTTGCCATTGAGCATGTCCTAAAAATTCTCACTCACCCGATTGAAGGAGTTTTGTCGGCCCTTGATGAGCTGGATGCTATCGGATTTAAACCCGTCCACGCCAAGAATATCGCCGACTCGGTTTTTGTGACTCCCGAAGTTATTGGGGCGATGGAAGAATACGTTCCACTGGCTCCGGCGCATAATCCCCCCTATATCGAAGCGTTCCGGATTTTCCAGGAACTGCTCCCCCAAAAGCCTCTGGTTGGCGTCTTCGAGCCTGCCTTTCACCGAACCATCCCGGATTATGCGCGAACGTATGGCATCCCTTTTGAATGGTCGGAAAAACATGCCATCCGCCGTTACGGATTTCATGGGGCCTCGCACCGTTATATCTCATGGCGCGCCCCACAACTGGCGGGCCTGCCCGCCAAAGATCTGAGAATTATTTCCTGCCATCTTGGAGGTAGCTCCAGCTTGTGCGCCATCAAGGACGGCGTCTCGGTAGACACCAGCATGGGATTTTCGCCCCAGTCCGGCCTTCCCAACACCAATCGAAACGGGGATTTGGACCCTTTCATCCTTCTTTACATGATGGAAAAGGAGGGCCTCACCGTTCAAGAAATCCGGACTGCCCTCTCTAAGAACGGCGGATTGAAGGGAATCTCAGGTTTGAGCGGAGATCTGCGGGACCTGGAGGAGGGCGCCGCCAAGGGAAATCCCCGGGCGGCCTTGGCTCTCAAAGTTTTGGTTCATGAAACCAGGAAATACATTGGCGCCTATACCGCGGTGTTGGGCGGACTGGACGTCCTGGCGTTCACCGGTGGCATTGGTGAAAATGGCTGCAGTGTCCGTGAGTCCATCTGTGACAGATTGGAGTGCCTGGGGATTCAACTCGACCCTGTGAAAAATACGCTGCGGGGTCAGGACGGAGTCATTTCCGGCGAAGAGTCCCGCGTCAAAGTGGTGGTGATTCTGGCCAATGAAGAATTGGTCATCGCCCGCGAGACGGCGCGACTTCTTCAGGCGAAATAAGATCGTCGTCCCGCAAGCGACGACAACTTCCTCCACTTAATCGGATCGTCCCACCTGATTGACAATGCTTCCAATCTTCTCAATCCAGACCTCAACCTGATCCCCGACACTCAGGAAGCGCGGCGGCTTATATCCCAAACCCACTCCGGGAGGCGTTCCTGTGAAAATCATGTCTCCCGGCTCCATCGTCAGGTAGTGCGAGATGAATTCGATCAATTTGGGGATTTTGTAAATCATCTGACTGGTTGAGGAATCCTGCCGGACTTCTCCGTTCACCTTGCTCCCCAATTTGAGGTCCTGGGGATTCGGGATTTCATCCTTGGTCACAATGACCGGTCCGGTGGGACCGAAGGTGTCGCTGGACTTGGCGCGAAGCCACTGCCGGTCCGACTTTTGAAAGCCCCGCTCACTGACGTCATTGCCGCACGTATAGCCAAAGATCACCTCATACGCCTGAGCTTGCGGAACGCGGCGTGCCTTTTGACCGATAACGATGACCAGTTCCGTTTCATAATCCAGCATGGTGGACTCTGGAGGAATGATGATCCTTTCGGATGGATTGATCAGGCTGTTGGGGAATTTGGAAAAGACGATGGGCTGTTCCGGGATCTTGGACCCGGTTTCAGCCGCATGATCGGCATAATTAACCCCAATACAAAAGATCTTCGGGCGTTCAGACGGTCGAAAGGGAGAGCACACTCGAAGGTCCGCTTTCTTCAGGATCGCGTTCTGGGGAGGTGCCGCCACAATTTTCCTGGCCTCCGCCATGCCTATTTCACCCAATTCCAGAAAAGCCCGCATCCCCGTTGGCATGGATTGCCGAGCCAGATAAAAATCGACCACCCGATCCGAGTCCAGTTCAGCCCCGATGGAATAACGGTCACGTTCAGTAAAGGCTAGAAGTCTCATCCCTTTCTCCTCTCATGATGACAAACAAACGGTGTATTTAACCCTAAAGGAGGAGGCAACTCAATGGGTAATTCGCTTGAGTGAATGGCGGAATGGATTTGAGGTTTATTTCATGATTGAGAGAGATCTTTTTCCAATAAGAGGTATAAGAACCATTTGCCATCGGTCATCGTTCATTTCGCATTGAACGCGCTGAATGAAAAATGACAACTGCTAAATGGCCAATGACAAATAGGATTGTTTCAAAAGGAGGAGATCAAGCAGGAGCTGCATGCTACTGAAATGGAGGGCTCTGGGCGTTTTTTGGGGGTAACAGAAAAATGCATTTGTCATTGGTCATCGTTCATTTCTCATTGAAATGACAGACGGCAAATGGTCAATCACAAATGAGTTTTATTAGAGAGGGTATCAATACGGAAACCGCAGATTATTGAGACTAGGCCGTTTTTGAGGATGAGGCCTGCAGTTTAATATAGAGCTCGGCCAGCGGCAGGTCTGAAGGTTTTGTAATCTTGATATTCAAGTCGCTACCGCGAAGAACAGAGACGGGGTATCCCAACCGTTCGATCAAACAGGATTCATCCGTGGCATAGAAATTCTCAGCCGCGGCCTTTTCAAATCCTTCCTTGAGGATGGAGTAACGAAAGGCTTGAGGGGTCTGAACGAGCACGATCTTATCCCTAGGCAAGGTCGCGGTGACCAGGTTCTTTTCGATTTGTTTCACCGTGTCGGTGCAAGGCACGGCTACGATGGCACTCCCCGTGGCAGCCGCTTCTTTAATGACCTCTTCGATGAGTGATACATCCACGAAGGGACGGACGGCGTCATGCACGACAACGATCTCGGTGTCCTCATCGACAGCTTTCAATCCCGCGAAAACAGAATCCTGACGATGAATGCCGCCCGGAACCAGCTTTACCGAAGCGGAGAGTCCTTCCTTCTCGACGACTTCCTGAACGCGGGGCAAATCCGGCTTGCGAACCGGAACAATGATTCTCTGAATGAGCCGGCAAGCGGCAAACTTCTTGAGGGTATGCGCCAGAATGGGGGACCCGTCCAGAGTCAGGAACTGCTTTGGGCTGCTGGCGCGCATCCGAGTACCCGTGCCAGCAGCCGGGATGATGGCGATGGCTTTCATTGATTAACTGCTTCCACTTTGTTGTGAGGCTTCTCTTCGTAACGGCCGAAGATCATTTTTCCAGCGGTCGTTTGCAGAACACTGGTCACGGCCGTGTCAATGGTCTTGCCGATCATTTTGCGGGCATTATCGACAACGACCATGGTCCCATCGTCCAGGTAGGCCACCCCCTGGTTGTATTCTTTGCCTTCTTTGAGAATAAACACCTTCATGATTTCGCCCGGCAGAACGACGGGTTTCAGCGAATTGGCGAGTTCATTGATATTCAGAACTTCCACACCCTGCAGTTGGGCCACCTTGTTGAGATTGAAGTCATTGGTGATGATCTTGGCCTCCATCTGCTTCGCCAGTTCAATGAGCTTCAGATCGACCTCGCGAATCCCGGGAAAATCGGTTTCAACAATCTGAACGGTGATCCCGGCCATTTTCTGGATGCGCTGCAGGATATCCAGCCCGCGGCGTCCCCGGTTGCGCTTCATCGAATCCGCGGAATCTGCAACCTGCTGGAGTTCCCTGAGGACGAATTGCGGGATGACGAGAATGCCATCGACAAATCCCGTTTCGCAGACATCGGCAATGCGGCCGTCGATGATCACACTCGTATCAAGAATCTTATTGGCTTTCTTGCCCGGTCGATCGCCGCCGAACAATCCTCCCAGGGCCGCCAGGTTCAGCAGATCTCCTTTATTCGCTCCGGAGACCAGCCCCACATAACCCATGAGGAGGAAAAGGCCAATTTCGAGAAACGAGAGAGTATGAGGTTCGATGGCAGTTTTGGACAACATCCCGGAAATCATGGTGGCACCCATGATTCCTAGCGTTGACCCCACCGCTGCCCCGATCAGGCGCTTCAGGGACGCCTTGTGAAGGCGGGCTTCAAAAAGGATGATGGCAATGGCTGCCAGCATTCCATAGAGGGCTGACAGTATTGGGTCGAGTCCGAAGGGGCGAAAATAATACGCCGTCACAACCATAGTGAAAGCAAAAATAGTCCGAACAATAATGATATCCAGCAAGTGGTTTCCCTCCTTCCTGTAAAGTAAAGTGTATAAAAATATTATCGATGAACGGGTCGCCCATGATTAGTCTATGAAATCGGTCCCCTCTTCAGGGAAAAAGATATTCCAGGGCCTCTTGAACGGTTCGTACAGGAATCAACTGCAGGTCGCCCTGCCCTTCATTTTGTTGTGGTGTGCTGTTGGGAACCAGGCAACGTTTAAACCCCAGCGCGGCAGATTCGCGGATTCTCAAATTTGATTGTGCCGTCGAGCGTACTTCTCCGGTTAAACCCACTTCGCCGAAAATGACCATCTCGGGATCAATCCCCTGGTTTCGATAGCTGGAGACAATCGCCGCCACAATGCCCAAGTCCGCGGCCGGTTCATTCACGTTTAGCCCGCCCGCTATATTCACGTAAACATCGCTGGTAGAAAGATGAAAGCCCAAACGTTTCTCGAGCATGGCTATTAAGAGAGAGATTCGGTTCGGATCGACTCCAGCAGCCATCCGCCTCGCACTTGGATAGCTGGTGTCGCTCACCAGCGCCTGCAATTCGACTAGAATGGGTCGTGTCCCCTCGATGCAACTAATCACCACGGAACCGGCAACGCCCGCTGGCCGCTCCGCCAGGAAATGTTTGGAAGGGTTTTCGACAGGTACCAGTCCATCCTGGGTCATTTCAAATACACCCAATTCGTTGGCTGCCCCGAAACGATTTTTGATGGACCGAATGATGCGATGGCTCTGAAACTTTTCGCCTTCGAAGTATAACACCGTGTCAACAATGTGTTCAAGGGACTTTGGGCCCGCCAAAGACCCGTCTTTGGTAATATGACCAATCAAAAAGGTTGGGATCAAACGCTGTTTGCTTAGAAACAGAAATTGAGTGGCGATTTCCCGTACCTGGCTGATCGAGCCCGGCGAGGAACCCAACTTCTCGGAAAACGTCGTCTGTACAGAATCCAATACGATGAGACTCGGAGAGATGGAATCAATCGCCTCCAGAATGCGCTCGAGACAAGTCTCGGTCATGAGGTAAAGATGGTCCGGATGCAGGCCGAGCCGTTCCCCCCGCATCTTAATTTGAGTTTGAGATTCTTCCCCGGAAACGTAGAGGAGACTCCTGCCCCCCAGGTCCATAGTCTGGGTTGCCTGCAACAGAAGTGTCGACTTTCCGATGCCCGGATCTCCGCCGATGAGGATCAGCGAGCCCGGGACCACACCCCCGCCAAGCACCCGGTCGAATTCTGCAATGCCCGTCGAAAATCGGGGGACTTCCTCAATCGACACATCAAGAAAGGGGACGGGTCGAGACATGCCGGCACCGGGAGGAAAACCCGCTTTCGTCGAAGCCGGAAGGAGATCTTCAACGATGGAATTCCACTCCCCGCACTCGGGACATTTTCCCATCCACTTACTGACCACCACCCCGCAATGTTGACAGACAAATGAAGTCTTGGGTTTCGGCATGTTGCCCCATGGGTCCAGGCCCTGCGCTTTAAACCGGGATGAATAATTCAAAATCCCCTTCGATCTATCTCGCAGGGAGGAATGAAATCATCGGGGCATCAAGACTCGGGCTGAAGACGAAAATATTAAGTAGCATAAACACGTGTCACGCGGCCGCCGATTCGGCAGAGGATTTCGTATGGGATGGTTCCCGCCAGGGAAGCCATTTCAGCGGCTCCCATCTCACCTTCCCCCTGCCTGCCAAGGAGAACGGCTTCGTCCCCCATTTCCGCCTCCGGGATTTCCGTCACATCGATCGTGGTCAAGTCCATGCTGATCCTGCCTACGACGGGAGCCCGTCTCCCGCGAACCAGAACCTGCCCTTTGTTGGAAAGAGATCGCATCAGCCCATCGGCATACCCCACCGGCAAAGTGGCGATGCGGCTGTCCCGAACGGTAACAAAACTGTTTCCATAGCCTATGGGATTTCCCCGACGTACCACCTTGATTTGTGCCACGCGGGTTTTAAAGGAGAGAACGGGGCGCAATTCCTGCAGCACGCGTTCCCAGGACGGGTCCTTCGTGCCCGGCTCGGTGGGTTCAGCCTGGCTTTTCAGCGGTGAAATTCCATAGAGGATGAGTCCGGGTCTGACGGCATTAAACCAGCTTTCACGGAAATTCAGCATGGCGGCGCTATTGGCGGCATGGAACCACGATCCGGGCAAGTCGTGGCTGGCTGACCTCAGCAATTCCCGGAAGCGGTCCAACTGCTGCAAGGTTGTAGGATTATGGATCTCTTCGGCGCAACTGAAGTGGGTGTAAATTCCATCACAGTGGACCCAGCGAGACTTGGATTGTTTTTGGAGAAATGCGGCGGCTTCGTTCCATGCGATGCCGAGCCTTGACATCCCGGTATCTACTTTCAAATGGAACCGGCAGAGCTTCTGGAGCCGGGCCGCGGCCGATTCCAATTGGAATAGCATCGCTTCATGATAGACCGTTGGCGTCAAATCCTTTTGGATGATCTCCTCTTCCTGCCCTTCCCAGAATCCGTTCAGAAGAAGGATGGGAGACTGAATTCCGGAGTTCCTCAAGACGGAGGCTTCTTCCAGAATAGCAACCGCGAAGGCATTGGCCCCGGCCTTTTCCAGAACCTGCGCCACCGGAATCACTCCATGTCCATATCCGTGAGCCTTGATCACCGCAATCAGCTTCACGTCACGAGGTAGAACGCCGCGGATGAGCTGGAAATTCGACTCCAAGGCTCTCAGATCGACTTCAACCCAGGTGGGTCGGAGGCCTTTCAACGATTCTTCAGGATTCATTTATTCGGTATCGCGGTAAAGGTTTTCAAAACGCGTAAAGCTGTCAATGAAGGCCAGCTTGATCACGCCGGTGGGTCCATTTCGCTGTTTGCCGATGATGATTTCGGCGATGCCGCGATTTTCTTCGGTCGGCTTATATTTCTCTTCTCGGAAGATAAACAGGACCACATCGGCATCCTGCTCGATGGAACCCGACTCGCGCAAATCGGACAGCTGGGGGCGATGATCGCCGGTCCTCTGTTCGGGGGCACGGCTGAGCTGGGAGAGAGCCACGACGGGAATGTTCAACTCTTTGGCCAACCCTTTGAGCCCTCGCGAAATGGAGGAGATCTCCTGCTGGCGGCTTTCGTACCGATCTCTGCCACCGGACATCAGTTGCATGTAATCGATGATCAGCAGATCCAGCCCATGTTCCGCCTTGAGCCGTCTCGCCTTGGCTCGCATTTCCAGAAGGCTGATTCCGGCCGTGTCATCGATAAAGATTCTGGCCTTTGAGAGTTCCCCCAAGGTCCGCGTAATTTTGGTCCACTCTTCTTTGCTCAAATATTTTCCAGTTCTCAGCTTTTGGGAATCAATATGGGCTTCAGAGCACAGAATTCGCAGCAGAAGCTGTTCGCTCGACATTTCCAAACTGAAAACGCCAACCTTCAGTTGATCCACAATGGCCGCATACGTGGCGATATTCAGGCTGAAGGAAGTTTTCCCCATCGAGGGTCTGGCTGCAACGATGACCAGGTCGGACTGCTGCAATCCGGAAGTCAACTCATCGAATTTCGTGTATCCGGTTGGAACCCCCGTTATCATGGACTTGCGTTTGGAGGCGATCTCGATTTTCTGAAGGGCCTGTTTGGCAACGTCGCTGATGGGCTGGAATCCGGAGCGAATCTTTTCCTCGGCCAGGTCAAAGATGGCTTTCTCCGCCGAATCCAGGATTTGATCAACTTCTCCCTGCTGGTCGTAGCAGGAATCAATAATGTCGTGGCCCCGTTTGATCAGCCGCCGCAGAGTCGCCTTTTCACGAACAATGCGGGCGTAATACTCGAGATTGGAAAGTCTGGGCACGCCGTCAATCAGGGAGGAAACAAAAGAGCGGCCGCCAATCTCCTCCAGTTTTCCGGTATTCGCCAGCTCATTGGTTAAGGTAAGGAAGTCGATGGGTTGGTTTTTTTCGGAGAGAGACATCATTTGCTCAAAAATCGAACGGTGGCTGCCGAGGTAGAAGTCGTCTGTTTTCAACAACTCCACAGCCTGATTCAAGAGTCCGTTTTCAAGCAGGATGGCGCCCAGAATACTGCGTTCGGCTTCGATGCTTTGAGGTAAACCTCGATCTAACGTGAGGTCGGCGGGCATACGCCTCTTGATTTAGTGGTAATCGCTAAAGGGGGTTGGAAAAGAAATTCTGTCCCGGCATTGTCAAGCAGTACCGGGTTATTCCAAAGAAGGATTCTTGCAAGCCTATGCTTCTTTGAGAACTTCCACTTTCACAAAAGCTGTCACTTCACGGTGCAGTTTGATGGGAACATCGAACGTGCCGACGGACTTCAGCGGCTCTCCCAGATCCATTTTTTTCCGGTCAATGCTAAAGCCCTTGGCCGCGAGGAGCTCGGCGATGTCCATCGAGGTCACCGAACCGTAGAGGATATCGTGCTCTCCGACTTTCCGACTCACCTGGAGGACGACTTTCGACAACTGTTGTGCCAGCAATTCGGCTTCTTGTTTTTCTTTGGCTTCCCGGCGTACGGCGGCAGCCTTTTCCTGCTCGACAATCCGGATATTGGCAGCGTTTGCCGGAATCGCCAAGTTTTTGGGGAGAAGATAATTTCGGGCGTACCCATCGCTCACTCGAACGATGTCGCCTTTTCCTCCCAGCTTTTCCACTCGCTCTCGAAGAATGATTTCCATACTGAACTGGCTCCTAGTAGTGTCATAGCCCCGACAGGACGCGCCGTCGGGATTATTCGGATACAAACGGAATTAAAGCGATGTTTCTGGCGCGCTTCAGCGCTTCCATCAATTTCCGCTGATGCGGCGAACAAACTCCGGAAATTCTCCGGGGCAGGATCTTTCCGCGCTCCGGGATGAATTGAGTCAGGAGTCTTGTATCCTTGTAATCAATATAATCAATTTTTTCGACGCAAAATTTGCAGACTTTCTTCCGTCTCACAAACTGTCGTTTCGGATGGGTACCCGGACTGCTCGGTGGACGTCTCACAAATGCCATATGAAAAACTCCTCAAGAAATCAGCTGAAATCAGAACTCACTGCACTTTTTCTCTGCGATGCATCAATCAACCTTCCAACGACTCGAGCCGGGACGGTTGGCTGGAACTTCCTCGCGGCGCGCCCCTAAATCGCGGGAGCGGGTGTTTCAGTGGCCGTGCCCGCGGTCTTCTTGCGAATCTTCTTCAAGCGGGCCGCCTTGATCTTTTCCATGCGCTTTAAATCTTCGTCGACACGGACGCTGATATAGCGTATCACGAAATCGATCACCCGAAGGCGGCGTTCAAATTCTTTCACACATTCGCCGCTCGCATTGATCTTAAAAAGGACATAGACGCCTTCTTCCGATTTATCGATGCGGTAGGCGAGCTTACGGCGGCCCATTTTGTCCACTGCCACCACTTCTCCCTCATAGGATTTGACGACCCCTTCCATTTGCGCGATCAATTTGTCGACGTCTTCATCGGTGGAAGTCGGCTTTACAATAAACATGATCTCATAATGTCTCATCATACTCTTCCTTAGTGAGGCTCCTGCCTTTCTCCGTTTGGGAAATGGGCAGGAAGCCCGTCTAGTTAAATTGATTCATGGCCGCCAGGGCCCCTTTCAGGCAAATCACTTTCACGGCATCCTTCGCTCGAAACGCCATTTCACCAAACTCCTGAAGCAGCGAGTCGGGGACTCGGGTTAAGACATAGTCTGCAGCATCGGTGATTTCCACCTCCGGCGCAATCCCAAGACGCACCCGAACAAAATCGTCCCGATCCAGGGTCTCAATCAAAGACTTCAACCCGTTGTGCCCTCCGGCTCCCCCCTGAGTGCGAATCCGAATCTTGCCGAACGGCAATGCCAGATCGTCGCACACGACAATTAAGTCTGACACCGCAAAGTCATGTCGACGACACAAGGCATCTACAGCTTCACCGCTCCGGTTCATGTAGGTCTCGGGTTTCGCCAGCATCAACTCGCCACCTTCCAGAATACCATCGGCAGTCTGACTCTGCTCAGCCTCACGGGCTCGCCAGGCCGCTTTCAATTCCTTCGCCAGCAAATCCACGACTTCAAACCCGAGATTATGCGGCGTTCTTGAATAACGCAATCCAGGATTGCCCAACCCCACAACGAGTTTCCGAAAACTCATGAATCCAAGGATACATCCGGAGGCCAGGGATTCGACAGCTACTTCTTCTTCTCCTCCGGCTTTTCTTCCTCGCCTTCCTCCTCCGTAGCCACTTTGCCCTTCTTGATCACTTCAGGCTCGGCAGGAGCTTCAGCGGCGACGACTTCTTCAACCTTCTCTTCCTTCGGCGATACC
This sequence comes from Terriglobia bacterium, assembly GCA_046331665.1. GTDB lineage: Bacteria > Acidobacteriota > Terriglobia > Versatilivoradales > Versatilivoraceae > CAWBAT01. The sequence goes on along the minus strand of JAXLQK010000043.1, from coordinate 46,362 downwards.
ACGTGAGCAACCACCAACTCCGGTTCCGACAGGATCTTGTACTTGGAATCCTTAGGCAAATCCGAAACCCGGACATTCGCGCCAAGTTCAAGTTCCGTAATTTCAATCGTGATGGTTTCGGGAATGTCGGCGGGCAAACACTCCACTTCGATTTCGCGCAACACAAACTCGAAAATACCACCCTGCACTTTGACACCTTTGGCCTCGCCGACAGCCGTCACCGGAATACGAACCTGGATGAGTTTATCCATGGCGATGCGGAGCAGGTCGGCGTGCAGGAGACTTCCGCTGACCGGATCCAGCTGCCATTCCTTGAGCATGACGCTGGTGGATTCGCCGTCTTTGAGGTCAACGGTAAAGATCGTATTGTACCCTCTCGCCGAGTGAAGAATTGCGGAGAGCTGTTTTGGGTTTACCGAGAGCGCAATGGAACCCTTTTGTTCCCCGTAAAGCACCGCAGGAACCAACCCACGCTGCCGCAGTTGGCGCGCGGCATTTTTGCCCCGGGTCGATCGAACTTCAGCCGAGACGTTTGATAAAGCCATAATTTCCTTTCCCCCTTTTACTTTCAGTGCCAGACACCCACTTTCGAAGCCGGTATCTGAAGACAGCACCTATCATGTTTTCTAAATGAACCGTTTCCTACCTCTCAAATAAACAACGAACTGACGGAGGTCTCGTCGTGGATGGATTGAATCGCCTTCCCCAGCAGATCAGCAACGCTCAGGACCTGGATCTTTTCCACGTGGGCTGCTTTGGGCGACAGCGGAATCGTATCTGTTACGACGACTTCGGTGATTCCGGAGCGAAGGATTCGATCCGCCGCCGGCCCTGACAAGACCGGATGCGTACAGCAGGCATAAACGGCTTTGGCTCCATGGCGAAGAAGAGCCTCCGCCGACTTTACAAGGGTGCCAGCCGTATCGATGATGTCATCAACGATGACGGCAGTGCGCCCTTCAACTTCTCCAATAATATTCATGATCTCGGCAACATTGGCTTCCACCCGACGTTTGTCAATAATCGCAATGCTGGTGTTCAGCTTCTTGGCATAGGCCCGGGCCCGCTCGGTCCCTCCCGCATCCGGCGAAACAACAATCAGATCCCTCAGGTTGAGCCGGTTGAAATAATCTACCAGCACGGGGGCGGCAAATAGGTGATCCACCGGAATATCAAAGAACCCCTGGATTTGAGGCACATGCAGGTCCATCGTCAAAACCCGGTTGGCTCCCGCCGTGGAGATCAGGTCGGCCACCAGCTTGGAGGAAATGGGAACCCGCGGCTTGTCTTTCCGGTCCTGCCTTGCGTAGCCATAGTAGGGAAGAACAGCGGTGATTCGCCTGGCGGAGGAACGCTTGAAGGCATCGATCATCACCAGCAGTTCCATCAGCGTGGTATCCACGGGACGGCAAGTCGGCTGAATGATAAAGACGTCTTCGCCTCGGACGTTTTCAAGGATCTGAAAATAGACTTCCCCATCGCTGAAACGGGTGACCGCCGCATTTCCGAGAGGGATGTTGAGCGACTCGCAAATCTTTTCCGCCAGATCCCGGTGAGCCGTTCCCGTAAATATCTTCAGGTCGTCATTTTTCAACGGTTCAATATTCTCCCATTGCCAATCCCGGCCATGCGCTCCCCCACGGCCAGGCGACTGCCAAAAATTTCATTTCTGCGCGACATTGGTAAAAGTCGGCACCCGAAAACGGGATTGGCCGCTTCCTTCAGCAACCCATCATCGACTTTCTTTACCTCGCAGAGTTTCCTCGGGGAAAACGACTGATGAGGACCTACAAGAGGTGGGAACCAGGATCGACCATTTCTGGCTGGGGCGGGAGGATTCGAACCTCCGAATGCAGGTTCCAAAGACCTGTGTCTTACCACTTGACGACGCCCCAATTTCAGCGATAAGCCTCAATGACACTCTTCAAAAATTCGACCCGATTTAGAGTATTAGTTGCAATCAGTCGAATGCCCTTCGATTCCACCACTGAGCGCGCTTTGAAGAGTTCTTTTCTGGAACCAAAAACACCATATAGGGCAGAACCACTCCCGGACAACCCTGCGTCTCTTGCCCCCGATCTTATCAGTAACTGCTTAATTTTCTTCAGTTGAGGAAAATCCGAGAACACAACTGACTCAAAATCATTTTCGAGAGTACCCGTCCCGCTGAGGCGATTCAGGTACCCTGAACAGAAGTGTGGAATCTTATCGAGGCTACCCTTCTTTGTCAACTTCAAACTCAATCTAGCGTAGGCGCTTGCCGTGGAAACGGCAAATGGAGGAACTACTATTAAAATGTGTAGCTTGGGAGCGTCTTCGAGCGGATAAATTTCCGCGCCCCGGCCGATGCCCAGGCATTTGCCTCCCAGAAAAAAAAAGGGGACATCTGAGCCCAATTCCGCCCCCCATTCTAATAACTGCTTCAGCGGCAGCGGGCGCTGGTGTAGAAACGACATTCCCCAAAGTGTGGCAGCGGCATTACCGCTCCCCCCTCCCAAGCCTGCACCGATGGGGATGTTTTTGTCGAGATGCACACGAATGCCGCCACTCGCCTTCATGCGTCGCTGATATAAACGAATGGCTTCGGCAACCAGATTCCGCGTCGGGTTTAGTTCTTCCGAATTCGACGTGAATTGGATGCCGGGGGTTCTGGATCGCGTCAACCGGATCTGGTCGTGCAGTGCAACGGTTTGGAGAAGGGTCCGGATCTCGTGAAACCCGTCTCCACGTTTTCCCAACACCTGCAGTCCAAAGTTCACTTTCGCAAAACTGCGCAATTGGACCTGCTCGAGCCTCATGGTCTTCTTCAAAGGAACCCAGAGCGGGAATCCTTCCTCATGACGACGCATCATGCCGTGTGCCCCTGAAAACTGAATTCACTGAAGCAAAAAAAAAGCTCAATCCTGAGACTGAGCCGTTCTGCATCGCAAGCCTTTTTGCCCGCGATGCCTTTCTCCAAGAAGTCGCCTGGTTGTCAACGAAGCCTGAAGATCCGGGGGATGGCCGCTAATGCCGCCAATCGCGTGGCATGCATCGCGCCCTCCTCCTGCCACATCATCCCCGATGACTTCGGGGCTTTATTTTTTCTCAAGCTGGGCAAGCTTGATCTTGAGTTCCTCTACCTTCTTTTGGATCTTCCGTACTTCTTCATCATCCTGCCCAAAGGACAAAGACAATTCCCAGGCGTTCCGCGCCTGTTCGTACTGTCCTTTCCGGTAGTAGAGGTCGCCCAGATGATCATGAACCGTGGGATCCTTGCGAACTCGGTCGGCCGCTTTCTTGAGGTATACCTCCGCCTCCTCGTTTCGATTCAGCTTGAAATAGACCCAGCCCAGACTGTCCAGGTAAGCGCCGTTACTGGGATCCATATCGACAGCCTTTTTGATCATCTGAAGCGATTCATCTAGACGAAGGCCGCGATCCGCCAGCATATACCCGAGATAATTTAAAGTGGGAGCATGTTCCGGGTTGCTTTCCAGAACTTTCTTAAAAGCCCCCTCGGCTTTATCGTACTGTTTTTCGCGCTCGTAGATGGACCCCAACATGAAATTGTAGGTCTCAGCATTCTTAAAATATTTTTCGGAACCCAGCAGGACAGATTCAGCTTCCTTGAATTTCTTGTCTCGCTGGTAGATTTGCACCATCGTGGAATAGATCTTTGCGTCGTCCTCTTTCCCGGTCAGTTTTTCCTGGAGGAGCTTGACTGCTTCCGCCGATTTACCGCTTTCCCCCAAGACGTCCGCGTAAAGAATCTTTACATCGAGATCGTCGGGGTAGTCTTTCAGCCCTTTCTCAGCCAGAGCGAGGGCTTTGTCGAGCTGCTTGGCGGCGCGGTAGGCATCAATCACATAACTATCCGCTTTCGATGCGTTCTCGGCGGACAGTGTCTTGATCTCGGTGAAATAGGCAACTGCCTGGGGATACTTTTCCATTTGTTCACAAACGTACCCGGCATGAGTGAGAAAAATGGTGCGGTTTTGAATCTCTCCAGCCGAATACGATCCCGCGGGCTTCTCCGTCAATTTGAGCAACTGCTGAAAACGCTCTTCCGCCTTTTCAAATTTCCCGATCTCTTCGTACAGTGTGGCCAAATAGAAAGAAACTTCGAGGTTCCCTACCAGCACTGAACTCGCCTTGGTTAATTCGACCAGAGCTTTGTCAAAATCCTTCCGTTTCCGATAGATCTGGCCCAACCGGAAATGGGCATTTCCATCATCGGGGTCGGCCTCCAGGATCTTGAGGAATTCGGCCTCGGCGGGCCCATCCTGGTTGTTTTCAAGGAGTGTGTAGGCAAAGCCTTTTCTCAAATCCAAGTTGTCTTCATCCAAGGCAATGGCTTTGCGATATGTTTCAATGGAATTCTTGTAGTCCTTCAACTGCAAATAGGCAAATGCCATCTGTTCGAGCACTCGAGGCGAGTTGGGATTCGCCTCCAGGGCTTTCTTGAAGACGTTGATGGCTTCGTTGGTATTTCCCTGCTCGGTATAGATTTGAGCCAGGGTCGTCAAACCAGACTCTGAGGAAGGAGCGATTTCAAGGAGATGTTTGGTGGTTTCGATCGCCTTGTCGGTGGAACCGTCATAGCGGTAGAGCAGGCTGAGGATTAAAAGCGAATTTGTATCCGAGGGATCCAATTGACAGATCCTCTCATACTCGGCGATGGCCTTCTTCAGGTACTCGCTCGAACTGGTCTGACGCCCATTTTCTTCGTTGCGGATGATCTGATAATAAATGCTTCCGAGGAGACGGTGCCCCTCCAGGTTACTGTCATCAATTCGAATGGCGTTTTCCGCCTCTTGAATGGCATCCCGGACGCGCCGATGCCGCAGATAGGAATTGGCAAGTTCGATATAGAGATTTGAAGATTTGGGATCCTGCTGAATCGCTTTCTTGTATTCATCCAGCGCCTTGAGAAAATCGCCGCTCTCCTCCAGCAACCGGGCCTGGCTGAAATGATAGTAGGCCGAGGCTCGCGCGCTGGCTTGAGCTTTTTCCTCGTTTGATTTCTTATCAGCCCCTTGCAGCGGGTTAGCCATCCCTATCGGGATCAACAGAAACACTACCCCCCACACCTGGGCACTGCTCCTTAAGGCCCTTCCCAATCGTATTTTCATTCGTTTGGATCCTCAGTCCGCACTTGAATTATCCCATGCGGTTTTTGGTCAAGTCAATGTTTGAAATGCCGCATCCCCGTTACAATCATGGCCATTTCGTGCTCATTGGCAGCCGCAATCACCTCGTCATCTTTCAGGGAGCCCCCAGGCTGAATAATGGCGCGAATTCCAGCCATCGCAGCAACATCCACTCCATCCCGGAAGGGGAAAAAAGCATCCGAAGCCATGACGCATCCTTTCAGCGGCAGTTTGGCTTTGCTGATTCCCAACTGGGCCGAATCCACCCGGCTCATCTGCCCTGCGCCAATCCCAACCGTCTGGTTCTCATTGGCATAGACAATGGCATTCGATTTTACGTGGCGGACAACCTTCCAGGCGAAGGAAAGCGCCTTGAATTCCTCCAGACTTGGTTCGCGGCGAGTAACAACTTTCCACTCCGACTCCGCGACATCAGCCCGATCGGCCTCTTGAATCAGCAATCCGCCTTCCACCCGCTTGTAATCATAAGGATGAAGATTGACTTGTCCGTCCCGGCATTGAATCAATCGCAGATTTTTCTTCGTCGCCAGCAGTTGCAACGCTTCTTCGCTATAGCCAGGCGCAATGATTGCCTCCACGAAAGTGAGAATAATTTCCCGGGCAGTTTCTTTGGAAACCGGCTGATTAAAACCAAGCACGGAGCCGAAGGCAGATAACGGATCACATTCCCGACCCCGGACATAAGCTTCCGCTTGGGAATCCACCGAGACTCCCACTCCGCAAGGGTTCGTATGTTTAATAATGACCGCGCAGGGCATGTGAAATTCCCTGGTTAACTGGTAGGCCGCGTTTAAGTCCAAGATATTGTTGAACGAAAGTTCCTTTCCCTGAACCTGAATCGCATCAGGCAGTATGGAATCGAATGATGTCAACTCACGGTAAAAGGCTGCCTTTTGATGCGGATTTTCTCCATAACGAAGATCGCGCGCTTTCTCGAGTGACAGAGTCAGACGCGGCGGGAAACCCTGCTGGAGCTGAAACGCTCCCTCGCGAATTTCAATCCGAGATAAATGGGAGGAGATCGCCGCGTCATATCGTGCCGTTAACGTGAAGGCTTTTTGGGCGAGGAGGAATCTGGATTCAACTGAGATGGAGGGCGGGCCTGACTTCAGACTCTTCAGGATCCAGCCATAATCCGACGGGTCCACGACCACCAGAACATCACGGAAATTCTTGGCCGCGGAGCGGATCATGGACGGTCCGCCAATATCGATGTTTTCGATGAGTTCGTCGAAGCCGGTCTGCGGTCTCGAGGCCACCGCTTCAAACGGATAAAGATTTACCACCACAAGATCGAGGGGAAGAATGCCATTCCTGCTCATTTGTTCGCGATGGGTTGGGTTGTCGCGAATTCCAAGCAGGCCCCCATGCACCTTGGGATGAAGGGTTTTCACCCGCCCATCCAGAATCTCCGGGAATCCTGTCAGTTCCGAAATCTCTTTAACAGGAATAGTGGCATCTCGCAGAGCCTTGGCCGTTCCTCCAGTGGAGATAATTTCCACCTTCAGTTCGGAAAGCCCCTGGGCAAATTCCAGTATTCCTTCCTTGTTGGAAACGCTGATTAAGGCTCGTTGAATCGTCGGCACAAGTGTGCTCCTTCTATCTTGGGGGGTGGGAGTTTCCTCTGCTGGCCCGGACGTGGGCTCAGGACATGGCCAATAACGCTGGAGGATCCGCTCAAGCCCCCTCCGCTGCCGCCCTGCGCCCTTTTACTCCTTTGTCGATTGAATCGGGATCGTGCGACTCAGGTACGGGCTGTCTGCCATATCACCGTTCGCCTCCCGCCAGATCCAGAGCCACATCCTGACGACATCATTCATGGTATGAACGTACACCAGTGACAAAACTCCGAAAGGCGGCGATAGCGGGTTGAGAGGGACTTTGAGGTCGAGTGATGATTGATCCAAGAAGAATTCCTGATATCTGCGCGTGACCAGTACCCTTCGAGAGCGTATCTCCTCAAGAAAGGATTTTACCGAATCCAACCCAGGCCCCAATTCATCGGAATCATATACCACCCTACGGAAAGAGGGGCTGTTTATTTCCAGGGCCGCTTTCAATGAAGCCATATTCCCCTTCGCTGATTCATCCAGGTCTGGAAGATTCAAAAGCAGGATCATTTCGGCCAGGGACCCAAATTCTTCCATGACTATTGAAAACTTCGGCTTCGAGCCGAGCATTTTCTTCGTTCCTTCCAGTTTGGTCAGAACTTTTTGCTCCAAAGCAACCCTTCCCTGACTTGTCAGATAAGGCTGATCGGTCAACCGGCGACTACCGAGTTCCAGACCAGGGCCATATCTCGGGAGAAGTCCGCGAAAGGAACGCGGCATCAGTTGTGAAGCATCCCGGACAATTTGAGAGCCCGGGTCAGGGATTTCCGATTCCCCCCAGGAAGGCGAGACGTGGCCGAGTATCAATAAGAAAGCAAGCGTCGCCCACTTTCTGAGAAGAGGAAGTGGTGACCAATGAAAGAGGGGCACGAGAAAAAACTTTTCTTGGCGTTGCGGATCAGGCCACTTCATCTTGGGCGAGTTTGGAGACGGAATTCGGGGGATGGAATTAAGTCTTACCTTTGGCCACGAGTTTGACTCTGCCAGATTCAACTGAAATCACGTAACAGACAGAATCACACTTGAATTGCGATTTCAATTTTGCCGTTTTTTCCAATACAAATTTCTTGAAGGAGTCAAATTGCAGTGTTTCCGGATTCTCCCCGCATTCACGTTTCGCTTCCAGGAGGCTCTTGAAGAGATTTTGAACCTTATCTTCTTCGGTCTCGGGGTCCCTGCATACCAACTGGCAAATCAGGCGGTCCTGGCTCGCCTGTCCATCAGCCAGAATTTCCGCATCAGGATACTCCGAGGACTGATAACTCAGTTTGCCTTCTTCCTTATTCTTGAGCAAGCGACGCCAGAGTTCGTTATAGGAGTGAAACCTGGCAACCAGGGTATTGTAGCGGAAGCGCTGGGCAAAGCTTAACTTGCTGAAATCGCCGTATCGCTTGATCAGCGATTCGACCCGCCAGCGAAGATCATAAGGGACCTTCTTCGACCCGCCATTGAAGAAGATCTCATATTCGATCTTTAACCGTCGAACCCCATCTTCGAGGAGATCCAAAGCCTGGTCAAAATCTATGTTGGATGGTACTGAGGGCATTGTATCGGGAGCACACCCATTCGTTTACTCCCCCTCTTTATCTGACTTGGCACTCTTTTCTCGGGATCCAATAGACTCGGATCTTATCTTCCGCCAGCGGCGAGGGTCAACGCCAAAGTTGACGACCTGAAGCCACTGTGGTGAAATCTGCGCTATGGATGAAATCTCCCAGAAAGTTTTTCGCCAAATTCCTTCGATGGACCGGCTTCTAGAACATCCAGAAACGCTGGCCTTGATTGGCCAGACCAGCCGCTCTTTCGTCGCCGGGCAATTGCGCCATCTCCTTGATAAGTTTCGGCAGGATCTCGCAGACGCAATAGGGGAAGATTGGTCTCAACCCCGGATGATTGAGTCTATCTTACTGAGTCTAAAGGTCTCTATTCTTCGGGCGACCAGCCCCCGATTCAGACGGGTGATTAATGCCACCGGAGTCATCCTGCACACAAACCTGGGCCGAGCGCCTCTCTCCCGCGCTGGAGTCGAAAGACTCCGGGAAACGAGTGCTCACTACTCGAATCTCGAATATGACCTCAAAACAGGGAAGCGCGGGAAACGGGATCAACTGATTGACCACCTGCTCCAGGACTTCCTGGGATGCGAACAGAGTCTGGTAGTTAATAACGGCGCCTCGGCAGTGTTCCTCGCCCTGAATTCTCTGGCCGAGGGTGGGGAGGTTTTAATTTCACGTGGAGAACTCATTGAAATTGGAGATGGGTTTCGCATTCCGGATATTTTGAGCAAAAGTGGAGCCTTCCTCAACGAGGTCGGGACAACCAACAAGACCGAGATCTCCGATTATCGCAACGCCGTAACGGATCGAACGCGACTCATCCTGCGGGTCCACCAGAGCAATTTCAGGATGATTGGATTTACGGCGCGACCCGGGTTGGAAGACCTGCTGGCCCTCTCTCGGGAGAAAGGAATTCCGCTCCTGGAGGATCAGGGGAGCGGTTGTCTGACAGATCCCGCATCTCTGGGACTGGGGCAGGAGCCTTCACCCAAAGACAGCCTCGGCCTTGGCGTGCCTTTGGTTTGTTTCAGTGGCGACAAGCTCCTCGGAGGGCCTCAAGCCGGAATTATTACCGGGAAAGCGGCCTGGGTTAGCCAGTTGCGTCGCAATCCACTGTTTCGTGCCATACGGGTCGATAAGCTCACTCTTACGGTCCTGGAATCTACTTTGATTTCCTACCTCAAAGGCCGGGAGCATGAAGAAATTCCCGTCTTGCAGTTGATCAGGACACCGGTAGAGGCCCTTCAAAAAAGGGGGGAAGTCATCCTCGGCTACCTGGGGTCGAAGGGAACAGATTGGAAGATCGAGATCGTCGACGGAGTGTCAAGGATTGGCGGCGGCTCAGCTCCTGAAGCAGAACTGGCCACGAAATTGATTGCAATCCGCAGTTCTTGTCACTCGACAGATCAACTGGAATCAGAACTTCGACAGGCAAATCCGCCGGTCATTGCCCGTGTTGAAGACGACCAGCTGATTCTTGATTTACGCACCGTTTTCCCCGAGGAAGATCAGGAGCTTGCAGCCGCTTTAACGTGCCTGGTGCAATCGGGACGATCCAAAGCTCGGAAGAATATCCAATAACTTCCTGTCAACTGCCGTCCTAGGTCACTCAGGTCGCCGGTGAGGACACCGCCTCCCACAATAAGAAAGGCTCCAGACATTTTGTGACAAAAAAAGGTCCCGAGATCCTTCCATTTGGCGATGTAGGCGGAGATTTCGCGAGTGCGGTGGAGGGAGGGATGAAAACATAAAGTCTTAAAGCAAGATAGGCTAAAAGTGGAAAGGCTTTTAGAACGTGGGAGGCGGTGTCCTCACCGGCGACCTTGTTGATTGAGGATCGGGCCGCGTGCCGGAGGCGGCCTCTTAACTTTGGAGATGAACTCCCACATTCAGAAAGCCACCCACTCTCACGCAGCCGATTCCTATCGTACTCGCTCGAGGTATTTCCCTTCATTCGTGTCGATTCGAATTTTCTCGCCGGCATCAATAAACGGAGGAACCTGGACCACCAAGCCGGTTTCCATCTTGGCGGGTTTATTGACATTGGAGGCGGTTGCGCTCTTCAGGCCGGGTTCGGTCTCGACCACTTCCATTTCTACCGAGGGCGGCAAATCGATCCCGATCGGATTCCCTTCATAAAACTCGACGTTGATTTTGATGTTGGGAATGAGATAGAGAACACTGTCGCCAAGGACCTCTTCATTCAAATGAATTTGCTCATACGTTTCCGTATTCATGAAATAGTAGTCACTCCCGTCCTTATAGAGAAACTCCATTTCATGTTCGTCCAGTGAGACTTTTTCGACCATGTCCACCGATCGGAACCGGAATTCGCCCATGGCCCCATTCCGCAAATTGCGAAGCCTGGCCTGTACAAATCCTCTCAAATTCCCCGGTGTCTTATGAATTGCGGAAAAAACCGTATAGAGCTCGCCATCCTTCTTGATTACCATGCCTCTCCGCAAGGCTGTAGCTTGAATCATGCCTTCATCCTCCCCCAACCAATGATTTGAAATTGAGATTCAAAAACTTTTGAAGTAAAACGAAAATGCGGGGCGCCCCCGAGATATGGGTCCGTGGCGCGACACTACTTGTTTTTCTCTCCTCCAGAAATCGGCGGATGATTTTTTTCTTCCTGCATCAACCGCTCAATCTCTTCTGCCTTGCGAGGCAAATCCTGCGAAAGTAATTCGTAACCGCTTTTCGTAACCAAGACATCGTCTTCGATCCGGATTCCAAGGTTTTCCTCCGGGATATAGACGCCCGGTTCAATTGTGATCACCATCCCTGGTTCCAGTGTCCGGTTCGTCTGACTGACAACATCGTGAACGTCCAGCCCGAGGTGATGGCTGGTTCCGTGAATAAAATACCGTCCGAGTGAATTTCCCTGCCGATCCCGCCCGTGGGAATTGATAAAGTCAAAGGCAGCCATGTGAATCGGGCCGCCCTTCCCCATCTGTACACCCGCTTTGACCTGTTTGAGTGCGGCTTCCTGCGCCCCCAGGACAATGTCGTAGATCTCGCGTTGGCGGGGGGTGAATTTTCCTCCGACGGGATAAGTCCGGGTAATGTCAGCGGCGTACTCTTCATATTCTGCGCCGGCATCGACCACGACCAGCTCCCCCTCATTCATCATCCTCCGATTCTTGTCATAATGCAAAATGCAGGAATTCGGCCCCGAGCCCACGATGGAGGGATAAGCGGGCCGGGCCGCACCGCGGCGAAGAAATTCAAATTCAGCCGCGGCCTCCACTTCGTATTCGTACCGACGATCCGCGATGACCGAGGCGGCAGCCCTTTGACCAGCCAGCGTAATTTCAATCGCGTGCCGTATCAGCTGGATTTCCGCGGTAGATTTCTGGACCCGCAACGAGGCAATCTGGCTCCCGGCATTGTTGATCTGCGAATAGGGGAAAAGTTTTTTTAACCGTTCCACTTGCGCTTCTTCAAAGCTGGGATTGCCCTCCTGCGGGTGGGTCGGGATGATGGTATAGATGTTTCGTTCGGAGGCACACAAACGCGCCAACTCCGATTGGAAGCGGTTGGTCGTCAAGACCCGTTCCATGCCCAACAGTTTCTCAGCGTCGCTTCCCGCTTCCAGACGGGGGCCTGTCCAGCGTTCCTGATCCGGGTTCCTGAGCGGAACAAACAAAGTTTCCTTTTGCTCGGGACTATTCGGGGAAAGCACCAGAATGGCTCCGGGTTCAGAAAAGCCGGTGAGGTAGTAAAAGTCTTTCTTGACGGCTGAGGCATCCTGATCGTCTGGAGAATTGAAGATGATGGTGACCCCATCATGAAAGCGGTCCATGTAAAGCTGGCGCCGCGCTTGATATTCTTCTTTGGGGACCGTCAAGGACCCGGTGGGAATCACCGGCGACCCCAACAGCAACAACCCCAGGATGACGGTCAGAATAGGTTTCATGTCGCCAGGTCCAAAATGCTCCAGTTAGGAATCCCGCACAGGATTGGAGTTCCCACCGGAGCGAACGCGAATTCGCAAACAAAAACTGTCAGTGTGGTAATTTCGAGCTTAGGAAGCGCGGCAGATGGCTCTGAAACAGAGACATGAATCCCGTGTAAATGAAACCAACCACAAACAACATTAGGAACGGGAGGGTGGCGTAGTTTTCATTCGAAAAGGCATACATCACGGTGATCGCGAAATAAACTCCCAGAATCAATTCCAGATACGGCGTGTATCCACTCTTTCTCCGATATTTTGCCGACGGGACTGCGGTTTGTTTGGCGGCATCAATGCAATATTTAGGGGTCCGGGTAAAGGAGGTCCTGATTCCCAGGATGGCTTCCATCACGGCTCTCGAATTGCTCACCGAGAGCCCAATTCCCACCGACATCATAAACGGCAAATACTTCAGGCTTTTCTTCCAGGAGCCCGGGTAAAGCTCCCGCTGAGAAATCATGTAGAACGAAGAGACCGACATGGTAGCCGCCATGAACAGAGGCAGGTCGATGAAAAGCATCTGGAACCATCCTTGATAAAAACGGACGATCATGGCCGGCAGGAAGATAAAGGCAAAAATCACCATCAGCGGGTAGGAACAATTGGCGGTCAAATGAAATACCGCTTCGGCTTTAATCTTGAACGGGAGAGGGCTCCGCAGGATCTGCGGGAGCAGCTTGATGCCGGTTTGAACCAATCCCTTGGCCCAGCGAAATTGTTGGTTCTTGAAGTCGGTCATATCGACGGGCAACTCGGCTGGGCAGACGACGTCCCGCAGGTAGAGGAACTCCCATCCCCGCATTTGAGCCCGGTAACTGAGGTCTGTGTCTTCCGTCAGGGTGTCGTGCTGCCAGCCCCCAGAATCTTCAATGGCGGCCCGCCGCCAGATTCCCGCGGTTCCATTGAAATTGAAAAATCGGCCCGAGTACGATCGCCCTCCGTGCTCCATGACAAAATGCCCATCCAAAATCATCGCTTCGACCTGGGTCAGGTGGTTATATTCCCGATTAATATGCCCCCAGCGGGTCTGCACCATGGCGAGTTTTGGATTCGTAAAGGCGTGAATGGTCTTCATCAGGAATTCCGGATCCGGAATAAAATCCGCATCGAAAATCGCAATGAATTCACCCCGGCACTGCTTCAGGCCATTTTCCAGGGCCCCGGCCTTGAAGCCGACACGATTGTCGCGGTGAATATACTGAATGTCGACTCCCTGCTTACGAATATTCTCCACCGCCTTTTCCGCGATGAACATGGTCTCGTCGGTCGAGTCATCCAGCAGTTGGATTTCCAACAACTCTCTGGGATAGCGGATCGCGGCCACGGACTCCACCAGCCGTTCCACGACGTACATTTCGTTATAAACGGGGAGTTGAACGGTGACGACTGGAAGCTCGGTGAATTCTTTGGGCTCGGGAATTTCTTTCTTGTTCTTCAGGTAAAGATAAACCAGCTGGTAGCGATGCAGGCCATAGATGGCCAGAATGACCAGGATAGAAAAATAAGGAATCAAGATCAGAAGATCAAAGGTGTTGACGGCGTAGTAAGCCCGCGTATGATCCAGAAAATACTTATAAGGTCCGGACGGGACGAAAAGCCTCTTGATTTGGTAAAACATACTTTGTCCCATGAATCCGAGCATCATCAACTGTACCCTTCATTGAGAGGTTTGAGTCCCACTCAGAATGAGTAACTTCCTCTTAATCTCCAGCTTTTTGCCAATTCTCGAACTGCTTCCCCCTCGGCAAAATAACAAAAAATATACCGTTGCTGCGGGGAAAGATCAATCCTAAATTCTTTTTTCCCTTCACCTTATCACCTTGATGGAGTTGGGGTTGGTTTCCAGTCCAAAAGGCCGCTGGATTCCATTGCTCGAATTGGCAACCTCATATCGCCAGAAGCAGCGAGGGCCCGCGGGAATTGTTGCCCTTTTCAAGCGGCGTGAAACCGGAAATTTTGCGGGCGGCAATTGACAAACGGATCATGGGACCTGAACCGTCACGGGCTCAGATTCGCGCGGTTCTCGAGTCGTGAGGATGGCGCTCACATCGTAGATCCCCGGAACAAGTTCTTCCCCCTGGTTGTTCTTAAAATTCCAAAGGGCTTCAAACTTCCATTCGGCCTCGGGAAGCACCGCCAGATTTCTCCTCACGCGCGAGAAAAAATTCCCTTTGGACCAGCGCCACACTTCTTTCCCGCTTTCTTTGTCACGGATAATAAAATCGTAGGTCTGGCTTGTCGTGAAGTTGAGGCTCAGGTACCCTTCGCTTGGGTTCTTCACCCGCATCACCAGCCGGGCCCTCGCATTGCTTTTTTCCACTTCGAGCCGGATCTCGGGATCGGCACGACTGATGATGGGCCCCCCATGACCCGGGCCCCTCGGGGACTTCTTTGGTTCCTCGGGGATCACCTCACCGTAATGCTTGAGGTTGACGTCGGCACCTCTTAAATCAAAGCTCTCCGTCCCCCACTCGTGTGTGATCAGGACCGCCGTGATCCCCATGCCACGGTCAAAGACAATTTCCATTCCCTTGTCTTCACAGTTGACACAAGTCAAATAACTCAGACGGTTCAATACGCGCTTCCCGGTTTCATCCACTGAGATATCGAATTTCGAATCGGTGCCGGAGCCGACAGGAAATACCGGCAATTCCACCCCTTCCGCCAGACGCAACAGTTGTCGTGCTTCCGGGTCATAGCGCAAAAGCACGTTGCTTGCCGATTCCAGGCCTGGAACAAAGGGAAGTCGATTGAAGACATAATAAGTTTTCCACTTCAGGATCGTGGTATTGATGATCTGAACAATCACTTGTTCACTTTTCTTGAACTGGCTGTTGGTCTTGGTATAGACCCAACGATTACCGACGTGCAGAGGAAGATAATCGGAGGGAAGATGATCTACCGTTGGGGCGGGGATGGGTTCCTTCGCGGCCTCCTTCTGAGCGGGGTTTCCGAGGAGGCAGACCGTCATTATCCATACAGCCACAGGAAGCGAAGCGATTCTCCAGGTCACGTTAAGGCCCTCTGGATTAGAGTAGCGCGAAGCAGGTAGACTTACCTAGAGGAACCTGCGGGCCCGATATTGCGCATCACGACAGGTCCGCGGGAAAGGTTTTTGCCCCCTCAGTTTCGCGTAACCCGCGCCACCGTCAATACATTGACTCGCCGACAGCCTTCCTTTTCAAGATCGCCGCACACTCATTGAGAGTCGCCCCTGTGGTAAACACATCATCCAAAAGTAGTACTTCCCGGTCAAGCGTAAGGCCGCCCGGCGGGAAACGCGGAACGCTCCCTTAACATTCTTTCGCCGTTGATGCCTGGAAAGTCCGGCTTGAATTTCGGTCGCCCTCGTCCTCTCGAACCAACGGCTTTCTACGGAACTTGAATCAAACGACTGAGTTGCTTTGCCAGTTCCGCCGCCTGGTTGAATCCACGCTCCTTCGCGCTTCCGGTACAGGGGCACGGAATGATCACGTCCGCATGAAGGGGCTCCGGAAACCGCCGGTAAACTCTTCCAGGAGCCGAGCCAAGGGACGGGCGAGGCTGGTATGGCCGCAATATTTGAACTGATGAATGATTTCCTTTAAGGGATCAGTAAACGGAGAGAAGGATCGTGCAGCATCGAAGGCAAAAAGCCGATGACGGCAGCTGCCGCACAGACTGCCGTCGGGAATATTCCTGGAGATAAACGGATAGCCGCAGACCGCGCAGAAAGGCTCTTCAATTTTTTGAGCTGTTCCCAGCATTGCCTGCACACAACGCTGTGCGCCGACTCCTGGACGAGCTGATGACACAAGCGACAGGTACAGGGGAAAAAGATGCTGAGGGAGGGAATCAACCAGCGGTGTGAAGGATTGCGATACAGTCTTCAAGCGACGCCCCCGCAGAAAGGGGAGGGGCTCAGAACTTATTCTTCTTGAAGCATGCCTTGCTCTTGCAGCTCTTGGCAATTGATGCAATGGCGTGTCCAAGGAACCGCTTCCAGCCGTTTCTGCTGAATTTCGTTTTCACAGGAGGCACAAGAACCAAAGGTTCCCCCGTCAATCCGTTGCAAGGCTTCATCAATTAACTGAAGGGTGCTCCGCTCATTACTGCTCTGACTGAACAGAAATTCTTTGGTATAGGAGTTCGCCGCTTTGTCGGCAATATCCTGGGTGGCGTCTTCGTCTGCCTCGCGCCCGTATTGTTCCGTCTTTGAAACGGTTGTCAGCAAATCGTTCTTCTTCTCCAACAGTTTCTTTTTGAAGTGTTCGAACTTTTTTGAATCCATTCTACAGAACTCCCCGTCGTTTGATTGAATGCGACGATGTTGCTGTCCTAGTCCAAGCGACAATCCTCTAAATAAAACGGAGTATTATAGTGAATAAATTAGAAAATACAAGACTCTTGTTATTTTTGTAAATCGACGGGTCTCGAGGCTCGACGACTTAAGGAGGGAGCCTTCTTTTTCCGTGGGAAGCCTGCCTCACTGGTGTTCTAATATTGTCAGTACGAATTCAATCAGCGCCCAGCGCGGAACCGGAGGTTAGCCATGACACATCGAGAAAGGTGTTTGCATCGCTTAACCATCAGGAACCGGATCGTGTACCCATGGACCTGGGGAGTGCCCGTTTTACCGGGATGGTAAAGCCCGCCTATGAGAAGCTTTGCCGCCATCTGGGTTTCGGAAAAACCGGCGCCATGCTCGATCGTATGCAGCAACTCGTTGAAATGGATGAGCAGGTCCTCCAAGCCCTGGATGTTGACGCCCGGGCGTTCGGCCAGAATCCGCCCGATCACGACCGGGAGAAGGATCTGGACGAGGAACGGTGGATGGATGAGTGGGGAGTCGTTCGGCGCAAGCCCCCGGGGTGTCAATTTTACGAGATGGAAAAAAGCCCGCTCTCCGGCAGTATCACCCCCAGGACATCGCTCGCTACCCCTTCCCCGATCCGACGGATCCCGGCCGTTTTCGAGGACTGAGGGAAAAGGCCAAACGTCTGCATGAAGAAACAGACTACGCCATCATTTATAATGCCCGTTTTCACGTGGTCCATCTGACACAGTATTTGCGTGGTTTTGAAGACTGGTTCATGGATTTGGCCCAGGATCAGAATCTTTTCCAGTCCATGATGGAGGCCGTGGCGGAGAATTTGTTCGAGTTAAATCGTCGAGCACTTGCCGAAGTCGGCGAATTTGTCGATATCGTCGCCTTTGGAGACGACGTCGGCCAGCAAGACGTCCGATCTGCTCGCTCAGCAATTACCGCAAGCTGATCCGGCCTTATCATGAACGAGCGCTCGAACTGATACATCAATACACTCAGGCCAAGACCCTTACCATAGCTGTGCTGTCTATTTATATATCAACGATTTCATTGAGATTGGCATCGATGCTATCAATCTATCCAAGTGACCGCCAAGAACATAGCGCCCGGGCGACTCAAGAGTGAATTCGGGGATCGAATGGCTTTTGGGGCGGGATTGACAGCCAGCGGATTCTTCCCTTCGGCTCACCCGAAGAGATTCGACAGGAAGTTCACCGGATGTTTGACTTAATGGGAAGAAATGGAGGCTATGTACTGACCTCGGTCCACAATATTCAGCCTGACGTCCCTCCAGAAAATGTTCTCGCACTTTTCCGGCAGGTCAGGAATGCCGATAATCCGGTTCATTCACTTCAGGCGTGAGCGGATGGAGAGAGGATTTAGTCGCTTACTACTTGTGATAAGGAAGATGATGGATGATCGTGAAGGCTCGATAAATTTGCTCCAGCAAAAGAGCCTGATCATGTCATGGTTAAAGGTCATCCGAGATAGGACAAAAGGTTGGTTTGCTCGTCCGAACCGCGGGTGAAACTCCGCCAGGCCTGCCGTGGATAACAAACACCATCTTCGGCTAGCTAATCGATCTCTACAGGTTGAGATGAGGTTGGAGAATTCCTCTGAAGTGTAGGACTTTCCTTGAGAGTCAAGGAGGAATCAGAAAATCTTCAGGTTGGATTTTAGCAATAATCTTTCCCCTTCCCTCTCGACCAGGCGCCTCTGGTCATGCTCCTGAACCGGTCGAATTTCCAGAAAGGATAGATCGCAATAATGGCGAAGCCTTTTCTCGTATTCTTCCACCAGGCTTTGCAGGGCGTGATTCCTGGTCTTGCCAATCCAGAGCAGGTTGATCTTCACGAAGACATTCCCCAAGAAAATTTCGATCGTCGGGAGGGAATCTCCGGATGGTCCGCTACAAGGAAGCGGGCCTCGCGACGCCAGCGAATTCCCGACTGATTTCCCTCCTGCCGGGAACGCGGATCAGAGCCCCAGCACCCGTCGACGGATTAAACTGCCTCCGGGACATCCATCCGTGGGGCGTCGCGCCAAAGCCGCTCCAAATTATAAAACGTCCTAGCTTTTGGCAATTGAATATGAACGATGAAGTCGGAGTAATCCAGCAGGATCCATTCGGCTTGTGTGTACCCTTCAATATGGTTAGGCCGGCGATGAATCTTTTTTAAAGAAGCTTCTATTTCATCAGCAATCGCCTGATTCTGCGGAACAGAAGTGCCGGAGCAGATGATGAAATAGTCTGAAAAAGTTCCGATTTTCTTCAGGTCCAAAAGAACCACGTCTAATGCTTTTTTGTTTTGGGCCGCATGAATCGCTTGTCGGATAATGGGGTCGTTGATCTGCAAGTTATTTCCTTAACATTCGTATGATGGTGAGCGTCGGTATAAACCCACTTTGTCGATGTAGTCTTCAACTTCGGTTGGTACAAAGCGCGAAATGGAAAGGCCCTGCCGGACACGGTGCCGGATATCGGTCGACGAAATACCGCTGGTGGAGCGTCGCACCAGGTACATCCCTGGACCGGGAGAGGGTGACGGGAGTGACTTCCTTTTCTTATCAAGAAACTTCCAGGTCACCTGGGACGGAAACGCCGCGTGGCTCAACTCCTCTGCTCGAAAACCAGGTCGCGCAAAAACCAGAAAACTGCACAGCCCCGGAAACTGTTCGTACTCTTTCCAACTTTCAATTTCCAGGAAGGCATCCAATCCAATAATGAAGAAGAGTTCCCCCTTCGGCCCCGCAATGCGCCGGTAATAGCGAAGGGTATCGATTGAATAAGACTTGCCGGGGCGGTCGGCTTCGATACTGGAAGGAAGAAAACGCTTCTTCTTTCTGAGAGCCAGGGCCACCATCGCATGACGATCGAGGAAATTGGCCTTGGTCTTTTCGCTCTTATGGGGAGGATGGACGGAAGTGACGAAGTGCACTTCATCCAACGACGCCAAGTCCAGGGCGATTTCGGCAATCTGCAAATGGCCGAGATGGATGGGATCAAATGTACCTCCCAGTATTCCCAGCCGCAAATTTGCTTCTGACATTCTCCCCTTTCCCACTTTTGAGAGATTCCATGCAACTTTCAAGCGCTCTGGCCACAGCCCATTAGAATTTGCTGAAACTGCGCGGTCTGGGTTCCTCCAGGTTCTTCTTCGGCCCGGCCGCCTGGCCCCGAGATTTCAGGATTGGATCTGCTCCAACAGCATGGCCACCTTGTTCTTCAGTTCCTGCAGACCTGCCCCCGTGGCCGCTGAGATGGATTGAAATTCCAGCTTCTTCCGGGAGGCCAGGAGCTTCAGCTTTTCCAGCCGTGACGGATCGTCCATGGCATCGATCTTGGAACCCACGAGCAACATGGGTTTCTTCAACAAGGCCTCATTGAATTCCTTTAACTCCCGATTTACCGTCTCAAAATCCTCTACCGGATCCCGCCCTGGCTGATCGGAAAGGTCCACCAGGTGTACGAGGAGCTTGGTTCGCTCAATATGTTTCAGGAACTGGAGCCCGAGGCCATGGCCGAGATGAGCGCCTTCAATCAATCCTGGCATATCGGCGACAACGAAACTCTTAAAGTCTTCCAGTTCTACGACTCCCAGGTTGGGTTGAAGTGTCGTAAAGGGGTAGTTCCCAATTTTCGGGCGGGCCGCGGAGATTCGCGAGATCAGAGTGGATTTCCCGACATTGGGGAGACCCACCAGGCCGACATCGGCCAGCAATTTCAGCTCCAGGCGCAGATTCAAGGCTTCGCCGGGAACCCCCGTCTCCCAGCGGCGTGGCGCACGGTTGGTGGACGTTGCGAACCGGGCATTCCCGCGCCCGCCCCGTCCGCCCATACAGACCAGGATGCGCTCATCCGGCGTCACAAAATCGTGGATGAGCTCCGATCGATCTTCATCAAAAACCATGGTTCCCACCGGAACCTGAATCACCAGGTCTTCTCCATCCCTCCCCTGGCAATTGCTTCCCATGCCATGTTCCCCGCGTTCTGCCTCAAAAATCCGTTTATAGCGAAATTGGATCAACGTGTTATGTCGGAGCGCCGATTCGAGGTAGACATGACCCCCTCTTCCGCCATCGCCGCCGCTGGGACCTCCCCGTGGGACAAACTTCTCCCGGCGAAAGGCCATGCACCCGGAGCCTCCGTCACCTGCTTTCACCATAATTCTCGATTGATCTAAAAACATGGAAAAAAACAAATCCCCTGCCTAAAGGAATGGGTTCCATTAGAACAGGGGATTTTGGAAGCAAAGACTCAATTGCGTTTGACGAGGAAATCCGGTTAGTTGGCGGAGGGCGTGATGCTCACGAACCTCCCATTCAAGCCCTTATCCTGAAATCGAACGATGCCAGAGACTTTGGCAAAGAGCGTATCATCCTTGCCGATTCCCACATTGTCACCCGGCTTGAATCGCGTACCGCGCTGCCTCACGAGGATCGACCCACCCGACACCCACTGGCCACCAAAGCGTTTCACGCCAAGCCGCTGGGCATTCGAATCGCGACCGTTCCTGGAGCTTCCTACACCCTTCTTATGAGCCATTTCATTCTCTCCAACAATTAATTCAGTTTGATCTCGTTGATCTTGACGGCGGTATACAGTTGGCGATGACCGCGGGTCACTTTGTACTGCTTCTTGCGCTTGAACTTGAAAATAATCACTTTTCGGCTCTTGGCCTCCTCAACGACACTTCCCAGAACCAGAGCCCCGGCCACCAAAGGATTTCCGACGGTAGCCTTTCCCTCGTTGTTGATCAGGAGTACCTGATCAAACTCCACCGCCGCGCCACTCTCTTTTTCAAGTCTTTCGATTCTGACGATGTCGCCCGGGGAAACCAGGTATTGCTTCCCGCCGGACTTAATGACTGCTTGCATAGGATGATTCCCTCCCCCTGCCAATAGAAACCGGAATTATAGGGAGCTCGAGAGAACCCTGTCAACCTTATTCTTTCCATTGAGTTTCGTGGGAGTCAGCCCTGCAGTGAAGCGGCCGCAAAGCTCAGCAGGTCGTTATCCTGCTGAGACACTTCTTTCAGCCGATCGTAGGCATTCGCCATCTGGCAGAGTTGTACGGCATTGGGGCAGGACAGCTGAGCCGGATCCGCCTGACGCAGGTGTGTAAGGAAGACATCGAGCGCCTCCAGAGGACGATTTAACCTAACCAAGAGATTAACCACAAGTTGAGCTGGACTGCTTGGGCTTTGCTCCGGGTCCGGAGCGGATAATTTAGATTTGAAGTGCTGGATCCCTTCCTCGGGCGAAACCCCCAGCACCGTTCGAAAATAGACGGCATAATCTCCAAAATTCTCCAAAGGAGGCTGGCCTCCGTATTGATACATGGAAGATAAATGGGTGGCATATTCCGCCAGATCCAACGCCTGTCGCAGGATTTGCTCATCCCGGGAATCGATACTCATCTGCAGCACCGATTGAACGTGAGAGGTATCAATATAGTACGCGTGACTTTCAAAGAGCCAGTCCCGGTTTTTCAGCAGTTCGGCAAGATTCGCTGACTCAGGAGTTTGTCCTTCGACCTGGGAGATGGTTCGCCGCAGATTTTCCACGAGTTCGGTCGACAGCCGGCGAATCAGAATGGCCAAACACTCCTCCCGGCCCTCCACGCCAGGAAACTGCAGGAGGCTGCTGATCGCCCGGCAGCTTCCGTATTGACTCAGAATCAACTCAAACCCTTTAACCGGATGAACCTTCTCATAAAAGGCGATCTCTACAACGGGAGTGATATCTTCCAGCTCACCGAGGGCTTCAATGGCAGCTTTGACGGGAGCGGTCTCTCCGATGGCCCGAAAGTATGGCCAGGCTCGCGGGATGTTACCGTCGGCCAGATAGAGCCTACCCACTTCCCGGGCCGCTTGAACAAAGCTCTCCTCATAGGCCCGGCGCTGTGCATCTGGAAGATCGAGTGGGCCCACCTGGATCAAGGGTAATCCCAATTCAAATCTTTTTCGCATCAGATACGTTTCAAACAAATGCGGATACTTCTTGGCCTCGCGGAATTGATTCTCCAGAAAATCAAAAGCCAATGACGGCTCACGACGCGCCAAGAGATTTTCCAGTTGTTGAAAAACTGCTTCTGACATCGTAACCCCTTCCCGCGGCGATATTTCCAAAGACAGGTTAATTCTAACAGTTTACACTAACCATGCAATTGGAGTTCACGGCTGTTCGAAGGGATGCAGCGTGATACAATGAATCCCGGTCCGGGCCGAAGGAACCCGTTTTGCCGGCAAGGCATCGTCTTTCCGGGAACGATGCCAGGCAAGTTTCGGGGATTTTTCAGCCAACCCTTTTTCTGTTTAATTGAACACACCATGGCTTCTAAAAAGCAAATTTATAAGGTCATATTTCAAAACCAAGGCAAAGTGTACGAGGTGTATGCCAGGAGTGTCTCTCAGGGAGGCCTTTTCGGCTTTATCGAAGTCGAAGGATTACTTTTTGGTGAAAAACTTTCGGTCGTCGTCGACCCATCAGAAGAAGCCCTCCAACGCGAGTTTTCAGGAGTAGAGCGCACCTATATCCCGATGCACGCCGTCATTCGAGTCGACGAGGTTGAAAAGCGCGGCGCGAGTAAGATTCTTCCCCTTCCCGAGTCCGGCGGGAAAATTGCAGCTCTGCCGACTCCCGTGTATGCTCCGGTGAAGAAAGAAACCTAGCCAACGATGGACGGAGATGGTCCGCTGAAGCTGATTTTGGGGGAGGAAAGTTTCTTTCTCTCCGAGCTTCCTTCTCTGTGCTTCAATTGTTTTTCCAGAGGGCATGGGATCGTTTCGGTCAACCTCGTTTGGAAGATATGCCACTCCGCGTGGTAAGATCGGCCCTGCAATGGATCTTTGTCCAGGGAGCCGCCTTTCTCTTCTCCCGCTTCCTGACTCTACGAACGGCATCAAACCGAAGGGGTGAATGATTTCATGAGGACTCGATATGTCTTGGCCAATGTGCTGCACCGTCCCGTGCGGACCGTGGTGAGCGTGTTGGCAATTAGCCTGGAAGTGTTGCTGATCCTGATGGTGGTGGGCATTTGCAAAGGCATCATTGTCGAAACGGCTGAACGGCAAAAAGGAATTGGGGCGGATATTTTTTTGCGCCCGCCCAATGCCCCCGTCATCCTTTCGGCGGGGGGCGCCCGCATGTCAACCACCGATCTGGACAAGTTGAAAGCCATCAAAGAAATTCAGGCAGTCACCCCTGTTCTCATGCAACTCGATACGGCTGCCGGCTGGGTCAACATCTATGGCATTGAGTACCGGAGCTATGTCGAAGTCTCAGGTGGATTTACCTTCGTGGCAGGCGGCCCTTTCAGTTCGCCGCTGGCCGACGAAATCATTGTGGATGACCTCTTTCAACAATCCAAAAGGCTTAAGGTCGGAGACGAACAGGAGCTGCGAGGAAAGAATTTCAAGATTTGTGGTGTCGTCCGGCATGGAAAAGGCGCTCGAATTTTTGTCCCGATTGAGACGCTGCAGAATATGACCGGCTGGACCGGGCAAGCCTCAATGGCCCTGGTCAAATGCGATACACCGGCAAGCATTGATTCTGTCATCGCTCAAATGCAAGCCGCTCTCCCGGGCTATCTGGTAAATTCCAGTGAAGAATTCATTTCACTGCTCACCAATAATTCTCCACCTGGACTCGATATTTTTATTCGTGTTGTCGTGGGGATTGCCGTGATTATAGGCTCCTTTGCCATCTTTTTGGCGATGTATACCACCATTAGCGAACGAACTCGGGAAATCGGGATATTGAAATCCCTGGGTGCCTCAAAGATCTACATTGTCAACCTCATTCTGAGAGAAACAGTCGCTTTAAGCCTTGTCGGGACGGCACTCGGAGTCGTGCTGATGTTTGCGGGCAAAGAAATTATCGAAAGCCTGATTCCCACCCAGATGGTATTAATCACGTTTCGCTGGATACTCATCGCCACCGCACTAACTTTATTCAGCGGGGTTTCCGGCTCGATTTATCCTGCCGTTCGGGCCGCGAGAAAGGATCCCCTGACAGCCCTCGACTACGAATAGGTGGTTCACCCATAACAGGTTAGACCCCTCGTGTCCCGAGCCCAGGCTCAGTTAGCCAGATTTCAAGTTTTCCACTCTACTTCATCCCTGAAAAAAAATTCACCTGAAGCGCAACTTTCCTCGAGACCTTGTGTTTAAAGGGGCAGCGCAGGCAGTCAAGAGCGAGACAGAGGAGAGACAACCATGAAATCCCATTGGAAGAGAATAGTCGTTGGAGGTTTATTGAGCTTCGTGATGTTGGGGAACGCAGCGTTCGCTGGCCAAAACATTAATCAGCGGCAGAAGAACCAGCAGCAGCGGATTGCCAAAGGAGTCCAAAGCGGCCAGCTCACGCCCCATGAAACCGTTCGCCTGGAAAAGGAAACAATCCCGGATCGCGAGGAACGAAGCAAAAGCCAAATCGGACGGCAATTTTACGCCGCAGGAACGCGCCAAAATTCAGCGGGAGCTAAACCACTCCAGCCGCGACCTCAGACAGAAACGCGACAGCGAGGTTCAACATTAATCTGATTTCCCCCGCCGCCTCCCACCTTATTCAGGAAGTAATGCCTGATGGCTCCCAGGGACTGGCCACGGCAGTTCCACCAATCGCCCTCTCTCCTTGTGGGAGAGGGTGGTTCATTTCCTTTTAAGCCTGCTACTACTTCGAACACTTAGGGTTTTACGCAATCCCGCAATTCCCGTTCATTGGCGGCCGGTACCACTGAAGAAACTGGACTCCCGAGGTGGCTTTCATTACAATGGACGGGCTTTTTGCAGAAGTAATGGAGGAGATGGCCGAGTGGCTGAAGGCGCACGCTTGGAAAGCGTGTTTAGGGGAAACTCTAACGTGGGTTCGAATCCCACTCTCTCCGCCAGCCTCAGGCGGTCCTGATTCCTTCTCTCGCCGGATTAGACTTCTTTAGCGATCGCTGTGCCCGAGATTTTTTTCAGGAGCAACTCGATCCCGGACCAATTGTTTGAGTTCCTTCGATTCCGGAAGCGGCCGTGCTCCTTTCGGGAGAAATCGTTTCTCCATCCACGCGCACTTCGAAAATGCCGCCGGTCCCAGGAACCAGCGCCACTTCCCCGAGCTCCGTCTCAAAAGTGGAGAGTAACTCCTGTGCTATCCAGGCCGCCCGCAACAGCCAGTGACATTGCGTGCAATATTCAATTTCTACCCGTTTGCTCATTTTTTCCATTCTCTCGACGCCATCCATTCCCTCACTTGAGAAATGCTCCCAAGGCTATTTCACTTTCCTCTCAATGATTCCCGGCAAAGACATGATAGGATGAGCTACGCTCTCGTCGGTGCTGACATCCTTAATTTTACGACTTCGTGCACGCGCCCCAACGGGGCGTGATCTTCCAGCCCAGGGCAGCGCCCTGGGTGAAGTGATTCGGACCATGCAAGCCTGAAGGGCGCAACCAAAATTTCACATGCCCCAATCCTTAGCCAAAATTTATTTGCATATTATTTTTAGCACGAAAGGCCGTGAACCTCTTCTCAATAAGCTCGTCCTGCCGGAACTGTTCCCTTATATAGGTGGTATTCTCGGCAACCTCGATTGTATTCCTGTTCAAATTGGGGGCGATATGGACCACGCTCACATTCTCTGTTCACTCTCGAGAAATTAGACAGTTAGCAAGCTCGTTGAACAAATCAAAACCAGCTCCTCAAAGTGGCTGAAAACACGCGACCGAAGTTTGCGATCTTTTCATTGGCAAGGTGGTTACGGGGCTTTTTCAGTGAGTGAATCCCAGTTAGACAACGTTCGGAGTTATATTCAGGAGCAAGCACGCCATCACAAAAAAATGACGTTCCAGGAGGAATTTCGGCAATTCTTAAAAAAATACAATGTGGCGTATGACGAACGATACCTATGGGATTGATTCGAGATGTTTCGCCCTTTCAGGGCTCAATCAGTAGGCCGTTGACACCCAGGGCGTTGCCCTGGGCTGATGTCTCCAGGCCTTTCAGGCCAAACCAAATTCGCCTGGGATCTGATGGACTTGCCGGTTAGTTTAATAATACCCAGCGCGTTGCCCCGGGCTGTTGTCACCAGGTCTTTCAGGCCCGTTCGGCCCGATTTATGACCTGCCTTCCATTTTTAATTTGTTACAATTAACATACAGTGATGATTTCCAAAAAGAAGAAACCCCAAACTGTCGCCGAATACATCCAGGCCTCCCCCAAGGAAGCGCGAGGGAAATTGCGCCAAATGCGGACCTGCATTCGCGCGGCTGCGCCCGGAGCCAAGGAAAGTTTGAAGTGGGGAATGCCGGCGTTTTCCTATCAAAGAATTCTGGTCACCTTCGCGGCTTTTAAACACCATGTTGGATTCTATCCTACGCCGTCGGCCATCAAGGCTTTTGCCAGAGATCTCTCCGCGTTTAAAACCGCCAAAGGTTCCATTCAGTTTCCGCTCGAAAGTGCCCTGCCCTTATCTCTCATCCGTAAAATTACCGAATTCCGTGTTCGAGAATGTGTCGAAGTCGATCGAAAATGGAAATCATAGACAAGGAAGTTCTGGCATGAAGCAAGGGAAACGCCACGACAGTCTTATTCCCCTTTCACGGGAGCACCATTATGGGCTTATGGTCTCGTTGCGAATCCATCGCGGCCTCGAGCAACATGAAGAAGACGCGGATTGGCTCAGCCAGCGTGCCTCCAAAGCGATCCGCTTTTTCGATAGCGACCTCAAGTCGCACTTCAAGACAGAAGAAGAAATTGTTTTCCCTGCGATGAGCTCCATCGATGAGGCAAAGCCGGTGGTCGAGGAATTAATAAGAGAGCACCGTGAACTCAAACGGCTCGTTCATGACTTGGGGCAGGCACGAGAGCGGCAGTTGGCGCCACTTCTCCGGGAGTTTGCTGATCTTCTTGAGGCTCACATCCGCAAAGAGGAAAGGGTGTTGTTTCCCATATACGAGCAGAAACTATCTGTTGAGATAGCCGAGCAAGTAGGCGCCGAGGTTCTTAGAGCAGAAGGTCCGGCTTTGAGACCAAAACAGCCGGAATTGTTGGAATGAGGATTTGTGGAAATTGTCGGGTAGATACCCTGCCTTTTAGCACGCGCGACATCTCCGGTCCGCCTTTCCGCGGACCACGCCCCCAGAGAGGGGACCCGATTTCCCAATAATTACGCCAGTTCCAAGTGCACCACTTCCGCAATATGCAGTGCCGGAATAGTGGCCACGGCATATCCTTCCTGAACCTTGAAGGGAATCGATTGCTCCGCTCGCAACAACCGCATCGCTTTGGGTTGACGCCTATCGGGCAGGCGGATTCCAACTTCGATTTGCGACAGGGGCAAATATTCCTGCCTCATCCGCCCCACGGCTGCGTCCTTAAAGCCAACATTCCCCAGAACCCAAAGCACCAAATCTCCGTTTGCTGCACGCCGTAGAATGCCATAGACACCGGTGGGTGCCTTCAAGGTATAGGGCTGGGGTGCCCTTCCTCCGAGATAGCGCACAATCGCGGCCAGTAAATGCCTGGTCGACTTCACTCGATCGTAGAAATAGTTCCCTTCCAGGCTTCCACTGCAATATATGGTGCGGCCCTTGCCGTAATTGTTCGTGACTATCGCCGGACCAAGAACCTTTCCAGACCCTAAGTTCCAATTTTCCGCCAGGACTTTCGCCCCACCGATCACCTCGGTGGGAATAAGCCGCCCATCTCCCTGCACGATCGCTCCCACGGCCAATCCGCCTAGCGCCGCATGGTCCTCTTTTATTCGGTAATAAATTTCGGGCTGGCTCCTTGAGGGTTCATCCTTCATGTTCACCCCCAGCACCTCGCGTAATACTCCTCCATCATTGCGCGGCTCGCCGTGCTCGTCATAGAGACCTGTATCATAGGTGGCCAGCAAGCCGCCGCCATTTTCCACCCATTTGGCAAGCTTTTCTGCCTGACGGGTCGAGATGCCGGATGCGCCGCATAAGGCAATTACCCGTTGCGCTTCAAACCAGGCATCACTCATCTCGGTGCTGACATTCACGTCCACACTGACATGTTCGTCAAGCATGGCTAAACCCAGCGCAGTGGTCATCATCGGCCAATTCCAACTTTTGCGCCTGGTTCGGTAGAGCTGAAGTGATTCCCAAGTCGGGATCACGGAAAGGTAGGGCACCGGGACACTTCCATCGTGAAGGGGCTCGATGCGGCGCATGAATGCATACACTTCCTGCGCCGGTTTGGCACTGCCGCTTCCCACTTTGAAATAAAGTCGGTTGGCTGTTGCGTAAAGCGGCGTGTTCCCGCAGGCCAGAGCTGAGTACCCCTCCATTCGAATTTCATCTCCATCTTCCAAATTCGTACTGTGCACGACCCAGGGACGAAGATGCGGCGGCTCCTCCCAATAGGAGACCATATAACCGCCGAGATACATCTGAGCTACCTTCTGGTAAGGCCTTGCCATGGAGGCACCCATCATGCCGCGCATAAGCCGCTCATTGATCTCCCGACTGGATTCGATCATGAAGCCATCCGGTATACGATATTGAAACGGCAGTGAAGTCCAAATCCAGGCCTGCCCGTTGTGGCACATCATGAATTTTCCACTGCCATGGATGAGGCTGCGGAAGTCGAGCAAATCTTCCCGCGTCAGCTGATTGGCCCAGGCATACCAGGCCGCGAGGGCCGACATATCGGCATCGGCTGGCATATCGTTCCAGTCAAATGGGAGTCCGTTCTGGTTCAGCATGCCGCGCAGCCGGTCCATATCCAAGCCGCTAAACTTCTTAAAATTACGCCGGCAGGACTCACAAAAGCAGACTCCGGTGTAACCGAAGGCGCTGGGAGAGTCAAAATAAACGCCGTCAATATCATGTTCACACAATTCTTTGACGATCTGGCGGATGCCCGCCCGGTAAGCATCTCCCGTCGTACACACTTTCTGCCGGTTGGCCCAGCCGTAATGACTAAAGGTTCCATAGGGTTTTCCGTCGGCGTCGCGCAATACCCAGTCGGCATATTCAGGGTGCTGATCCACCCAGCCCACCTCCATATGGGGATGTCCGTATCCTGTATAGCAATAACAATGGATCCCCCGTTTGCGGCATTCCCGCGAAACCTCATCGATTAAATCTCTGCCTCCCAGCGCAGGGTCGACGCGGAAGGCTTTGCTCGGGTAATAGGCCCAGTAACCGATTGGCTGGAAACGTAGCAAATTGCCACCCAATTCGAGAACGATGTCCACCAAGCGTTTGGCGTCAAAGTCCGCCACATTCGGATAGACCGGCGGTGCATACCCATCGAAATAGATGGGCCGGGCTGTACGCAGCCATTCCGGCATCTGATAATGGTCTGCCGGAAACCCCGGCAGGTCAATGCCGCTTGAGGACTTCGTTTCGCCCTTGAGATCAGCCTGGAAGGCCTCGCCAGCCTGCCACAGCCGCCAGTCCCCTGATCAGTTCTCAGGCGAAGGTTCGTCCACAACTTAAATCCTCCGATCCTTGGTGATAGTTGCTTGTGCGCGGGCTTCATTTTGCTCGCTTTTAACGTCAGTGTACGAAACGATAATCCAAAGCGGGACTTTTCATCTTCGCCGCCCAAAGGCATTGGTCCGAAGAGAGTGAAGCAATCATTGGGCGAAGAGCCGTTCATGGCTGTAATTTCGAAGAAATAAAGTTTGTGGGGATCCAGCAAAACGGGTTGTTGAAGTTTGGCTTCGTACCACAAATCCACTTGTGGATAGACGTCCGGCGAATGAATTCTCCCCACTCCAAGATCGTCAGATCCTTTAAAAATAGATCCGAAGCGAACTAAAAATCCCCGGGAGTTCCCGTGCGTGCGATCTTGAATGACATTCCTGTTAGAACCGGCGTCGATTCTGAAACATAGAATCTCCCGCGAACAACTGAACCCGGACTTGAATCGAGAAGCTGAGTCGCACACCGCAACGGGCTGGATGGAGCCTTACCTGTTCCCGGCAATTTCGATGATTCAGCACTTAGCTGAGCGC
Source organism: Terriglobia bacterium (assembly GCA_046331665.1). Classification (GTDB taxonomy): domain Bacteria; phylum Acidobacteriota; class Terriglobia; order Versatilivoradales; family Versatilivoraceae; genus CAWBAT01. Next base: position 15,792 of record JAXLQK010000043.1, on the reverse strand, counting down.
AATTCATCACGGCGTGGCCGGTCAGGGCTAAAGCCACCTGTCGAGAAAGAAGAAGCTCCCACCCCATGGATGGTGTGCCCTCCTGAAATCCGGTCATCGATAATTCGCTCCTGCATCCCCCACGGGTCACGAAAGGCTTGCACTTTTCCAAGCCTGCTCATGCCATTCAGGAGTCGTAACGGGATCTCCAAACCCATACTCAATGTATACCGAGCGCGGCCACATGGCGGCGATCACCCGGTATGGTCAAACCGGTTGAGCACATTCCAGTTGTAAAAGTCTTCGTCAGCAGAGTCCAATAAAGAATTTGCTAACGCCTGGGTATCTGTCAACATCGTCTGCCAATCGTTAAAGGCGGAAATGACGCTGGCCTTCGAAGCCGGGGTTCCAACGGCGCCATCCAAATCGCCGAGTAACCGCCATAAGAAAGCCCGTAATAGCCAATCCGTTCCGGATCGACAAAGGATAAGGATTGAACAAAATCCACGACCCGGTGAAGCTTCGCCAACTCCATGCTGGTTCGCATGAGACCCAATGGGGCCGCCAGCCGCACCAGCGGGTTAACCAGGTCGGCCCGTCGTACGATGATCGGCGGCGTGTGATCCTCCGGAACGGTCAGATAGGGGGCAAACACGACGTAGCCTCGACTCGCCAGTCGCGCCCCATATCGATGATAAAAGTGATCGGCAGTTTCGAGGTCGTCTCCGACCCCGCTGATGTATTTCGGGGATCCGTCAAACCCGTGCTGGCAGATGACGGCTGGGAGCCGTTGACCGGTTTCTCCTGCCACCTTTCGGGGCACCAGCAGATGGCCGTACACTTCGAGCCCGGGAGCCAGATCAAGCAAAACTTCATAGGTCAAGAATTGCTGGTTTTCATCCAGAAGAGAAGTTCGAGCGTGCAATGGAACGGCGTCTACTGCAACTTCCCCCACCAAACCGGCCAGTTCCTGCCTGATTTTCTGCGTCTTGGGCAGGCGGTCCTGAGGTGGTGTGCTTGCAAGCTGCCAGTAATTCTCTCGCACTTGCTCACTCCCCAGGTCGAGCTTCCGCAAATACTCAAAAACGGCTTCAAAATTCTGATTGCTCGCTTCTTCGACTTGCGTGGATGGAAAGTGTGGAAGATTTCCGACATTTTGCTTTTCTTGAGTGGCCTTGATAATCCTGGCCAATCGAAGTGCCCCTTCCCGGCAGACATTCTCCGGGAAGCTCAGACTCACCAACTTTGAGTCCGCGCCTAAACCTTTATAGAAACGTCGTGCCCGTGTCGATTCGGCTTGGACGCTGGACAGGGGAACCGTTCCCCCTTGCTTCGCAATAATCAATAATGGCCGGGGAGCAATCAATGCCGCCAGCTCGGCATCTCCAAATTCATTGAGTTGCCCATACAAAACCCGGTCTACAGGTTCTTCGCTCGACCCTTCGCGCTGCTGAAAGTAATCGAAACAGCCAACGGCCGCGAAGTGTTCATCTACAGCCCCGGCGAAAAGTGCGGTCATCCCTCCTTGCCCTTCTCCCATCACGGCAATTCGATCGGACAAACTTTTTTGCCGGTTCTCGAGATACTCCCGAAGCGCCATCACCTGCTGTACTTCAAGGCCTACGAGCGTTCGGCCCACCACGAATCCAGCCCGCCATAATATCCGGCGGCGATCTTTTCCGCCGGCTTGCTGGCAGATCTGGTGATCGTCGCGGCGCTCCGTCATCATGGTAAACGATCACTTCAATCTCCCGTTCCAGCAGCGAGACCAACCAGGTGGCAGGCGCAGTACCCTGACTATCCCGGCAAATTCCTCACGGGTTTGGTCTTCAGGAGGGATCGCGATGATCGCTGCTTTGGCCTGCCTTGGTTGCGGCGAAAAAATCAGCGCGCGCGCGCTTAATTCTTTATCGATGGAAAGCGTCAAGTCTTCGATCCGCAAGCCAGCGCTCTCATACAAAACTTTATTCTGCGGCGTCCCCAGCGTAACCGGAATCAGACCCAACATTTCACGCAAATGTTTCCGGTGCTCTCGAACCGAAATTTCGTAGTGGTTGAACGAGGAAAAATCAGGCTGCCATAGGCGATCGCGTTTGGCAGGGGTGGCGTTTATTTGCTGGCGGAAATAGCGGATGATCTGCTGGCGCTGTTCTTCGCGAAGGTTTGATGAGGTTGGCGCGGACAGCGGTTCGGTCCCACGCAAGGGAAAGGACACCGTGTTTCCGCTCCGAGCAGGAGAATCGCCGGGCGGGTTATCGGGATCAAGTCGATGCAAAGAGTAGGAGGAGCCGAAGAGCGCCATCCCAAACAGAAAGATGCCCGCAGCAAGAAACTGCTTAGACGAAAATCGAAGGTCTCGACGCATCATCTCCGGAAACCTCTCGCCTGCAAAGGCAGGAAATCTTGAACACTTTTACCATTTCCCAAACCCAATAGGTGTTGCGAAGATTTCGTGGATCCTCCTGGGGAGGATGGAAGAGACATTGACGATGATTGACGGAGGTTCATGCCCAATGGCTGATGCCGTAGGACTATGATTTCACCTGAACTAATTTTCCAGGTTCCTGGAGAACTTCAACTTTAATGATTCCCTGGCCTTCTTTGATGGTAAGGATTTGATTGACCTTCACGGACTTGAACACTTCGGTTTTCCACGTCGTGGGCCATTTGATTTCAATGGAGTCAATGACGGTTGCTTCCCCCACGCCGAAATGAAGGCGGAGGTCACTCTGGGACATGACGCTGGTACCCGTGTGGACTTCGTCAATCTGGGCATGATGGCCAACGACCACCCGGGCGCGAGCTCCGATGGCGCTGCGATTGCATTTGGTTCCCAGCAATTTGAGTTTGATCCAATTCTTCTTGTTGCCGCCATCGTTGCGCAACAGGGAAGGTCGATCATTCATGTTCAAAACGACGACATCCATGTCCCCATCGTTGTCATAGTCACCAAAGGCACACCCTCGACTGGAAAACCGCTCATTGACTCCCGGCCCCAAAAGAGCGGTGACATCCTTGAATTTTCCATTGCCGAGGTTCTTGAACACGGTTCGGGGATTCTTGTACTGGGCGGTTGGGAGTAATTTTTCGATTTCGGGATAAACGTGGCCATTGACCTGGAAAATATCCACCCAGCCATCATTGTCATAGTCCATGAATCCCGCTCCCCAACACACATATTGCCGGTTGACTCCGACACCCGCCGGGAAGGTGGCTACTTCAAACGATCCGTCCCCGAAGTTGCGATAAAGATCGGGAGTATCCTCCGAAAAATTGGTCTTATAGATGTCCAGCCATCCATCACCATCATAATCGCCGACGCCGACTCCCATGCCTGCTTGTTCCTGACCGTCTTCACTGAAGGCGCAGCCCGCGACCATGGCGATTTCAGTGAAAGTGCCATTGTGATTGTTATGAAAGAGCATGCTGGGAGCCGAATCCACCGCCACATAAATATCGGGCCATCCATCGTTATCAAAATCATAGGCAACCGCCGTAATCGAATAGCGCGGACCAGGCTTCAAAATTCCCGCTTTCTCGGAAACGTCGACAAAGGTTCCGTCGCCCCGGTTGTGGTAGAGCAAATTCATCCCGCCGGGAAGCCCGCGCGGCCCGCACATTACGGGGAGCCCTTTCCACTGGCAGTAGCGGGATTCCCCGGGGGCCGGGATGGTCTTCAGGTCAAATTCAAGATAATTGCAAACGAACAGATCAAGTAACCCATCCCGATCATAGTCGATCCAGGTACAACCCGACCCCCAGCGGACACGTTCATCCCAAAGTCCCGCTTTCCTGGTCACATCGGTAAAGGTCCCGTCTCCATTGTTGTGCCAAAGGACATTGTGCCCCCAATAACAGCAATAGAGGTCGTCCCAGCCGTCGTTATCGTAATCGCCTACGCACATTCCAGTGCCCCAACCGGACCTCACCAAGCCTGCCTTTTCCGTGACGTCAGTAAACGTTCCGTCGCGGTTGTTCTTCAGAAGATGCTGGATCGGGGCTTTCCCCGGTTCATAGGTTTCTCCCAGGCGCTGTCCGTTGGTAATATAGATGTCCAGCCAACCGTCGTGGTCATAGTCAAAGAAAGCAATCCCACTCCCCTTGGCTTCAATGATGAATTTCTTGCTCTCCACGCCTCCCCAAACATTCGGGACCACCAAACCGGCTTCTTCGGCAACATCGACAAAGGTGACGAGTGAATCCGCATCGGCAGTCGGGCCCGGTGCGGCAAAAAGATTGGCCCGACTCCCCCACTTCCAAACCGGCATCGTCAGGGCGTCCACAGCATTAGAACTCAATAAGACAGATAGCGAACTGAGAATTTGGCGGCGAGAAAATCGCATGGAAAGCTTTCTGAGGGGAAATGCCTATGGACACGATGACTGCCAACTGCGGGTCGCAAATGCGAGCATTTCAACCGTCTGTGAATTCACAGACCACAGTCTAGCACAATTGTCACGGAACTCGTGAACGGCCAACCGGACATCTCCTCACCACCGTGGAGGGGAACTTTTCTCACGCCGGAGCGCCCTGCCGGTGGAGGCCGGCTTGTTTACGGGATTGCCCCTTGGGCGTCTCCGCAAGCAAGTGAGAAGAGCTCTGACGACGGTTTACTCGTCGAGCAGCCTGGGTGTATAGTCAGAGCCGATAGGCACCCAGGCAATACATCCTTTCCCATTCGTCTTAGACAAGACTCCACAGCACTCATCCATTCCTGGAGGAAGAAATGGACAGACGAAATTTTATCCAGCGCTCTCTTACGACATTAGTGGGCGCCTATGAAATGCTCGGTTCGCATTCTCCACTCACAGCAGCCACAACGGGAAGCTTTGCCGGACCGGTTTCCGGCTCCACTCTCTTCCCCACAGATCTCAAAGCAACTGACTGGATGGAATTCCCTGCCCTCGGCTATTCCAAACCCGCTTGCGGGATTATCCGGGGACGCAAAAATCCAGCTACTTTTGGTATGCCGTTGGGAAGTCTGGATACGGGCTGTCTCATCCTTGACACTAACGGAAGACTGGGTCTGACTTCGATTTTTAATTCCTTCGTGCCAATGCGAGGCCCACTGAAGCTTCCCTTTCTCGGATTTACCGTTGGCAAGCAAGTCTGGCTGCTCACCACGGCTTCGCTCAGTTCCAATGAAAGCTGGTACTCCACCGAAGGGGCCACTCCGAGCGAGATTCACTACTGGGGCCATTTTCCGGTGGCCGACCTGGAATTTGAAACAGCGGGTTCTCCCGTCCAGGCGGGACTGCGCGCCTGGAGTCCATTGATACTGGGGGATTCCGCAGCCAGCAACACTCCCGCGGCCATTTTCGAAGTTCATCTCCGCAATCAAACTAATTCTCCGCAAGAGGGTGTTCTAGCCTTCAGTTTCCCCGGACCAACCCAGGAGGAAGTTCAGATTGCTCCCGGAAGTCCGCGCAAAATGGTTCATGGCGCAAGCATGCCGGGGAAAAACCCTCACACGTGGCTCCCTGTCGCCGAGCGGGAAGTGCGGGCACGGGTCGTGGAGTCTGAGGGCGAATTTACCGGGATTGAAGTCAGCTCGGAACTTGACAACAGGGTGGGTTACGCCCTGGGCGTCATTGGTAATGTAAAGGCTAGATATGGTGCGGGTCTTGGAGGAGATGGCACGGTGATTCACTCCGGAGACGCCTGGTCTAAAATCGGCTCAACTCTTCCCCGGGCCAGGGAAATGGATCTCAGCCGCTCGATGGCAGTGGACTACCAGCTCCAGGGAGGCGAGACCAAAGTCATCCGCTTTGTCCTCTCCTGGTATGCCCCACTGTGGATTGGAGAAGCCGACCATAACTACAGACACATGTACACGACGCGATTCAACAGCGCGTTGGAAGTGGCCCAATACGTCAGCCGGGAGCATGCCTCACTGCTGCGCCGCGTGCTCGCCTGGCAAGAGGCGATCTATAGCGAGACGCAATTCCCTGTTTGGTTGCGGGAATCGCTGGTGAACATCCTCCACCTCTTTCCCATGTGCAGTTTTTGGGCGGTGGCGGAACCTCCGATTGGAGGCTGGTGTCGGAAAGAAGATGGCTTATTCGGATTCATGTCCGGAATCATCGATTGGCCGGATATGGAAGTGATTCCCGATATCTTTTACGCACACCTTCCGCTGGTCTATTTTTTTCCCGAATTGGCTGTTTCAGAAATGCGCGGCTACAAGGCTTATCAGTTCTCCAATGGAGCAGCTCCCTGGCTCTGGGGAGGAGTTTCCGCAGTGGCCAAGGGCGGGTACCTGGAAACTGCGGGAACAGAGATGACAACTCCTTCCCCCGGATTTCAAACCACCACGAACGGAGCCTGTTATGTGGACATGGTGGATCGGCTCTTGATGCGAATGGGCGAAAATCCGCTCTTGCAGGAATTTTATCCTTCCATCAAGAAAAACACCATTTACACCATGGGACTTCGACCGGAAGACGGGGATGATGGAATCATCAGTGTTCCGACCGGGAACGTCGATCCTTACAACCCGAGCCGGGAACCCGGGGTTCTGCTCGAGTGGTTTGAGGCAGTGAAGCTGTACGGCATGGTCACTCACGTGGGCGGCATTCATCTGGCCCAATTGGCCATGGCCGAGCGCATGGCGCGGAAGGTCGGCGATTCGGCCTTTGCCCAGCAATGCCGCGCGTGGCTTGAAGCCGGCAGCCGGTCTCTGGAAGAAAAAATGTGGGCGGGCAGTTCTTATTTGCTTTATTACGAGCCCAAAACGGGGAAAAAATCCGACCTCGTCTTTGGCTACCAGCTCGATGGACAATGGATGGTGAAATTCCACGGGCTCCCTGGAATCTTTCGCCCCGATCGCGTGAACACGACCCTGAATACCATCCGTCGAGTGAATGCCGGCATCACAAAATTTGGGGCGGCGGATTTGGCAACACCCGAGGGAAACCTGGCCGAGGGAGTCGGGTATGGGATCAACACCTTCTTTGTTCCTGAGGTGGATATCCTGGGATCGACATACATGTATGAAGGACAGCGTGCGTTTGGACTGGAGCTGGTTCGTCGCTGTCAATACGCATTAAACATCGAGTGGGGATATACCTGGGACCAGCCCAATGTCCTCCGTGGCGATTCCGGCCAAAAGACTCTCGGCACCTTTCTGGTTCAAAACATGCTGCTCTGGATAGTTCCTGCGGCATACGAAGGGAAAGACCTCGCCAGTTTCTGCGCTCCCGGCGGATTTGTCGACCGCATCCTTCGAGCGGCCCGGAAAGCATGAGATACTCTGAAAATAAGGAGGGCCTCCCTCTCCATTTGGCCTGAATGTCACAACTCGGCCGCTTGCGCAGGAAAACCCATGGAGGAAAAAGGCTCGAAGTATCATTTTTCCTCCATAGTCCTACCCAGTGGTACTGAATGCCTCCCGAACAATTTTCAGACGTTCGGCGTATGAGGCATCGGGAGTGAACTCAGGCGGAGTCCCGACCACCGTTCCAAAGAAGTCACACCCCCGCGCCTGCCACTTCTTCCATGACGCTGGATCACAATTAAGGGAAGTCATCACCCGCTGTTGTGGCCTGCGAATCTTCAACAACCATTCAACCACTGCCACACCTTCGCAGGACTCAAGCTCCGCGAAAAGCAGATCACTCTCACTTAGCATGGGATGGTTCTCCCAGAGATCGACAGCGGGAATACGGAAGGGAACATTGAAATAAATTTTCGTCTCGCGGCTAACTTTGTGCACTGTTTCGCGAATACGGTAAAACTGTCGCGCCAGGATTTCCCTCTTGTATTTCAGGCTCTCTTCGGGGGGGATTTTTGCGGCTTCCTCCGGCATCTCACGCCCAACGATCTCTTTAAAGGGTCCTTTGACAAACCAGGCCGGCTGTACCGGTAGACCATGAGCTTCAATGTTGCCGTAGGAAAACCAATCGAACATGATCCATTCCACAGGAAACTGACGGAGAAATTCTTCAATCCGGGCACACAAAAGATCCGTCCACGGAGTCTCCGGCCCCAGATAACCCCAATGACCATATTCATTCTTGCTCGTCGGCACCACCCAGGAATCGCGCATATTACTCACTGTCAAATCAGCCCCGACGCAGAAGTAGGAGTGAAAAGGCATGTGGGCTTTGCGCGAGAGCTTGAAGAGCTGAGGCAACAGGTCCCGACCGGGCCCGGGAGCTATCGGACCCAATTTTGTGGGATAGTAAGCATAGCCTCCAAAATTAAACGCCTGGCAAAACATCACATTGACTCCAAGTTCCCGATGCCATTCGAAATACCTTTGGGGACTGATGTACGCCCAATCCTCGGCAGATGCCGGCGCAAATTCCCTTAAAGGGGTCTTTAAGAGAACCCAGTTGAGATCAAAACAAAATACCTTGAGTGTCTTGCTTGACGGCTCAACCTTGCTGGTCTGCACTCTTCCTTCCTGCCTGGATGGGGAAGACAGTGCCATCGCGGCCGAACTGAGGGCGGCCTTTTGCAGAAAATGGCGCCGCGTCGATTGAAACTTTCTGGGGACCTTCTGGACTTGTGATCCATACGCATCGGTTTGCATGATGAAATCCCTCCGTCCAAGAATTTTATCCTTTAATTATTGTTGCCACTGTCGTCTTGCGGTCTGAGGTATTTGGGCGTTGTAAAACAATCCTGGATCGACACCCTCTAAAGAGACATTCGCCAATCCGTCAGATTTTTGCCTGACTTGGCCGATCTCCCTTCGGCTTCCGGGCGGCATCACATATTTTGCATTGTACATTCGCCGATTCATTCGCGACAATCATGCACGGATTGCACCGTTGTGGGAGGCAAGGCACTTCCTGAGAAACGAATCCTTCGTGCCGACACCGAATCCCCGAACCCGCTGGTGGATGATCAGCCTGGTCTTCTGGGCCACTGCCATCAATTACCTCGACTGCCAAATACCGTCAGTGGTTGCGCCTCCTGATTGACCAGTTCAAACTCACCAACATCATGTATTCGAGGATCATCTTTGCTTCATGCTAGCCTACACCTCATGAATGGGGTTTCTGGCGCGCTGATCGATCGGCTGCACACGGATCGGCTATGCGCCTACTGCGCGTGGTGGCGCCGGTGGCGGCCATGATGCATGGCTTGGCGAACGGGAGTCGTCGCTGGGGCCTATCGTTTTTTGCTCGGGATGGGAGAGGCTGCGGCGCACTGCCTGGCGGCGTCAAGGTGGTCGCGAACGGTTTCCGGTTTCCGAAAGAGCTCCTGGCCTCAGGGATATTTAACAGCGGGTCCTCAATCGGAGCCGGTATTCTGGCACCTCCCGTGGTGGTTTCGACGGTTCTCAACCGGGATGGCGCGCGCGGCGTTTGTCATCCTGGGGGCGACAGGCTTGCTCGGGTGGTGATTCGGGCTGGTCTTCTATTACACACCGTCAGCCCAGGGCCTGACAGAAAAGTTCGTGCGCATACCTTCACGGAAGCTATTTGGGAAGCGTTTTGTCTGAGTTTCACCTGACAAAGTCTTTCGATCCGGTTTGGTACTTCTACATCTTCTGGTTTCCTGAATATCTGAAGCGCGCCCGGCACTTTGATTTTAAACGCCATATCGGACGATATGCCTGGATCCCATTCGCTTTTGCATTTTTTGGAAATATCCTGGGAGGATGGGTCGTCATGATTCTACTACGGCTTAAGCTTTCCCTGACAGCGGCTCGCAAGAGCTCTGTCACGCTCTTTGCGCTGCTGATGCTTTCTGCGATTCCTGCCGTACTTGTCGAGAGTGATATCGTCTCCATTGGCCAAAAATGGCAATGCTGGGATACACGGCCTGCACTTCGAATATGCTGGTTTTTCCTGCCGATGTGTTCCCCAAAAATGTTGTCGGTTCGATTTGGGACTCGCCAGTATGGGCTCGATTTGAGGCATGGTCTTCGCCCTGCTTACCGGCTGGGGGGTAGATCACTACTCCTACGTGCCTGTCTTCATTGGGTTCGGTCTACTGCCCCTGATTTGCGTTTTCATCCTCTGGATTCTGGTGCTACAACTCCAGATGACCAACTTTCAGAAGCGACCGTTAAACAGCTCTTCTGATTCCGATCTGATCGGCGCTCATAGAGCGCCGCTACAGCCAAGGTGAGAGAATAAGAAAGAACCATCGGCTCCCCCGCTCCCCGGCGCGAGTAGGTTGGGGGTGAGGGGGACACGATCTACCCTAATTTAGGAGGAAAGGTCGGGCTGCAGGTGGCCACGACTTGGGGTGGTCATTAAGAATATTCAACTCCGTCCTCGCCTACCTTGGCAATCTGGCGTCTCCAACGATCTCAAACCGCATCCTCCCCTGGCAAGCTATGGCCCGGTTGTCCTCCGCCAACAAACATCTGGATAGTGACCGGCCAGCACAGCGTGCTCTCCTTCTCGGTAACAAAGCTCAAATCCCGAGGTGCAAGCAGGAACGCAACCTTTTGGCTTCCCGCTGCCAAGTGGACCGTTCAAATCCCCGCAGCGCACGAACTAGCCGGCAGGCATTCCCTCTTTCCCGGGAAAGATAGAGCTGTACTCACTCATCGCCCCTGAGTTTCGAGCTGTTGCGCACTCACTCCACTCCGAGTGGATCACCGGCTTTGACGGTGGAAGTGGTTAGAGCTCGGTATCGGTGATACCAAATTTCGAATAACTTAACCCATACCTGAAAGCGTAGAGCGGTTTTCCTGGAAATAACGATAAGTGCGATTCTTCATCGAGTAATCTTCGAAGGCGAGCTGCTCCGTTGAGGCGTAAAATGTGACCGGCAATCTAATGTCAGGATTGCTTGATTCCTGCCAGCGTTTCTGGCAATGTGTTGTCCCCCTTCTGTCCCGGATACTGCTTTCCAGACGGTCGCCGCGTGCTCGCAGCCCAATCGACGGCCAGGTGCTTCCATTCATTAACACCGCAATCAGAGGGTTTCCGGCCGTGCTTCCAGGAGTTCTTGCTGAATTCGCGGCAGGCCAATGTAACGTCTCCTCCCAGGAATCCCTCGATGTGAACGCCTCATTTCTTCAGTTTTCCAGTCCTGGCGAGAGCCCAATGAAGGCGACGACGATATCGGTTTTGGCAAGGCGAACTGCCTCTTCCCGCAAGAGCTGAGCAGGCGGTTTCCAGACGAGCGTGATACCGGCTGCATAAAGCTCTGACTGATGGGTATACTCGAGGCGGATCTGGTGCGGCTGGCTATTGGCAAAATGCGTTTGAAAAGCGGGAACCGCCGGATTGCGATTTTTTTGTGTGGTGTCAATCACCAGCTTGTCATCCAGATAAAGTCGGAATGTTTCGGCATCCTCACAAGGCCAAAGAAGGGCTGTTCGATGCCAGCTTCGTAATCCCCAGGCCCGGGAGGTATCCACGCCTTCCCGTCCAACGAACCGCGAAGGCACGTACAGATTTCTCGGCGGAAAAGCTGCACTACTCCAGTCAAATTGAATGGCGGATCGAGATCAATTTTAGCCGGCTTTCCTTTAAAGTCTGATTGAGAAATATTCGCCCTGAAGCCCGGCAACTTTTGAGCGACTCCGGGTGCAAGGCCGTGCTCGGAATGGGGAGGGGCAGTTCCATTTGACGAAAGGCGAGCCCAAAAGTAAAGCACTCCTTTGGCTTTGTTGGCGAATACTTTTCAATTCTTCCTTTGGCAATACCGGTTTCGATGGCGCTCCGTTGTAATTTCCTCCAGGGAAAGCAAGGCCTTCGGCGTTAGGTCCGATCACGGCAATACTTTTCACCTTTGGCTTCAAGGGAAGAATTTCTCCGGAATTTTTCAGAAGGACTATGGATTCGCGCGCAGCTTCTTGTAGAGCCAGAGTGCGGTGTTCGGTTGAGTCGTTTTGAGAATAGGAATCTGATTAAAAGCCACCATGTCCGAGGATCAAACAGGCCAAGCCTTATCCGCGCTGTAAGGAGGCGGCGAGCGAGGTATCAAGTTCGCTTTCTTGATCATCCCGTTTTCAACTGCCTTGGCCAAAGAGACATATTCTTCTCCACAGGCGAGATCGGTTCCTGCATGAACGGCCGCCACTGAGGCGTGCGCCATATCCGGAGTGAAGTGGTGACCGGCAGTGAAATCGGTGACGGCAAAACAGTCGGACGTGACATAGCCCCGAAATCCCCAGGCCTCTCGCAGCGTCTTCTGGATAAGAAATGGTTGGCACAGGCCGGGAACCCATCCACGGCATTGTAAGTACACATTACCGAGTCCGCCTTCCTGTCGACAACCGCCCAAAAGGCAGGCAGATAGGTATCTTGAGATCATGCGGTGAGATCTTGACGTTGAAGCCATGACGCTTGGACTCGTCCGCTGGGTGTACTCCTCGCGGCATAGTGCTTGGGAGCAGTTAAATGGCCTGCAGGTATTTGGATCGCCACCTTGTACTTTTCTTGACATAAGCCACCCCGAGTTTTCCTGCTGTCAGAAAGCCTGATCTTTCCCATATGTTTTCTGGCCGCGTCCCCATCGAGGGTCGCGAAAGATATTGATGTTGGGAGACCAAAAGGTGAGTCCGAAATAAGTGCTGGGTGAACATTGTCGCGCTGGGCCTGGTTAAACTGGCCCGGGCCTCTGTCGAAATCACCCGACCTCCTGAAAAATGAGGTCGGTATTCCACGTGGCTGCCATCCCGATGGCTTGGGGAAAGACAGTAGTGAAGGCTGCCCCGAGCGCGCCACCGCATGCAGTCCTTCACCTACCAGTCGTAGGCCGGAACTTCAACCGGGAATGCGCGCCGAGTTTTGCATCTGCCGTACTTTCTCCTCCAACGCTGCTTGGGAGATCAAGTCATCCACTCCTTTTGCTGGATGGGCAACGACGGATTGCGAAATGCGGTGCCTTTTCCCTGGCTCCAGCTCCATAAAGAGAAGAAAGCAAGAGGTTTCCAGCCAAAAAAATTATACCCATGAATGCAAACTTCACGACTTTAATATGGATGGATTCATCATTGTCTCCAAAAAAGCTCGAACGAAAATGAGCCGATGCGAAGTTTTGTGTTCTATCAGGCAGTTTCATTTTGCTGAAGGAAATGGTTTTGTCAACAGACTTCAGCTCAGCGCATGGAATGGCAAGATTTCGACTGGGACTCCCTGAGGCATTGGGTGGAGTACCAGCGCTGCGCGCTCATACATTATGTTGAATGGACTCGGATGCGGCGAACGCATGCAGGCACATCGACTTCGTCCGTTTTGGAGCTGGCCAGGATCGCTAACCTTGCGATATATCACTTGTTCAATTTTCAGCTTGAGATGCGACTTCCCCGTCCACCTTGCGGCGGGACCACCTTTAAGCAAGGAAGGACCCACGAAATGCACAGCTACTCCTCCTATTTTAGGAGGGGGCTAGGGGTGGTAAGAAACTGAAATCCTGACCTCCGATAATTTCTTATTGGCGATTTTTATTTTAGTTTTAGAAGGAATCAAACCGCTGCGAAGCAGACCAGAATGGTTGTCTACCTTCATAAAGTGAAATCATGAATCATTTCTAGACGTTATCGTGCTCTAATGGGTCTAATTGGCCTGGTTCCTAGCGAAATAAGGAGAAAAACTCAGTCATCATCGAGTTCTTTGGAATTGCCGCTCGAAGTTTTTATTGGGAGCCCTAGACAAATTTGCCTGCCTCGATTGTCTTACTATTGAGACTAATGCATGAGACCCAAGCGAGCTAAAGACGCCTTTACAATCGAGAAGCTATATCGGCAACATGGCTCGTCTTTACTGCTCTTCGCCTCGGCACAAATTTGCTTTGCCGTGCCCAAGCATATTCAGCAAGTATTCGTCAAGTTGCTGGAGAACGGGAACTTGCATCAGGTTGCTGATGAAGGCTTATCTGTTCGATGTGTTCGTAACGCAGCTCAACGAGAATAAAGCCCGTCAACGTCGTGTAGCCTTGAAGATGAGCCCCTATGGTTCGTTCCGCCAAATCAAGAATGGCCAAGGAATTAAGTCTCAGACAGGCGCTGTTCCCTTCCCTTGATCGTTCTGGGTGTCATCATCATGCACATCTGGAGGGCTTACCTTTCTCGTAAATTGGCTGGGGTGTGCTTTGGAATTAACATCAATACTGCAGCCTGCGCTACTGCTATGCCCTAGCCATTGCGAGAAACAATCTGTACGGGAGGATCCCGGTGCTAATCCCAGATGACGGAGAAATTCGAGAATTATCTCACAGTTTCGCCCAGTGGAGCCTGAAGGGTGGAACATCGAGAAGCATGAAACCAGGCGGAGCCTGCTCCTTGATCGCGCTATGGGCCACGCCCTTGGGAGTTGCTTTAGTCTTAGTTTTGTTCATGATTGGGTATCGCTCCAAACTGCATCACTTTTCGGAGGCACTCCTTAGCCTTTATCGGAAGACTGGAGCAGGTTGGGACGGTGGAACTGCTGGATTCAAAGAGCTAAATGTTTTTACTTTCGCAAGCCTCATCCTTTGAAGAGGCGATTGAACAATTAACTCCACTGACCCGGAATGATTCAAATTGAAGAGGGGTCTCAAAGTGCACTCAATGTGGTCAGCCAGGAGGAAATCAAACAATGAATAACCGACGCCTGATTTTCTCTGCATTCCTTCTTCTGGCGATTTCGATTCCCTCAATTTCGGCCGAGCAAAATGCAAAGCTTGGCGAGAATGCGGCCTTACGCTACTGGGCTGCCTTCGCACAGATGCAGGATACCGTTATCACAGACCAGCAGGCGGCTGAATTGAATAGCGTTCTGGATGGCACATCCCCATACAACGATACAAAATACAGGGAATTGATTGAGAAAAACAAACCCGCCCTTGAAACGCTGGCACGTGCCAGTGCCCTTCCAAATTGCGACTGGGGAATTGACTATCAACTCGGGACCGAAGCGCCGGTGGACTACGTTCGGAAGGCAATCGCCCTGGGTCGTCTCAACGTTCTCCTTGCCTTTCACTTGCTGATCGTGGGTGACAAGGAGGGCGCCGTACATACGCTTACCGTTGGCTTGCGCTTTTCGCATGATCTTGCCAACGGGGGAACATTATTTGCAACCGTTGTAGCGAAAACGCTTCTTGTCCAGCATCTCGGGGCCATGGAATTCGCCTTACATGTAGCAGGGCTCTCCGCTGCCCAACGATCAGTTTTGTCCAAGGCAGTTGCACAACTTGGTCCGGACGGCCTAGATTGGCAATCGGCAGTTAAACGGGAATTCGAGGTTCTTCGCGGCGTGGACTCGAAGACCTCAACGGCCCTTACCCAGATTGCTCCAAATTATCTCAGTGTTTTGACGGATAGCTCGGTCCTGCCAAAACTTCAAGAGATGATTGCGAGTGCCCCACCTCCACTGCCCGGGATTATTCCAAATCCCAAACATGTATTGGATGCGAAGCGGAGTTTGACGGAGAAGATTCGTCAAGCGCTTTCCCGCTTACAGTGAATTCATTCTGAGAGGGCTGGGAGATTAAATTCATCGGGATACGGGCCTTGGACTTTTTTGGTGAATCGAAGTGGGACCAGAGAATTTCGAATTGGCTTTGTGCCCAAAAGTAGTTTTTTAAGAGAACAAAGAGGCGTCTAAGGCCATATGGGTAAGAGCAAACGGAGTTGACTCCCATCAAGAGTCTGGATTAGTCTGACCCCATTTTCCCCCTAAGTACGGCCCCTATTCTCCAAATCACCCGCCATTGAGCAGGCTCGGGGGACGGACAATCCCACGCGCCCGCTCCCCCCCGAAGTTTAAGGGGGGGAGCGCAAGCTCCGCGCGCGCTCAACAATTATTTTGAATGTGCTCTTGCAGTGAACACATGCAGGCACATTGACACCCCTCCTAATTTAGGAAAAGTGCAGGGATTGGCAAATCTTGCAATTTCTCACGTTCAACTTACATG
>JAXLQK010000042.1:0-60382 GCA_046331665.1 Terriglobia bacterium | reverse complement strand
GCGGGCAATGGAAAGTTCAATGTAAACCCGTGTCCGCGGCCCTCACCCCTTTCCGAAAAAGCACCTGTCCCCGGATAGAGCGGGAATTGGTGCGTCGAAATAAAAAGCACCTCCGGGCGGTGATAGAAGGCCTTTTGGGTTCCATTCCCGTGATGCACATCAAAATCAATAATCAAAACCTTGGAGAGTTTATGTTTTTCGAGGGCATAGGCCGCGCCAACGGCCACATTGTTGAAGAGGCAGAATCCCATGCACTGTTCGGGTTCGGCGTGGTGTCCGGGAGGGCGGACGAAAGCAAACCCATTGGCAATTTCTCCGGCCTGGAGGGCATCGATCAACACCAGCACGCTCCCGACGGCATGCAAGGCCACCGAGTAGCTTTCCGCACTGGCGATCGTGTCGGAATCGAGCTGGGTATGGGCGATGCCAGAGGTTTGCTCGATGCGGCGAATATATGAGGTCGGGTGAATCAGGGCTAGCTCGGACTCAGCGGCAGGGCGCGGCGCGAGACGAGCCAGTTGGTCTTGATGGGGGTAGGCTCGAAGGCCTTCGCGGATGGTGATGAGTCGTTCTTTCCGCTCAGGATGATAATGTCCGGTGTCATGAAGAAGGAACAGGTCGTCCTGGATGATTCCCGTCGTCATGGGCAGCTTTGCTTGATCCAGCCTCCTCCAACCACTGTGTCTCCGTCGTAAAACACGACGGCCTGCCCCGGAGTAATCGCCCGCTGAGGCGTATCGAATTCGACGGCCACAAGTCCGGACTCCAGAGCTCTGACTGTGGCAGGAGAGGCTTCGTGGCGGCTGCGAATCTGAGCTTGGACGCGGATGGGGGCATCGAGAGTCTCTATCGAGATCCAATTTAATTGTTGCGCGATGAGGCCGCGCTTCAACAAACTCTCCGACCCTCCCACCACGACGCGGCTATTTTCCACATCGGTTTGAATTACATAGAGCGGCGTTCCTACGGCCACTCCCAAGCCCTTTCGCTGACCCACGGTGTAATGATGAATTCCGGCATGCTCACCCAGAATCGTCCCGGTCTCATGCACAATTTTTCCCGGCCGCACTGTCCTCGCCGCCGGGGGCGTTAAAGCGTCTGCGTCGGAAAAGGTGCCGGCCATCGCCGCAACCGAGGCAAGGTCCTCCTCGGCAGGGCTGCTGGACTCCTCCAGGTAGTTCTGGACGAACTTCCCATAATCCTTGCTCGGGATGAAACAGATTTCCTGGCTGTCCGGCTTCTCAAATACGGGCAGGCCGTACTGCTCGGCCATGGCGCGCACCTGCGGCTTGGGAAATTCTCCGAGCGGAAACAGGACGCGGCTCAACTGAGACTGCCTCATCTCAAAAAGAAAATAGGATTGATCGCGATTGCGTTCGACGCCGCGGAGCAATTCAAAGCGGCCCGTCGCAGGATTGCGGCGTATTCGGGCATAATGGCCGGTAGCCATTTGCGAGGCACCGATTTGTTCCGCCCGATGCAGAAGCTGGTCAAACTTCATAAAGGTGTTGCAGCGCACGCAAGGGATCGGAGTCTCGCCCGCCAGGTAGGACCGAACAAAAGGAATCACTACCTCTTGTTCGAAAGACCTCTCAAAATTGACCACATAAAAAGGAATATGCAGGTAGTCGGCGACGCGACGCGCGTCATGGATGTCGTCGAGCGAGCAGCAGGTCCCGGACTTCTTGAGCTCCTCCTCGGTTCTTCCGGAAATTGACAAGGAACGGGTGTAATCCCATAATTGCATGGACAAACCCACCACGTCATACCCCTGCTCCTTCAGCAAGGCCGCAGTGGTCGAGCTGTCCACTCCTCCGCTCATGGCAACGACAATTCTCTCAGATCCCAAATGAACCATCCTTCTCCTCACTCAATGCAGGTCTACAACACTCCCGACTCATTCAATACTTGGCGACCCCTTGCGGCGTCATCAACCGCAGTCGTCGGACCAGTGCCGGGAGCAGTTGAAGAACATCATCCACCTCTTCCGGCGTGGTGTAACGCGAGAAACTAAATCGAATCGATTGGAAAGCCTCCTCGGTCGAAAGACCGAGGGCCAGCAGGACATGCGAAGGTTCAATGGACCCGGATGTGCATGCTGAGCCCGTCGAACAAGCCACTCCAGACAAATCGAGGTTGATTACCATGGCCTCCGAATCCACGTCCGCAAACAGGAGGTTTGAGGTGTTGGGGAGGCGGTGCCCGGGATCTCCATTAATGGAGACCCCCGGAATCTTCTCCATGACCTGCTGCTCAAAATAATCCCTCAAGCGGGCGATATCCTGCCCGCCATCGCTCGTCATGCTCCTGGCCAGTTTGGCCGCCGCGCCCAATCCGGCAATATAGGGGACATTCTCCGTCCCCGCGCGCCGGTTTCGTTCATGACCCCCACCCATCAGGAGAGGTCGCAACGGAGTTCCTTTGCGGACGTACAAGGCACCGACACCTTTTGGAGCATGAAACTTATGGCCTGAAAGGGAAAGCAGATCGACCCCTAATGCATGCACATCGACAGGAACCTTTCCCACCGCCTGAATGGCATCCGTGTGAAAGTAAATGTCGTGAGCGCGGGCCAGCTCGCCTATCTCTCGAATCGGTTGAAGAGTTCCGATTTCATTATTCGCCATCATGACACTGACGAGAAGGGTGTCGGGACCGATGGCCTGCCGGACATCCTCGGGGTCTACCTGGCCCTTTCCATCAACTTTCAGGGTGGTTACCTCGACCCCCATTTTCTGCAGGGCCCTACAAGGATGCAAGATTGCATGATGCTCGATCTCGGTCGTAATCAGGTGCTTGCGTTGTTGCGATGAGGATTCGATGAGGCCGCGCAATGCCAGATTGTTACTTTCCGTACCGCAACTGGTAAAGATGATTTCGTTGGGCTCAGCTCCAATCAATCCAGCAACTTGCTGGCGCGCCTGATCCAGAATGACCTTTGCCTCCCGCCCGTACCGATGCACGCTGGAAGGATTCCCGAAGGTTTCCTGAAAACACGGCAACATCGCCTCCAACACTTCGGGGGCAACTGGCGTGGTGGCATTATTGTCAAAATAGATACGCTTCATAAGTATTCACCGACAGGATTTCCCCGCCGCTCAAGCCCTCAAGTATAACTGAAAGAAGGGAGTTTCAGCGGAAAAAGAGTGGGGCCGGCCAGGGAGCAGGAGATGACCCAAGTTCAGATTGTTTTGTGTAAGTGTCTGTCAAATGACGCCAGTAAGTTGTCGGAATTCGGCGTCTATGTCAGGGACCGCTTGGGAAGAGGTAAAGTCTCCGGGGGAGTGCTTAGAGATTGGACTGGTTTTTCTCTCCTATAGACCTGAAAATTGCCTGAAACGTGTTGACCACAAAAGAGGTATCTGCTAACTTACAGCATTTGTTTGAGTGGCAGGGAGAGAGTATTATCCATCCCTGCTGGTACGGGCCTATTCTTAATGACGAAGGAAATCACAATCACCCTGCCCGACGGCGGGCAGAAAGTATTTGAAGCAGGCGTCAAACCGGCTGAGATTGCACAGTCCATCAGTAAAGGGTTGTCCGACGCGGCGTTGGTAGCGAGGGTAAACGGTGACCTTGTAGACCTCAATCGAGCGATTGAGGCGGACGCGTCAGTGGCCATCCTTACCAATAAAAACCCCGATGCTTTGGTTGTCTATCGCCATAGTTCGGCCCACCTCCTGGCCCTCGCAGTGACGACGCTCTTCCCGGAAGTCCAGTTGGGCATTGGCCCTCCGATTGAGAATGGCTTCTTTTATGATTTCTATCGTAAAGAGCCATTTACTGCCGAAGATCTGGAAAAAATCGAAAAAAAGATGTTGGAATTTATCCAGCAGGATCTCCCCTACGAGCGGAAGATGATCGAGAAGAATGAGGGTTTGGAGTGGTTTCGCCAACAAGGGGCCACACTCAAGTGCGAGCTGATTAAGGAGAAGGCCGAGGATCATTTTTCCTGTTATACCGTGGGTACGCTTGTGGATTTCTGTCTGGGACCGCATATTCCTTCGACGGGGAAAATCAAGGCGGTCAAATTGCTTTCCGTGGCGGGTGCCTATTGGAAAGGCGATGAACGAAATCAGCAATTGCAGCGGATCTACGGGACTTCGTTCTTCTCAAAACCGGAGCTGGAAAACTATTTAAGGCAGTTAGAGGAGGCCAAGAAGCGCGATCACCGGAAAATCGGAAAGGAGCTGGATCTTTTCAGCCTCCAGGAGCAGGCTGGCCCGGGCCTGGTTTTCTGGCACCCCAAGGGTGCGCTCATCCGGACGGAGATGGAAAATTTTTGGAGAGAAGAGCATTTGCGGGCGGGTTACGAGTTTGTCTACACGCCCCACATCGCCAAGCTTGATCTGTGGCGGACGAGCGGGCACGTCGATTTTTATAAGGACAGTATGTATTCGGCCATGAAAATTGACGAGACCGACTATCAAATCAAGCCCATGAATTGCCCTTTCCATATCCTGATCTACAAGAACGATTTGAGGAGCTATCGCGATCTTCCATTACGCTGGGCTGAAACTGGAACTGTTTATCGCTACGAACGCTCTGGAGTCTTGGCCGGCCTTTTTCGTGTCCGGGGGTTCACGCAGGATGACGCGCATATCTTCTGCCAGCCGGAAAAGATTGAAGATGAGATCCAGCGCGTCATTGAATTCACATTGCATATCCTGAAGAGTTTCGGTTTCGAAGAGTTTGAGATTTATGTGTCCACCCGGCCGGAAAAATACGTCGGCAGTCTGGAGGACTGGCGGCGCGCCGAAGAGGCCTTGAAGCGGGCCGTGGAGTCCAAGCAATTGGCATATCGGGTGGAAGAGGGTGGAGGAGCGTTTTATGGCCCGAAAATCGATGTGAAGATCAAAGACGCCATCGGACGTTCCTGGCAGTGCTCCACGATTCAATTCGATTTCAACCTTCCTGAACGGTTTGATATTTCATATATCGGCGAAGACGGAAAATCGCATCGACCCTATATGGTGCACCGGGCCCTGCTGGGGTCGATGGAGAGGTTCTTCGGAGTCTTAATCGAACATTATGCGGGAGCGTTCCCGTTTTGGCTTGCCCCCGTGCAAGTCGCTCTGCTGCCGATCAGCGAACGGCATATCGACCGCGTTCAGGATCTGGAGGCCAGACTCAAGGCCGCCCGCTTCAGAGCAAAATCGGATTTGAAAAATGAGAAGATCGGGCTCAAGATTCGTCGTGCCCAGTTGGAAAAGATTCCTTATATGGTAGTGATCGGCGACAAGGAAGCGGAGAATGGAATGCTCTCCGTCCGAAGTCGGTCCGAAGGAGACCTGGGGTCCTTTAGTTACGATCAGTTCCTGGGTGTGATAGAAGGTCTGAAAACGAGTCGCGCTGTCAAACCTTAAAACGTCATCGACGTCAGACAGAAAACGGAGGTGTAGGTATTAACAAACAAAGCATTCGAATCAACGAGCGTATCAGGGCCCGCGAGTTGCGCGTGGTCGACGAAGAAGGGAATCAGCTGGGGATCATGTCTCCGCTCGATGCGTTGAATCTGGCCAAGTCGAAGGACTTGGATCTGGTGGAAGTTTCCCCGACGGCACAGCCTCCGGTTTGCCGCATCATGAACTATGGGAAGTACCTCTACCAGCTCAATAAGAGGGCGCACGAGGCCAAGAAGCACCAGAAAGTGATTCAAGTCAAAGAAGTGAAATTTCGCCCCATGACCGATGAGCACGATTATGAATTCAAGCGAAACAATATTCTCCGCTTCCTGGAAGAGGGAGACAAAGTCAAGGCAGGGGTGATGTTTCGAGGACGGGAAATGACCCATAAGGAGATTGGACGCCAATTGATCACGCGGCTCATCGAAGACGTGGCGGGTAAAGGCAACGTTGAAGGAACCCCCAGGATGGAAGGCAACAACATGTTTGTGATTTTTGCTCCCAAAAAATAGCCCGGAACTAAGGGCGGGAGCGATTGATTCAAGAGGAGAATCGAAGTGCCAAAAATGAAAACACATAAAGGAGCCAAGAAACGGTTTCGTTTCACGGCTTCCGGAAAGGTCAAGCGCGGCCATTCTCATGCTCGCCATATCTTGACCAAGAAGACGTCTAAACGGAAAAGAAAGTTAGATGCTACCGCGCTCGTGAGCGAGGCGGAAACCGCCAAGATCCATCGGATGCTCCCCTACGATTAGGAAAGTGAAGCGGGGAGCCATTGTCCGACATGTTGGTTCGGCACCTGGCTTGAGAACGGGAAATCAGAGCATTGCCGACGCATTTTTAGCAAGGAGAAGATCCAGTGCCTAGAGTAAAACGAGGAACCCGGCGTGACCGGAGAAGCAAGACCTTGAAGCTGGCGTCCATTTCGAGGAACCAGTTAAATCACCGCTCGTCAAAGAGCGAGATCGTCCATACCGCGCGCGACCGCAAAAGAGACTTCCGTCGGCTCTGGATTGTACGTATCGGAGCTGCCGCCAAACTGCATGGGCCATCTCATAACTATTCATTTTCGGACTCAAACGATTAAGCTGGATTTAGACCGGAAGATCTCAACAGTTGCCGCAACAGCTCAGCTTTCACCAATTGGCGCTACCGCCGCGCAGGGTCTTTGCTGCTGGTTGCCTTAATAGCGCTTTCACGCCGTACCGCCCCATTCTTCTCATTCCGTTGAAGAAAGGACCGAGAAATGCAGGATCAGGTCGGCGTAGGCATCTCGGCCTGCTGCGCCTGTGGTTTCTGCATCTGGAGTACTGGATGGCCTCTGACTGGCTGGTGTTTTGAAGATTCAGCCGCCGCGAAATTTTCCGAAGTCGAAATCATTCAAGACTCGCTTAGGACGAAGAATGGGGCCGATGGCCCTTTTTTCATCTGGGCGGCTTCTGGGAAGCAGCCGAATTCATGAGAGAAAGAATCGAACAGATCCAAACCGCATTTTCCTGCGATGAAAGAGGGCTCCGTTTCGCGCTGGCGTTCTGAAGACAAATATCTGGGCCGGAAGAAGGCGCCCAACGCTTCTGATGAAAGATTCCAGGCGCTTGACGGTAGCGCGTCGCGAGGCGGGAAGCATCTCAACGAGCCTTGGCGGGGTGGGTCGAGCAGAGCTCGTCAGAGCTGCCAGCTATCGGCCCAATCCCTTCGCTGGCAGCTTGCCGCTGAAGCGGTCGATATCACCCTGTCGTTGAGTTCAGGGCCATGTGGTCAATTTGCACCCATTGACCCAGGTTCGTACCGAATCGAGGATATCTCTTTATCGCCATGGGGTATTCGATTGGAGGATGGACCCGAAATCGAAACCACTTTCCATAACTTTGAAGGACTGAACATTCCCGAGCAGCACCCGGCCAGAGACCCCCAGGACACCTTTTACATTATGGAAAATCTGGTCCTGCGAACCCACACGTCGCCGGTTCAAGTGCGGGTGATGAAAAGCCAGAAGCCGCCCCTGCGGATTATTTGTCCCGGCAAAGTCTACCGGCGGGATAATCCCGACGCGACTCACTCGCCGGCTTTCCAGCAGATTGAAGGTCTGGCTGTCGATGAGGGATTGTCATTCCGCGACTTCAAAGGAACGCTGGAATATTTCTTGAAGTCTTTTTTCAGTCCGAAAACCGTCGTGCGTTTTCGCCCCAGTTATTTTGCGTTTACTGAACCTAGCGCGGAAGTAGACATCTCATGCAGTTTTTGCGGAGGTACCGGCTGCCGGATCTGTAAGATGTCGGGTTGGATCGAAGTTCTCGGGGCGGGGATGGTAGATCCGGCCGTGTTTGAGGCGGTCGGCTACGACGCGGAAAAATACACGGGATTTGCGTTTGGCCTGGGGATTGAACGATTTGCCATGCTGAAATATTCCATCTCGAATATTCAATACTTCTATGAAGGCGATCTGCGTTTCCTGGAGCAATTCTAATCGATAACGGACCTGCACTAATGGCCGGCCCGGTGTGAGATGCCATGAAAATCAGCTTGCGTTGGCTTCAGGAATTTGTCGACATCCCAACCGCTCCAGCTCAATTGGCTGAAGACCTCACTAATTTGGGCGTTGTCGTCGAAACTCTCGAAAATGTGGGAGACGACACCATCCTGAATCTCGATCTGACGACCAACCGGCCCGATTGCTTAAGTCATTATGGGGTGGCCCGGGAAGCGGCAACTCACTATCGAAAGCCCTTAAAACGGGTAGTGAGCTCGTTGACTGAATCCAGTTTGCCGGCCCGCGCCACGGTGGCGGTGCGTATTGACGCGCCGCAGTTGTGCTCTCGTTATTGCGCCCGCGTCCTTCGTGGAGTTCGGGTGGGGCCCTCTCCCGCGTGGCTTTCCCAGCGGCTGGAGAGCCTTGGCGTCCGATCGATCAATAATATCGTGGACGTAACCAACTATGTTCTTCTCGAGCTGGGGCATCCCTTGCATGCCTTTGATCTGAAAAAAATCGAAGGAGATCGCATCATCGTCCGTGAAGCCGTGGAAGGAGAGACGCTCGTCACCATTGATGGGATCGAGAGAAAATTAAAGGACGCCATGCTCCTGATTGCCGATGAACGTCGAGGCCTGGCCCTGGCTGGGATTATGGGCGGACAGGACAGCGAGATTGGAGACGCTTCCGTCGATGTCCTCTTGGAGAGCGCCTGGTTCGATCCGGTGTCGGTGCGGCGGACCTCCAAAGAACTCGCGATGCACAGCGAGGCGTCGCATCGATTTGAACGAGGGGCCGACATTGAGGCGACCGTTCCGGCCATCGACCGCGCCGCGGAGTTGATTCAAAAGCTCGCCGGTGGAACCATCCTGCACGGGGTTGTGGATGCTTATCCGGGCCAGAAGACGCTGTCCGCGATTCGCTTGCGAAAAACACGGATTGCTCAGGTCATGGGAGCAACCCTCGACCCTCTCCTGATCGAGGGCCTGCTGAAAGACTTGAATTTTCGAATTATCGCCAAGGACCTGCAGGGATGGGAAATTCAACTCTCCACCTCCCGTTTGGATGTGACGCGTGAGATCGACCTGATCGAAGAAATTGCCCGGCATTACGGCTACGAACGCTTCCCGTCGAGCCTGCCCACCTGGCGAAGCGGGTCCAGACGCCGGCCTGAAGTATCCCGCCAGCGGAGGCTCAAACAATTTCTCGCGGGCCTGGGGTATACCGAGACCCTGTCCTACCCGTTTGTCAATGCCGCGGAAAATGCCGTCTTCAGTACTCGGGAACCAGTCCGGCTGATGAATCCGCTGTCCCTTGAAAATGCGGTCATGCGGACAAGCCTCCTTCCGGGCTTACTGGCATCGTTCCTTCACAATTATCATCGGGGGACCCGAACCGTGCGCCTCTACGAAATGGGGCGGCTCTTCTGGGGAATTGAAGGAGAGTTTTCCAAAGAGGAAGAGTCTCTGGGCATGATTCTCAGCGGGAACGCCCAGGAGAAATCTCCTCATGGAGAAGCGATCGGCGGCACCTTCTTTGATATGAAAGGCGACGTCGAAGCGCTGTTCGAAACTCTGGGACTTCGTTCGGAAAGGGTCCGCTTTGTCCGCCTTTCCGGGCAGAACGCAGAGTCGACCTACTATCATCCGGCCGTTTTCTGCGAGCTCTGGGTTGATGAGACGAAATTCGGGGTCGTGGGGAGACTCCACCCGACACTTTGCGAGTCCCGCAAAATCCGCCAGCCCGTGTTTGTGGCTGAGATCTGGCTGGGTTCGTGTTATCGTTTCGACAGTGAGGAACGCGTATTCGTTGAATTTCCCAAATACCCTGCCGTCCAGCGGGATCTTTCCATCGTTGTGGGCCGGGAGACGGATTATCAATCGATCGAGTCTGTCGTCCACGCGGCCGGGATTGAGGAAATTCAAAATGTCTTTCCCTTTGACCTGTATCAGGGGGATAAATTGCCGGCTCAAAAGAAGGGAATTTCCGTCAGTATAATCTTTCAAGGCAAAGACCGCACTCTTCTCGAGGAAGAAATTAACCGGTACCAGGATCGGATTATAAAATTGCTGGGCGATAAACTGGGCGCCGAGTTGAGGACATAGATGGTGAATAACGGGCTGGAAAAATTTACAGATTTGGAAAACAAGGTCTACCGCGCGATTGAACTTTTCAAGGCCGCAAGGGTTCAAAAAGAGGCTTTGGAAAAGGAACTTCTCAAGATCAAGACGCAGCTGGAAGAGGCGCGCAAGGAAAATGAAAAACTGCAGAAACTGATGGCCGACAATCAGAATGAACGCGCTCAGGTCAAAGAAAAAGTCGAATCGATTTTGCAGAGTCTGGATGCCCTTAGTCTGTAGCGGTTCAAGCCGGAAGGATCTGAACCCACCTGTGGCGCCACCCTTCTCCGGATGGCACTTAAGATTGCTTTCCGTATTTCAGGATGAGGTGTAGAATCTTCTTCAATTTTTCTTAGAGTCCAGCACTCAGTCAGGACTATTGTTGTCGGGGCAGGGTAAAGGAGAATCCCCATGTCAAACATCGAAGGCTCTACACGGGTTGAAGTGTTCGATCAAAGTTATCTGATCCGAGGCGTCGACAACGACGAATACATCAAAGGTCTGGCCGCCTATGTGGACCGCAAAATGCGGGAGATTGCCGATGTTTGCAAAACCGTGGATGGCCAGAAGGTGGCCGTGCTGGCGGCCTTGAATATTGCCGACGAATTGTTTCAAGAGAAAGAGAATACGCGAAAACTGGACAGCGTCATTTTCGACAGGAGCGCGCAATGCTCGCGGATGCTGGACCAGGTGTTACGCCGCTAAGCCTGATCCCTCCAACAAACCTCCCTATTTCAAGTCTCTCCATCTGAAGGCTCTCTATCAGACCTGCGGCAATGGAATTGGCATTGCGCTTCGGGTCTGGGCCGACAGGTTCCTGATCGAGAACCTTAGCATTCCCATTCAAGGTCTTCCTCTCAGCGTTTTCAACTTCAAGAAACCAAATCGACGGGCGAGCCTTTGAGCGAGGAGCAGCGAATCACATGTTCAGCAGTCCGCGGAGCGTCTCGATTTCCTTCATGGTCTTTACCATGATGTTGAGGAAGAGCCCACGGGATTCCAGGTTGTCGCGCAAGAGTCTGATTTCATCCGGGGTGAACGAGCCGCGGATGAGCAAAGGACGTTTAGTGGCTTGGACCCTTTGAAAGTAGGGAACCATTTTTTCCAGCGGCGGGCCGCAGACATCGTTGTTGATTTCAAAACAGCGAATCTCTTCAATCTCCAAAAAAGCGTCCAGCAGAAACATCGACGTGGAATGAAGGTGGATGAAGCTGTTGGCAAAATGGCGAGCCAGCAGGCGATCCACAGGTTGCACCAGCTGGCGGTAGAGCCTTGGAGAATAAACGGCCGTGGCATCCTCCTGAAGTCGCGCGATCGGGCCGGGCGCCCAGAGTGAATATTGGGCGTCGAAATACCCGCCTTGAAACAGCGGAAGGCGTTTCCATAGTTCTTGCGTGATTTCGAGAAAGATTTCGCCCATTTGACTAATCAATTCCCTGGATCGTTCCGGCTCTTCCTTCAAATCGAGAATACTCTGGTTGTGCCCGCGGAGTACGGCGTGCAGGTCCGTCGGTCCTATTTCAGGGCCATGGCTTACAGGAAAGAGTCCCTGAGACTCATTGACCAGAGCGTCAGCAAATTCCATATATTTCCTGAACCAGGGGTTGTCGTGATCCAAGCGCACGTCCAAAGCCTTTTCCCAGGAAAGCAATTGCTCATCACCCATTACATTCTCAGGGAGTATGCGCAGCCGGCAACCGAGCATGCCAGGCAGAAAAGGCACGGCCACTTGCATGGGACATGCCCCGCGAATCAAATCATCCTCGACCTGTTCTCCTTCTCTCATCAGACGCCTGTAATCCTCCATGAAGTCTGAAGGATCGATCATTTCGGGCGACAGATCCTGACCCGGATTCCAGCCCCGGCAGGCGGCAAATTCGTTGAGAGGGAACCATCCAATGAAAGTGAATCCCACCAGCGGCCGCGGGACGGATTCGCGGTTCCAGAATTGCAGGTATCGATGAGTTTTTGCGGGATCGTTACCGAAGGCGATTGCAGTCATAAGGCGTTCCTCCGAGCTGGATTGGTTGGAGGTGTTATCCAGGCAGGCCCACCATGGAACAGATCGTACTATAAAGAGAGTCGAGATGCGAGATACGAGATACGGGCTGCGAGGGGTGATCGCTTATGCACTACTGCGGTAATACATCTGCAAAACAGAATCCGTCGCGCGTTACCACTTCACCCACCTGCACGGGAATAGGGAAACGGAACATCGGTCCGTCGTAGCAAAAGGTGTGAAACTCGCCACGTTCGCCGCATGGATCAACCTCAGAAGGGAGCTGGGTGAGCAAGGTGGCATCAAATTGGCGTCCCACAAAGGAGTTCGAAAGCTGCTTGGGATCGACGCAAGTCAGGATAGCTCGAAGACCAGCCTTGACCATCTCTTGGGCCAAAGGGGGCGTATCCGTCGCCGAGCCCCAGAGCGGGAAGAGGGGCTCGATCTCGGTCCCTGACAGTTGCTGGATCCGATAGTTGCGCACATCTTCCAGGAACAGATCCCCAAAAGCAACATGGGTGACCCCTTGCTGTTGCGCCTGGCTGATTACGCCAGACATCAGCTCTTCATAAACGGTGTTTGCACAAGGCCAAGGCAGTTGCACCGGCCATAGCGGTAGCCCGACAGCCGTCGCTTGAGCATCGACCAGTTCCCGGCGCACGGCATGCATTGCCACTCGTGCTGCAGCTTTGTTGAAGGTCGTCAGCAAGCCGACCACTTCTGTTTCCGGCTGTTGGCGGAGAAGCTGCAACGTCCAGGCACTATCCTTGCCTGAACTCCAGGAGAGCAAGACGCGGCGTTTCATTGGACAGTCCTTTCGGCGAGCATCGATTTTGCTCTCGTGCCTGAAACTCGAACGGCAGGAGGCAATCCAGCCGGAAGGGGATGGATCTCAGGATGAAGAACCTGGGCGAGAATCTCCAGGCTATCCACGAGCCGCGGACCCGGCCGGCTGAAATACTGGGAACCATCGGCGACAAACACCTGGCCTGAGCGAGCGGCAGGCAGATCTTGCCAGCCGGGAACAGACTCAGCCGAGCTGCATCTTCAGCGTCCTCTTCACATCAAAGCCGCAGCATGCAAGGAGAATAACTCGGACGCCATGCCATTACTTCTTCCCAGCGGAGAGTTCTTGACGCCTCGCCTTCCTTTCCCAGCCCTTCGATCCCGCCGGCCAATCGGACCAATTCGGGGCTCCAATGTCCGCAGGAAAACGGCGGATCCAGCCATTCGAGCAAAACCACGCGTGGCCGATATGGAACCTGAGCGCTACGATTAACTATGGTGGCGACTCTGTTTTCCAGTTGCTCGACTACCTGTGAGGCTTTCTGGGCAACTCCTGCCGCCTCTCCCACCAGACGAGTAGATTCAAAAACTTCCTGAAGATTTCGCGGCTCGAGATGGATCACTCGAGGGTTGCTTGGCAACGTACAGGCGGCTGACCGTACCTCCTCGTCGGACACCGCACAGACATTGCAGAGTGTTTGGGTAACGATCAAGTCGGGCTGTAACCGCTCGAGAACAGGCAGGTCGAGCGAATAGAGTGCTTGTTTTGAAACAAGCTGTTCTCGAACCCGCCTGTCAATCTCTGCACTGGAACAATCATGAGGGATCAAGGTTTTCGTCACACTCGGGAGTGTGTGTACGAATGCCGGATAGTCGCACTCGTGGGTGACTCCCACGAGTTGATCCTGAAGTCCAAGGGCACAGACGATCTCCGTGGCGCTGGGAAGAAGAGACACAATTTTCATCTGCATTTCCGGTCGCACAGCAATAGAGAAAGCTCAAGTACTAAGTTGAGATTGGTTGGGTAATCCACACTTGAAAATTCTTGCCACTTTGGGGCAACCGATCAAGTTCGGGGTTAAAGACCTTAAGTAGTTCCATCCCAAGCAAGGACCCTATGGCTATGTCCAATATAGAGTAATTAAAAAAAGCACGAATCGATAGCCCAACAAAATGACTGCTGCCGCGAGGGCCAGCAGAATAACCTTGAAAAGGCGGATCCCTCCGCTTGCACCATAGACAGTTCCAGCCGCAAGGTACAGATAAACGGCGCTGGATCCCATGATGAAAATAGACAAGACCTTGTCCATGCCAGAAGAATTTAAGCCCTCGCCCCCAAACAGGACGCTTACCCCAGCCACAGCCAAAGAGGCACAGAAGAGCAGAAGTAAAAATGCATAGAAATGAAGCGAAAACACCACATGCGCGACAAACGGCTGGCGTTTTTTGAAGAATAGGACAGGAATAAAGAGAGCAAAGGGGAGCACCATCAAAATGATGAAGGTTTTCGCATGCAGCAGGTTGGCTTGATTGAAGGTAGGGGCATAGTGGTCAAGGCTTGTTTGTTTCGCCTCCAGGCGACGTGACACCAGGCGTTGCGCCGTAGAGCTCCAATCCTGATTGTGAAGATGAGATTCGAGGGTTGATGAGACGACATTCATTTTTGTGATGGATTGCATTGCAAAAAAAAGAACATTGGTGAGAAGAAACAATTGAAATGGCCCAATAAATGGCAGGCGCATACCCCGTAGATAGGCCACGGTGAGCGCGCCTGGACGGCTCACTAAACAGCGAAAACTGCGAATGAAGCGGCCATCGATGTTGCTGATTGCCTGGAAGAACTGATCGAGGAGGCCTTGAACCGTGAGATCGCGTGGATTTGCAGGGCGTTCACCGCAACCTGAACAAAATGGGGTCAGAACAACGGTATTACAGATCGGACAGGTCCACGGCGGGATGGTATTCAAATTCTCTCGCTTTTCGGGATAAACATCTGCCTGGCCTCACTTGCCGCAATGACTCATTTTGAGCCTAAGGCACGTGAGACCCCAACCATTCTCTGATGATCAATGGACCAGTTTTCTAAGCAGACACACGACTTCGTCTCCTCCAAAAGCCGTCTTTCCGACGGTCATCCCCAGAAACTCAAAGCCTTCTTCTCCAGCTCCGCGAAGTTCTTTTTGCATCGTGGAGGTCTTGGTCGTCGCCAACAGCTGATACTGGATGACTCGCGCCGGGGCGTCCAAAGTTCTTTCCAGAATAATGGCAACCTCGCGCCCACCAAATGCCGATTCAAACACGGTCTGTCCGAGATATTCAAATCCCTCTTCGCCAGCCTGCTTCATTTCCTTCTGCATGCTCCCCGTGCGTTGGGTGGCCAACAGTTTGTATTTTTTGCGGATTGGCTCACCACCGCCAAGTTTCTTTCCCATCACCACCACAACCTCTTTGCCTCCCATGCCGGTCTCTCCCCCCATGACCCCCATGAATCCAAACCCGGCTTCTCCGGCTTCATTCATTTCTTTTTCCATCGTGGAGGTGCGGCTGGTGGCCAGGACGCGATAGTCGTAGGTAAGTTGAGCGGCTGCCCAAAAGTCTCTTGTAGGGAATAGCAAAAGCAAGAGTACATAGACGCAAAGGTAAGCTGCAGTCGAAAATTTTCTCATATCTGTCCTCTGAACTTCATCGCGCTCCTTAGCTTTTTTCTCACTTTCCGATCATTACGGGGTCTCAGCGGGCTTCTTCGGGTGTTGATCTTTCACCTGCGCGAAGAAAGAGTAGCGACTACAGCCTCCGTCATTTACTTGAATTTCTCGAGGCGGGTAGGCCTCCACGAGTGACTCAGGAAGAAAAGCCTTCACCTGATAGATGCCGGTTGGAAGTGCCTCCAAAACGGCGCGTCCCTTCGAATCGGTAATCGCCTCGGTCGAGTCCGTAATGGATGAGACCTGCACCCTGATTCCAGCGAGGGGTATCATGGGATGCGGATCCGGTTGCAATTCCGACAAGGTAATTTCGAGATTTCCACCCGATCCTTTGTGCGGCAAACTTCTCAAGAATGACAAATCTTCCGTTGCGTCGACAATCGGCGCGGTTCGATCGCAGGAACTTGTCACCAGCGGGCCCGACTTGCTTGTCCGATAGGCATAGACCAAATAGGATTCGCCTTGAACGAATTGGAATCCACAGGCAGTGCTTTGGCTGTGAGTCTGAATTTCTATCTCAGGTTGAGATTCTCCTGCATAGACTTCATCTACCGCAAATCGAATGCGATTTTGCATCAAGTTTGGATCAATCTGCGGGGAATTTGGGCGACGAGACGCACGGTTAGCAGCGAATCCTCCATTCGCATTCGGCTCAACCGAAGGGATTGGATGCGGCTTCCAAGGAATTATTTCAGTGACCCGCCCCACAAATACAGCCGCAGCCTCTCCATAGCCATAGCAAACTGCTGGCGTGCCACAGGAGCAAGCCGCCATTGTACCTGGTTGGAGGAGAATCAAAACCGGCAAGAATAAGCTCGGAGTGAGGTAGCGCCAGTATTTTGGAGGATTCATTTTCCTATTCGCCACAAAGTGGCGTTATTCTCTCATTTCACCAAATCGATGCACAAGCCTCTGCTATCATTCAATCACCCCTCCGCACTCCGGAGTCATCAATCCCGCTATTCGCATTTAGCATCCCGCATCCCGTATCCCGTATCCCGTATCCCGTATCTCATATCTCGTCTCCCACAACGTATCTTGGAATGGCTAGATTCCCCTTGACCCTGCTTTGAAATTGACTTTAATATTTAATTGCCCTGCGATGTTAGTGTTGGCACACCAATATTTGAACCAACACCTATTTGAATGGGAGCCCTTGTCTTCTTACGGTGTGTAAACTTCACCAGCTGAAGTTTCCTAAAGTAGAAGTTGGGTGCCCACCTGGTAACAGGTCCAAATAGAGTGCCTCACGGCAAAGCGGGGCATTTTTTCGCGCCAAGACCCACACCGCAATTTTTGTTATGAGTCATTCGGTCGGTCACGCTCAGAAGCCACCGATGTCTTGTGTACATCTGGAAGACTCGATCAGAAGGAAGGTCCCAAATGAAGGACATCCGAAACGTTCAAATTCATTCCCTATTACAAAGAATAAAGTTGCCAATGTGCAACCATCTTCCTGGAACCCGGGCACACGGCGCAGAAATTTGGGAAGAGGCGCCTGATACTCTTGTTGGCCTTGCCTCTCGCTCTGCTGGTTCTGCTGGGCGGTCATCCGTTGATGAGCGAGGAGAAATGGATCGTCCTTTTTGATGGGAAGTCAACCGATGCCTGGCGCGCTTCAGGGCGCAGCGACTTCCCCTCCAAAGGGTGGGTGATTGATGACCACGCGTTGAAGACTGTAGTCGGCGGCGATCAAGTGGACTTGATCACCAAAGAGAAGTTTCACGACTTTGAATTGGAGCTGGAATGGAAAGTAACTCCACGAGGAAATGGCGGGGTATTCTATCGAGGGGCCGAAAAGGGACCCGTGATTTGGATGACGGCCCCGGAATACCAGGTCGTCGATGACGATTTGCACCCTGACGGAAAAAATCCAAAGACTTCCGCGGCATCTCTCTATGCCCTTATCGCACCGACTGGCAAAAAACTCCGTCCGGTCGGCCAATACAATCAGCTCAGAATCGTGTTCAAAGACAATCACGTGAAGCATTGGCTCAATGGCATTAAGGTGTTGGAGTACACGTGGGGAAGCCAGGAGTTAAAAGACTTGATCGCTCATAGTAAGTTCAACAAATATCCCGGCTTTGCCGAGGAAAACAGCGGTCATATTGGTCTCCAGCACCACGGGCAAGAAGTCTGGTATCGAAACATCCGGATTCGCAAACTTCCTTGATTCAATCTTTCATAATTCGCCTGGCTGGTGGCGGAATTCCAGGTTGAGGTTTGATCTCCTGGGGTGGTCGGGTCCTGAGTTCCCGGATGGGCAACCTGCTGCGAGTTTGCCCATCCCTCCTTTTTTCTTTCACCTCACAAGCATATTCCATCTCCTCGAATTTATACCTGCTTCCGCTTTGTGGCAACGAGCGGGACACGACAGCAATCCTCCTCTTAGAGAGTCAATCCATCTTTGTAAACCCAATACCAGGCTTTGCAGAATTCGGCGCAGGCCGCTACGAAATATTGTACTTCGCCTGGATCATAGACTATAATTTGAACTGGAATATTGTAAGTGCTTGATTCTTAAGACATAGCAATTCGAATCACGAATTGGGAGACGGTGCTCAGAATGTTTCTTTTTTTCCTTTTATTCCATTCGATACTTGTAACTTGGGCATGTACCCAAAGGGTGACGCCCTTTGGGTTCTTAATCTTTAGGAGAAAACATGTACTCGGTCGTTTATATTGCACTGGCTGTTGCAATTGTATCGGTTGTCGCACTGCTGGTCTTGTTCATGCGAAGCAAGCACGCCACCATGACCTTGAAGACAGCCGAGCAATCTGCATTGAAGATTATTGGAGATTCGAAAAGAGAAGCGGAAAACATCAAGAAAGAGGCCTTGCTGGAAGCGAAGGACAAGATCCTGAGCTTGCGTGGTGAGGTTGAAAGACAGAATAAGGATCGCAGGATCGAACTGCAGAGCATTGAAAGGCGGCTGAATCAGAAAGAGGAATCGTTCAGTAAACAGGAACAAACGCTGAATCAAAGGGAACGCGACCTGATCCAGCGGGAAAAGAAATCCGCCGAAAAAGAATATGCGCTGGCCCTGGATGAAAAGAAAGTCAAAGACCTTCTCCAGGAGCAGAAGCGTCAACTCGAATCGATTTCCAGTCTGACGGCTGAAGAAGCGCGCAAACAGCTCATCAAACAAATTGAGTCCGAGGCCCGCCGTGAGGCCATCTCGGTGGTCAAGCGAGTAGAGGAAGAATCCCGCCTGAATGCCCTGGAGACCGCAAAAGAGGTCATTACCATGAGCATTCAGCGGTGTGCGGGCGAGCACGTTGTGGAGTCCGCGGTCTCGGTGGTTGATCTTCCCAACGATGAGATGAAGGGACGCATCATAGGCCGGGAAGGGCGAAATATTCGGGCTCTGGAAGTTGCAACCGGGGTTGATCTCATCATCGACGACACTCCCGAAGCCATTATTGTGTCGGCATTTGATCCGATCCGCCGGGAAATCGCCAAGACGGCCATTGAAAAGTTGATTGCCGACGGGCGCATTCACCCTGCTCGCATAGAGGAAGTGGTCGAAAAGGTGAAAGCGGAAATGGACGAGAGAATTCAAAAGGAAGGGGAAGAGGCGGCTCTGGAATTTGGAATTCACGACCTGCATCCGGAGATCGTTCGGCTCCTCGGCCGGCTCAAATACCGTACCAGTTACGGCCAAAACGTGCTGAATCATTCCAAGGAAGTAGCCTATCTGGCCGGGATGATGGCCTCAGAGATCAAGGGCAAGATCGATGTCTGCCAACGGGCGGGACTATTGCATGATGTCGGCAAGGCGGTGGACCGGGAAGTGGAAGGGACCCACGTCCAATTGGGGGTTGAAGTGGCGCGACGGTGTGGCGAGTCGGAAGAAGTGATTCACTGCATGGAAGCCCACCATTTTGACGTCGATTTCAAGACGGTCGAGGCTCAACTCGTTCAAGCGGCGGATGCCCTCTCGGCGGCTCGTCCGGGTGCACGCCGCGAAATCCTTGAAACCTACGTAAAACGGCTCGAAAAGCTGGAAAACCTCGCAGATTCGTTTGAAGGCGTCTCCAAGTGTTATGCCCTGCAGGCAGGACGGGAAATTCGCATTATGGTGGAAAGCGATAAAGTCAGCGACGAACAGGCGTTTTATTTGACTCGCGACATAGCGAGAAAAATAGAGAACGAATTGCAGTACCCGGGTCAGATCAAGGTCACCGTCATCCGTGAGACGCGCGTGGTGGACTACGCGCGATGAAAATCTTTTTTGTCGGCGATATCGTCGGGAAACCGGGGCGGGAGGCCCTGGAGCATAATCTTCCGCAGATTCTCGAGAGCCGTGGCATCGATCTCTGCGTCGCCAATGCCGAAAACGCGGCGGCAGGGAATGGTGTGACCCCCAGGCTTGGAGAAGAACTGCTGGGCTTGGGGATCGATGTCCTAACCTCCGGGAATCACGTCTGGGACAAAAAAGAAGTCCTGCCGTATTTCGAACTTCAGCCGCGCCTCTTGCGTCCTGCCAATTATCCTCCAGCGACTCCGGGAAAAGGGCACTACGTGGGAACCACTCGGGCGGGTCACCCATTCGCGGTGATCAACCTCCAGGGGCGGGTGTTCATGCCCCCCATCGACTGCCCGTTTCGCACCGGAGACGAACTGCTGACCCAAATTCAAGGCGCCGCCAAGGTGATCCTCATTGATTTTCATGCCGAAGCCACCGCTGAAAAACAAGCCATCGGATGGTATTTCGATGGCCGGGTCTCGGCGATAATCGGGACTCATACGCACGTTGCGACGGCAGATGAACATGTGTTCCCACAAGGAACGGCCTATATTTCGGATGCAGGGATGACCGGCCCCCACGATTCCATCATTGGTGTGAAGAAGGAAATTGTGTTACCGAAGTTTATTAATCAGCTCCCGGCGCGTTTTGAAACGGCGACCGACGACGTGCAAATAAATGGAGTCGAAATCGAGGTGGATGAGACTACGGGCCGGGCGATAAGTGTTCAGCGATTCAATCGAAAGGTACAATGGTGAGCGGCATTCATGTTTGATCAACTCTCTCAAAAACTGCAAAAAGTCTTCAAAAACCTGCGCGGTGAAGGAAAGCTGACGGCGGAGCATCTGGATGAGGCACTGAAAGAAATCCGGATGGCCCTGCTTGAAGCCGATGTCAATTTCAAGGTAGTGAAGCAGTTTGTCGAGTCCGTTCGTGTGAAAGCCTTGGGACAGGAGGTCATGGATAGCCTCACCCCGGGAAACCAGGTGGTGAAAATTGTCCACGAAGAGTTGATTGAAATTCTGGGGGGATCCTCCTCGAAGCTGAATTTTGGACCCCGCCCTCCGCATGTAATCCTCATGGTGGGACTTCAAGGGTCGGGCAAGACGACCACCACCGGCAAACTGGCGCTCTGGTTGAACCGGCATGGGCATCGCGCCTTGTTGCTGTCCATCGACGTCTACCGCCCCGCAGCGCGCGAGCAATTGTCGATCATCGCCAAGGATATCGACGCCCAATTTTATGCCGGTGCGGGCGTTGACGACCCGTTGCAGCTCTGTCGCGAAGCCCTCCGGGAAGCCGGAAACTCGGGCTGCGATATCCTGCTCGTCGATACGGCCGGCCGATTGCACATCGACCAACAACTGATGGAGGAATTGCGGGCTGTCAAACAGCTCGTACAGCCGTCCGAAATTCTCTTTGTGGCCGACGCCATGACCGGGCAGGACGCCGTTAAAAGCGCCAAAGAGTTTCACGACCAGCTGGCGTTGACCGGAGTCGTCCTCACCAAGATGGATGGAGATGCCAGGGGCGGGGCCGCACTATCGATCATGACAGTGACCGGACAGCCGATCAAGTTCATCGGTGTGGGCGAGAAACCGGATGCCTTGCAGGATTTCCATCCCGACCGCATGGCTTCGCGTATTCTCGGCATGGGGGATGTTCTTTCTTTGATTGAAAAGGCCCAGCAATCAATCGATCAGGAAACCGCCGAGGAATTGGGGCAGAAACTGCTTAAGGACTCCTTTACGTTAGCGGATTTCCGGGACCAGTTACGCCAAATGAGAAAATTGGGGCCTTTGGATCAACTGCTGGGAATGTTGCCGCAAATCGGACCGTTCAAGGATATCAACAAGGTCAAAGTCGATGAAAAAGAGCTGGTCCACATTGAAGCCATCATTAACTCCATGACTCCCTACGAGCGAACCCACCACCAGGTCATCAACGGGAGCCGTCGCAAAAGGATCGCACGCGGCAGCGGGACCTCAGTCCAAAAGGTAAACCAATTGCTGAAACAATACGTCCAGGCGCGAAAAATGATGAAGCAAATGAGCGGGGGGATGATGGGAAAATTGGGGAGAATGAAAATGCCATTTTGATTGAAAGGAGCGGGCCTCCCTTGCCTCCTCCAATTTCCACTCCGGCAGACTGCCTCTGATTTGCGCTGACAGAGACGTCATTCCTGAGCAGGTCTTCAGCTTTCCATGACAAAATCTCTCACCTTTAACAGCGGTTCATCGGCGATCTCATTCGGGACGGAACAGCCGGGAGCAACTATCAGGCGACGTTTTTGCATCGCCTGGATGGCATCCTGAATTTCACCCTTGAGCGATGCATCTCCCAATTTCCCCAGGTTTTGTTCATCCAACCCTCCCATGAGTGTTCCCGAGAACTTCTTTTTCATCTCAGCCAGTCCGATTCCCGTGCCAAATACTGAATAGTTCATGACATGGGCGGGGTAACTTAAAAGCGTCTCGAAATGGGGGGTATTTCCGTGCACGTGCAAGATGTTGAGATACCCCTTATTTTTGACGGTGTCGAGAATAATTAAATCGGATTCGCGCACGAATTTCAGATATTCCTGGGAATCCATCACCGAGTTGTCCGCAGCCGCCACCGCCAAAAAGATGCCGGCGGCGCCAGCGTCCAGCGCAGATCGGGCATGATGCCCCTGGGATTCCGAAATCACGCGTAACACTTTCTTCAATAAGGTTGGGTCTTCCTTTTTCAGCCGTTGAACAGCGGCTTTCGAAGACAGTTTTTCGAGAACCGTCCAGGATTGGAAGAGAGTCTCGACAAACGGAGCTTTTCCCTTGAGCTCCTTGTCGATGATCTTGAGCGCCTTGATCTGTTCGGGAAAGGGGTTCTTGATCGGCTCAAATTTTTCCCAATCTGAAAAATCGGTAATCGCCGTTAAATTGGGCGGCAACGGGTAGGGGTAGTCGCTCATGACCTTCAAAATATCGACGTCGAATTTTCGATAAAAAGCCAGTGTTGCTTCGGCATGTTTTTCGCCAGGCTGGTTTTCCAGGCCAAAATGGTGCCAAAAACTGAAGGGCGGCCGATCCACTCGCTCGGCTTGCAGGACTGCCTTGACCCGGTCGATCTTGGAGAGGGAAGCTTTGGTACTGGCCGCCAGGAGATTCTTTGTCATGAGCAACGAGGCAGACGCGCCGCAGGCGGTCATGAAGGTCCGCCGTGAAATGTTTGGGGAAGGCATTCTCAATCCATCCTTTCCTTGATGGAGTCGGCTGCTTTGCCGGCGACTCCTCAACTCTGATGACTGTTCCGGCGATTATACCTTAGGCTGGTCTGAAGTTGCGAAGCCTCCTCACATGGACTGAATGAAAAAAGTCCATTGGTACTGACAAAATGATTACCAGGGGTCCAGGAAAGGCTTGGGGCCGAGGTGCCAGTCTGCTATCACCGTAGCAGGCTGGCGCCTCTTTTGCGAGGAGGAACAAGGAGAAATGGAGAGACATCCAACCTAAAGACGCGGAAGCTTAAGCCAGGGACTCCTGCCGATTAGAAATTGATTCCCTCCAGCAGAAACTCTTCTTCAATGCTCAGATCCCCCACTACGTCCATGCGCAGGTTGCCGACTTCCAGGGAACTGAAGGGCTCTTCAGTGTTTTCCTGTTTGTTGAGGCGGCCATGCTCCAGAGCTTGGAGGACTCGTTCGACAACGACCTGAGGAACAGGACCTGACGCCGCGGAGCTTTCTGCGACCAGATTGAGCAGATCCAAATAGTAATCGGCTTGTCCATAGACCACCAATTTGTTGAGACTCTCTTTGGCATCGCGGATATTTCCTTCTCTCAGTTGGAGAGTTACGAGTGCCTTCAAGACAGGTTCGAGGTTCAACTTGTCATTCATGCGAATCATCAGCGTGGCAAGAGGTTTCAGCAGGCGGACATTGCTCCCATTCATGGCAATCAGATTTTCCAGGATGCCTCTCAAGGTTCCTTCATCGTGCAACTGAATCGAGAGGTCAAAAATGGTGTCTACCAGATCCAGTGCTGCCTCAAACTCACCCCTGCTTAAGAGAGCTTTCAGTAATTTCACCGCGGGTTCATAGAAGGCGGCGTTTTTGGGGGCATTCTCTTTGAGGACCTGCCTGGCTGCATCCAAGCTGCCTTCGGTGATGAGTAACTCGCACATCATCAGCTTCAATTCGGAGTCCTCGGTCAAAACGGAGGACTGCAAGTAATCACTTGCCTTGCTGGTGAGCCCTTCACGCTGCAGCAGGCGGAACAAGCCCTTCATGGATTCTTTGTCTTTTGGGCGAATCCGGAGAACCGTTTCGATAACCTGAACCGCTTCTTGTTTCTTGCCGCGCTCCGACAAGAGATTGGCGCATTGCAGGTAATAGCGGGCGGCATCTTCAGATTTTCCCTGTAACTCGAGGCATTGCGACAATTTCAAGAGCACTTGGGTGCAGGTGGGATCGAGGTAACTGGCTTTTTGCAGAAGAATGGACGCCTCAGCATTCTCTCCCAAATCCTGTTTTTGCTGAGCTAACATCTCATAGAAATTTTTGGCATTCGCTTTCTGCCCGACTCTCTCAGAGAGCAGGGCGAGCTGCATGATCACATCCTGGTTTTTGGGAGTGATCTTGAGGAGCTTTCGATAGCTCGTCACAGCACTGGCCAACTGCTGGCGAAGTGCAAAAGTCTCGGCCAGCTTGGTATACCAAAACACGGCCGCCTCTTTATCATTTAAGCGGACATACAAGTCGCCGATGTTGTTCAAAATCGTCGTGTCTTCAGGTTCCAAATCGTGGAGCTTCAGATATTGTTCGAGGGCGTGCGTGTGTTTGCCAAGCATGACGTATTTCCCTGCTTGCTGAAGAAGTTTATTCGTTTGGGTATCCATCGGCTGCCTTCCTTTCTCCTCTGCTGATCACTGCTGGCGACTTTCGGCGTCGCTTTACACCCTTTGCTAATTCACGCCGTATTCCAAAAAATGAATATTTTTAACTATCTTATTATGAATAGGATGCGGAAAAACTCGCGGAAGGAAGCGGGGCTTGTCGGATCGTTTTTTCCGGAATTCGGACATTTTTTCCGGCCGCAGCGAGGTCTTGTTCCGAATTGCCTTTCCTCTGTCATTGGCATAGGATTTCTCCTGCCTGCTTAATGAATAGAAGAGAGTCTAAGACTTGTGGCGAAGACCAGACTGGCCATCCTCGGATTCGAGCACATCCATGCGCATCACTATCTTCAGTGTCTGAAATCCATGCCGGATGTCGAGGTGGTGGGGATTGCAGAGCCAGACCCGCGAAGTTTGCATGGCTCGATCGACGTGATCGGAGGAATTCCCTGCCAAAACGATTATCAAGCTTTGCTTCGCCCTGCACTGGTAGATGGTGTCCTGATTTGTTCAGCCAACGTCCGGCACAAACAGATGGTCATGGATGCGGCCCGAGCCAGAATTCCCATCCTCTGCGAAAAACCTCTGGCGACAAAGATCGCTGATGCCCGGGAAATGCTGGCGATGGTGGAAGCTTACGGCACTCCCTTGGGGCTTTGTTTTCCCTGCCGCTTTAGCGAACCGTTACAACAGGCCAGGCAATGGATTGAACAGAAATCCCTTGGGGAAATCATTGCCGTCAAGGCGACCAATCACGGCACCATGCCCGGGGGTTGGTTCGTCGATCCGGCTTTATCCGGCGGCGGCGCCATTATGGACCACACGGTACATGTGGTCGACGCGTTGCGATGGATTTTTGGACAGGAGTTTGTGCGCGTTTACGCCCAGGCCGCGACGCGTCTGCATCCGATCGCGGTCGAAGATGTGGCTTTGCTGAGTTTGGAGATGAGCCATGGTGTTTTTGTGACGCTGGACGCCAGTTGGTCACGGCCTGCCCGCTCATTCCCGATCTGGGGAGATGTGCATCTCAGCATTATCGGTACACGGGGAGTTTTTGACCTTGATCTATTCCCGTGGACGATCAGCCATTTCTCAGAGTCCTCGGCCAGGCTTCTGGCTGTCTCCCATGACGGTGATTTGAATCAGCGACTCCTTCGCCATTTCATCGAGTCCATCCGGAAAGGAACTCCCGTCTCTCCAGACGGGACGGATGGCTTAAGGGCCCTGGAGGTGGTTGAAGGTGCCTATGAGTCAGTTCGAAGCGGGAAGGCAGTTTTCTTGTAAGGGAAGTGAGTCGATGCGCTTTCCCGCGGAGTGAAAGAGCAATTGCAATGAATCCATCGGAACGGCTTGAGGCTGGAATCAAACTTACGGATGTTGCCCTGCTGGGCGCCGGGAATATGGGATGGAGGATCGCGCAGTCTCTCCAACGGCTGCCTGAGGTCCGAATCCGTTATGTTTATAGCCGATCCTTGTCGAGGGCGGAAAGACTTTCCAAAACCTGCGGAGCGATCCCCCTGGATCGACAAGAGCGGATTTTTGAAGATGCGGAGGTACCCATCGTTTTTGATTGCCTGCCCACGTTCCTGCGCTGGGGCTCTCTCCAGAAATGTGTGGCCAGTGCCAAGCATGTGTTTTGCGAAAAGCCGCTGGCCTTGAACGAGGCCATGGCCGGCGACATTCGGCAATGCCTGTCCGGGTATGGCCGGATCGTCACCGTGGGGCAGGTACTGCGCTTTTTTTGGGAGTACGCAAGAATTCGGCAAATGGTCCTGGCTGAAGAAGTGGGCCAGGTGGGATCGATTCGGTTATCCCGCTGCGTGGGATACCCGGGCGCGGACTCCTGGTTTGCCGATCGGGAGAAGAGCGGCGGTGTGATTCTCGATCTGCTCATCCATGACCTGGACTTTTTGCGCTGGACTTGCGGGGAAGCCAAGACCGTCTTTGCCCAGTCCACCACAGCCTCCCATGCCGGCAAACTGGAATATGCGCTCCTGAACATTCAACTGGAGTCGGGCGCCATTGCCCATCTCGAGGGAAGCTGGGCGCATCCGGCAGGCAGTTTTCAACAGACGGTTGAAATCTGCGGGAGTCGGGGCATGCTGTCGTATGACAGCCTGGCCGCCCGAAGCACGTCTTGGCTCTCTACCGCAAAAATCGAAAGTGCGCCTGAATCGAAGATCTCCCTTCCTCCCATCGAATCCAGTGACGACCCGTACTTTAGCGAGGTTGCTCAATTCATTGACGCGGTTCGCGGAAAGAGGGAGCCGGCAGTTACGTGGGAAGATGCCTTACGCTCCTGCGAGCTGGCCTTCGCCGCCCTGGAGTCAGTCCGTTTGGGCCAGCCTGTTTACGTTCCTTTGACTTGATGGACTCTAAGTTTGACATCACCCATCGTCTTGCATAGCATCAGGAAGCTGGTTAACCCTAAGTGATAAGGAGCCTTATGGATCGACGGCAAGCCTTGCGTTGGTTCTCGACGAGCGCCTTGGCGGGAAGCGCCCACCTGCTCCCGTTCGAAGGTTCAGTGCAGTCTTTATGGGCGCAGAGCAAGTCGGAACCGCTCCAAGGACTGGGCGTAGTAAAGATTCGTGACCTTGAGACCATTCTGACCTACCCCAATGGCATCCGCATGGTCATTGTGAAAGTGCTGACGACGGAGCCCGGACTGCACGGTTATGGATGCGCCACCTTTACGCAAAGACCGCTGGCTGTCCAAACCGCCGTGGAAAAATATCTCAAGCCGTTCCTGCTGGGAAGAAATGTCGATGAGATCGAGGATATTTGGCAGTCTACCTATGTGAGTTCCTACTGGCGAAATGGTCCTGTTCTGTTCAATGCGATGAG
The DNA here is from genome assembly GCA_046331665.1 of Terriglobia bacterium. Lineage (GTDB taxonomy): Bacteria > Acidobacteriota > Terriglobia > Versatilivoradales > Versatilivoraceae > CAWBAT01. The sequence continues at coordinate 32,928 of JAXLQK010000042.1, read as the reverse complement.
CGGGGTGGACATGGCTCTTTGGGACATCAAAGGGAAGAGAGCCAACATGCCGGTCTATCAGCTGCTCGGCGGCAAGTGCCGGTTCGCGGCCGAATGTTACTATCACGCATCGGGCCGGGACTTTCAAGAACTGGAGAACAACGCGCGTCAGGCGATGGAGCAGGGATTCCGCCACATTCGCATCCAGGCGGACGTGCCGGGATTTCGAACGTACGGCATTGGTGGGACAGACCTCGATGACAAGGATATTGGACCCACTAACCCGAAGTCCGTCTGGGAGAGCACTCCGTACCTTCTGATGGTGCCAAAGATGTTTGAGACCATGCGGGCCAAACTCGGAGATCAAGTTGAGCTGATCCACGACATCCATGAACGCCTTACCCCGAGCGAGGCCGTCAATTTGTGCAAGGAAGTGGAGAAGTACCGTCCATTCTTTATCGAAGATCCCGTCCCTCCCGAAGAGACCGACCATTTTCGCCTGATTCGACAGCAATGCAGTACCCCTATTGCCATGGGAGAGCTGTTTAATAACGTGCACGAATTTCTGCCGCTCATTTCGAATCGTTACATCGATTTCATCCGCATTCATATCTCCCAGATCGGCGGGCTCAGTATGGCGCGAAAAGTGGCAGCGTTATGCGAATTCTTCGGCGTTCGCACGGCCTGGCATGGTCCGGGAGATGCCTCCCCAGTGGCACATGCGGCCCAACTGGCGTTGGAACTGGCGAGCTATAATTTTGGAATTCACGAAGGACATATTTTCCCGCCGGAAACGCGCGAGATCTTCAAGGGGTGTCCGGAAATCAAGAACGGCTACCTGTATGCCCACGAAGTCCCCGGTTTGGGAGTGGAAGTGGATGAGGCTCTGGCCGCCAAATACCCCTTCCCAGCCAACCGCTCCTTTGACCCGATTTGGGGGACCATTCGAAAAAGGGACGGGACAGTCATTCGACCTTGAGGGGTTTGGATCAATTTTCTCAGTGAATTTGATGTCTATGGAGAATCGCAAATGCATCGGAATCAGAAGTTCATGATGGCGGCTTTGGTTTTGATCCTGTTGGGACTCTGGTTGGGGAGGTCTAATGACCCGGTCCAAGCCACTCCCAATAGCGTCAGCCAGATCGGGCAAGGGGTTTGGTTCCGGGAAGGCGACTTGAAGGGAAAAGGGAATTGCAACAATATCTGGATCGAGATGAAGGACTATTTGATTGTAGTCGACGCCAATTTTCCCAATGGCGCCGAAGCGTGCCTCGCCGACATCAAAAAGACGAGCAGCAAACCGGTCAAATATGTCTTTGACACACACCATCATGGGGACCACGCCTATGGCAATCCGGTTTGGACCCGACAAGGGGCCACTACCCTGGCCTATGTGGGAGTGGTGGAAGAAATGAAGCGCTATGAGCCCGCCCGTTGGCTGGATACGGCAAAAACACGCGAAGACGTGGCGGCTCTGAACTTGCCGACCGCAGAGCCTCCCCAACAAACTTTTTCCGAAAATAAGTTTGTGATTGAAGATTCCACGCATCGGGTGGAATTCCATTTCTTTGGCTGGGCACATACTCGCGGTGACGGCTTTGTTTATCTCCCTAAGGAAAAGATCATTTGCACAGGGGATGCCGTCGTTAATGGCCCCTATAACTATATGAGCGATGGCAACGTGGGTAACTGGCCGGACGTGATCAATCATGCCTTGAAGCTAGACGTGAAGACCGTTCTTCCAGGACATGGAGTTCCCGGGTCCCGGGATGTGCTGCTGGGTGAGAAGCGTTTTATCCTGGAACTCCAGAAGAGCGTTCACACGGCTATCAAGTCCGGAAAGAAGCTTGAAGATCTGGGCACCTTGAAGGACGGTAAATTGAATTCAACGGCCCTCAAGCTCCCCGAGTCCGTAGCTAACTGGGTCGGCGATTTTTTCCCATCGCAAGTGGAAGCTGTCTATAAAGAGATCACGCTCGGTAAACCTGCAGGGGAAATCTATAGCGGGAAATAGGGACTTTCTAACGCCAGGGGCGGGTGGCTTGGCAGAGTTCATCGAAAGGCAAACTTCTTCGTAGCGGCGGTCTATGACCGCCGAATCCCGAGTGGTCGGTTTGATCACGCTACACCGGCGCTCATAGAGCGCCGCTACAACTGGAGACGCCGCGCCCTCGCGGCGAGTTGTTCAAGCGGGACGAGGGCGTCCCGTCTCCAATCCGCCGGATCTCGAGTAGTTCGTGTAATCAAGCCGGCGCTCATAGAGCGCCGCTACAGAGAGTTTTTCAGTAACCTCCTAACCCCGTGCTCCGGGCCAGGGAGCCTGGGGGGCACTCTGGCAGGGTCTTCCATTCTTTCTCTTCCTCAAATTGCCGGAACCCTCTGGCCAGGTAGTTCTTGAGGGCGTGGGGGCCATCCAGCGTACAGGTATGAACCCAAACGCGCGCGGCCCCGGAAGCCCATGCGCGCTCCACCGCCGCCGTCAGCAAGGCTCCTCCCAATTGTTTTCCGATAAATGAAGGAAGTAAACCGAAGTAAGCAATCTCGACGCTGCCGCCGGCTTGCGTCTCCAGTTCGAAGTACCCCGCAGGGGTGCCCGAACGGTATCCCACCCAGGTTTCCAGCTCTGGACGATTGAGATAGTCGAGCCATTTCGAATAACTCCAGCTCAAACGGTCTGTCCAATACCAGTCGCCGCCCACGCTGGCATACAAGAAGCGATTAAGCTCGGGACAGGGAATCTCGGCTCGCCGAACCTGAAAATCGCCGGTGGGAGCGTGCTTACCGCGCAGTTCTGCAGGATTCAGCATTTCAAGATGGTAGGTCGTCACTTCTTTGAGCATAGGTTCCAGTCTTTCTCCTCTCTTTCTCCTCGAGGCCAGGATCCGGCGAATGAGCGGACAGCTTGTCAGATTTCTGGGAAGGGTCAATCTTGATTGGGAACGGCCACCTGGTGTTTAAGGCCAGTCACAATTCACTCCTTGAACCCCTGGCAAAGAAAAGGCATCGATTCTGACAAGTGCAGACTCACCAGTTCCCAGCCGTGAGCCTCATTTGGATGTTCCACAAAAACGTGCGGAATATGCCGTTCCGACAAAATGGCATCGAGTGATTTTAGACCCTGGCCCAGACCCATGATTGAGTTATAGCGGTCGGCCGTTCCGTAATCGAAATAGATTCTCAATCCGCTCAAGTCCCGGGTTTTGGCGAGATCCAGCGGATTATTGTTTCGCCATTTATCCAGGTTCACCGGATTGCCAAAGATCGGAGTGATCATTTGCGTAAACCAATTAAACCGGCCACTGCTCTTAGTTTCATCAGACATCCGGTCAGGGTCATTCAGAAACACGATCGGCGAATGCGCGGCCGTGCTGGAATACAGATCCTTGTGCTTGAAGGCAATTTTCAGAGCGCCAAAGCCGCCCATCGACGTGCCCCCGATGGCCCTCCACTTGGCTCCCGTCTTCGCCCGGTAGTTGCTCTCGATAGACTGGATGAGATCCTGGTCGACAAAATCCTCGTAGCGTTTACTGCCATCCAGGTAATTTGTGTAGAAGCTGTTGTCGCCTTTAGGATGGACCATGATGATCTCGGGAATTTTTTGCTCGAGGATCAACCGGTCGATGGTCTGGTAAAGATGACCGTACCGGTCTGAGGTCCAGCTAAGGTGATCATTATTCAAACCGTGAAGGAAATAGACGACCGGGTAATGATTTTGGCTTTTAGTATAGGAGGGTGGAAGAAAAATCGAATATTCCCGTTCTTCTTTGAGAGACGGGCTGAAAAAACTGCCAAAGGCGACTTGCGATCCGCTGGGAAGCAGGATCGGGCTTCGCGTGGCTGACGCATGATCCCCATCCGCGGTGGGGTGAAGAAGGGAATAAGTTGGGTCTGGCTGGATAAGCCCGCTGAATCCCAAAACGATTCCCATGATTCCTATCAGTGCGATCTTGTTTCGCCAATTGTTCATAGCCCTTCCCTTCAATAGTTTTTCTTCGACGCTTTGCGCTCTTCATCATCTTAACATAGCGCCCCTCTGGATTAATTTGAGGAGAGGGGCGAGCTTTTCGTTATAATGGAATTTTGGCCACGAGCTGGGAGCGATGGTCTCAGCAGCTTGGTCGCTAAAGACCTCAATTACTACAAATAGGTTTGTAGAAGGAGTAGTATGGAGACGCCGCGCCCTCGCGGCGAATCGTTTTGAAACTCACCCCTGCACCCCTTGGAGGGGACTGCGGGACGAGGGCGTCCCGTCTCCAGGGAGGACCCCTTGGCCGGGGTCGACGACCTGGCTACAAAGATTGCACCCTTGGAGGGCTGAGTCCGCCGGCCGGTGGACGAAGCCGTACGACGTCATCGTAGTACCTAAATTTGATACGAGTGGAACGATGAAACCTAAAACCCTGTTTGAAAAGATCTGGGACCCGCACGTTGTCTTGGAAGAGCCCGGAAAGCCGTCCCTGATCTATATCGATCGCCATCTTGTTCACGAAGTCACCTCGCCTCAGGCCTTCGAGGGATTGCGGCTGGCCGGGCGCAAGGTTCGCAGGCCAGATTTGACCTATGCCACGATGGATCACAATGTCCCTACTACGGGCAGGCAGCTCCCGATCGAAGACCCGATATCTGCTCAGCAGATCAGGACGTTGGCGGCCAATTGCAGAGAATTTGGGATTGTCCTTTACGACTTGAATAGTCCGGAGCAGGGGATTGTGCATGTCATCGGGCCCGAGCTTGGGCTGACGTTGCCCGGTGCGACGCTGGTTTGCGGTGACAGCCACACCTCGACCCACGGCGCTTTTGGTGCCTTGGCTTTTGGGATCGGGACGAGCGAAGTGGAGCATGTGCTCGCCACGCAGTGTTTGCTTCAGGACAAGCCGAAGACCTATTTGATTCAAGTGGAGGGTGCGCGTCCCTACGGGGTGGAAGCCAAAGATGTCATTTTGTCCATCATTGGCCGGATCGGCACCGATGGCGGGACCGGGCATGTCATCGAATATGCAGGAGAGACTATTCGCAACCTCAGCATGGAAGAGCGCATGACAGTATGCAACATGTCTATTGAAGGTGGAGCTCGAGCCGGCATGGTGGCTCCCGACCAGGCAACCTTTGACTATCTGCGCGGGCGCCGTTTCTCCCCGAAAAACTTCGATCAGTCGGTAGAAGATTGGAAGAAGCTGAAGACGGATCCAGGGGCAGTCTTTGACAGGGAGTTGAAGCTGAATGCCTCCGAACTCTCGCCCCAGGTCACGTGGGGAACGAATCCAGGGCAGGTCATCTCCATCGATGGAAAAGTGCCGAACCCCGGGGATATGCCTGATTTGAACGCACAGAAGTCGGCACAGCGCGCTCTGGAGTATATGGGGTTGAAGCCGGGGACGCCGATTCAGGAAATTCCGATCGACCGGGTCTTTATCGGGTCCTGCACCAATTCGCGCATCGAAGATCTGCGCAGTGTGGCCCGTTTTATCGAAGGGAAAAAAGTTTCAAACAAGGTGTATGCCATGGTGGTGCCGGGGTCTCAGGAAGTCAAACGGATTGCGGAAAGAGAAGGCCTAGATCGCATATTCAAGGAAGCTGGCTTCGATTGGCGCGAGTCGGGATGCAGCATGTGTCTGGGGATGAATCCTGATATTCTCAAACCCGGAGAGCGCTGCGCCTCCACTTCGAACCGCAACTTTGAAGGGCGGCAGGGAAAGGGAGGCCGTACCCATCTCGTCAGTCCCCTGATGGCCGCCGCCGCCGCGGTTCAGGGACATTTTGTAGATGTCCGGCAGTATTGATCATCATCGGATCGAGGAAAAATTCATGGAACCATTCACCCGATTAAACGGAGTGGTTGCTCCGTTGGACATGCCAAATGTGGATACTGACCAGATCATCCCCAAGCAATTTCTCAAGCGGATCGAGCGGACAGGATTTGGCCAGTACCTGTTTTACGACTGGCGGCTGATCGATGGAAAGCAACCCAACCCGGATTTTGAGCTGAATCAAGAGCGCTATCGCGGCGCTTCGATCCTGTTGACCCGAGCCAATTTTGGCTGCGGCTCGTCCCGCGAGCATGCCCCCTGGGCACTCCAGGACTTCGGCTTTCGCAGTGTGCTGGCGCCTTCCTTTGCCGATATTTTCTACAACAATTGCTTCAAGAACGGCATGCTGCCGATTCGTCTGGAGGAAGCCAAAATCCAGACCTTGTTCGAAAAGGTGAGAAGCCTTGCCGGATTTTCACTGCAGATTGATTTGGAAACCTGTCGGGTGCGGTCCCAGGACGGAATTGATTGGAAATTTGAAGTGGATGAATTCCGCCGCCATTGTCTCCTTCATGGGCTCGACGACATTGGCTTAACCCTTCAGCATCAGGATCGTATTCAGCAATACGAAAACGCACACCCAGTCGTAGTTGCTGGTTGAAGTGCAGTATTTCCTCTCTTATTGAGCACTCTACCACCGGAAATTCTTATCAAAAGTCTGGGCATCAAATAAAAAAGGGCCGACGTGGGGTAAGTGTCGGCCCTTTTTCCCTCTCCGCTTTTGTAGAGCGCAGAAGTGGTTTTAAGGTGGGTTTTGATGGTGCCCAGGGACGGAGTTGAACCGCCGACGCCAGCCTTTTCAGGGCTGCGCTCTACCGCCTGAGCTACCTGGGCACAATCGCTGCTTCCCTTACGGAAAGCGCCCGAAGTATAGAGAAACTCTCCAGGGAGTTCAAGGGATTTCTGGGAATAGAATGACCCTCTAATTTGCTATGTGGCTGAATTTGGCCACTAATATTCACCTTCAATCTGATTTTTCCAAGTTTTGTGATTTGATGCAAATTCTCCACAGGAATTTTTGTTCATTCGTCCGTCAGGCACCCACATGATTACATATTGATGTTCAAGAGATTCTCTACAACATGCGCAGGTACTCTTTTGGCGACACTTCTTTTATGTCCACCTGTGCATGCTCATGCAATTGAACAGGCAATCCCAATATTTTATGTCTTACTTTTAATAATTGCAATTCCTTAGACTCATCAGGCACCGGTATTTCGCTCGCAAGATGCGTTTATCCTCTAGGGCTCTGAAGGCAAAAGTTGCTGGATTGTCGGCATTGGATGTGTTGGTCTGGAGTCCTCTATATTGGGGTGATAGTAGGTAGTTTCCCGGCACTGTTTATCGGCTTCCCATTACTTTGCATTTCAATGGAGCCATGATTGCACAAACCTACGTCGCGCATAAGAGAGAGATCTCAAGATTACAGCTATTACTTCTGGCACTTGGTCTAGCTCTACTCGTTCCTATGTTTGTGTTTGTAGGGATTCTTTTCATCTTTATTATCTTTTACGGCACTGCAATAGTGCGCCGGTGACACAATTTTATCTCGTCCAGACGAGGCAGATTTCGAGACTTCATTAAACATCTGAGAAATGAGGACTAGGACTTTTGGGCCGGTTGGGAGCCTGCGTAAGCTTGATTTTGACGCTTGGCTTTACGTTCCAAGGTGTAAAACAGGCCGATGATGAGGAGCGCCGGCACAATGGGTGCCCACCAGGCGGTGATACCCAAACGGCTGATCGCATTGGGGCCCCCCCAGGCCACGAGAATTAAGATCGAGCCAGACCAGGCCATCGCGCTCAAGAGATTGCAAAAGCAAAACCGCAAAGCTTTTACTTTGGAGTAAGCACAGGCCAGCGGTATGGCAATCCTCAACCCTGGAAGAAACCGCGAAGCCAGGATCATGCCGGTCGCATGCTTTTGCACCTTTGCCGCAACCAGCTTTCCTTTGCGCGCCACGGCGGGGAATCGGTCAAGCAGGTGCCACAAGCGACCTTTGCCGAGAAAATAAAAAACCTGATCTCCGGCCGAGCCTCCCAGCGCTCCGGCCGCGAAGACCCCGAAAGGATCCAGTTTCCCCAAGCTCACCAACACACTCGCCGCCACAAAGACAATCTCTCCTTCAATGGCTGCTGCCAGGAAAATGGCGAGGTAGGCAAAAAATCCAGTGGATGAATCCAAATTCATTGAGGCCCTCTCAAGCAATGGCAGGAGCCTGTCTGGCTAAATCGGCAACTGCGGTTCGGACTCTTCGCGCGACCAGCCTGACTTGATCGTCGGACAAACTCTGATAGATGGGGAGTTGTACGGCCGTGGCCGCGCGCTCGGCTCCCATAGCCCTGGAAACGGGGCCAAATTGCGGTAATTGTGTACAAACGTCAACGTGGAGCGTTTCGATGTCGACGCCGCGCTGCGTACAACGTCTCACCAAATCATCCCTATCCGGCACGTATGTGCAATACTGATAATAAATGTGTTCCCTATCCGGCGGCGCCTGCGGCGGAGTCACGCCAGGCAGGTCGACGAGCATTTGATTCATGAGTTGCGCGTGAGCTCGCGTCCGCTGGTTCCATTCATCCAGAAAGTTCAAGCCCGCCAGTCCGAGCGCCGCTTGTACATTCGTATACCGCTGGGTGTAGGAGAGCGGTAGAGCCTTCAAGTGCCGAATTTTCTCCCACAAGTAGACATCCGGCCGAGCGTTCAAATGAGACGCGGCATAGAGAATCGGGAAAGCAGAAAAGGTGAAAACAGACGGTCTGGTGAAGATGCGTTGAATGCGGCCCTGGAGAAGTTTTTTGAGAATTTCTTTGGGCTGGGCTTCGGGTTCTGCCGCCGCCAGATCGGCCACGCGCTGAGCCAATGCCGCGTTGCGCACCACTGCCATTCCTCCTCCGTAAGTGTTCAATGGTTTCAGGGTTTGAAAGCTGAAAAAGCTGGCTTCGCCAAAACTTCCAACAGGTTGTTTCCGATAGGTGGCGCCCAGAGCATGGGCGCAATCTTCGATGACGGCCAGATTCCTTCTTCTGGCGATGGCAAGTATGGGATCGAGATCACACGCCAGGCCATAGAGATGAGTTGGCACGACGGCTACGGTCCGGCTGGTAATGGCACGCTCGAAAGCTCCGGGATCCAGGTTGAAGGTACGGGGATCGACATCCGCAAACACGGGGGTGAATCCTGCGACTCGCGCCATTTCCGGGACGATCCAGAAAGTCAGCGCCGGAAAGATGATCTCGGAATTCGGAGGAAAGCCGAAAGCTTTGAGAATATACAGAAAAGCCATCCGTCCGTAGGAAGTCGCAATGGCGCTTAGCCCGCCGAATCGGTTGGAAAAAGCTTCCTCAAAGCGAGCGATCGATGGGCCGTGAATCAGGCCATCCTGGGCCTTGCATTCCGCAATAATTTGTTCCGTGTTGGGAAGGACCCTGGGTCCATACCTGGAAATTGTCATTAACATGCAATCGGCCTGGCCATGACGCTAATCTCTTTACGAGTATGAACTTCATTGGCCTTATGATCCAATTTTCTGGCAAATCTTTGTACCATGGGGTTATTCAATCGCCATGCGTTTGCCAGGAAGGAAGGCCGCATGTAGAAGCGCGCGAAAGCCGCTCCGAGAAGAAAAGAGAGCTCTTCCGCCTTTAATTGGGGATGATGAAAGGTTGGGGTAAACCCATTGAATTTCTCCCAATCTTTTTCGTAGACCAGCGGCTCCATCTGTTTCCACAGCGGCGTCCCCGGATACGGCGTCAATAACTTAAACTGGGCGTAAGTCGTGTCCAGCGCGATGGAGTATTCAATGGTGGCAGAGATGGAATTCCAGGTATCCGTCAAAAAGCCCAGGATGTAGAAAGCCACGGTTCCAATCTCCATCTGCCTGCAGGTTTCAATCATGGCTTTGGCATGGGCCGGGGCGATGGGAGTGCGCGCCACTTTTCTCAAAATCTCGGGCGAAACGGATTCCACGCCAAAGTTAATCCGTCGCAATCCCGCGGCATGGAGCTTTTGCAAAAGGTCTTTGTCCAATCGATCCAGCCGGGTCTCGCACTCAAAATGCAATTTCAATTTTCTGAATTGAATTTCATCGGCCAGGTGCAGGCAACGATCCCGTTGAAAGCTAAACAGCGGATCGCGAAACACGACATAAGGTTGAGGAAACCGTTCACACAAAGCTTCCAGTTCGTCCACGATATTCTTGACGCTTCTGGCGCGATAGCTGGCCTGAATCCGGTGCGGGCAGTAGGTGCAGAATTCCGGACAGCTCCGGCTGGACATCAGTGAGAAAGAGCCTCCTCCCAGTTTGTCAGTGAGTCCGATGCTCTGCCAGAGATCGGGCGGCTTCTGGACCAGATCGAAGCGGGCATGAGGGATGGAATCCAAATCGTCGATGGCGGGGCTGGGGGTCAATCCTTGGAGAGTCGCGCCGGCAGCCAGGCGCAGGATTGCCGCCTCGGGCTCCCCTTGAATGACGAAATCGGCGTGGTCCTGAAAAAGCTGGGGAAGTTTTGAGGCGGCCAGACCCACGAACCCGACGCGAATCCCCTTTTCCCGGGCGGCATCCGCCCATTGAATTTCGTTCCGATAGTCGACGAGAGACGACAGGACGATCGCTACATCGCCTTCCAAGAGGCGCCCGGAAGTATAAATCACACTATGGCCTGCTTCGGCGAGGATCCCAGCCAACGTAGCCATTTGAACGCTTGGCACTTGGTGAAAATTCCGCTTGAAATAGCAATAGAGCTTCGTCGTTCGTGAAAAGGAGCTGAGCCGCGAGCCATACCCCCCAACCACAGTGTCTTTAACGACGTAACCCTGCTTTGACCTCAAGTCCGCTAGAATAATTCGCATGATTCCCTCTCATTTGTGATCAGCAGTCGATAAAGTGAATTGGCAAAGCGTTCACTTGAATGCACTTCACTTTCGCTTGTTGGCCGGAGGGAGGAAGATCCAGAAAATCGCGCCCGTGTTCACATGAGGGGGGCAACCTGGCTCTAAGCTCAAACTCCGGTTCGAGATGGGAAGCTTTTCAGATACGGAAGGAACTTGCCTGATCTCGATAAGCCGCAGATACCTTATGCGTCAAATCGAGCTGGAGGAGGACGTTCAAAACGGACCGGAGCCGTCACTTGTTGGGGTGTGCCGACCTTGGTCTCGAACTGCGTAAATTCAAAATGAACGGATGGAACTAGTAGAAAACAAACTTCTAAGCAAGCTATGGGCAGGTCTTCATCGTCCCCATCGAAATCTTCATCCAGGGCGGTTTGAGAAACCGACCTTTGCGAGGACCATTCGAAGCCAGAGGTTTGGGACCGGATCTCTGAGCAAACCTCGGCAACAGTAGCCAGCTTTAAAGAAGAGGAGGATGGTTCGCTATAATCGACCTTGCTTATCTGCGACGCTTGCAGATAGCCGACTGGAAAGGTAAGAATCCAAAAGGTAAAGAACAGGAAGCTTCGAATAAAGTACCTCTGAAAAGAGGATGTAAACTTTCTTGAACACGTAGTTAGGCTAACCCGTGGGTCCAGCCTTAAATCCAGATTATGCCATTCAATTCGAGGTGTCAAGGGAGTATCAAGCCAAAGCTCCAGTCCCTGTGTCGCTTGCGTAGAAGGGCTTCTAAAGCTATCATAAATATTTGGTTATCCCAAAAAGCCCAATTGCTTGAGCGGCAATTTTCTTGCCCATTGGCTCGTGGCGTGGCAGGCGCCTCAATAACCTCGATAGGATAATGGCCTCATCTCAAGGGATTAGGGGGTCGACGCAATTTTGAATCGTTACACTTAGTTTCTTAAATCAATAGATTAAAGAGAATAACGGGGGAAAAGATGGCGGATTCGGAAATGTTGGGAAATCATTTTATTCAGCAGGCGCGCTCGCATCTCAGTCATGACTCCATGCCTAAGATCAAGCGGTGCATTGACTTGTTGGATGAGGGAGACATCTGGTGGCGCTCCCATGTAACCGATAACAGCATCGGAAATCTGATCCTTCACCTGTCGGGCAACGTTCGCCAATGGGTAATTGCCGGTGTGGGCGGGAAGCCTGATGTCCGGGAGCGGCCTAAGGAGTTCAGCCAGCGCGACCCCTTATCGAAAGAATCACTCTGGCAGGCTTTGGAAAATACAATGAAAGAGGCGGATCAGGTTTTGGACCACTTATCTCCAGAAAAATTGCTGGAAAGAAAAACAATACAGGGCTTTGATCAAACCTTCTTGCAGGTCATCTTGCACGTGGTGGAACACTTCTCCTTCCACACCGGGCAGATTATCTACATCACCAAACTACGCAAAGGCGTCGATTTGAAATTTTACAATTTGTAGGTATTTAGGGGGGATTAAATCGCAAGCCCAAAGCCGTGGCAGAAGCAATCCGTGAGTGCTATTGACCAAAAAATCGTTTGATGGTGCGAGGCAGTGAAGTGCCTGTGCGCATTTGCACCCGAACTTCGGTACTTTTGCTGGAGGAGATTTGGAATTCTCGATTCTGATCAGGGAATTGAGGATGGCTGACGTGCAAACGGAATCGCCCTTCATTCACCTTGCTGACTGCCTCGCCTTCTGCATTTGGGGTCAATGTCTCCAGCAAGGTGCCTTGCAGCGATAAGATCTCGATGGTGGCATTGGGAAGCCCTTTCCCGGTTCTGGCGTCCTGGATTATGACCGTCAATTCACCTCTACCATGAAAGGTCTTAAACAAGTTGGGAATGGCTATGAGGGCACTGGTGATCGACACCAGCCCGGCTGCCAGACTGACCATGGCTTGAAGCCTCGACAGCGAGAATTTCTTAGCGGTCAGGGGATTCTGCGGCGAGGCGGGATCCGACTTCATTTTTTTGGGTGGTTCGTTTTCCAAGCTTAAGATTTTAAAGCGTTTACTCATATTCTGATTCCTTCGCAAAGCATTCCTTCGTATCGTCAAATTATAGTTGTTTCCGTATAAGAATTTTGGCAGGTCAATAAATCGTTTATCGCCAAATTGTTGAGGTCTGGAGCCCCTTTGCAGATTCCAGTTAAAGCGAAACAACGGGTGATGATTTCCTTGATTCTTCTTCCCCTTTTCCTTTCAAGGGCTGTGTCAGATACTCTCGAATCAGGCGAGGACTCGTTTCGCAAAGGAGATTTCGAAACTGCAGCAAAAGTCTTCCTCTCCATCGTGCAGGAAGACTCGAAGAATGAAACCGCCCAGAGAGGGCTCATTCGTTCGTTGCTTCGGGAAGATAAAGTGGAGGAAGCGGAGAAGAGCGCGACGTCAGCTCTCGAGTTCCTGCCGGCGAGTTCAATCATTCTCTCGGCGCTGGGAGACGTGATGCTTCGCAAGGGGGAATTTTCGCAGGCGGAAGAAATGTACACTCGTGCCGTTCGATCAAACCCCCAAAATGGCCGGGCCTATCTGGGATTAGCCAAAATTCATTCCAGCAGTTTCAACCGAAAATCTTCACGCCTGCTCTATCAGAAAGCTTATGAGTGTGACCCCGCTGACCCTGAGATTATCCTGAGTTATGCCCATGGACTCGGGGCAGCCGATCAAATTCCGCTTCTGGAAAAGTACCTGGAGGTGGGTACGAACGAGCCCGAATTTCGTCGGGATGGTGCCGAAGAGCAGCTGGAGTATCTCAAGGCCATGGGAGATCGCAGGACCTGGATTCTTCAAGGAGACCCCCGCGAATCCGTTGTGGAACTCCAGCCCATGTGGCCAACGCCGAAGCGGCAAATTGGGTACAAACTGAAAGCCAGGATCAATGGGCGCAATTGGATCGAGCTTCAGCTGGACACAGGTGCGAGGGGTGTTTTAATCCATCGCAAGTTGGCGGAGAAGCTTCAAGTACAGATGGTGTCAGGGTCTCGCGTGATGGGTGCTGGGGATGAGGGGAAAAGGAAGGCGTTTGTTGGCCTGGCTGACTCCATCGAGATCGGTGGGGTCCAATTCAAAGACTGCACCATACACGTCTCCGACAAGAAATTGGTTGGAGACTTCCACGGGCTCATCGGAAGCAGTGTTTTTGCGCAATTTCTCATCTGCCTCAATCTGCCGAAGAATCAAATCCAGCTCCAGCCGTTGCCGCCGATTCAGGGGAAACGGTACGATGATCCCCACGCGTGGAGCCAACTGGATCGCACGGCAATACCGGAACTCGCGGAAATGGTGCCCGCTCGAAATTGGGGCCACATCCTGCTGGATACCCTGGTAAACGGGAGATCCCGAGGATTCTTTATCCTTGATACGGGAGCGGCTGAAAGCATCATCAATTTGGAATTGGCGCAAAAAGTGACTTCGCTTCAGCCCGCGGGCGTCACCATTCGCGGCCTTTCCGGAGATGTTAAGAAGACAATGATGGCTCAGGAGATCCTGCTGCAGGTGGGGAATTTCCGCCAACAAAACGATGGGATGTTGGCAATGAGTTTCAAGAAGATGAGTAAGGATGTTGAGTTTGAAATTTCTGGATTGCTTGGTTATCCACTTTTGTCTCAGATCTTGGTCTATCTGGATTACCGCGACGGCCTGGTAAACCTCGTTTATCCAACCAAGAAATCGAAGTGAATTACACCTTTTCACACCCTCGGCTGAAAGTCATTTCACGCTACCCAATGATGTTGTCAATCTGAGTTGCAATCTCTAGCTGGCCTTCAGCTGGCCGAGATCCAACGTCCTCAGACGTGGTGAATAGAGTGCGACGATCAGGACTGTCACCAGGCAGACGACTCCGCCCAAGAATGCCGCTGGCACAGCTCCCAACAATCGGGCGGCTACCCCGGATTCAAATCAGATAATCCACTCTAATTTCTCCGTCAGGTTGGTAAGCGAAACGGAGCAATCAGGCTGTTGGGTAACTCCTGTTACCGACTACAACCGGTTCGAAATGTAACGCCGAGACTTGGCTCCGGGCAATTTCGCCCCAAGGGGATTCTCCTTCCACCAGTACCGTTTCTCCTACGTCCCACTTTTCGCTGACAGCACAAGCCAATATGACTAACTTTGTTGTCTTGGAAGCTTCTTTGGTGCTTATTTCTAATTTTTTGAATGGAAGAATCCGAGCCCATCCGTCTTCACATCGATCTCCCATCTCGGAGGTCCCTTCACATTTGCAATCTGCGGGGAGATTCGAACTTTCGTCCTCCATCAATCGATTGGGCCGCTTGATGGGCAGCGGCTTGGCGTCCTCAAGCCTCCCTTGGCCATTCCGAATGTCACGCAAATGAGACAGTCGTAACCAATTAATAGCCAGTCTCAATGAATTCTCCATTGATTCAGAAGCTTCTTCATAGCGTCCCATCTTGAAAAGAATCCAAGCTTTCGTGAAAGTACTCATCGCGATTTGATTTCTGTAAGGCAGAAGTAGTTAATGACGCCCACGATCCCAGGAGAATAAGTGTTCATTTCCTGCAACGCAAGGTTGATAGACTGCAAGGCCAAATCAAGCTCGAATCCACACTCTGCGAGAGCATAGGAGAAGTTGTTGCGTGTCATGGTGCTCATTGGGAATTCATCAATTCCTTGATGATTGACTGAGATTCATCCTTGTTCCCAGAACATGCGGGGAATTGAGCCAAAAGGGTCTTGTCAAGTGTGGATGTCGGGGAATATGTGGCTGCTTGTCGAAGAAGAGGAAGGAGCGTATTCCTGCATTTCCAAATACGTACGCCCAAGTCCTTCTAGCCGAGATTGTCGTTGGGTTTGATTTCCAATTGTTTGCGAAATGCTTCCGCGGCCTTATCGAACTGTCCAAGATTCTGTCCCCGTGAGCTTCATCAGATAGTCATCGGAGGAAAGACCTCCAAAACGCTTTTGAAAATGCTGCAGCCAGCATCTTGTGCTCAGAGCAGCGGAGGGCTCCCAACATGTTCCAACCCCAACCGTTTTTCGCATCCCGACAAGGACATACTCTTCCATGAGGATCTGGCATACTCAGGATCGCCAGACTCAAGAGAGGACTGACCAACTCTGCCCAAGTCTTCAGGTCTAAAATTCCTCAGCATCGCTTGGGCATCGATGGTCTCAGTGCGTTCAAACTGAAAACTTCGTGAGCTGTCCACAATGACATTAAAGTAGGCAGCAAGCCTTTGATTTGAGTTCATCTTAGCCTGCGCGTTTGTAGTCAATATTCTCTTGACCGAAAACTCTCCTCTTTAATGAACGACTGAGATTCGTAGGTTAAGCCAGGGCGCCCCACCTTGACGGGGGCAGAAGGCTCAACGCGGAAATTCGAGGGATTTTTTCAAACTGAAAGATTCGTTGAGCTGAAGTTCGTAGCTCTTTCGTTCCTGGATCATCGTTTTTTTGCGTTTACCGCTCCAGCCAGAACCGCTAATGCACAGTTGCTGTCCAGACTTATTTTTAGAATTTTTACAAACTCAGGGTGAACAACCCCACATTCGATCGAGAGGGCCCTTCAATGTCGAAAGCGGGAATGCACACAGCCAGACGATATTTTTCTCGCCAGAGACGGTACTACGAGCAGCTCAAATTGGTTCTCTGCTTCTTCGTTATAGGGGCTTGCCAAGGCACTCCTCAAAAATGTCTCGATATCCCCGGAGAACTCTAGGCGAACATGGGCTTTCAGATCGCTACCGGAGCAAATTTCCAGACCACGATGCGGTTGCCAAGCTAGGGGTTGGACTCTTGGATGGAATGGATTCAATTCTGGCATCTCCAATTCCGATGAGAGGACTTGGATCCCGAAGCGGGGAGGAAGCGCGAATAATGGGGAGAAGGGATCCGCCATATCGAGCCAATCTCTAGTACTGCCATTGTCAATGGCAACGATGACTCGATCAAGAACTGCGGTTGCAACCTCATTTTCCCAACCTACCGAAGGTGTGAACAATACTGGCCCCGCCGACCGACGTCTTTTAGCAATGCAACGGCCAACAATGTCTTCTCAGATTGTTCCCTTGTCTTTTTCTTAGTGTTTCGAGAGGAGATTGTAAAGGCGTAGAGCCAAGCTCCCAGCTCGTCGGAAGCAAGCTAATTGAATGAGACATAAAATATTGGTGCGCAGAGGCGTTCCGCCTTATCGGCTTTGTTCTGGAACAGGCGTTTGGATTCTTTCTGGATCTCGGGGGCAATCAGTGAAGTGAGCTGACATTCGGAGCGTATCCAATTGCCTGCTTCTTCCCAGCTCTTGAAAACAGAAAGAGAGAGCCAGGGGCGTTGATCATCGCTCTTGAATTGTGGCTTGGATTCGCGGAGCGAGCAAATATGTTCTCACTTTCAATCCCAGGCTATAGCCGTCCTGTTTTAGTACTTCTGCGAATCAGGTGGAGCGATGACATTTTCCTGAAGCTGCAGGAAGGTCGTCTTAAAGAGGCTCCTTCCAAAAGAAAGGGGATGACTTCACGGCAGGAGTCCGAGTCAATACCGTAAACGAGAAGGCTGCGATTCCAATCACATCAAAAGTCTTGAAATTGTGGTTGTTATCCACATCTTCTCTCAATTGATCCTTGGAGATAACCCGTTCAGTGCCATCGGCTTTTAGTTGCTTGATTGACCTGAATTCCGCCGCGGTCTTCACATTAGGTAATGGGACCGTGACATGGGCAAAGACCGTTGCTGCGGATGTATTGAATCGGATACGGCCGGAACGCTGTTCCTCAAGCTCTCGGACGAGGTAAATTGAATCTGAATATCGAGTTCTTCGTAGTAAGCAGGGTAAGAGGCGTAGGGATGGTTGGTTGAGCGGTCACAGGAAGACTAGCAGAATCAGCAGTACGAAGATAGTCATCGCCCGTTCTCGGAATGGAAACTTCGAGAGTCTTCTCAGGGTCTACGTCTCTCGATGTTTGAAAGACTCTCCCATCATCCAATACAATCGTTAGTTCAACCGGCCAGGACGAATGTTAGAGTTCAGCGACTCCCTGTATGACTCCGAGATATGGGCATCGGAATTGGATCGGCCGCATTACTCAAGGTGGTTGGGCCTTACCTGTTGCCAGGCCTCCGACATTCGATCCCTAACGTAAAGAGTGGCTACTGAGACCGGAGCCCCATCAAAATCGACGACGTGCAGACGGAGTGTCGCATACTTGAATTCATCAGCTCCGGTTGGGTTCGTTGGCCGGGTGGAGATGTACGAGATTCCTCTGGCTACATCGCGGAGCATGCGGTATTCATGTTCTTGCCTTCGTTGTCGATGTAGATCCCATTTCACCGATGGAGTGCCTGAAAAAACGTAATCTCCTGCTGGGAGCTGTGCCAGCTCAATTCGATCGTCCGACAACCTTTCAGGCATTTGGACAGTCACGCCCCACCCGCTTGTTGTCATCTGCAATCTTGGGCCTGCCCACCCGTGATGGAAAAGCGTACACTCCTTGGTAACTTCATGGAGCCTGACAAGAAATCCCTGAGACAGGAATCGATTCTTCGAATTTGGGAGCCTGGCTGAGCATCGATTTCTTTCCACAATAAGTAGGGAAGATCCTTTCCGGGTACAGACTAGCTGATAGGGCCGGACTCGGAAGCCTTAGAGTAGTCGAACCCTCTTCTTCGGCTATTACTTCTGAATCAGGCTCTCCACCGCCCGTTCGTCCTCCAACAGTCGAGTAGATATACCAGCCGAAAGCCGTACCAGAGGCGTTCCCTGGGTAATCCTGCAGGCCATCGCTGACCGGGTTGGTGTCGATAAGGGTGGGCTGTTGACTGACTGCAAAGAACAAGAGCTATTAAGCCCAGGTTTTGAACCAACTCTGGCACACTGCTACTTTTCCATCCTGGCCGATTCCTACAAGATCACGCCAGTACCGGGGCCAATGAGATGAGATCCTTATGCAGTTCGCCCAGGTTTATGATTGACACTACATCGCGGGTTCCTGCCGACTTGATGCGCAATATATGAGCCAGTCCCATCCCGGTAAGGGCAGTTGTGCAGTTTCTGGGGGAAGATCAACGATTTGAGGGCCTCCGTGAGCCCCAAATCCCCCGCTGTAGTTGGTGCCCGAGGGAGTAAATGAAAAATTCATAGAGACCGTCGTTGCCGCCTTTCAATTCAAGACGACGGAATTGATCCGTCGAAGGTGTCAAGAAATACCCGTCTCCCCTCGCGCAGATCGTCGTTCTCTCGAAATATCGACGATGGCGTCAGCGAAGGGTTGCGTTTGAGCGTACTTCTAGAATCCGTGTCGGTGAGTGCTCAAACCGGAGTTTATACAATCGGTTGGTTTGGAATAGCGGCCTTATTGGACTCTTTTCAGGAAAAGGGAATAGTCCCGGTAATGGGCATGTACCCTGGAAAACTTGCCAGTAAACCGGGCAAATCCTGGGACCACTTCGATTTTCCCCAGGTTCGAAATGAGCTCAATGGCAGCCAAACTTGGTCTTCGGATCTCCACCGCAATTCCAAGCTGCTTCTTTCGCGGGAATTGATTCCTTCGACCGCAAGATCGGCCGGTATTATCGGTAACCGTGATATCAGTCGATTGCGTTACAGCCTGCATCCGACGGTCTTTGGATTCTCCAAACGGATTGAGCCAACTCCTGCCTCCGCCTGGAAGATTTACGGCGAATCCCGAGCAAGGTCCTGGAAGAACGGAAAGATGGAACTCTCCGGTTGAACTCGTTACGCTAGAGACGACCCTCCATGGGTCGAGGTAAGTGTCATCGCGGGATACGATTGCCCCAGCGATAGGAGTATTGTCGGGTGCCCGTACGGTTCAGAAAAATGAAAGGCCGCGCTTCCTGGAACAGGGAAGCATCTCGGAAGTATTCGAGTTTCCTTCACAGTGGTACTGACTTTTCTATTAGCGGTATCGTGCGGTAACTTCACTGCCAAGAACTGATCCCGGCGGCCGAGTTCAATTTCAACGGGAGCTCTGTAATACCCATTCTGTTTCAAAGTAGTAGTCGACTTCAAGCTCACAGTGTGAGAAGGTGAGATGGTTGAAGGTATAAATGCCTCCATCCAATTCTGCTATTACGTCGCGTTCAACACCTGTTTGGGCGGGCTTCAATCGAGCGGAGATCTTTCCGGGGTCAAGATGACTATCTTTTGCCGAGACAAGTTCGACCGTTGCCCGGACTATAGTGTTCCGAGTTAAATGGATAGTGTCCACGGTCACATTGTTTCCACTCACACCCAAGATGGGGAAAAATGCTGGTATCCATTCAGAACTTGGTTGAACTACCCCCATGAGCTGATGTGAGCCGGAGACATCCTGAAATTCAAAAACACCGTTCTGATCGGTAGTAGTTTCCCTTAAGGGTAAACCGCGTAAACTCTCCACCATAATTAGAACGCGAGCGCCCGCATTAGGAAGTCCGCCACTATCAATTACACTGCCTCTGATGTTTACATGATAAAGGCCCTTCCTCTGGAAGGCATTTAGTTGGCCTATTGAGTCTGCCAAGCTTAGTGTTGGCCATAAGCCGAGCAAAGCAATGCCAGCAAGTGTCCTCTTCATTGATAGAGTCATCGTTCCATGCCCCACCTGCAACCGAAAGGATCCAGTTTATGGAGTGAGCCAAAATAATCTCAATTAAAAGCGAGAATTTTGACTGATGTCAATACTTGATAGACAACTGAGAAGGGGAAAAAGTTCCAATTCGAACAAGCGTTCGGTGCATGGTTCACTTTGATATGAGAATCTATAGGGTGATGTTACTCTCAATGAATACGGAATGATAAGAATTCATCGAATGGAATTTTTCCCATCGTAAAACTGGAGCTGGCTGCGTTGGTTCTTCGGTTCAGAACAATCACAACGGGTTTGTAGTAGCCTTCAGTTCATTGAGGTCGAGGGTTCTGAGCTGTGGTGAGAAGAGCGCGACAACCAAGACTGTCACCAAACAGACGACTCCGCCCAGGAACGCCGCTGGCACAGCTCCCAACAATCGGGCGGCTACCCCGGATTCAAATTCACCGAGCTCATTTGAGGAGCCGATGAAAATGGAATTCACTGCCGAAATCTTACCTCGCATGGTCTCTGGAGAGGAGAGCTGGACTGCCGACATCCGGATCACCATGCTGACACTGTCGAAGGCGCCACTCAGGGCCAAGGCCGCCAGCGAGAGCAGGAATTGACGGCTCAGCGCAAAGATCAAAATGCACATCCCGAAGCCAGTGACGGAAGTGAGCAACCAGGTGCCCGCCCTCTGCCGAATGTCGAGGGTGGTAAGCCAGAGACTGGTGACGGCGGCTCCGATGGCGGGAGCCGCCCTGAGAGCTCCCAATCCTTTGGGTCCAATCAGCAGGATTTCCCCCGCATAAATTGGAAGTAAAGCCGTCACACCGGCGAAAAGCACCGAGATCATGTCCAGACTGAGTGTGGGCAGAAGGATGGGATGATGCATCACAAACCTGGCCCCTGAAAGAAACTCTGCCTTTCGAGAGATGCTTGAACTCTTCGGAGGCAGAGCCTCCGGAGAAGTACGAACGAGATACAGCGTCCCCCAGGCCATCAGCAAAATTAGGCAGATCACTCCAGCCGAGGGCGATACTCCCAGCCACCCGAAACAAAAGCCACCCAAAGCCGGGCCGGAAATTCGTGCCACTTGCAAGGAAGAAGCCATCCAGGCAGAGGCCCGAGGCAGGCTCTCCCGTTGAATAATGCGGGGCACCAATGCAAACATCGAAGGTTGGGCAAAGGCTCGCGCGGTCCCAGTCAGAAAAGAGGACAGAAATAGCCCCAGGATGCGATAGCGGTGGCCAGCTCCGATTGAAGGGAGCTGGGACAGCAAAAGAGTTATTCCGGAGACGAGGCTGACAGAAACGACTCTTTGAAAAATTACCAACGGGCGGCTTCGGTCGACAATATAGCCCGCGACCAGAGCGAGGCTCAGGGCAGGGATGGCTTCCACCAAACCGATCAAACCCAGGTAGAGAGGATCCTTGGTGAGTACATACATTTGCCAGCCGAGGACAATGGCTTGAATCTGCACGGCAAAGGTGAACAAAAAGCGGGACGCCATCAGCTTCTTAAAATCCAATGGCAACATCATGTTTGAAGAGAAGAGCTTCGGGTGACTCACCTGCATACCACTGCTCTCAAATGATGGCACGCCAAGAGCTTTTGGTACGGCGATAAGGGTCGGAAAGAAGCTATCACAGGCTCAGTGAATATCAGGTGGGCAGAGGAGAATCGGAGGAAAGACATTTCTCCGGAAATCGTTCAAAAGTCTTAAGCCAATGGCAAATTCTGGAAACTCGGGTTTTCTCTTTCTCCAGGTTGCCATTGGCTTCAGTGGTGATAAGCGTCTCAAAAATTTTCTCACTTCGGAAGAAACAATGCCTTCTGAGCGATGCTTCTAGCCTTTCTGAAAGGTCGTGGAAAGATTCAAATTCCCCCACTCCAGGGTGAATTTCCCGCCGGTCCCGCCTTCCATCCCTTTGATGGTCATTTTTTGAGAGTTCTTGGGATCCTTCTCCAGGGACATTGGGCTCTCGGCCTTTTCCAGTTTGATGGTGACCAGTTCAGCCGGTTGAGAACTCTTCCCGAGCGTTAAGGGAACTTCGGCAACAACCTCCTTTTCTTTGTAAATCATCAAGTGCCATTTGCCCGCTTCGACCAGTTTCGCCTTTAGGACATATTTCCCTTTGGGAACCTTTTTTTCTCCAAACTTGAGCGCGATATCAGTGCTCAGAGTGGTGGGGGCGTTTGACCCCATGCGCCATTCCATGCCGGGCTCAATCATCTTGGTGATATCGCGTGCACCAAGGGCAGGTCTGCCATAATCGATAGCGATTTTGCCATCTCCCAATGTCAAGTTGGCTTCTCCACGGTCCTTGGGTGCTTCAGCAGGGGTCTGGGCAACGATGGGGAGGCTCAGCAGGCACAACACGACCAGCCCCCAAACAATCTTCTTCATGGTGTTATCTCCTTTTGATTTTTTGAAGGATGAAGGAAAATCTTATTTTCAACAAAAATTATATTTTGATTGAAGCCAGAGCTCAACCTTAACTTATGCGTGGTTTGTCCAAATCTCCGGTAATCAGGCGCGCGCCGCGTTGAAAAGTGAAATAGGCCCAAGCCCATTCGAAAAGTACGATAAACCGATTACGAAACCCAATGAGAAAAAAGATATGGACAAAGAGCCAAGCCATCCAGGCCGGGAAGCCGCTCAGACGAAGCTTCCCCAAGTCAGCTACGGCGTGAGCTCGCCCGATGGTGGCCAGGTTCCCTCGATTGAGGTAATGAAAGGGTTGTGTGGATTGTCCATGAATCTTACGCCGGATATTCATGGCGGCGTGGCGGCCCTGCTGAATGGCGACAGGGCAGGTGCCCGGGAGCGGATGGCCCGTCTGGTGCGTGTAGGCCGCGAGGTCTCCGATGACAAAAACTTCAGGATGGCCGGGAATCGACAGATCCGGTTCGACCAAAACACGGCCCGCACGGTCGCGCGGCACCCCGAGAGATTGGGCCAACGAGGAAGCCGTGACGCCAGCGCTCCAGAGGATAGTTTCGGCCTCAATCTTTTTATCCCCGATCTGTACCTCCCCTGGCATCATGCCGGTAACGCGCGTGCTGTTGAGAACTTCCACTCCGAGTTTTTGCAGGGAACTTGCGGCGGCTTCCGATAAGGGCTCCGGAAAGCCACTCAGGAGGCGCGATCCCGCTTCCACCAAATAGACTTTGGCGTCACGTGGGTCAATACTGCGAAAATCGCGAATCAGTACCTGGCGGGAGATTTCAGCGATGGCTCCGGCCAGCTCCACCCCGGTTGGACCTCCTCCCACCACCACAAAGGTCAGAAGGGCACTGCGATGCCTGCTATCGGTTGCCCTCTCTGCCCGTTCAAAGGCCAGGAGAATACGGCGTCGAATCTCCAGCGCATCCTCCAGGCTTTTCAATCCAGGGGCGGAGCGCTCCCAATCTTCATGGCCAAAGTAGGCATGTCTGGCCCCCGTCGCCAGGATGAGGTAGTCATACTCTAGTCTTCCATCGGTCAAGACGACTTCCTTCTTTTCAAGGTCCACCGCTACCGCCTCGGCCAGAAAGACGTGGGCATTCTTTTGTTTGCGCAAGATTGCGCGTATGGGGTAGGCGATGTCTCCAGGGGAAAGAGCGGCGGTGGCCACCTGGTAAAGTAACGGTTGAAAAAGATGGTGATTCCGGCGATCGACGAGCGTGAGATCGATTGCTTCCCCTTTAAGTGCCTTGGCCGCGTAGAGTCCGCCGAATCCTCCTCCAATGATCACAACCTGCGCGAGTGCTGGCAATTTCATACCTGACATGTTAACACCTTGCGGCGAACCCGTTGAGGATGCGAATGAATATTTCACTTTCCGCGTTATGGCCCTTCGCCCATAATGATCCAAGGGGATATGGGCCCTGCTGAAGGCTGGGCCGGGAATTGGCATGAGTGATTTGTCTGGTGGTTTTGCACTGCTGGACCACCCCGCCGACTTGGGGATTGAAGCCTATGGCCATAATTTGGCGGAAGCTTTCGAACAGGCCGCCCTGGGACTGGTCTCGATAATCCTGGACTCGAGCAAAGTGGATTCGCTGGAGTCGCGATCTATCATTCTGGAAGGGGTGGACATCCCGCATCTATTAGTGAAATGGCTCACCGAAATCCTCTACTTGTATGACGGCCAGGGATTTGCCAGCGGCGGATTTGAAATTTCCCAACTCACGCCCACACGGCTCGAGGGAATTGTTCACGGCGAGCCTTATCGTGAAAACAAGCATACCCCCCGACTCGACGTGAAGGCTATTACCTATCATCAGCTTTGGGTCGAGGAAGGCAGCACGGGCTCACGCTTGAGAGTGTTTCTCGATATCTGAACAAAGCGTTTTATGCTCCAACGAATTGACGAATATCGATATGTCCTCCCTACTTCCTTCAAGGAAGGAATGCGTATCGAAGGCCTGATTTACGCGAATCGAGAGTTGATCCGCCAGATCGAGAAGGATCAAACCCTGGAACAAGTCGCCAACGTCGCCACCCTTCCGGGGCTTGTCGGGAAGTCATTGGCGATGCCGGATGCCCACCAAGGGTACGGGTTCTGTATCGGAGGCGTAGCCGCTGCCGACCTCAACGATGGGGTAGTTTCAGCGGGTGGCGTCGGCTTCGACATAAATTGCGGTGTCAGGCTCCTGGCTTCTCCCTGGAATGTGGAAGATGTTCGACCCAGGCTGCAGCCGCTGCTTGACCAGCTTTTCAGAGACATCCCTTGTGGTACGGGCCGCCGCGGTCAATTGGATATGTCGGGCGCAGCCCTGGATGAAGTGCTCCGGGACGGCGCGCAGTGGGCAGTGAAGAAAGGTTTTGGAGAAGAAGGAGATATCCTGCGCATCGAAGATCATGGGCGTATTGCGGGAGCGGATCCTTCCGAGGTCAGCACTCGTGCCAAACAGAGAGGCCACGATCAGCTTGGCACGCTGGGTTCGGGGAACCACTTTCTGGAAATTCAAAAAGTGCAGGAGATATTTGACCTGGCGATTGCAGAGAAGCTGGGATTGCGCCAAGGGCAAGTGGTTGTCCTCATGCACAGTGGATCGCGCGGGTTAGGGCATCAAGTCTGCACGGACTATCTGGACTTGATGCAAGACGGGATGAAACGATTCGGCATTTCGGTGATTGACCGGCAGTTGGCCTGTGTGCCGATTCATTCCAGGGAAGGCCAGGACTATTTGGCTGCGATGGCCGCCGCCGCGAACTTTGCATTTGCGAATCGGCAGATGATTACCCACTGGACTCGACAAGCCTTCGAACGAATCCTCGGGCAGGGGGCTCTGCATGTCGTCTATGATGTGTGTCATAACATCGCCAAGCGAGAGGAGCATCAACTCGGTAAGATTCGGAAAACCGTTCTGGTGCATCGCAAGGGTGCGACGCGCGCCTTTCCTCCCGGCCATCCGGACTTGAATCCTGAATTGCGTCCCCTGGGTCAGCCTGTCCTTATTCCAGGAAGTATGGGAACCTGTTCTTACGTCTTGATAGGGACTGAACGGGCCATGGCGGAAACCTTTGGATCCTGCTGTCATGGCGCCGGCCGCGCCAAAAGCCGAACTCAGGCTAAGAGAGAGACTACTGCCGAAGAACTGATGAAAGAGTTAAAAGGGAAGGGAATTCTCGTCAGGGGGCAGTCGCGCGCTGGTTTGACCGAAGAGAAGCCGGATGCCTACAAAGATGTCAGCCAGGTCGTTGATGTTGTACATGAGGCGGGACTTGCCAGGCGAGTGGCCAAACTCGTGCCAATAGCGGTGATGAAAGGATGAAGCGATGGTTGCCCGGAAACCTGGATTTCACCACTTAAGGAGCGAACGAACAGCACGATGAGAATCGTTTATCTATGTCAGCGCTGTTATCGCGAGTGCCAATGCAACCCTGTCAAGGACAAACCTGTTGTGATTTGTCGTTTTTGCCGTCGTCCGCAAGTCATGCACTTCACAGAAGCCTACACCTCGAGGAATCAGGTAGACTCTTGTGCGGTGTGCCAGGGCACGGACTTTTATGTTCGGGATGATGTACGGAGGTTGTGGGGCTTCTTCTTCCTCGCGGGCGGGATCCTGCTGGCCTATCCCAGCTATGGGGCGAGTTTGATTTTGGGCGGCTGGGGGTTTTACTGGTACGCCATCCGCTATCCCAAATTGACGATCTGCTACCATTGCTATGCCAAGTACCACGAAAGCCGGTTAAATCCCGCACACCGCGAATTTGATTTAAAGGCCATGGAAGCGTTTGAGAAAGCGGTTCGCAATGATCGAAGCTCCAGGGACTTTAATCTCCAGTAAGCTTGGCCGACGAGGGATAAAGATCAGCAAGGTTCATTGAGAGAGCTTCGGAAATTGCGTTCATTGGCAGGTATTTGAAGACTTTATGATCGCTGATTTGTTTGAGCTGCTTCGGATTTGTTGGGTGTTCCGCCGCCGGAGGTGGTATTACCACTTTCCATTTCTGCCGCTGCCGCCAAGAAAGTACCTGGAGTGGCGGATTGAAACGGCTTACGGCGATAAAGCCTTTAAGAATCTACGTTGGCGCGATATTCGGGCCTATGCGCGCTGGCATCGAACCATGCGGCAGAAGCCGCCTATGACGGTGACAAAAAACGATATCTGGGAGTAATGTGGTAAAATTCGAAGGTGTCATGCAGAGATTCCGGTCCCTGAAGCAGAGAGGGCTGGACTTTGGAGGGAGCTCTTTAATGCCAACGGGGACAGAAGTTCAGGAAACCTATCAGCTGATGCAAAAGAAGTTGAAAGAGGTGGTGCCTGACTTCGAACTACGCTACAAGGCAGAACTGGTCTGCGAAATCAACCGGTTGAAAAGAGAACGGGGCGCTGTGATTCTTGGTCACAATTATATGGAACCGGCACTCTATCACACGGTTCCCGATTTTACCGGGGATTCCCTGGAATTGAGCCGGAGAGCCGCTGAAACAGATCGGGATCCGATCGTCTTTTGCGGGGTGCGCTTTATGGCTGAAACCGCCAAGATCCTCAACCCGCAGAAGACGGTCTTGTTGCCTTCCATGAAAGCTGGCTGCTCTTTAGCAGCCAGCATCACTGCCCAGGATGTCCGCGAGCTCAAGCAACGTTATCCGGGTGTTCCCGTGGTGACATATGTGAACACCTATGCCGACGTGAAAGCCGAGAGTGATATTTGTTGCACCTCCGGCAATGCCGCCGCGGTTGTCGAGTCATTGAAGGGAGACACGATCATTTTTCTTCCCGATGAGTATCTCGCGAGGAATGTGGCCAGAGAAACTGGCAAAGAGATCATTTTCCCCAGCAACCAACCCATTCCCCAGGGGCGCCAGCAGGAGGGGATGAAATACACGCTTGTTGGGTGGCACGGGAAATGCGAAGTTCATGACAAATTCACAGTCCAGGATATTGAACAGGTCCGCCAACAATTTCCCGACGTCGTGATCCTGGCTCACCCGGAATGTTCTCCGGAAGTCGTTGCCGCCTCGGATTTTTCAGGTAGCACCTCCGCCATGACCCGCTATGTTGAAACAACTCGCGCGCCGCGCTACCTGCTGCTCACCGAATGCAGTATGGGCGACAACATTGCCGCTTCCAACCCCGACAAGGAAATGCTGCGATTGTGCAGTGTGCGTTGTCCCCACATGAATGAAATTACGCTGGAAGATACCCTGAATTCCCTGCGCCACAATCAATATATCATCGATGTCCCGCCCGAAATTATCGCCCGTGCCCGGAAAGCGGTCGAACGGATGTTGACCATCGGATAATCGGAAACAGGTTGCTTCGCTATGGCGAAAATCCTTCTGACCGGCGGTGCAGGGTTTATCGGATCGCACTTGGCGGAACGGCTCTTGAACGATGGTCATCAACTTTGCGTCGTTGACGATTTCAATGACTTTTATTCCCCGGCGACCAAGCGGAGAAATCTGGCGGCGATTCCTCCCATAAGCGCCTTTGAGCTTCTGGAGGCTGATATCCGGGATCCCCTCCGCATGGAGGAAGCCTTTGCGCATTTTGCCCCGGAGATCGTGATTCATCTGGCGGCTCGCGCCGGGGTTCGACCTTCTCTCGAACAACCTCTTCTTTACGAACAGACCAATGTCGGCGGAACCCTGCTCCTGCTTGAATTGGCAAGGAAGCATCGAATTCACAAGTTTGTGTTTGCCTCTTCCAGCTCGGTTTATGGTTCCACCGAGCGTGTTCCATTCTCCGAAGACGCCTGTGACCCAACTCCCATTTCCCCCTACGGGGTTTCAAAATTAGCGGGGGAGAAACTCTGCAGTTGCTACGCAAAGCTGTATGGGGTCTCTTCCATTTGCCTGCGTTTCTTCACTGCCTATGGGCCTCGTCAACGCCCGGATCTGGCTATTCACAAATTTGCGCAATGCATCGTCGACGATCGGGAAATCCCTTTTTTTGGGGACGGCAATTCCTTGCGAGACTATACGTATGTCGATGACCTCGTCGACGGGATCCACCGTGCAATGCAATTGCAGTCTCCTTTTGAAATTATTAATTTGGGGAATTCACATCCGATACCGCTTTCTAAAATGGTTCATCTCCTCGAACAAAAGCTCGGGAAAGCTGCCAGGCTGAAGAAAATGAATGCTCAATTGGGTGACATGCTTTCTACCCACGCGGATCTGTCCAAAGCCAGGAGACTGTTGGGTTACAGCCCCAAGGTTTCCTTTGAAGAGGGGTTGGACCGATTCGTCAGCTGGTTTAGAAATGAAAAAGGATAGTCCTCATTGGGTAGCGGACCGGTGATAGCCCACCCTCAAGACGGGCGTGGAATGGTCCACGCTGATGTATCGGCTTGTTCCGGGCTCGCCGGTTTTCTGACGCAGGTTGTCCAACCTTCATGAATTCGGTAAAATGTCGCGGCAAAAATTTGAACTGCAGTCGTTGCGGAGGATCCGTATGGGTGTCGATGTCGATATCAAAGCCATTCATGAAAAGGTCAAACTGGAGAGCGCCTTTGTCGATTCCTTGAGGCGGGAAGTGCAAAAGGTGATTGTTGGTCAGGAATACCTGATCGATCGTCTGCTGATTGGAATTCTTTCACGAGGGCATTTGCTTTTGGAAGGTGTGCCAGGTCTGGCCAAGACGTTGACGGTGAAGACTCTGGCAGCGGCCATACAGACTGGATTCCAGAGAATTCAGTTTACTCCCGATTTGCTGCCTGCGGATTTGATTGGGACCATGATCTTTGATCAAAAGCAGGGTGAATTCAAAGCTCATAAGGGGCCAATCTTCTCGAACATTATTCTGGCCGACGAAATTAACCGCGCACCCGCCAAGGTCCAGAGCGCTCTGCTCGAGGCCATGCAGGAGCATCAGGTCAGTATTGGCAGTACCACCTTCAAGCTGGACGATCCGTTTCTGGTGATGGCGACGGAAAATCCCATTGAGCAGGAGGGGACCTACCCTCTTCCGGAAGCCCAGGTGGATCGGTTCATGCTGAAGTTGGTCGTAACTTACCCCAATAAGAAGGAAGAAAAACAAATTCTGGAACGAATGACCGAGTCCGCGGAAATCTCTGTCAGCCCGGTCGTGTCGCCGCAAGACATTTTTGGAGCAAGAGATGTTGTCAATTTGGTCTACATGGACGAGAAAGTGAAGGATTACATCGTGGATCTGGTCCTGGCCACGCGCAAGCCGGAAGAGTATCAGTTGGACACCAAGGATCTTGTCCAATACGGCGCGTCACCGCGCGCTACGATTTTTCTCGCCAAAGCCGCCAAGGCTCACGCCTTCATCAATGGTCATGGGTATGTAACGCCGGACGATGTGAAATCGGTTGGACTTGACGTCTTGCGCCATCGCATCATTCTCACCTATGAGGCTGAGGCGGAAAATGTCACGACCGAGGAAGTCATCCGCCGCGTGTTTGACCGGGTGGTGGTACCGTAGAGATAAAGGAACAAGGAACAAAAAGATGATTCAGAGTTTACGGACCCGTTCCTTCAATTCCGGCAGTCAAAACATTTCTTTCGTCTTCTGACCAAGGCACGGCAGGCACTTCGCCGTTCACTCTTGCCAATGATCTCAAGAGAAATACTTCAAAAAGTGAAACAGATTGAGATTCGGACGACCCGGCTGGTAAACGAAGCGCTGGGAGGCGAGTACCATTCCGTATTTAAAGGGAGGGGCATGAGTTTGATGAAGTGCGCGAATACCAGTATGGCGATGATATTCGCAGTATCGATTGGAACGTCTCAGCCCGCCGGGGCCATCTCTACGTGAAGCGGTACGTCGAAGAACGTGAACTTACGGTGATGCTGATGGTGGACCTTAGTGCCTCGAAGGATTTTGGCAGTGTGCGGAAATTGAAGAACGAACTGGCGGCTGAATTGGCTTCATTATTGGCTCTTTCTGCGATCAAGAATAAGGATCGCGTGGGTGCATTGATTTTTACCGAAGTGGTGGAGAAGTATATCCCTCCCAAGAAAGGGAGAAAACACGTGCTGCGAGTTGTTCGGGAAATCCTGGCTTATGAGCCTACAGGACACAAGACCTCCATTGCCACGGCCGTGAAGTATCTTAATAACGTTCTCAGGAAGCAATCCGTTGTCTTCCTGATTTCCGACTTTATCGATGAGGGCTATGAGAAATCTCTTCGCGCCGCCAACCAGCGCCATGATTTGATTGCCTTTCCCATCTCGGATCCGCGCGAAGGGGAGCTGCCGGATGCCGGGATCCTTCAATTGCTCGACCCGGAATCGGGCGAAACGATCCTGGTAGATTCATCGCTGCGGCGGGTGAGGGAACGCTATGGCAAACTTTGGCAAGACCAGGTGGAACGACGGAATCGGATTTTCAAAAGAAGCGGTATCGAGTATGTCGAAATTGCTACCCACACTCCTTATGACGTGCCGCTCGTGAAATTCTTCCGGCAGAGAGCCCGGCGAATGCGATAGCCAGGAAGGGTGTTGCCTGCTCTGATTTTCCTGGCCCAGGCAATCTCCTGCTTTTCAGGAGCCTTTAAGATACGTGGAGAGAATTGTGGGACCGCTGTCATAAATCCTCATGAACTTACATCCACCCAACGTGCTTTCTCGGCGAATCCAGATTTGCTCGATATTTCTCCTCGCCATTTTCTCAGCGGCAGGCGTATTGGCTAACGAACCTGCGGGGCAATTAAAGACCTCCATCGATGCGACGGACATTACCGTCGGCGACATCATAACCGTTTCCCTTTCCGTTCAAGTGCCTCCTACGACCAAGGTCGCGTTCCCATCGGCTGGGAACACGATAGGCGAGTGGGTTGTCCGGAGCGCCAGTAGCAGCCCCGCGAAGACAGCAGGAAACGGGAGCCAGGAACTGGGATGGCAGGTCCAGCTGACGATCTATAAAACCGGCGAATTCGATATCCCCTCAATGGAAGTAGAGACGATCAAAACGAATGGGGAACGCACTGTTTTGGCGTCTTCGCCCATGAAGGTCAAAGTCAGTTCTGTACTGACGGCACAGGACCAGGGACTTAAAGACATCAAGGCTCAAGCCCGGATTGCTGGCAATTACCGATCATTATTATTTTTTCTGACGGCACTCGCCGCGGCCGGCCTGCTTTTGTACCGTCTGGTGAGGTTTCTCCGGAAACGCCGCTCCACTTCAGAAGTAGTCATTCCCGATCCTCGAACCCCGGAGCAATTCGCACGCGACGCCATACAGGCGTTGCTGCAACGAAAGCTGGTGGAAAAGGGGCTGCTCAAAGAGTTTTATCTGGAACTCTCCGAGATTGTGAAACGCTATTTAGGCCAGAAATTGAATATCCTCTCTTTGGAAAGAACCACTGAAGAATTTGCCGGAGATTTAAGAGAAACGCCGCTTCCCCTGACGATTTATCAAATGATTCATGCTTTCCTTGGAGAATGTGATTTGGTGAAGTTTGCCAAGTACCACCCCAGCCCGGAGGAGATTGAGAAGGTGCTCCAGCAGGCCTTTCGAGTGATTGAATCGACGGAGGCATTTCATATACCTAGTCGTCGGGAAATTGAGGTGTCACCATGACGGGATGGGGCGGGTGGTCCTCGCTGCAATTTGCCGACCCCTGGTTCCTGCTTTTGGGGCTGGGATTGCCATTGATTCTCTTGAAAGACTATTGGACGGGAAGGCGCCGCCCACGAGGGATCGTGTTTCCGCAGGTCTCTCTCACGAAGAACCTCGGGAAGAGCTGGACCCTCCGGGTCCGCGAATTGCTCCCCATCGTAAAGCTCCTCGGGGTGGCATTAGTGATTGTCGCCTTCGCCCGGCCGAAACTGGGTTCCTCCGAGCAGGACATCCTGACTGAAGGGGTGGATATCATGATTGCGCTGGATATCTCGGGCAGCATGGCTGCCGAGGATTTCCGGCCCAATAATCGCATTTCGGTAGCCAAGAATGTGGTATCAGAATTTATCAAGGGAAGAAATTCAGATCGGATTGGACTGGTAATCTTTGCCGCCAAGAGTTTTACAAAATGTCCGCTCACCATTGATTACGATGTCCTGTTGAAGCAGGTAGATGACGTGCAGTTGGGGGCCATCGAAGATGGAACGGCCATTGGAAGCGGCCTGGCTAATGCCGTGAACCGATTGCGGGCTTCGAAAGCCAAGAGCCGGGTGATTATCCTGCTGACGGATGGCGTGAATAATAGCGGCGAAATTGATCCTTTGACGGCGGCGGAACTGGCCCGCAGTCTGGGGATGAAGGTTTATACCATTGGAGTTGGCCGGGAAGGGATTGCCCCCTTTCCTGTCAAAGATCCAATTTTTGGAAAACGCTATGTCGATGTA
>JAXLQK010000041.1:0-61907 GCA_046331665.1 Terriglobia bacterium | reverse complement strand
GCGGTTCCTGAGAAAAAATTGGAAAGTCAGGCTTTGCTCCTGAATAATGGATGGAACAAGATTCAGGGGAATACCAAATAGATAGGAATGCTTCATGAAATCAGAGACTCCTGCAACGCAGCACAGTGTGGTTATTGATGACGTTACGATTTTTCTGGCTCATCCCGATGAACTGCAAATTCGCTGGGTTGGGCAAGCCGAGCTGATGAAACAGCTCATGGCGGCCTGGATGATCATCAACCCTAAGGATGTCCCGATGAATCCTCGCTTGCTCGGGAAACCGGGAGTGGGAAAAACCACGCTGGCGTATGCCGTCGCCAAGCAGATGGGGCGAGAGGTATACATCATGCAATCCACCCTGGATACGCGACCAGAAGATTTGCTGGTAACTCCGGTGATCGAGTCCGGCGGAAAACTGCGGTATGTCGCGTCCCCCCTGGTGACCGCGATGATCCGTGGCGGGATCGCCATTTTAGACGAAGGGAATCGAATGAGCGAAAAAAGTTGGGCCAGTCTGGCCCCTTTGCTCGACACCCGGCGGTATGTGGAATCCATTGTGGCAGGCGTCAAAATCAAGGCGCATCCCAATTTCCGAATGGTTGCGACAATGAATGATGACGCTTCCACCTTTGAATTACCTGAATATATTCATTCTCGTCTTCAACCCCAGATTTTGTTGGATTTCCCCGAGCGGGAAGAAGAACTGTTGATCTTGCAAGAGAACCTCCCCTTTGCAGATGAGCAAGTGTTGGATTATGTGACGGATTTTCTACAGGCAGCCCATGAGGCAGATGAACGCTATACCGTGCGCGATGGAATCAACCTGGCGCGGTTTGCCTTGAAGCTGATGGATATGGATCAGGGGCCCGAATGGAAAGACGCCATCCGGACTGCAATTCTGCAAACCCTGGGAGAAGAGGCTTTGCGGTATGTTGGGAAGTGAAAATGCAGGAAGTTTACAACGAGGCCGTCTTCAGTATTTCCCGGTCGTGCCTGGGAAAATGGAGTTCTGTGAAGAGATTCGCAAATCAATATTGACAGTCCGTCCGCAGGTGGTTGCCGTGGAATTGCCTGTCACCTTGGAATGGGCCTATTGGCGTGCGTTGGAACGGCTTCCCGAGCTTTCCATTATAACCTATGCGGAACCTGCCCATGACGAACTGATCTATGTTCCCGTCGAAATTACCGATCCTTTCATTGAAGCAATTCGGAGCGCCCAGGAAATCGGAGCGGAAGCCTTTTTCATTGATCCCGACTTGGGCGAGCGGCCACATCTGAAAGAAACCTATCCAGACAGCTACGCCGTTCGGCGCGTCGGTTACGAAAAATATGTCAATACGTACCGGCTCCATTCTGCCACGGGCGGCGAACAGATCAAACAACATGCGGCGGGGATTGCCTGGAAATTGCAGAGTTGTGATCCCACGGCTCGGGTACTAATCGTTATTTCCTTGAACCTGGTGGATGCCGTCATGGAAGCGATGGAACATCCCCAGGCCGAACCCCTGCTTCGTTCACATCGTGAACAAGTCCAGGTCCTAAATCTTCATCCTGAGTCCCTGGCAGAGATCACCATCGAGTGTCCTTTTTTGCAAGCCATCTATGAAGTGCGACGTTACGGGCCTCCGGCAGAACCGGAAAAGACTTCAGAAAATTCAGTCCGTGAGTACGGATCGTTTACAGTCCTTTCCGGGGATTCTGAAGAACCCCGGCACGCCATGGAACAGCTCATCCGCCATGCGGCGCGCCATGTCAACTGGCGCGCGAGTGAGTCGACAGGCGAACGCCTTCTCACTTCTTCTGCGGAGCATGAAGAGAGCCTTGCCATTCCGACGCCGCCGGAACGATTTCATTGGATGGATAGACAACGTGCGAATTTCCGACTTTTTGCAGAGGCGGAGCGATTCTACACAAAATCCACGGGAGAAAAGTTGGCTCACTGGCAACGCACCCTTTTCTCTCGCTACTCGCGCAACCTGGCCCTCCTGAACCAGGATTTGATTGCCAGCCTCTTTGATCAAACGGTGGCTGCCCGATCGGTGGCCGATGATAATTTCGCGTGGGAATACTGGCAGTTGGCCTCTTCCAGCCCGTTCCAAAAGGAGAATTCGGACTTGGTGACCGTTCGAGTGACGGGAGAGGAAGTCTGGCTCAATATGAAGCGGATGCGCCTGCGGCGCCGCCTGCCTCGCGCCAAAGGAAAACCGCGTCCCATGGGGCTGCGAGGAAGGAAGAAAGAGCAGCATCCCGGCGAATGGGCAGAGAAGTTTGAAGGCAAAGGGATTTGCTCCTATCCCCCGGAAGACATAGTGCTCGAGAATTATGGACTCTTTCTGAAAAAGAAAGGGAAGAGCATTCTCTCTGAGGAACGAGTTCACACCGAGCCTTTTTCCACGTCGCTGTTGGATGGCATTGACATACGAGAAACCATGAGAAACTGGCACGAAGGCAAGATTTTTGTGCGGCAGTTTCAGCAGGTCTCCGGCGACGTGGGTGCCGTGGTGGTGATCTTCGACGATGACCGTGACGACCGTTATCCTTGGTGCATGACCTGGCTGGGAGAGCATAACCAGGAGTCCGATATGGCGTTTTATTCCACAGACCCGTATGTGCAGTTGGTGGGACCGGGCATTGTACGGGCGGAGTATGGAGGATTCTTGCTTTCGTACCCGCCCCGCCGTATGCAGGATGTCTGGCAAGACTCGGATTATTGGTTTGCCGAATCGAAACCCGAAGTTCTGCTTCTGGCTGCTTTAGATTATTGTTTGGAGAAACTCGTTGTTTTTGTCGCCTCCAAACCACCACGGTCGATCTTTCGCACCGTGGCGGCCCGCCTGGGCAAAAAGATTATTTATATCCCAATAGGCCAGCTTTCTCCTATCAGCCTGAAAAAGATTCGCGTTGTTCACATCCTCGATGGGCATGACAAGCGGCCGATTGCCAAAGACTATATCTGGTGAATTCCATGAAGCCACGCGCGATCACTTTTTGGATCCTGGGGATGCTTCTCCTGCTGGAGAGCGGGAGAGGAATAAATGATGAACTACGCGGAGCGGAATCTCCATCGGTTCGGTTTATCGCGCAGATCCTGGATGGAGACTTTGGATTGGGATATGCAGTGACGACCGCCGACATCAATGCCGACGGCAAATTGGATATTGTTGCCATTAATCCAACCCAGGTAGTGTGGTTTGAAAACCCGAGTTGGAAACGGCACCTCATCATGGATGGCACTGCAAAAAAGGATAATGTCTGCCT
The DNA here is from genome assembly GCA_046331665.1 of Terriglobia bacterium. Classification (GTDB taxonomy): domain Bacteria; phylum Acidobacteriota; class Terriglobia; order Versatilivoradales; family Versatilivoraceae; genus CAWBAT01. Next base: position 58,649 of record JAXLQK010000041.1, on the reverse strand, counting down.
GGCTGTGCAGGATATTGACGGTGACGGCCGTCTGGACATCGCCCTAGGTGCCGAATGGATGCCGACCAATACCGAATCGGGAGGGACCCTGCAATGGCTGAAGCAACCTCGTCATATCGACGAGCCTTGGCCCATTTACCCGATTACCTCAGAACCCACCTTGCATCGAATTCGATGGGCGGACATCGATGGTGACGGCCGGAAGGAATTGATTGTCGCTCCGTTGCAGGGCCGGGGAACAAAACCACCCAATTGGGAGAAAGGGAACGGTGCACGTCTCATGGCACTTCACGTTCCTCCCCATCCAATTGAAGATTCCTGGAAAGTCGAGATTGTCGATAGCTCCATGCATAGTTTGCATAATTTCACGACTTACCCGTTGGAGTCCAAGCCGGCCGAAGAAATATTCACGGCCAGCCTGGAAGGGGTTTTCCTTTTGGGGAAAAATGCCAAAGGGGAATGGGTGAAGCGACAAATTGGTGAAGGCAATGCGGAGGAAAAAGGAATAGGAGGAGCAGGGGAAATCAAAGTCGGTCATTTTCGGAGTGGGAAAATGTATCTCGCCACCATTGAGCCCTGGCATGGAAATCAGCTGGTAATCTATCTGCCCGCGGAGGAAAGAGAGGTGCTTTGGGAGCGAAAGGTTTTGGACAATAAACTGAAGCAAGGTCATGCCTTGTGGTGCGCCGATTTGGACGGTGACGGCAATGACGAAGTCGTCGTAGGGTGGCGCGAAGCAGAAGCAGGGAAGAACTATGGGATCGCTGTATACGATCCGGTGGATGATCAGTGGAACGCAGGACGCAAATATCTTGTGGATGATGGCGGTATGGCCTGCGAAGACCTCGCGGTTGCAGACCTGAATGGAGACGGATTTCCCGAGATTGTGGCGTCCGGTCGAGCCACCCATAATTTGAAGATCTACTGGAACCAGGGAAACGAAAAATAAGCGGGTGCGGAAATTCCTGTTTACAAAGTGCGCGACTCAAACGGGACTGGCCAAGGAGATAGAGTCGGCTATAATGAGGATGGAGCAGGCCAGGTAGTCGCCGGTTCGAACCTTCGGGTTCGAGCGGGAGGAAAGTCCGAACTCCGCAGGGTGGTGTGCCCCGTAACACGGGGGACTTGAAGAGCCGTGAGCCAAAAGCCATGGTTAATCAAGGACGGAAAGTGCAAAAGAAAAGATACCGCCTATGAAGGCAGTCGGCAGGAAGCGGAAAATGCTTTTGGCGTTTTCATCCGTCAGAGGGATGGAAGCTGCCAAGTGTTTCTCGATTTCTGCCAGCCGTAGTCTGTCTTTCTTGGGTAAGGGTGAAATGGTGCGGTAAGAGCGCACCGGCCTTCGCGTAAGTAAAGGTCTGGCAAACCCCACACGGAGCAATTCCAAATAGGGATGAAGGCGTGACCCGCGCCGTCTGACATCCGGGTAGGATGCTAAATCTGAAGGGTGACCTTTAGATTAGAGGAATGACTACCATCCGCCTGTCTTTCCTGCGAAGGACGGAGCGGAAACAGAATTCGGCTTATCGGTCTGCTCTACTTTTTAAATCGGAGAAGTTTCTTGAAACTATCAAACGGAGTCTTCTTATTACTGGTGTGTGAGAGACTTTGCAACCCCTCGAGGGCAACCACGTTATCGGGTTCCAGTTGAAGAGCTCGACTGAACTGGCTTTGCGCCCTCTTTTTGAGTCCCACCTCTTTATAGAGTGTCCCCAATGCCGCGCTGTATTCGGCCTTGAACTGATCAATCTCGATCGCTTTTAAAAGATGTTCCTCCGCCTCTCGTCTCCATTTGGGGTTTTTGGCCAAGGCCATCCCAAGCCAAAAGCGGTATCGCGCATTAACGGGCTCCAATCGAACGGATTGGCGAAACGCCTGAACGGAATTCCAGTAATCTTCCTGCTCAAAGTAGCCCCGGCCTTGGCGATAGTTCAGTTCCGCCAGCTTTTGCTGGCCTGGGCCTGCCGCGGACGAGTTGGAGCCCGATGGCCTTTCCGCGACGGACGAGGCGGAGTCCAGTTTGAAAATTTTGGCGTCGTAACTGGTTCGAGTCGCGGGGACTTTGAGAGTCTCATAGGCCTGAGAGAGGGTGGAGAAAATGGTTTCCAGGGCTTCTTTGATCTCTGCGCTCATGGACCGTTCGTAGCGGTCTGGGTGATATTTCTTCGCTAAGGCGTAATAGGACTTCTTGATTTCGTCGGCATTCGCAGCAGGCTGAATGCTGAGAAGGTCATAATAATTCTTTGTCTTGACGGCATCGAGCATCATGAAAATGTCCGACCGAACCTCGTCACCTTTCTGGTGGGACAGAGGGCTTTCGGCCTCTTCCTCCGAAAGGGGAGAGGGAGCCGGCTCACTCGCTCGATAATTAGCCCGTTGTGGGCTCGTCGAGGTTCGAGAAGAGCCAGCTTGTTTCGTGACGAATTCAATGATTCCCGCGGCAAAAAAACCGTAAAGAGCGCGCTCTGTTTTCTCCAGCCCTAAAGGCGACAACTGCAATATGTCGGCGACGGATGTTAAGGATTCGATCCGGCTTAAGATGAAGGCTTCTTCGGGTCGGAGGTCAATCTCAACGGCCTTTGTCTCAGCTCCCGCGCTCAAACGGATCAGCCGCTCTCCCCCCCCGACCTCCCGACGTATCCGTTCTGTCGAGTTCATTCGTTGAATGGCCTGGAAAATAAGATTGCGCACAGACAACGAGAGCTTCTGTACCTCATCGAGAAAAATGTTTCCGGGTTTAAACTCAATCCGGGGGTTTTCCCAGTTGAAGATCGAGCAGAAAATCTCTTGAGCCTGGTTAGCTTGAAACGCCGCCATCTGCGTACCGTCGAAGAGGCCCATTTCAATGAGAACCCGGCTGAGCAGCTGACGGGAGGGATCGCGGGTAACGGCGGCATCGAGGTCCGCGGGGCTGAGCTGCCCGATTGTTACCAGCCATTCTCCCAATTCTTCCGAGGGATCGGTGCTCAGGGCTCCGACAAAGACTCCGTTCTCGAAAAGAAGCTCTTTGACTGTTTCCTGATGAGAAACAATGAGAGTTCCAGTCTGTCCTTCCAGACAGATTTCCTTGATAGAATCACTTATAGACACGGAGGTTAGATTGCTTTGCATATTGATCGACCGACCGAATTGATCGACACATTTCAGCCGATCAGTTCATTTATCGGCAACTCTGTGTATTGGTTTAGTTTAGACCTCAGAGTACCTTTCCCGGGAGAGAGAATGGGTTTGGAAATCATGTGACGTTATGTTCTAATCACTCGTTGTTTTTCAACTCAGGTTCTCTACCGGTGTGGCAGAGGATGATCGCTTTGAAGAGGAGCCACTGAATATGTCTGTGTATTTAGTAACAGGGGGAGCAGGCTTCATCGGATCCAATATCGTGGAGGAGCTGGTCAATCAGGGGTCCAAAGTGCGTGTCTTGGACAACCTGTCAACTGGCAAACGAGAGAATCTGGACGCCTTCAAAGGCAAGATTGAAATGATTGAGCTTGATATTTGTGATTTGAATGAACTCTGCAAAGCAATGCAGGGTGCCGAAATCGTTTTTCACCAGGCGGCAATTCCTTCCGTTCCGCGCTCGATCGAAGATCCCATCACCTCCCACAATGCAGATCTCACCGGGACTTTGCATGTTCTTTGGGCTGCCAAGAAAGCCGGGGTGAAACGAGTGATTTATGCGGCGTCTTCTTCTGCCTATGGTGATAGTCAGGTTCTTCCCAAGCGTGAGGACCATCCTGCCAAAGCGATATCCCCCTATGGGCTGATGAAATTCGCCGGCGAGGAATATTGCCGTTTATTCAGTGCGCTATATGGCTTAGAAACTGTTTCCCTTCGTTACTTTAACGTATTCGGGCCGCGGCAGGATCCCTCCTCCCAGTATTCCGGAGTGTTGTCACGATTCATCACCGCCATGCTCCGAGGACAATCGCCCACGATCCATGGTGATGGGGAACAAAGCCGCGATTTTACTTACGTCGAGAATGTGGTGCGGGGAAATTTGCTGGCTGCGCAGGCAAAAGGAGCAACGGGTAAGATGTATAACGTTGCCTGTGGCCAAAGTGTGACTCTGAATCAGGTTGTCAAAAGCCTCAACAACCTGTTGGGAACGAATATTCCCTCTAATTTTGGGCCACCACGGACCGGAGATATCAGGCACTCCCTTGCCGACATTTCCCGTGCGGCTCACGACCTGAATTATTCTCCGGTTGTCCAATTTGAGGCGGGCCTGAAATTGACCGTTGATTGGTATCGAACGAAGTTGTCAGTCAAATGAGTTCACAGCAGACCAAGGAACTCTTTGAAGGCCGTTTCCCGCGGCTGGCGGCGAGGCGCATTCGCTTCAGATCTCATCCCGATCTTAGAATATACTCTTGAAATCCCTTCTCTAGGTCCGAATAAGATTGATGGAACACCTGGCTCAAAGCACCTTCAAAGCTACCCGTCGTTCCCGTCACTTGCAATAGCTTTTGCACTTCTGAGTCCCCATAAGTCCGAATCAGAAATTCCACGGCTAACAGAGACTGCTGGTAAGCCCAGGCTGCCTGTTCCGGTTGAAGACCCATAAAGGACCCCTCGAGCTGTGAGAGCCGCGGCAATTTTTGCTGGTTTACGGCTTGTTTGGCAAGAGGCAGGAATTGTTGAGCGGAATCGCCGCTTAGGAATTGAGCGAGGCCCTCATTGAGCCACACCGGGCAATTTCCTCCCGCTTTCGTCCGAATAAAAGAGTGAGTCAGTTCGTGCTTCAAAATCTTTTGTACCGAGCGATCCACCTGGGTTAGGCCTTTTGTCGGAAAGCGGACTTTGCCGTCATTGAGGGCGCCAACCCACCCCGGACTCTTCGTAACGTCCTGAAAGACTTCGTCCGGGTAAAGCACCACGACCAAGGTTTCCCTGGGTGCGAAATTAAGCGCCAACTCCAGTTCCTGGTAGGACTGTTCGAGGCTCTTCAAAATGGCCTGACTCATAGCCTGGTTCATTTCTGTTCCTTCATATCTCACTGCGAAATGAAGGCTATTGGATTGCTTGTAGTCCAGCTCGGCCCGATTTTCATTTTCGATCTTGCGAATCAACTGGTCCACATCCGGTCGAAATTTCAGTACCAGGGATTTTTTGAGATATTGCTGGGCAAGTGCATTTTTGTCCTGCATGTAATAGGTCATCCCCAACAGGTAAGAGTAGTCTGCCGAATTCTGGTTCTTAATTCCCATGGGGAGAAGAAGGGCTTCAGCTTGCCGATATTCTCCCTTCTTTAAGGCCACCGATGCCTTGAGAAGGCGCGCCTCGAAATTCTCCGGGTCCAGGCGAAGAAATTGGTCAAGGCGTTCTTCAGCGGCGTTCCACTCATTTCGGCTCCAATGCCAATTGATCACTTCCACCAAGGCGTTGCGAAATTGCGCTTGAATCTCCCGATCGATGGGATTTCTTCGAGCTTGTTTTTCCAGCTCATCAAGTGCCTTCTCATTGAAAACGCCGGATTGGATGACTCCCGACGGCGTTGAGGATTTTAAAGAAGAGCCGATTTCTAAAGTTTTCTCCAGAACTTCTATGGGAATGGAGCGGAGCGGGGATTTGGTGCCCGCCAAGGGGGGGGATTCTTCGGGAGGAGCAAGATTTACATCAATCTGCGCAATGAGGTCTTTCGGAAAGCTGTAGATATTTCCTTTTCTTTCGTAATAAATTTTCTTCCCGTCTTCCCATGTCCGATCTGCCGCGATCTTGTTTCCATTCTTCAGGAAGATGACATCCGACAGGCAAGGCGGTGAAATCAGGCTTTCTCGCAGAAATGTGAAAGAAAGGATAACGAGGAAGCAATGCAAGAATGTCCTATAAACCACAGAGGGTAGGCAGATGTATGGACTCAAGAGGAGTTCCTGACGGGATTGGTTACCCTCTTTTAATTCGTCACCATGCTGTCAGACCATCGGTGGATCTAAGCTAGGACTTTAATTGACTCATTCCCCTAAGGTTGTCCTGTATTATGATAGTATCAATCAACGGAAGCGAGTCGAGGTCAATAAGTCTATGAAGGGTCATATCTTATTTGTCCAACCTTCGGACAGTGAGATGATGGAAATCAAATTTAGCCTGGAAGAAATGGGGTTCCAGGTTTCGATCCAGCCGAACGCATTGCACGCCATTAATCTTGCACGCACCGATCCCCCAGATATTGTCGTGACCGAGGTGCTCACCCAACCCATTGGTGGATTCGAACTGGCCGCAGCATTTTCACAAGGTAACTACGGATTTACTTCCCCGGTGATTTTTTATACCGAATTCTACCGCGACGAACGGACGCGCAGGGATGTTACTGCCAGGTACGGAGCCGTCCACTATTTTGTAAAGCCATTTCAACGCGACGCATTGAAGAAGGCAATTTTGCAAATGAGTGCCGAATTGGGCCCCTCCCGGAGAGAAGCGAGTGAGGGCGGGCGGAGCCAAATTGCTGCTGACGAAGTAAATCTGGGAGCGAATACTCCCGGCACTCCTGAATCGGGATTCGACGAAATGGAACCTGCGGCGGCCGGGATTGAATCAAACGGATCTCAAGACGGAGTCGATACGCCGATCCCGCTTAAATCCCGGAATACGTCGGAAGGACTTGAATCGAATTGGGGGGGCGATCCCGCGACCCTCCTTTCCGAAGAAAGTCAATCCACAAGCATGCCTCTGACCACCGAGGAAAAAGGAGGCGAGCCGGCACCTGAAGAAGCTCTCTCTCGAACCTTGGTTGCGGCCGATCTTGCGCAAGGTTCTCGGCAGACGGAGGAGGACCGTCGTATCCCACGTACCAAACCAATCAATGTGCGCAAAAGAATTGACAAGTCATCGTTGATTCTGGGACTCCTCTTTCTCGTGACCTTTGCCGCCTTGTTTTTGCTTTGGGATAGGTTTGGCAGGACGGTTCCACCCCCGAAGAGTGATCCGCAGCTGGAGGGGCTTGCCACTGTTCCAGCGGACTCCACGGGAACGGCCCTCCCTGCGGCACCGGGCGCTGAAAAAGATGTCCAGGACGGGGCAGGGGCGATTGAACCGGCGGAGAGCGAAGGCTCGCCGGACGCCGCCAAGCCTCCCCAAGCACAGGTCCGATCAGGTGAGCGGGAAACGGCTGACAATCGTACAATCCAGACCAAGGAAGAGCTAAATATCGCTGACATTTCGACAACAGTTCCTGGAATTCATTTGAAGCAAATGAAGCGGCCAGCCTTGTCGCAAGTTGCGCTCCGCAAGATGGGTGCGGAAGTTTTCGTTGTCCGCGTGGTGGTGGATAACACGGGTCACGTAATTGAGGCGGCCCCGCTGAACACGATGACCCGCGGTGTCTCCCTTCCCAAGGAGATCCTGGATACCATAATGCTTTGGGAATTCTCAGTAGATGAAGACCGTGGAGAAGGGGTCATTCTGAAACACTATACGGTGAAGGCAGCCACGCCCTGAGATTCAGAAGCCTTTTTGGAATTGTACCCCATCCGTTCAATCGACTATACTTTCTCACCTTAAGGCCGATACGGGAAGGGTGAGTGACCTGATGCCAATGAAACCTGCCGTCATAGCCATCGTCATGGGATGCCTGTTAACGACTCCGATGCTTCTCGGGGAGGACTCTTCCTCGAAGAACACGATGGTTCGCCCGGTCGATTCAGACCATTCTGTGGATCATGCCAGCTTTCAAGGAGATTTTGGTCGAATCTGGCAAACCCTGGTTGATCTCATTTCCGAATACGGGTTCAAGTTCCAAGTACGAAATAAAGCCACTGGTCGCATCGAAACGGATTTCGTTGTTTTCTCGAAGAATCCCCATTTTTCAAGCATCAATGGCAGCTTTCGCGCTTATGCAAATCCTCCCAAGACCATGTTCAAGAAATGGGAAGATGGAAAAATCAAGGTGGTGGCGAGTATCAAGAAATTGCCGGATGACTTGACCGAGGTTACCGTGCGCCCCGAAATTTATGGGTTTGTTTCCAGCCGTGTGGACGATTCCTCTGTGACGGGGGAGTGGCGGCCATGTTTGAGCAACGGGAAGTTTGAGTTTGAAGTTTTTAATGAGATGGCCACCCGGCTGAAGAAAGTGGTCGTTGAAGAAGCATCACCGGACTCGGTTCCCAAATCGCCTGAAGAGAGCTCGGATGCAAATCCGCCAGCGACACCCAATGACAAGAGCAATGTGTTGGTCAACTCCGTACCGGAGGGAGCCGAAATCCTGCTGAATAACCAACTGGTGGGGATGACTCCATCCCGTCTGCTTGTGAAGCCTGGCAAATATCAGGTCATTCTCCGCAAGGAAGGCTACCGGAAGTTCTTTCGACAAATCATCATCATGCAGGGCAGTGACCTAACCATTAGTGCCGAGTTGAAACAGAATTGAGTTTGCCGGGACGAGATGGATCAGGATTGAGGAGCATCGGCATTTGAGGTCGGCAGGAGTCATTGGAACGTTATCGGGTAGCTGCAAAGAGACAAGCGTTAGTAGTTCCACAGCGCTAACGATAACTCGGAAGCTCATGGTATGGCGGCTTTCCAGCGGGGAGACGATGTAATGCCAACCACCTTGGTCACGGGCGGTGCGGGATTCATTGGCTGCAATTTCGTCCGTGAGATGATTGAGCGGACGGATTCCAGAATCGTCGTGGTGGATAAACTGACTTATGCCGGAAGCCTTCACAATCTTGACGGTGTCCTTATGATCCCCGGGTGGTTTTCGTTCAAGGTGACATCGCAGACCGTGCCTTGATCGAAACCTTGCTGCAGGAGCACCTCGTTCAGTGGGTCGTTAATTTTGCGGCCGAAACGCATGTCGACCGTTCGATTGATGATCCCAGTCCCTTTGTCTCAACCAATGTCCGCGGTGTTGTAGAACTCCTCGAAGCGACAAGAAGACATTGAACAATCTGAGCGAATCCCAGTCTGCCGGGTTCCGTTTTATTCAGGTTTCAACGGATGAAGTTTACGGGACACTGGGAGACACGGGTCTTTTCACAGAAAACACCCCTTATGCCCCGAATTCGCCCTATGCCGCCTCCAAGGCGGCGGCCGACCATTTTGCCAGGGCTTATTACGAGACTTACGGCTTGCCCGTTATCATCACCAATTGTTCGAATAACTACGGACCGTACCAGTTTCCAGAAAAACTCCTGCCGCTTACCATACTCAACGCCCTCGAGGGTGAGCCCCTGCCGATTTATGGAGACGGCGGCAATGTCCGCGATTGGCTTTATGTGGGCGATCACTGTCTTGGGCTTCTGGCAATCCTGGCGGGAGGTAAGGCGGGAGAGAAATACAACCTTGGCGGAAACAACGAGCGAAGAAACCTGGAGGTGGTGGACTGCATTTGCGCGGTTCTGGAAGAACTTCAGCCTGCAGCGATGAATCGGGCGTTACAAGCCAAAGGAGTTCAGAGATATTTGGATTTGAAGACTTTCGTCAAGGACCGTCCTGGTCATGACCGTCGTTATGCCATCGATGCTCAGAAGATCCGGGAAGAATTAGGATGGTTCCCTCGCGTTGATTTCAAGAGCGGCGTCACTAAGACCACTCGTTGGTACTGTGATAACCGCGAATGGTGTTCCAAGGTTTTGGAAGGCAAGTATTCGCGAGAGCGCTTGGGGTTGCCACGGGAGGAATCGGTGCGATGAAGGGGATCATTTTGGCGGGGGGCTCCGGAACCCGGTTATACCCCTTAACTAAGGCTGTGAGTAAACAGCTCATTCCGATTTATGACAAGCCCATGGTCTATTATCCGCTCTCGACTCTGATGCTGGCTGGCATCCGGGAAATCTTGATTATTTCGACCCCACGCGATCTGCCTCTGTTTGAGGGATTGTTCGGCGACGGCGGGGAGTATGGCCTCAGTATTCGCTATGCCCCCCAGCCTTCTCCGGAAGGGATTGCCCAGTCGTTTCTGATAGGCCGGCACTTCATTGGGAACGATCGCGTGGCTCTGATCCTGGGAGACAATATCTTTTATGGGCACGGACTCCCGCGTTATCTCAAGAACGCAGTCGAGCGGACGAGTGGTGCCACCATTTTTGCCTATCAGGTGAGCGATCCAGAACGTTACGGCGTTGTTGAATTCGATTCGCAGGGGTCCCCGGTCAGCTTGCGGGAAAAACCCTCTCAGCCGCGTTCCCGGTACGCGGTGACTGGTCTCTATTTTTATGACAACCAGGTGGTCGACGTGGCAGCCAACCTCAAGCCGTCCAGCCGGGGCGAACTCGAGATTACCGACGTAAACCTGGCCTATCTCCAGGCCAAAAGCCTGCACGTCGAAAAAATCGGGCGCGGGATTGCCTGGCTCGATACGGGAACTCAAGAGTCTCTGTTGCAGGCTTCCAATTTTATTCAGGCGCTTCAAGAACGACAAGGCCTCATGGTGGCCTGCCTGGAAGAAATTGCTTTCCTGCAAGGGTACATCAAGGCAGAGCAGGTGCGGAGTATCGCGGAAAGAATGAAAGGCAGCAGTTACGGGAAATACTTGATTCGGATGCTAGACGGGGAAAGACCAGGGGCCTAACGGCGCGAACGCTTTGGCGTTATGCCGGACCCCTTGAGAAAGCATTTGTTGGAAGGATGGAACTCCCGTAAAATGACCTAACAGCGGAGAATTTCTTCCCTGCCTCCTTGCTAGAGGATCACGCATGAAAATTATGTTCATTACGGTTCGCGAGGAAAACGTCGACCCGCTCAGTGTCGAACTGCTGTCTGCGCTCGCCCGTCGCGAGGGGCACGAAACCTTCCTTAACCTTCTCGAGCATGGGAATCTGGAAGCCGACATCCGGACGATCCAGCCTGAGATCGTGGCCTACAGTGCAAAGACCGGAGAGAGCAACATCCTGCTTCGTGCTAACCAGTGGATTAAGTCGCAATGGGGTGACCGAATCGTATCGATCATGGGCGGGCCGCATCCCACCTTTAACCATGCTCGCATGCGTCTTCGAGGTGAGAACTATCAGTCGAAAAATCATTCCCACGACTCGGGTACGCTAGGAATGGAAGAGACCCATATGGACTACCTGGCAGTAGGCGAAGCGGACGAATCGTGGCCTGCGCTGCTCCAGGCGTTGGATCAGGGAAAATCGGCAGATTCCATTCCCGGGATTTTGACTCCCACCAACCGCCAGGCCGATGGCAGCATTCCCATCCCCAATCGAACCAATTTTCTCGATGACCTCCCCTTTTATGATCGCGAGCTTGTTTATGCGAAAACCCAGCTGAAGCATTTTGGAATGCGAACCTTTATGGCCAGCCGGGGATGCCCGTATCCCTGCACCTATTGCTTCAATGCAAAATACAACGAACTGTACCGCGGTAAAGGGAAGACCATCAATCGCTATAGCGTTGATCGTCTGCTGGAAGAATTGCTGCACCTAAAAACAACGTATCCGACGCAGTTCATCAAATTCTGGGATGATATTTTTATCTTCCGGACCGATGATTGGATGATCGAATTCGCGGATAAGTACCCACGTGTGATCGGACTTCCGTTTCACTGTTTGACGCGGGCCGATTTGGTCCGCAAAGACCCTTCGATTATTGAGGTGCTGAAACGCGCTGGACTCCATTCCATCACCATGTCCATCGAATCGGGGAACCCCTTTATTCGCCGGCACATTTTCAAGCGGGGAATGGAGGAAGAAGACGTCCGCTTCGCTTTTGCCCATTGCCATGCCCTGGGAGTCAAGACGTTCTCAAACAATATCCTGGCTGTTCCGGCTCCGGTCATCCCGACTCTCGATGATCCGGATTTCGGGTCTAAATCAAGGGAGCTCACTGAGCACTTAAGCAAGTCGTTCGCGATCAAAACGGATGAAATCCGGGAGTTGCTTCAATCCGAGAAGAGCTTGTCAGAGCCTGTGAAGCGCTCGGTGGTACAGAAATTTCGAGTACTGGGATTGCGTGAGGAGACTTTGGAATATGATCTCGAAACCATCGATATCAATATCAACAATCGGGTGACCTCTGCCGAATTTGTCCAGTTGAGCCCTTATCCTGGTACCACCCTGACGGAATATACCATCGATGTGGGGGCGTTTGATGGTGACTTCGAAAAGCTTCCTGAATCCTTTCAGACCGAGTCTCCCTTCACTTGTTTCACGCCGCAGGAAAAAATGCAGCAGCTCAACTTGTCGTTGTTGGGTCCCGTGTTGCTGCTCTTTCCGTCTTGGCGGAATTTCTTTGTGAAACATTTTGTCCGGCGGGCAGGAACCCGGTTTTACTTTTTGATGTATTTCCTGGTACGAGGTTATGTTTTGGGCGCCAGAATCTATCCGATGAAGTACACCTTGCATCAACTGGTAAACAAGATTAAGACCAGCTTTACCCGGGAACTGAATCGCCATTTCGTTAACCGCCAAGCCAAGTTCGAAACCTCGTCCCCCCGCACTATTCTCTCCCCTCCGGCTGATATTCTGGGCGGCCCATGGCGCGGATAAGCTTTCACTCATCGCTTCTTTCCCCTACCGTCAAGTCTTTCAAAGGAGATGGTAAATAGAGCGTAACCCCTGCCCCGGGAATTATTCTCGGGGGCAGTTGCTCTCGTCTTTCCGATGGTGCAGGAGTCATGGGCGAAGCAACGAGAAGCGCTAATATGGCGATGGAAAACGAATTGGAACTCAAGGTGGATCAAGGTCTCAAACCAAGACCCAAACGGTCTTTACAATACCTGATACTGCTTTCGAGTTGTTGAAGCTGGTATTCCTGGACAGCAATCTTGGGATCCTTCGCAGCGGGGGCTTGAAAAGGAGCCAAAGGGGTACCTTGCTTGGCGAGCTTGATAAATTGTGCAAATTCAAACGCTCGAGCGGTGGAAAAGTCCTTCCAGAAACTGTTCGTCAAGTAGGGAATGGTTCTCGGCACTCCTGAAATAATTTCCAGTTGAATGGGTGTGTTCGGGCACAAGACAGCAAACCGTGCCAGGTAGGATTGGAAATCGATGAGTCCTTCTCCCACGGCCGTCCACTGGACCTGAGCGCCTTCCTCCACCTCCCAAATCATGGAATCGCGAATGCCCGTGGTGACGGCGTAAGGTCCCAGGAGTTCCAAGCTGTGAAGAGGATGCTCCAGCGTCCAGGTGGCATTCCCGCAATCCATTGTGGCGCCGACGAAATCTGGCCCGGCCTCCTCGATCAGAGTAACGAGTTCTCTAGCTTGCAAATCGCCGGCATGGTTCTCCACAGCAATCTTCACGCCTGCGTCAAGGGCGCGGCTTCGGGCAGACTTCAAGACCTGCAGTAACTGTTGCAGATGGCCCTCAATTCCCCCAGGAACAGTTCGATCCTTGAAATTCCCGAGATAGCAGCGAGCAACCGGGGAACCTACCTTTTGGGCGATACGTATGAGCAGCGCCAGGTGTTCTTCAGCCGTGCCAAAACGCCGATCAAAGGTATTCGAAGACGGACAGATGCTCCCTGTTCCCGCGTGAATTTCGATGCCCTGGTCTTGGGCCCGGCATTTAATTTCTGCAAGATAGGAATCGCTATGGCTTTCATAGACGTCCAGATCTGAGAATAGGACGGTGTCCAGTTCCGCCTTAAAGGCATACTCCAACAATCTGGGTGCCTTCCATCCCAGGGCGCGAATCGAATAGTTATCAAACCCCAGCTTTAGGCGAACAGGTAACGAAGTGTTTGCAGCGGAACCTTCGTATGGTGTTTCCAGTGACATAAGATGCGCTTGACGATTCTTGTTGAATACTTGCCTATGACGAAAGGTTGCTGGGCAACAACCAGCCCGAGGCCAAGATTATGTCAAATCAGGGCTTAGCACGCCTCAACAGAGAAAAGAACGAAAGCCATTGCCTACTTTCTAAACTTGTAAAGCTGGGCTAAAATAGTTACGACGCAAGCTGAAGAAATTGTGGAACTTGTATGCCTGGGTCCGGTGCACAGAGCAGATACCTCTCGTTAACCAAAACTCGACCATGGGCTGCTTGGAGAAATTGAACATTTTTGAGCGAACTTGCCGCTGTGAAGTGCTTGGCGCCGTAGTGTTGCCCATGAGATTGTTCTGAGGAAATCAAGGTGTATCCTGAGTTTCTTACCGTCATTCTCATCTTCTGTATGGTCGTCATCTTGTACCTGATAGGTCAATTGAGCGACATGCGGAAAAGGAATGAAAGACTGGCCACCCTGTTTCAGGAAAGCAGAGAACAGATCAAGAATCTGCTCGGCGAACTCGAAGAAGAGAAGAAATCTAATCAGTTGGAATCCTTTTTGTTTAGTGAGATCACCAGTATTCTTCGTCATGTCCATGATAGCGAGCAATCATTGCATTCGGCATTTTCCAGAATGATGGAAATCCTGTCAATCGACTTTGGAATCCTCTTGCTGGATGATGGAAGCAAAGCCCGAATCAACATCTGCATCGGGACGGATATGAGCCTTTTGGATACCTTCAATGAGTTGGAACGGAGGAAGGTTGTCTTGATGGACCTGGAAAATCAGGGGGTTCCACTCTCTTTTGAGAATTTTCAAAAATCCCGAATTTTGAAAATCATGGACGAGGCCCGCTCCCTTCTGGGATTTCCCTGCAAAGTTCAGACCTTTCAGTTTGGCTATTTCATGATCGGCTATCGGGTACCGCATCAATTCAATCAGGCGGAGCTCGACGGATTGAAGTTCTGTGCCGATCAGTTCGCGATTACTTTTCAGTTGTCCAAACAACTCTCCGATTCCCAGGAACTTTCCCAATTGCGTCATGACTACATTGCCAACGTCTCCCATGAACTGCGGACTCCACTGACGACCATTTATGGGTATTTGACGATTTTGAAGAGCTATCCGGATTCCCTTTTTCAGGAAGCGGAGAAAAATGAGATTGTCTCCATCATGACCGAGGAGTGCCAGCGGTTAATGCGGCTCATCAATAATCTGCTTTTGACCGTAAAAGTGGAACAAGCCGAATTCCCGAGTTTGCAGAAATTCATGGTCGTTTCCGTGTCCGATATCATCCAGCATACGACGCGGTTCATGGAGCCAGAGCTGAAGAACAAAAACGTTCAAATCCGCACGGACTTTCCGGCGCAACCGGCGCTGATTGAAGGAAACCTTGATCTCCTGCAACAGGTTTTTCAGAACCTTGTCTCGAATTCCATTAAGTTTTGCTCAACGGATCCCCGCATCGAGGTAGTCGTTCGGTCTGAAGAAGACCAGGTAGCAATCTATTTTTCGGACAATGGTGTGGGCATCGAACCGGAAGCCCTGCCGAATGTGTTTCAGAAATTCTATCGAGCGCGATCTCAAGCCTCTCATCGGCCGGGATTGGGGATCGGCCTTTTCCTCGTCCAAAAACTTGTCGAAATGCACCGCGGTACCATCTCGGTGACGAGTCAGGTCGGCAAAGGAACAATGTTCGTGATTCGTATCCCCAAGTCTTCTGTGCCAGCGGCCATGGCCCAGTCCACGGTACTTTGAATCTCTGTGTGGAACGACCATCTCTTATCCCCAAGGTACTCCTCGATCAATGATGAGTGTTTGCTCCCGGATATTGACCACTTCCAATAGATCTGCTGTCAGGACACGTATTCTTGCGGGACTTTGCGCCGCAGGATAGAAGCGCCTTCCGATCCCCAAGTTTGAACCCATGGCATCGATATGAAAATAGGTATCACGACCCTTGAACGTGCTGTCTCTCTGGTGCCTGCGTTGACCCTTGGCGAACGGATGTGTTACCTTAAAGCTCAATTAGCCCGGAAGTTCCCAATGGCGGGCTGACAGACTTCTCTGAATCCAACCTCATGCTGAATTCCCCCCACATTCGAATTGAATTTCTGACGGAAACGGAGCGGCTCCAGGAATGCCTTGGAATCCAACAAAAGGTTTGGGGTTTTTCAGACCTTGACTTGCTCCCCATGCGCTCCCTGGTGGTCAGTGGAAAAATTGGCGGTCAGGTCTTAGGCGCGATCGATGGACACGATCAGCTTGTCGGGTTTCTGATCGCCGTTCCCGGATTCCGCGAGGGGAAGGTGTATCTCCACTCGCACATGCTTGGCGTCTTGCCGGGGTATCGAAATTGTGGAATCGGAAAGCAGCTCAAAATGGCGCAACGTCAGGATGCACTGCGCCGCGGGATCTCCCATGTGGAATGGACCTTTGATCCGCTGGAAGTTCGGAATGCCTTCTTTAATTTGGAATCTCTCGGGGCGATCTGCCGACATTATTATGTCAATACCTACGGAATTACAAGCAGCCCGCTCCATGCGGCGCTTCCCACAGACCGCCTCGTCGCCGAATGGCATCTATCGAGTCCCCGTGTTGCCATCAGGATTGCCAAAAGGATGATCCCCTGGTCGGCTCCGGATAACGTGGAGCGACTCACACTCCCCCTTCAAATTGACGAACTGAGGCGCACAGACCCTTCTGGCGTGGCCGCTCTCCAACTGGAACTCCGGGCACGGTTTCTGGACCTCTTTAAACGAGGCTATTGCGTGAATCACTTTGAAATCGATGAGGACAAGAACAGCGCGTGTTACTTTCTTGAGCCGTTTAGGGAAGACTCGACTCGAATATGATTCTTTCCAGCCCATGGGTGATCCCAATTAGCGGGCCACCAATCGCTGATGGTGCCATCGCCATTGAAGGAGAGCAAATAGTTGCGGTAGGGCCGAAGCCGTTGGTTTACCAGCATTACCCACAATTTCCACCCATAGAATTTCCCGCCTGCGTTCTCATGCCGGGATTTGTGAATGTTCACTCCCACTTGGAACTCTCGATCTTGAGGGGGTACCTGGAAGATCTCACGTTCTGGAAGTGGATTCGCGAACTCACTCGGATTAAATATGAGGTCTTAAGCTACGATGATTTGGTGGTGTCGGCTTTCCTGGGCGCCTTCGAAGCCGTGCGAGCGGGAATAACGACTGTGGCTGATCCGATGGATGTCGGAGGCACGCTGCAGGCTGTCTTAGGTACGGGAATTCGCGGGTTGGTATACCAGGAAGTGTTCTCGCCGAAGGCGGATGAAGCGGAAGCCATGATCCACAAACTGGACAACCAATTGCGACTCTGTCGCAGCCGGATTGACGAATTTCCAGGCAACTCCGCTTACCATCGCTTTTTCAAGGAGGGGCTGAATCGAGACGAGAAATCGATGGAGGCAGGGAAAAAAAGACTCCGTCTGGGAGTCTCGCCGCATGCTCCCTACACGGTAAGCGCCCCGTTATTTAGAGCCGCGCATCGCTATGCCAAAGACGCGGGGCTGGCCGTTTGTATTCATGCCGGAGAATCGGCCGCTGAGTGGGAATTCTTGCAACAAGGGACGGGAGTGATTGCCGACTCTTATCAGGCGCGCCAAATCCCCTGGCTTCCGCCTCACACTACACCCCTCAATTATCTCCACAACCTTGGCGTGGTCGATGAAAATACCCTGCTGGTGCATTGCATTCATTTGGAAGCTGGCGATTTTAATCTGCTCGAAACGCAGAACGCAGCGGTGGCGCATTGTCCAAAGTCGAACTCTAAGCTGGGGCATGGGTATATGAACCTAAGAGAGGTTTATGGGAGAAAGATCCGGTTGGGGCTGGGGACCGACAGTGTGGCCAGTAATAATGCGATGGATATGTTTGAGGAAATGCGCTTTGCCCGGGGGAACCCGAGCATGATGGAGGGGCAGAATGGCACCTTCAACCTCTCCACACCCTTGTCTGCGGAGTCTCTTTTGAGGATGGCGACTCTCGGAGGGGCTGAAACCCTGGGAATGTCCAAAGAGATCGGATCTCTGGAAGTGGGGAAAGCGGCGGACATCATTGCGGTGGATCTTTCGGGATTGCACGTACAGCCTGTGTTTTCCCCTGTCGATGCCCTGGTCTATTCCTGCCGGGCCCCTGATGTTCGAATGACCATGGTGGCCGGAGAGATTCTCTTTCACGAGGAGGAGAGGAAACACATTTATTCGGATGCCTTTTCTGAAAGGGTGGAAACCATCCGAAGAAAGATGTTGCATGCGCGCCGAGAAAGTTAAACTGAACTTCCTGCTAGCCAGTTTAATTCTGATCTGGTGCGGGAATTTCATTGCGCTCAAGATTTGTTTGAGAGCCTTTTCCCCATTGGCGGTTACGTCGTACCGCACGACAGCCGCCGCCATTATCCTGTACGCGATCCATCGCTGGGGAGATAGCAAGATGTCGTTTCATTCCTTGAAACGCAGGGATTGGCTGTATTTTTTCAAGCTGGCTTTTTTGGGATTAGTGCTGAATCAATGGCTGTTCATCGCCGGACTGAGTTTGACGACGGTGGCGCACTCGGCGATCCTTGTGACGTTCGGCCCATTGTTCACACTTGTATTTGCCTGGATGCACGGTCAAGAAAGGTTAACGCCGGTTCGAATTGTGGGGATGGGTTTATCCATGCTGGGAGTTCTTTGCTTGAACCTGGATCGCGATCTCAAATTGCATACGGAATATCTGTTGGGGGACTTCCTGACCTTCTGTGGTTCCGTCGTGTTTGCCTATTACACGGTATTGAGCAAGGAAGGATCGATCCGTTACGGCGCCGTCCCGACAACCGCTTTTACCTATTTCGCGGGAGCCTGCCTTCTTTTTCCGCCGGGTTTGCCTTCATTTTTTGCACATTCCGGTTCCCGGCTTACCTGGGGAGTCATGGCTTCGTTTCTGTATGTGGCCGTCATGGCTTCGGTCCTGGCGCCTCTGATTTTTTATCACGCGCTGCGTATTACCACGGCCTCTCGCATTGCCAGCCTCAATTACCTTCAGCCCGTCATGACGACCGTGTCATCCGTGCTTATCTTGTCGGAACGGCTGTCGACGAATTTTCTCATCGGGGGATCCTTGGTGTTGGGTGGTGTCCTGCTGACGAGGCAATCGAATCTTCCCGGAGATGGCCAGCGAAGAAGCTGACGGGGAGAGGGATACCGTCTCTCTGCACTCAGGCAGAGGGGAAAAATAGCCGGAGACACGTATACTTGACGGTGCTGAAAATCAAGAGAAAAATCATCTTTCCTTTGGCGAAAAAGATATTGCCTAATTCAACCATTGGGTCTATATTCACGTCAGTTTTTTAACCCTCTCCGATCATTCCCCGAGCTTGAGGTCGCCTTATGGAAACCCAGAAACAAAGCAGGGATAATTCTTCTTCAAATCAAACCACGAGTCACCGGTTTGAGGAACAACTGAAAGACGTTATCGTCAGTCACCTCGACCTCTTGTCCCAAGATGGAAAAGAAAAGGTACATGAATATATTAACGCCCTGATTGATATGGAAGAAAGGCGAAATGAATTTAATCGCCGTCAAGGTCTCTTATACAATTGGGGAAGTGATGATTCACGGGCTTGATCCCCAGTAATTCTCCCAAGACATCAATTTGTGCTCCTGGTTCAAACGATTGCGGCATGTGTTGCAATTTGCATTTGACTGGAGTCACACCCTTGATAATCCTTCCCGGATCGAAGTCCCCCCTCGCTCTCCGCAGTTGGTGAATTACGAATGCCACTCCTCTCCGAAAAACTTGTGAAGTTGAACCCCCGGCGAAAATTGATTTTGGCGATTCTGTTCGTGAGTATGTACGTTCTTACGGCTTGGAAATCTGTTCTTGCGGCCGAGACCATTCGAGTGGCTTATGTGGTGGAATATGACCCGCTTGCTCTCCACACGCTCAAGATCAACGCAAGAATTCAAGGCTTGCCGGCGGAAGCCTTGCCGGTTGAACTTCCCGAATCCCACGTCACTGACCTCGCTTTGTCGACCGTTGAAGGCGGCGAAGAGAAAGACGTGGAGAGCGTTCCCAAGTTTCCTGAAGCTTCCCTGGGACGCAATATTCTTCTGCATGGAAAGGTCTCAGAGGCTGTTTTATTGAAGTTTAAAATAACTCTCAACGACCGGCTGATTGCAGAACGGCACAGCTACGGTGATGGGAAGCGCTGTCTCATCTACGCCTCTGATTTGTTGTTGGGATTCAGTGATCAAAATGTTCGTTCTACGATTTCCTTCGACCTTCCGACAAACTGGATTGTTGTTTCCAACATCAAAAATTCCGGAAAAGATCGATACCTCCCAGGTGCCAAAAACGAAGCGATGTTCTATTTGGGGACAGCCTCCCGGCAACTGAACACTGTCGGGGGCATGGACGTTGCCATAGCCATCGAAGCCGGGTGGGAGACCACGAAAGAGAAGTGGGTGGATCTGCTAAAACGTCAGTTGGCGTATCGTGTGAACACCTTGAATGACGAGCGAACAAATCCCTTTTTGGTTGTGCTGCTGGATTCGGTAAAAAGCGCGCGTGAATTGAAACTCACCAGTTTACCCAACGCCTCGGGGATGGTCGCGCTGGCATCCATGTCCTGGTTGGGAGAGGCAGACTCCATTGATAAGTTCCAGCAGGATGCAACGCGCGTTCTTTTGCAGTGTTTTTTCCCCGGCCTGCGCAATGCCAGGGATTCTTCAGTTGAAGCCTACTTGCTCGACTATTTATCCATCAAGACAGAGCTGAAGACAGGTTCGATCACTAAAGAGCAGTTTTTTCAGGAAATGGCAACGGGGATCGGAGTGATCGCCGACGGCGTCAATCGCTTGCCGAAGAAGGCGGGGCCATCGAATCCAAAGGCGGCACCCCGAGTCTTTTTGACGAGAGAGGAAAAAGTGGCTAGGCTTTTTCTTTTGGACCTGCTTCTTGGGTTCTATGGAAAATCGCCGAATTCTTTGGAGCAATTCCTTCAGCCCAGGATAAATACTGGGATACTGGAAAAATTGCTTGAGGGGGAGGCTCCCCGATCATTGGCGCGGGAATCTGGTTTTCTTGTCCAACTGGAAACCGTCTTTCCCAGAGGGGAAGGAGATATATCGAAACGGCTGCGCCCTTTCGGCTTGGTTTTTGAAAAGCGGGAGCTTGCGGACCTTTCGTTCGATCTGGACGAAAATTTCAATGTGGTACGCGTGACCCGGAAGCAAGAGGGGATTGAACGGGGGATTATGGTTGGCGATAAAGTGTTGGCTATTGGCGACCGGAAGATCCTCAGACCCATTGATTTGACGATGGTGCGAAGTGAGATGCGCCCGGGAACAGATATTCTCCTTTTGGTGGAGCGGGATGGAGCCACACTTAAGATCAAAGAGCATGTTGGAGTCGAATCGTTGACAAAGCTGGAAGCCAATCGTCTATCGGATCCCGACAAACAGGAAAAACTCGAGATTTTCTTGAGTCGCGATATCAACGGGTAGGGGCTCCGTGGAAATCATGCCTGTGGGCAACCGAACCGGGAAGGGCCGGGCTGAATGCCTTGGATTGGCGGGGGGTTAGAGAAAAGGGACCGGTCGTAAACGTTGCCAGGAAGTGGTCGCCTGGACTTGACCTTTCACCTGGCTCCAGCAGGGAACGGAGAAGGCCCAAATAATGCTAATGTCTTGATGCGAAAAGGCAGAGAAGAAGACAAGGGGAAAGGTCCATAGCAGGCGAAAAACGGCAACACCTAGGATGTGAATGATATGACGTTTGCAGGGGAAAGCGTATTCCCTCCGACAATCAGCGAAGAAGAGCGGCGCATTGAAGGCGAGATTTCACGAAGGTTAAACCTATTCAATGAGATAGGCCGCGTGGTGCTGTCGGCTCTCGACCAGGATGAGATCTATAAAGTGGCCGTGGATGCCATTCGTTTCGCGATGGGATTCCGGCATGTCGCGATCTTCCTAGTCGACTACCAATACTCTGATCTTGTTCTGAAGGGCCAAAGCGGCGATTTCATTGGAGTCATTCCCGCGACCTTCAAAAAGAGCCTGAACTCGGGGCTGCTGGGGAAGTGCGCCCGAACAGGGGAAGTACAAATCGTGGCCGTTTCCAGCGAGAACTTGAACGAAACCCTGGTGGGACAGCCAGTCCGTGAAGTGTATGTTCCTGTCAACATCGCGGGAGAGCCTTTTGCGGTTCTCTACGTCGCCTGCGATTTGTCTGCCAGTGTCCGTGCGGTTCAAATTTCAGAGATTCAAACCGTAGCGGGCCAATTGGGTATCGCCATCGAGAACGCGAGGCTTTTTACCGAAGTGAATCAGACCCAAAGGGATTTGGGGATGCTGCTCGATTCCAGCAAAGACCTGAATTCTTCCTTGGAATTGAACTCGATTATCGACGGGTTGGCGTACCGCTTGATGGAAATCATCGCTGACTCACGGCTGGCCGTCATTCAATGCCAAGACCAGGAACGCGCCACACTCAAGCGCTACTATAGTAAGGCCAGCATCGAGAATAAAAACTACTCGGTTTTTAATATCCGTATCTCAGAGCACCCGGAGCTTTCCGAAGCGCTCATGACCCGCAAGGCAACCGTGACCTTTCATACGGAAAGCAGCATTCTGCCTCGCAATGTCGCGGATCAGCTGAAGTCCAGCGAACCCACTCCGTTTCTCGTGATTCCATTGATCGCCAAAGAAGCCCTGGTTGGCTTCATCGTCGTCAATAAGTTCGGATTTCGGCGGTCTTTCAGCGAAAAGGAAGTAGGGATTTGCCAGGCGTTGGCGAATCTGGCTTCAATCTCTCTGCACAATGGGAACCTGTTTGGGCAGATTAATGATGCGAACGAACAGCTTAAGAAGCTAAGTAATTTGAAATCGGACCTGCTCCACATTATTTCGCATGATTTGAAATCTCCGTTAACTGTGATTTCAGGCTATGCAGAGATTTTAATGGATGGACCGGACCGCCTTGGAGGGAACTGGAATTCCATTCTCCAGGAGATTGTATCCCAGACTCGCATGATGGCCCGTCTCATTGAAGATACGCTGGCCATCTCAAAAATCGAATCAGGGATCATTGAGCTCAACCTGGAAGATGTTGATCTGCTCTATCCAATTGAGAATTTGGTGGCCATCCATCAGCACGAAACTCCGATTAGCAAGAATCTCGCCAAGGACATGCCGAAGGTCCGTGCCGACAAGCTCCGCCTGCATGAAATTCTGGACAATTTGATTACCAATGCCATCAAGTATTCGGATCAGGGGAAAGAAATTGTCATCTCCACGCAAGCGGACTGGAAAGCCCGGGCAGTGATAATCAGTATCCAGGATCATGGTTTTGGGATTCCGCAAGATGAAATCCCGAATCTTTTCAAAAAATTCTACCGTATCAAAAATGATGCCTCGCGTCACATCCGAGGGACAGGGTTAGGTCTCTATATTGTCAAACAAATGGTCGAAGCCCACGCAGGAAAGATTTGGGTTGAGAGTAAAGTGAATGTCGGCAGCACCTTCTCCTTCACACTCCCGTTTGCGGATAACAGCTGAAAAAGAAAATCTTGGGATGTCCCCCGGACGCGAATGTCCTGCCAGGAAACAACTGGCGAGACGTCTTGCCTCCGCTCGATTCCGTGGTAGAGCAGGCAAGAAGGAGATCATCCTTCTGTTGATCCTCCTCCTCGGTGAAGCGGGCTTATCGGGGTGTGCCAAGAAGAAAGTTCACGTGGCTATGCCCACAGCGAGTCCCACTTCCAGCAGCAAGCTGGATGAGACCGTGGGCTATGCCTCCTGGTATGGCGACCCGTATCACGGCCGGCGTACTTCGAATGGGGAGATTTATAACAAGAATGACCTGACGGCTGCCCACCGCACCTTGCCTTTCGATTCCATCGTAAAAGTCAATAACCTCGATAACGGCAAGCAGGTGACCGTCAGGATCAATGACCGAGGCCCGTTCGTAAATGACCGTATCATTGACCTTTCCTATGCCGCCGCCCGCTCCATCGACATGGTTGGACCTGGGACGGCAAAGGTGCAACTGGCGGTATTAAAGGTTGTTCCCAACCCTTATCCCATTGCCATCCAGGTCGGGTCTTTCCGGGACAAAAACAATGCCTTGCAGCTTGAAAAGCAGTTAAGCCGGAGTTTCTCGCCTGTCCAGGTGGAACAGTACAAGGGTCGTGACGGGAAGTTGTTCCGGGTGATGGTGGGCCGATTCAAGGATGAACAAGAGGCCGCGCAAACAAGAACTCAGCTTAAGAAGATGAATCTGAATGGACTGCTGGTCCGGCTTGAAAAATAGGAAAGGGATTTTGCGGGCCTCGATCGAGGAGTTCCTCGACCTGTTCGGCAGCGTGATAGGAACTTCGGACCAGAGGTCCAGACTCAACGTGCGGGATTCCTTTGGCTTCTCCGAGGCGCTTCAGCTCCGCAAACTCGTCGGGATGATAATGTTTCAATAAAGGATGATGTTTCAGAGAAGGCCGGAGATATTGGCCAATCGTCATGATATCTACCCGAGCCTGAACCAGATCATCCATTCCTTTCTCGATTTCCTGCAGTTCTTCACCCAAGCCTAACATGAAACCCGCTTTGGTCTTGATGTAGGGTGCCTTGTCCTTGGAATGTCTTAGCAGTTCCAAGGATAAGCTGTACGAGGATTTGGGCTTCACCTTGGGATAAAGTCTCGGAACCGTGTCCAAATTATGGGCAAGTACATCTGGATGGGCTGCAATCACGGTGTCGAGATTTTTTTGGGTTGACTTAAAATCTGGAATCAACACTTCAACCTTTGTCCCCGGATTCAGCAGGCGCACCTGTCGGATGGTTTCCGCAAAGACATAAGATCCCTCGTCCTCGAGATCGTCGCGGTCCACCGAAGTAATCACTGCATGGCGCAATCCTAAAACTTGCACGGCCTTCGCCACCCGAATAGGTTCTTCCAAATCGTAACCTTGAGGGCGCCCGGTTGTTACAGCGCAAAAGCCGCAACGACGGGTGCAGATATCTCCCAGGATCATGAAAGTTGCGGTGCCTTTGTCCCAACATTCGCCAATGTTCGGGCAATTCGCGCTTTCACAAACTGTGTGGAGGCTGTGATTTCTAACCAGGCGTTTCAGGGAATGGAAGTTCTCGCCGCCTGGAAATTTGACGCGTAGCCATTGCGGATGCCGGGAATACCGAACCTTAGTCTTATCCATAAGTTAGGGGCCGCTTCTCCTGGAAATAAAGCCACGTACCGAAAAACACCTTGCATTATTAGGTAAATCGGCAGGAATAGCAAGTTGGAGGAGCCTGGATTTCCTGACGGCGGTAAAGTCTACCCAGAAATCTCTTCAAGCACGATCGCATTGGTCTTCGGGCCTGCCAAACCTACCAGGAGGTAACTCCCAGCATGGCTGCCCCCATGAAAAGAAAAACAGCCAGGATTCCTTCCGTAAGTAAATAGCCGATGACGTAGGTCGAGAATACCGCGCTGAGCCGACTCCAACTGTAGGTGAAACCGACGCCGGTTGCGCGAGCTCGGGTTGGAAAGAGCTCGGCCTGGTAAGCGTGCAAAACGGCGGAAAACCAATAGCTGAAAACGGTAATCAAGGCTCCAGTAAAAATGATGGCCAGGGGGCTCTCTACAAAAGGAAAGACCAGTCCCGAGAAAGCCATCGCCAAGGCCAGAAGTACGATCATTCGTTTCCGCTCAATCCTTTCCGCTGTGTAGACCGAGATCCATGGACCGATGGGACTGACGAGCGCGATCAGAAAACTATACTCGAGAGACTGGTGGAGGCTTCTTCCTTGTTTGAGAAAGAAAGTGGGGGCCCAATTGGCAAAACCATAGATGCCGATGGATTGCAGCATGTGAAAAAGCATTAACATCAACGTCCGGTGGCGATAGACGTGGCCCCATAATTCGCGGAAAGGCATTCTTACGGGATTGGCAGAATGAAGGGGCAATGGGGGAGGGAGGGGAGACCCAGTCTCCGCCACAATCTCTGATTCAATGCTTTCCAGGATCAAATTGGCTTGGTCAACTTTTCCCTGTGACTCGAGCCAGCGCGGCGATTCGGGAAGACGACGCCGCAAGTACCACACGAAAAGTGCACCTACACCTCCAAAAATCATAACCCAGCGCCAGCCTTCGAAATAAAAGCGGGTGGGGACCAGAACTTTGGCCAGCAACGCCACGATCGGAATGGCCGTAAATCCAACCAGTTGTGTAATCGCGACATACCTTCCGCGCGCCGAGCTGGGAAGTATTTCTGTAACATAGGTGTCAATGACAACCAGTTCGGCGCCGATCCCCACACCAGACAGCCCGCGCCAGAGGATCAACTGGTTCGCCGTACCGGCAAAAGCTCCCATCAGCGTGCAGATTGAGTAAATGAGCAGCATGAAGAGGAAAGAAGTTCTTCTGCCAACATAGTCGCTCCCCATGCCAAATAAGATCGTGCCCGCAAACATTCCGAGAAACCCGGCGGCGATCATATGGCTGAACTGGCTTAGGGTTAACATGCCAGATTGTTGGAGGGCTGCCCCCAGATAAGCCATCATGAAAATGTCGTAAAAATCAAACCATCCACCCAGAGAGATCAAGCCAATAAATCTTCGATGAAACCCGCAGAGAGGTAAGCGCTCCAAACGGGCAGCAATGGATGGAACCTGCGTATCAATAGGTTGAATGGTACCCTCCAGGGAATGCGAAAGAGAGCGGGTGAGGGCTGGACTGGCTTCATCGGATCCCACAGACAGGAGTCACTTGATTAGAACTTGGAAATCACGATACCGTTGTTCGGACTGTCAGAAACGAAGCCTGTTTTTTCCCTTAAAAATGTCTAAGCGTGCCAGAGCAGAATTCATTTTGGTTGTTTGTACAGTGATTTGGGCGGCAACGTTCCCGCTTATAACACGCGCTGCGGGACGCCTCTCCCTCAACCTGATCGCCTCCGCTTTTGGGGTGCTTTGGGCCTATCCTTTCTTTGTTTTCGTCGGCAGCTGCGCGGAATAGACAAACGCGAACCATCAAGAGTGGGACGGTGTCGGTGCGCATACTGGCGGTTTCGTAACGCAAACGCTGGGCCTGCAATATACGACTGCCTCCAAATCTGCCTTCATCACAGGGTTGATGGTCGTCTTCATTTCGATCTTCCAATCAGTGCTGGAATCCAAAAATTCCAAAAGGGGCAATCTGATTGGTGTGGTATTGGTGACTGGCGGGCTCTATTTCTTGACGGCACCCCATGGGACTGGATTCAACCTGGGGATAGCTTGACGCTGGCCAGCGCGATTCTTTACGGCTCTATCTCGTCACCTTTGATATGGTTTCTCCCGCGTCCCCGATCGTTCAATTAACCTTTCTTCAGATTGGGATCAGCGCCCTGCTTGCCAGCGGATCCCTCTATGCACTGGAAACCCCGCATTTACAATGGTGTCTAGAGCTTGTTCTGATTCTGATCTACCTCACCCCTGTGGCGACCCTGCTCGCGTTTTTTCTCATCACCAAGTACCAGAAATTTACAACACCGACGCGAGCGGCCATCATTTTTTCAATGGAGCCCCTGCTTGCCGCATTGTTCTCGTATTTCACGCCGGGAAAGCTGGGCTTCCTGGGACTTGTCGGGGCCAGCCTGATAATAGCCGGGCTCTTAATCTCAGAACTCTCCGACGTATTCTTTAAAACCAGCCAGATGAAAGGAAGTTAGCATCTCTCATTGGGAAGACACAGGGACGAGGGAGATGCTGGCAATATTCCAGGCTGGATTGCGCAGTTCGTGGAGAACTTTGCCAGACGCGTCGAGTTCCACGATGCGTTTACCCGTATAGTCCGCTACAAAAATACCTCCGCCGGATAATGGTTGCGTTCCGGTAACCCATCCGAAACAGCATCCGTCTTCCGTCCGGCATAGCGACGCACGATCTTCCCCGCCGCATCGACTTCGAGGAGCTCCCCGGGTTCTGCGAGGCTGATTAACGTATTCCCATTGGACAAGCGGTGGGCCTGATAAGGAAAGCGGGTATTCGCTCCTTCAGCTTCATACGTCCAGATAATCTTCCCATCGCGGTTGACCTCGATCACTTTCCCGGCGGCCTCGACGGCGATGAGAAAGGTATTTTGGGGGTCGGCCGCACCGATCGCATGCGGCTGCCGATATCCGTTCTGGTATTCCCAAACGACCTTATGGATGAATCTACTTCGATCACTTTTCCGAGCTTGAATCCGCAATCATGGTGTTCCCATTGGGCAATCGTTGTGCCGCCACGGGTAGCTCCAACTTCAGTTGGGCCGTAGGTCCAAACAACCCGGTGGTCGCCGTCCAACTCCACCACCTTACGTCCTGCGTCCATGGTAAAAAGAACATGCTGATTCGGAAGCGCCTGGACATCCCGGCCCCGCTGATTTGGTGTCCGCCAAAGAATTCGCCCGGAGGGCCAGGAAACTGCGAGAATCTCGGCGCCCGGCCCGTGGTCGACGACGAGAATCTGTCTCTCCGGGTCTACTTTCAAGTGGGCATCGAGGAATTGGAAAAGTTTTTCTCTGCTTTTTCAGCATCGGCTCCCTTAAATCCATGGCCAGCTCCCCGAGCTTGAATACCCGCTATCGACACTGGCAGCTTTGAGCCGGTCCGTCAACCAGACAGCCTGCTCAATGGCGACATATGGATCCTCAGTGCCGTGAATGCACAGGGTGGGGGAAGCTGGGGTCACCCAGTTAAGCGGGCTGGCCTGGATGTGAGCGCTCAGTTCATGCTCCAGGTCTCCTCCCAAGAAGAGTGGGAGAACTTCAGTGGCATCGACGCTTTTTCCATAGGACTTGGTAAAATCAGTTGGACCGAAAAAACTGATGGCACATTGAACTTGGGTAGACTGTTCCTGGAAGGGGCCGTGGGCGTCAAATTCAGGCACTCCTGGAAGTCAATCCAAGGAATAAGGCAAGGTGTCCACCTGCTGAAATCCCACCACACCAATCCTCGCAGGATTGAGGTTGTAGCGCGAAGCATTGGCGCGCAGGAAGCGAAGGGCTGCTTTCACATCAAGGACGGGAGCAGGGAATTGGTCCCTGGGTGAGAGACGATAGGAGACTGTGGCGGCAACGTAACCGTGTTGCGCCAGCTTCACGCAAAGAGGAAGCTGCTTTTGTCGTTCTCCGGCACGGAACCCTCCCCCGTGGATGCAGATTACCGCCGGATAGGGTCCTCCATTCCCTCTCGGACTCACGATATCCATGGCAAGATTGACTGTTTTTGCGCCGGCGGCAAGGTATTCGATATCGGGTTGCCAAAGAACATCATCCGGGATCGAAGGCAGGTCGCTTGGCTGGCCCAGAGTACTCATCGGCAGCAAAAGAAGGAGAAGCAGGCTGAGAAGGAATGGCATGGCGCCTCCGTCAGAAGATCTCAAAGAATAGGTATCCAGAATGACTCAGGATAGGGGATTCTTACATTAGGTGTCTGGAGACGCAACTATTTCCTCGGTCCCCGGCAAAAAAGACTAAGAAATATCTGCGATCTATTGATGCAAGGGATTGACCCACCTGCCTAATGAACAATTGTAATCCCTGGCTGCCGGCATTTTACCTAGGTAGATGAGGCACGATCGGCGGTTGAGTTCAGGCAGCAGGTTACCCTGGCGGGATCTTGCCATTGTAAGGTTCGTTGAGGAATTGCCTGGCTTTGTCATGGCTCGGGGTTCTGGGTGTCAGCGCCAGGGCCGCTTGCGCTTTGAATGGCCTCTTGCCTGTTTTTGAGGAGGTCCTGGCATTGTCCCAGGGTCAAAAAAGAAGCCGCCCGCATAAGGGGAGTTGCCTTTTGTCTACCAGCGCCTGCTCGACGGCTTTTTGGGCATCCGAGGGTTTGCCTAAGCTCCTGAGCAGTGCCAATGCCAGTCGCAAGCTGACCTCACCAGGAGACAGAACCTGGTAGCCCGGCTGACTCTGGTTTATACGCTGCCGGATTCTTTCGAATGTGGCAACCGCGTTTGCAAAGTCGCCTTGAGCGGCCTGAAGCCGCCCCATGGCAATGGCCAGCAAGGAATCTTGGGGAAATTTCGCAACACAGTTTGCATCTCCGTAATGGCTTCATGCCACCTCTCCTCCCGAATATCGCATAAGACCAGGCCCAACCGTGCGTCATCGCGCACGTAGCGCGCATTGGATACGGCGATTTCCACGAATTTTCTGCCTTCTTCTTTTGACACTTTATAACCCATGAGCTTGAGAATCGTTCGCGTAAGCAGACCACGGGTTCCCAGCAGGTGCATGTGCATTCCCATTGGGAAGAGCGGGTCTTTGAACGACTTGTCCAGGGCATAGGCAGCTTCCATCAACTCAAAGGACTTGTCTGCATGGGATTTGGCCGCAAAAAGCCTGTGATCGACCGAAATAATAAAGACACTCTCGCTGCCTTCCGCCATACCTAACCAAAAGAGAGCTTCGGGGTCTTTTGGGTTTGCGTTGAGGCGTGCCTGCGCTTTTTCCTTCATCTGGCCGATCGTTTCCTCATACTTCTTGCGGAGATCGGGCGGACAAGGTTTCCCATTGGGAGCGATATAAGGATCGGGCGGAAGTCCAAAAGCGGTTGATACCAACGTGTTTTGAGAATACAGCGTTTTCATCCAGTAGTTGGTGGCCAGATATAAATAGGTGCGTGGATTGCCGGGGTCAAGGCGAATGGCCGCTTCAAATTCTGTGGACGCCTGGTCATAGTCGATGGCATACATTGAATCCATCGCTCTGGCTAGCGCCGTTTCGTAAGGGGAGGCGGCTTGAGTTTGCTGGGATAAAAACGGCCAGCTCAACAGGCTCCAGAGAACCACTCTTCCCAGGCATGAGGAAAGACGTTCCTTCTTCATTGGCTTGGTTGCGCTGAAGACAAATGCAGTGAGGCCACTGCAAAGGCCGCACAGCCGTCCCCTTGACCAATAGCCCCCAAGCCTTCATTCGTCGTTGCCTTAACTGAGATTTGGGAGATCAGGGAGTCAAGGCTTTCGGCAATGTTCTGTCTCATTTTAGAAATGTAAGGCGCCAGCTTGGGAGCTTCGAGGACCACGGTCGCGTCGATATGGATAATCTGGAGATGGTTCTGATCCAGCAGTTGTTTTACGAGGGAAAGCAGTTTGAGACTTGAAATGTTGTGGAAGCGGGGATCTGTATTCGGGAAATGTGTCCCAATATCACCGAGAGCCGCCGCCCCCAGCAGCGCATCGCAAATGGCGTGAAGAAGGACATCAGCATCCGAATGCCCGTCGAGACCACGATCATAAGGAAGATGCACGCCACCCAGAATCAGTTTTCGGTGGGGGGCGAAGCGATGAATATCATAGCCAAATCCGAATCGGGTAGACATTAGCGAATTCCGAAGAAAGAGTAGAGCCCTGTCGATTCCTTCCAGAGCACTGTAACATTTTCGACCCGTCCCAGGCGAGGTCCAGCCTTGGCCAGCACGAGCAGCTGTTCAATGGCCGACTGCTCGCCTTCTACCTCAATCTCTACATTCCCATCCACGAGATTGCGGACAAACCCGTTCAACAGAAGGCGTAGAGCATGCTGACGGATAAAATACCGGAACCCCACTCCTTGGACTTCTCCCTCAACCACAATGTGGGCCGCAGGCATCTGGAAACCCCTATTCGTAACGCAATGCTTCAATGGGATCCAGTGGCGGCAGCCTTGTGGGCAGGGTGGTCATCCGAAGAAGATTCCGATGAAGGCAGAAAAGAAAATAGAAATGAGAATCGAATCCAATGAAATCAAGGTTGGCCAGCCCATCAATTGAGATAAGCCGGTGGCAATAGTCACTCCTAAGGCAAGTCCCAGCAGTCCACCCAAGGTGCAAAGAACGATGGACTCGGTAAGGAACTGAATCCGCACATGGCTGGGCCTTGCTCCAATGGCCATGCGAATGCCGATCTCGCGGGTGCGCTCGGTGACGGCGACCAGCATGATATTCATGATGCCGATACCGCCAACCAGCAAGGAGACTGCTGCGATGCTGGCGAGCAGACCCGTAAGGATGCGATTGGTGGCAGCGGCGGCTTCAGCAACCTCACTCAGGTTTCGAACCGTGAAATCATCGTCTTGAGTGGGGCCCAGGCGGTGTCGTTGGCGCAGGAGTTCAGTGATTTGGGTTTGGGCGGCATAAGTGGCGCGCGCGCTGACCGCTCCCACGATTCCGGATTGCACGTAAAGGACTCCCGTCTGAAACTTCTTCTGGACAGTGGTAAAAGGGACCATGACCGTATCATCCTGGTCGCGTCCGAAGGCGTTAAACCCTTTTTTCTCCAGGACGCCAACGACTTGAAAGGGGAGATTTCGAATCCGAATCGTCTGGCCTACAGGATCCGCTCCATTGAAGAGTTGATTCACGACCGTTTGCCCCAGAACAGCGACACGAGCGGCTGTCTTTACCTGCGACTCCTCAAAAAAGCTTCCGTGGATCACCTTCCAGTTACGCAAGGCAGGGAACTGTTCGTTAAACCCTTCAATCCGGCAATTCCAGTTCTGATTTCCAAAGACCACCTGTGCCATCGTGTTGGCGCTTGGGCTCGCCATTTTCACGGCGGGGCATTCATGCACCATGGCCTCAAAATCTTCAACGGTAAGGGTATTCATGCTACCTGCTCCCCCGCGAACCCCCCAGTTGCGCATACTTCCGGTCCACACCATCAGGGTATTGGTGCCCATGGCAGCCATTTCGGATTGGACCTGTTGATTGGCCCCTTTCCCCAGGCTGACCATGGCGATCACTGCGCCAACTCCGATGATGATTCCCAGCATGGTCAAGATGGAGCGGATTTTATTGCGGCTCAGTGCTTTAAGAGCAATCCTGAAGGTCATCATCCAATTCATGGGATCCTCCATGGAAAACCAGCTCAATGCGCCGCATCGCTAATAATGTGGCCATCTTTCATATGGATCGTGCGCGAGGCGTAAGCGGCGATATCTGGCTCGTGGGTTACCATGACCAGTGTGATGCCTTCTTCTCGATTCAGGTATTGCAGAAAGGTCATGATTTCCTGTGAAGTGGCACTATCCAGGTTTCCCGTGGGCTCGTCCGCCAAAAGTAAGTTCGGACGATTGACCAAAGCGCGGGCAATGGCCACCCTTTGTTGTTGCCCGCCAGATAACTGGTTGGGGTGCGACCGGGCCTTTTCTGGAATGCCCACCACCTGCAGGGCATGTTCAATCCGCTTTGAACGTTCCTGTTTCGACACGCCTGAATATAGCATGGGAGCTTCGACGTTCTCCCAGACGGACGTCCGGGGAAGTAAATTAAAGTTTTGAAAAATAAAGCCAATTTTCTGATTGCGAATATCGGCCCTCTGGGTCGGACTGAAAGTCGAAACGTCAACTCCGTCGAGTTCATAAGTCCCACGGGTCGGGTGATCCAGGCATCCGAGAATGTTGAGTAACGTCGATTTGCCGGAGCCTGAGGTTCCCATCACTGCGACAAATTGAGAGCGGGGGATTTCCACGGAGATTCCTTGAAGTGCTTCAATGCGAACTTCCCCTGTATCATAGACCCTCCAGATATCACGCATGAGAATGATGCTCTTCGAGGGAGGGAAGGAGGAGGCTTGAGACTTGGAGTCGGAGACTGCCGGGCTTTTTGGCGTGGCTGTCAACTCAGGCATGATTAGCGCGTTCCTCCTCGCCGCGGGGCGGGGACGGCCGGGCTGAATGGCCCACGAAATGGGCTCGTATTCCGCGGTGCGGGGGTGCCTTCGGTCCCGCTGATTTCGCCGGTAACAATCGTATCCCCTACTTTCAAGTCGGTGTCGTAAATCGCCGTTTCTTTGCCGTTGGTGATTCCGAGTTTGACGCGTTTGGGCTGGGGATTCCCGTCACTATCCAAAAGCCACAAGACACCTGGCGTCAGGCGATTTTCTTCTGCTTGCGGGAAGCGAATTTTCATTCCTCCATGAATCCCATAGCTATCCGTGGCGGAGAGAATGAGCGAGGTTTGCGGCCCAGCCTCTTCTCCCTGCTTTATCTTGCTCTTCTTTGTTTGCCCGGTGGCGGGTTGTGAATGCAATGAACTCTTGGGTATCGACAGAGACGAAGAAGGCTCCGTCCTGGACAGCTCTTTGTTTTCAGGAGGGTGCTTAACTTCGCCATCCGCCAGGGCCGTCGACGTCGAACTCAAGGGGATAGAACCTGAAGAAGGGTTGGCCGTATCAAGTCCTCGGGCCTCCCCCATTTTTCGCAAGTTCTTGGACTCGAGAAGACGTTGGACTTCTTCGGGAGAAAGGCCAGGGGGGCGATACCTAAGGGCCGAGTTGGCAACCCACAGGACGTCATGGGCGCTCGCCACGGTAAAGCTTACGTTGGCAGTCATGGCTGGGCGAAGTTTCAGTTGTGGGTTTTCCACTTCAATAATGACATTGTAGACCACGACATTCGACGCGGTTCCTCCACTGGCCGATGATTGGGAGGTCCCGGAACTGGTCGTGGTCGGCAATTTTGAGGTCAGACGAATCTCGGCAATCTTCCCGTGAAATACCTGGCCTGGAAAAGCATCGACGGCAAAATCGACGGCCGCTTTCTCAGAAAGGACACCAATGTCGGCTTCATCGATTTGTGCGATGAGTTGCATCCTTGACAGATCGTTGGCAATGAGAAACAGGGTGGGTGTTTGAAAGCTCGCGGCAACCGTTTGGCCAATATCCACGTTGCGTTCGATCACAATGCCATCGATGGGAGAGATGATATTCGTGTAGAAAAGATTCACCTCGGCCATCCGAAGTTCGGCCTGAGCCTGTTTCACGCTGGCCGCAGCCTGATCTTGCTGAGAAATGGCGGAACGGATGCCGGCTTCTGCCTGGTTGATTTGAGCGTCAGCTTGCAAGACCCGAGCACGGCACTGATCGTACGTCGCCTCAGCTGTTTGAGAATCGCGTTCGGGAATTAATCCGTCTTTGAACAGTCCTTCGGCTCGAACTTTCTGGCGCTCGGCTTCTTTTAAATTTACCTTGGCCACTTCCAGATTGGCGCGGGCATTTTCAATCTCCGCCTTCCTTGTCACTAAATTCGCTTCGGCATTTTTAACGGTGGCCAGTGAAGTGGCGAGCTGGGCCTCTGCGCGTTCCCGTTGCGCCTGGAAGTTGGCTGGATCGATGACAGCCAGAATTTGCCCTTTCTTCACAACACTGTTGAAATCAGCGTTAATCTCCTGGACGCGTCCTGAAACCTGGCTGCCGACCTGGACATTTACTACGGCCTGAAGGGTGCCGGTTGAGCTAACTGTGCGCCGGATGTCGCCTCTCTCCACGGTCACCGTCAAGTATTTGTCGGTCGGAGCAGTTCTTGTTTTTCGGAACAGGAAAAAAAACGTCAGCAGGCCCAGGAAAATCGCAGCTCCAAGCAGAATATACCGGCGAACAGCGCGTTTTTTCATGGTGCGGGAATGACCTCGTTAGAACTTGGATGCTGCCCGGAGAACCGGTGGATTCAACTTTAGGCTAAATGGCGTCCTGGATCGGACGGTTTGTATGGGGCGGTTCGATTGACAATTCCGGGTGACTTGGGTAAGGTGATCGAACCTGTGTGCCTTTCAGCATCCCGCTCTATGGTATCACGCGCAGGTAAATTTTAGAGTGGTGAATTAATCGGTGCCTGGCGAATCTTGCATCAGCTTTGATTCCTGAAGAACCATTCCATTCTTTCCGCGATGAACGAAAGGGAGAACCGTGCTTACGCTCGTCGTCATTGTCATTCTGATTGCCCTCATTTTTGATTTCATCAATGGATTCCATGACGCCGCGAATTCTATTGCTACCGTCGTCTCGACACGGGTTTTAACTCCGCGGTTTGCGGTTATGTGGGCGGCCTTCTTTAATTTCGTCGCCGCATTTGGCTTCGGGACGCATGTGGCCAAGACGATGGGCAAGGGCATGATTCATCTGGAAGTCGTCAATGAACAGGTCATTTTGGCAGGCCTGGTGGGGGCGATCATTTGGGACTTGATTACCTGGTACTTTGGATTGCCCACGAGTTCTTCACATGCCTTGATCGGAGGCTATGCCGGTGCAGCTATTGCTCGCTCGGGATTTTCTGCCATCATCCCCGGGGGATGGGTGAAAACGGTCCTCTTTATTGTCCTCTCGCCCGTCCTTGGAGGGGCGCTGGGGTTTCTGCTCATGATTCTCGTAATGTGGTTGTTCCGGACGGCCACGCCGTTTCTCGTGGACAAGTATTTCGGAAAGCTGCAATTGGTATCCGCGGCGCTCTATAGCCTGGGACATGGAACCAATGACGCTCAAAAGACCATGGGAATTATCGCCGGTCTCCTCTATACAACCGGTTATTTGAAATCGTTCATGATACCGGTCTGGGTCATCCTCATCTGCCACGCCGCGATTGCCCTGGGAACGATGTCAGGCGGGTGGAGAATTGTCAAGACGATGGGGCAGCGGATCACGAAACTCAAACCTGTAGGCGGCTTTTGCGCAGAAACGGCGGGAGCGATCACCTTGCTGGGGACTGCCTTCGCGGGAATTCCGGTCAGTACGACTCATACCATTACAGGAGCCATCATGGGAGTCGGGGCGACACGGCGCCTTTCCGCCGTGCGCTGGGGAGTTGCCAATACCATCCTGTGGGCCTGGGTAATGACGATTCCCCTGTCAGCTTTGATCGCCGCCATCACCTTCGTCATCGTGAGATTTCTGAGCCACGGGTAACGCGGAATCAGGCGTTTTTCACAATGATGCTTTCGATGACATTGGCGACATCCTCGCATTTGTCCAATGAAGCCTCCAGCGTCTCGTACAGCTCTTTCCATTTAATTAGCGCGATCGGATCGGTTTCCACATCGAAAAGATTGCCTAACGCCAGATGGTAAATATGATCCGCTTCATCTTCCAGCCGATTGATTTCAATACAATGGTCCATGACCTTCAACCCGTTTTGTAACTCGGAAACAGCCGAAACAAGTGATGCCGTCGAACGATCGAGGACATAGGACAGCTGAATGGCCGGTTCCCGCATCGCTTCAATTTTGAAAAGTATGATGCGACGGGCCACGGCTTCGGTCAGATCAATCACATCATCAATTTTTGAGGCCAGCGCGTAGATATCTTCGCGGTCAATAGGCACGATAAAGGTCTTGTTGAGTTTCGTCATCAGATCGTGGATCATCCGATCCCCTTTATGTTCCAAGCCTTTAATCGAATTGGCCAAATCTTGTATTTCCTCGGGATGTTCCATCATACGGCGCAGTAACTGAGTGGCTTCATGGACGTTTTGAGCCATGGCCGTAAACATATCGAAGAACTTTTCCTCTTTAGGGACAAGTCGAACCATTAGATCTCTCCTTAATTGGCGCTGATCCTGTCTCGAATCAGCTCTAGACGTTTTCTACTGATACCTCGAATTATGAGAAGTTCATCAACCTGGCGAAAAGCCGGGTTTTTGTGACGATAATCAACGATGCGTTGCGCCGTGATCGGTCCGATGCCAGGCAGGGACTGGAGCTGCTGCAAGGTTGCCTGATTCAGATTGAGTCTTTCGGGATTCGCAGGGGGTTCCGCGAGGCGTGTCTGGGCTGGGGGATCCCACTCCCATGAATTGGGAGGGGACAACGGCTCCCAGCCTTTCGAAACTTCCCAGACACTCAGCCCTACAGCCGCACAGGTGAAAAGCAAGAGAGGATACGCCGGCCGCGGGAAGCAAGAGGATACTGCATTGATTTTTTGTGAGCGGTTCACTCTAACTCAAGATTGGACGGCTGAAAGTAAAGAGTGCGTCAACTACGCGGAGCATAGTACCCTTTACGAGATTTGACTTTCATGTTCTTACGATCAAGTTCGATGCGGATGGAACGAAAATTCCCGTCACGGGTGGTGTTGGTGGATCGATAAGCAACGGAATATTGACTGCGTAATTCCTGGCTGATGTCCTGAAAACTTTGGGTTAGATCTTCCGCTTTGAATGGAAAGAACGCTCGGCCACCGGTCTCTTCCGCCAATCTTTTCAGGAGCTTATCCGTTTTCGGAGCGGATAAATTGAAGAAGCCGGTGGAATTGGTGCTGATGGCAAAAATGGAAACATCAGAACGTTGGGCCATCTCCAGGGCCGAATTAAATGTTTCGAGACTCAAGTTGTCATCGCCATCGCTGATCAAAATAATGATCTTCCGACCGGTTTCCGCTTTTAATTTTTCCTGGCAGGCGAGGTAGATCGCATCGAGCATTTTTGTCCCCCCTCCAGGTCGCACCTGCCGAATGGCTTTGGCCAGGAGTTCCGGGCTGTCGGTAAAGTCCTGCACGAGTTCGATCGCTGAATCAAAGGTAATCAGCAAGGCTTTGTCTTTGCGCGGGCGCAGGGTGCGATAAAGAAAGTCACTGGCTGCGTCCTGCTCAAACTTGAATCTGTCGCGAATGCTGGTACTGGTATCTATGAGAAGGGCTATTGTCAGAGGAAGATCAGTTTCCCTGGAGAAGTTGGTAATCGTTTGCGGCTTGTTGTCCTCTGCGATTTTAATATCATTTTTATTAAGGTCCGTGACAAGGTGACCATGCCGGTCCGAAACGGTAAACAGGACATTGATCAAATCGACGTTGACGACCAGGTTTTCCGTGCTTTTTTCCGGCTGTCCCAGCTTGCTGTCAAGAAAGACCTTTGAGTCTTGGGGGAAGGTTGGGTCAATCCATAAATACAAGGCGGCGAAGCTGATGGCGGCGCAGAGCATGCCCGCCTTTGTTCTACCTGCAATCCACATCCTTTAGATGCCTCCCAACCCATCTTACCTGTACCCAGGTAATGGGTCAACATATCCTAAAGTCTCCATCGGCATTGCCTGTCGGAAGCTTAAACGATCATACCGGCCAGCGTCGCAGATAAAAAATTGGCGATCGTCCCCGCAATCATGGCGCGCACGCCCAGCACTGCCAGTTCATGCCGCCGGTTGGGTGCCAGTGATCCAATCGCGCCGATTTGGATCGCAATGGATCCAAAATTGGCGAACCCGCACAAAGCAAAGGTGGTGATGACAAAGGATCGAGGGTTTATCTGGCCGGCGATTTCGCCAAGTTTCAAAAAGGCAATAAATTCGTTTAAAACCATTCTTGTTCCGAGTAGATTCCCCACGGTCAAACAGTCTTGATGATTGATTCCCATGAGCCAGGCGATGGGGCTGAAAAAAACACCGAGAATCTGTTGGAAACTGCCCGGCACGACCTTGGCCACTTCACCCAGCAGGGCCACCCCTTTGACCGAGCTTGACTGGAATGAGACCAGGGCGTGGTGAAGGCCACCCAGGATGCCATTCAACAAAGCGACCAACGCCACAAAGGCAATAAGCATGGCCCCTACATTGAGCAATAAAAACATGCCTTCCGAAGCCCCGCGCGCAGCGGCATCGATGATATTCACATCCGTCGTGGGCGTCTCTATTTTAGCCAAGCCTTTGGTGCGGGGAACTTCTGTCTCTGGAATGATGACCTTGGCGATCATCAGAGCACCGGGGGCCGTCATGAGGACAGCGGTCAGGAGATGGACGACATCGACATGGGCTACCAAAACGTAAGCCACCATGATGGCCCCCGAAACATGGGCCATCCCGGCGGTCATGATGGTCATCAGCTCGGAGCGGGTCATTTCTGCAATAAATGGGCGGATGGTCAACGGGGCCTCGGCCTGTCCCATGAAGATACTGGCAGCAACTGAAAGGGATTCGGCGCCGCTGGCATCCATCCATCGAGACATGAAGACCGCAAATTTGCGAACAACCCACGGCATCAGTCCAACGTAATAGAGAATGGCAAAAAAGGAGGCGACAAAAATGATCGTGGGCAGCACTTGAAAGGCAAAGATGAAACCTAAGCTCTTGTCACCCGATTCGGCGGCAAGGGGCCCAAAAAGGAAACGGGAGCCTTCACCCGCATAGGCAATCAATTGATTCACCGCGCTTCGCAAAGCGATGAGGAGATTCGGGAGGAGGTTGAATTTGAGAACCACGATGATCCCTTGAGCGAAAACCAGGGATCGAAGCACTGTCGGCCAGATTGCTCCCCAGCGGCGAAAGATATGAGCAAAACGATACAGCAGAAGACCCTGCAAGGTCAGCAAAGCCACCCCGATGGCGAGGGACCCCGGCAGCCATTGTAAGTGCGCTCCCATCCATGTTCCCTTCAAGACCATGAGAGCAATTCCCAATTGAAGCGCCGTGCCTAACCCGACCGTTTTCCATCGTATGGCCTTTCGGTTCGAGGAGATGGCAACGGCGATGCCAAGCAGCACTGCAATGCCAAGTAGTCCGCGTAAGACCGTCAGCACGCTGCTAACTCCTTGGGCGCTTTTGCGGTATGAGTCCTAAAGGGCAACGGACAGGCCAGTTGAAGGAAGTCCTTTGAAAAGAAGATCATGCGGGTCGTTCCGAGGGAAGGAAGGGCGTTGCCGGCAGTCCGGCATGAAACGCGGTCAAAAGGTTTTCTCGCGCACGTTTACCTTGATGTATTGAATAATTTGATCAGTTGACGTCCCTGGGGGAAATATTTCGGCGATTCCGCAAGACTTGAGAAAGGGGATATCCTGATTCGGAATAATTCCTCCAGCAACAACCAGGATATCCTGGATCCCCTGTTCTGCGAGCAGCTGCATGACTCGCGGCAGAACCGTGTTGTGGGCTCCCGAGAGAATGGAGAGTCCGATGCAATCGACATCTTCCTGCACCGCCGCATTCACAATTTGTTCCGGGGTTTGCCGGAGCCCTGTGTAAATAACCTCGATGCCCGCGTCTCGCAAGGCCCGGGCAATAATTTTGGCTCCCCGGTCATGACCGTCCAAGCCGGGCTTCGCAACCAGGACTCTCAGCCTGTCTTCACGCATTAAGTAAGCGGCTCCTCATAGATTCCAAAGATTGAGCGCAATACATCACAGATTTCACCCAGGGTGGCATAGTCGCGGACGCACTGAATGAGAAAGGGCATGAGGTTGTCATTCCCGGAAGCCGCACGTTGCAAGGCTTGGAGTGAAGTGGCCACAGCCGATGGATTGCGGCTGGAACGGACTTCCCGTAACCGTGCCGTCTGGCGTTCGGCGACCCCGGAGTCAATAGATAAGGTTTCAATGGGAAGCTCGTCCTCGCTGGCAAAAGCGTTAACGCCAACGACGATTTGTTTCCGGGCTTCGACGGCCTTTTGGTACTGGTATGAAGCGTCCTGGATCTCTTTCTGCGGATACCCCTGTTCAATAGCGGCAACCATGCCACCCATCGCATCAATTTTTTCAAAGTACTCCCAGCAGCCTTGTTCGAAGTCGAGGGTCAATCGTTCAACGTAGTAGGAGCCTGCCAGAGGATCGATCATCTCAGGTATTCCAGTTTCGTGAGCCAATACCTGCTGCGTGCGCAAGGCGATTCTCACCGCCGACTCCGTCGGCAGGGCATACGTTTCGTCCATCGAATTGGTATGCAGCGATTGCGTCCCGCCGAGAACTCCCGCCAGGGCCTGGATTGTCGTCCGGACAATATTGTTGTAGGGTTGTTGGGCGGTTAAGGCACAGCCAGCCGTTTGGGTATGAAAACGCAGTATCCACGAGCGTGGATCCTGTGCCTTGAAACGCTCCCGCATCACGCGATACCACACCTTGCGGGCGGCTCGATATTTGGCCACCTCTTCAAAAAGGTCATTGTGGGCATTAAAGAAAAAAGAGAGCCGGGGAGCAAATTGATCGACCTTCATACCGGTTTTAAGAGCGGCTTCGATATACTCGATCCCATCGCGAAGAGTAAAGGCAATCTCCTGCAGTGCCGTGGAACCCGCTTCCCGGATATGGTATCCGCTGATCGAGATGGTGTTCCACTTCGGAACATTTTCTGCTCCATATCGAAAGATATCCGTGATAAGCCGCATGGAGGGCCGGGGCGGAAATATCCAGGTTTTCTGTGCAATATACTCTTTCAAGATGTCATTTTGAAGGGTGCCTGAAATCCGGGAGAGGTCAAAGCCGCCCTTCTGCGCGTTGACAATAAACATGGCCCATACAATCGCCGCCGGCGCATTGGTGGTCATCGAAGTGGTCGTCTTCTCGACATCGATCCCGCGAAAGAGGGCTTCCATGT
The DNA here is from genome assembly GCA_046331665.1 of Terriglobia bacterium. Taxonomy (GTDB): domain Bacteria; phylum Acidobacteriota; class Terriglobia; order Versatilivoradales; family Versatilivoraceae; genus CAWBAT01. The sequence continues at coordinate 16,932 of JAXLQK010000041.1, read as the reverse complement.
CAGCCAATGAATCCATCGCAACGCCACACTTTCCAACCTCGCCCGAGGAAAGCGGGTGATCGGAGTCATGGCCCATCAGGGTGGGAAGATGGAAAGCCACCGACAGCCCCGACTGGCCCTGGGATCGCAAATAATGAAAGCGCTGGTTGGTATCCTCGGCGGTGCCAAATCCGGAGAACTGCCGGATGGTCCAGAGTTTGCCGTGATACATGGTTGGATAGATGCCGCGCGTGTAGGGGGGTGAGCCGGGAGCGCCCAGGTCTCTTAGGTAGTCGAAGTCCTTTAAATCCTCGGGAGAATAGAGCGGGGCAATTGGAGTTCCCGAAACCGTTGTACGCTCTGACTGTGACTCTGTCGACTTTTCGAGCAAAAGTGTCCGGCCTTTCTTTGTTGGGAATCTTGATCAGACATCGACGCCGCCGGTCCAATGCCTGCCGGAATTATTGATTTGATCGCTGGCTCGCGCCATTCCCGGTTAAGAAGAAAAGTTTAATGGAGCCTTCTGGCGCTGTCAAACGAATGATGTCAGTTCCATTGTTGAGAGACAGAGGCCTCTTTTGGACTGAGCCGATTCTCCTGGTGAGAATAGGAGGCAGTCGGCAGGCAATTGCCTACTGGCTGATGACCCTTTCCAGGGCCTACTTGCGCCCGGTGAGGCGGCGTCTTTCCCTTGTTGGCGAATTTAAGACACTGATGATGATCGAGGCGGGCGGCAGGGTTGAGCCATCGGTCCCGCCCCAGGAGGAGCACCAATGAGAGCAGTGGTCCAGCGAGTGTTGGAAGCACGAGTTGAAGTGGATGGAACGGTGGTGGGTTCCATCGGAAAAGGACTTCTGATTTATCTGGGGGTATCAAGTCGCGACGGCGAACCGGATGTGGAGCATCTTGTTAAGAAGGTTTTGGGATTGCGCATCTTTGAAGATGAGACAGGGAAAATGAATGAATCGGTACTCCAACACGGGCACGAGCTCCTGATCGTTTCTCAATTCACGCTGTATGGGGATTGTCGAAAGGGATTCAGACCTTCATACTCTGAAGCTGCCGCTCCTGAAGCCGCGAAATTGCTATATGATGTGTTTGTGGCCCGATGTGCCGCGAGCCCATTGAGAGTAGAAAGCGGAGTTTTTCAAGAAATGATGAAGGTCCAATCAGTGAATGACGGTCCTGTGACGATCCTGCTCGACAGCCAAAAGGCTTTTTAGAAGGAGAGAGGAAACGAGGCGAGGCCTATTTGTATCCGTCGAGTGTCCCCTTGTCTTTATAATATTTTCCGGCATCTGTCAGATCCTTGGATCCATACTTCACGTGACAAAAGGTACAGGACTTACCCGTTTTCTTGGCATCGACCGGCTTCGTAAAATTCAACGTCGAAAACGCAAACATCGTGTAAAGGATCGAGAAGACAGCCAGCAGATACTTGCTAGGTCTCAATGGTAGTTACCTCCTTTGCAGCCTTCACTTCACCCCTGTTAGATTAATGTATGCCAACTTAGGTTGTATTGCAACTCCTCGCACTCGCCGTCTGCCCGGAGCGTGATCTTTGCCGCTCAGGGCGGGGGATTGAGAATAACCCTCGTCTGCAGAAAGGCATCCGGAGACGTGTGCGATACATCCAAATCCATAGGTGTTCAAGAGGCGGCAGGAATCAAGATTCTTGGCTCCCAGCGCCGACTGGCGTGATTTTAAAAATTGTTTCCGTGGGAAACGACGGATTTCTAAAGTAATTGCCGCGAACACCGATAATTGAGATTGACTTTGATCCAAGGAACGATTTCGGGACACTTGAAGCACTCTTCAAGTGACAGGGTTGACGATGAGCGAGCCAATATTATTAGATCCAACGGTAAAGAGTTCTGAAGCGCAGGATTTTGAAGACAAGCTGTTTGGCAAAGTCGTTGGGCAGGAAAGAGCGGTACGCCGTCTTTCAGCGCTTTACCAGATCTACTTGTCGGGAATGGCTTCTCCCGGACGACCCGTCGGTAATCTTCTTTTCCTGGGCCCCACCGGATCGGGCAAGACACGGGTTGTCGAGGCAGCGGCGGAAATCCTCTTCGGGGATTCCAAAGCGGTCATCAAAATCGACTGCGCGGAGTTTCAACACAGTCACGAGATCGCAAAGCTCATCGGTTCTCCTCCTGGATATCTGGGGCATCGAGAGACGCCTCCTCTGCTCACTCAAGAAGCCATCGATCAGTACCACACTGACAGACTGAAATTGACGTTCCTGTTGTTCGATGAAATCGAGAAAGCCAACGATGCCTTATGGCAGCTTCTCCTCGGCGTGCTGGACAAAGCCACGCTGACACTGGGAGACAATCGGCGCGTCGATTTGAGCAAAACCATCGTCATCATGACCAGCAATCTTGGCGCCGCTGAGATGAGCGAATTCGTATCAGGCGGCTTGGGTTTCGCGCCTCCTTCTGTTTCCAACACCGCCGAAAGTGACTTGGACAAAAAGATCTATCGGACAGCGTTGGAAGCTTCAAAGCGAAAATTTTCTCCGGAATTTATGAACCGGATTGATAAGGTCGTGGTCTTCAACACTCTGCAGATCCAGCAACTGAAAAAAGTCCTCGAAATAGAGTTGATGATGGTTCAGGAAAGAATTCTCAATGCGAGAGGTGAAGGGAAATTCCTGTTCAAGTGTTCACCTCAGGCAAAAGAGTTTCTGCTCACGGAAGGTACGGACCTTAAATACGGGGCCCGTCATTTGAAGCGCGCGCTTGAACGCTATCTGGTCTATCCGCTGTCCAATCTGGTGGCGACGGCACAGGTTGCGTTGGGGGATTTGGTTCGCGTGGATTTTGACGCCGATCAAGAGAAGCTGGTCTTTTCCAAAGAGGAGCACGGAGGAATACTGCAAAGCTGGGACAACCCTGATCAATCCGCCATTTTCGAAGAAATCTTTAGCAAGAACGCTTCGGCCACAAAGGATTCCAGAACCGATCATAAAAACGCACGCCCTTCGGTGGCGAAAGAGCGGCGGGGATAAGGCTCCCGGTTTGCTTAAGTCGAAGTCCTGTTGGTCGAAAGCGTGCTCCCGACCTCAACGTCCGACGACTCCCTCACGGTTAACTTCATCCCCATCTTCTGCAGCAGTCGCTGGTCCCTTTCCATTTCAGGGTTGGGCGTTGTCAGCAGCCGATCTCCCATAAAAATAGAGTTGGCACCCACGAGGAAGCACAAGGCCTGGGCTTCTTCGGATAAGGAGAGGCGTCCGGCGCTGAGCCGAACCCGTGCCCGCGGCATTAAAATTCTGGCCACGGCAACCATCCGGACCAGTTCCAGGGGATCGAGATCCTTTTGATTTTCCAGGGGCGTGCCATGGATTTTTACCAGCAAATTGATGGGGACGCTTTCAGGGTGTGGGGATTGGCGCGCCAGTTGGGCCAGCAGACCACAGCGATCCCGGCGATTTTCCCCCATGCCGATGATTCCGCCGCAGCATACCGAAATGCCAGCCTGCCGGACGTGCGCCAAGGTATTCAAGCGATCGTCATAGGTGCGGGTAGTAATAATATTTCCGTAAAATTCCGGAGAGGTATCAAGATTATGGTTGTAAGCCGTCAAGCCGGCTTCTGCCAGGCGCTCCGCTTGCTCGCGAGATAGCATCCCAAGCGTGCAACAGGCTTCCATGCCCAGCGTCCGAACGCCACGCACCATTTCGAGCACCTGATCAAATTCCTTGCCTCGGGGGACATCCCGCCAGGCGGCTCCCATGCAGAACCGTGAGGCCCCTTGCCCGGCGGCCTGGCGTGCTTGTTCGAGTGTCTCGGCCACACTGAGCAGGGGCTGGCGCTGCAAGTCGGTGTCGAAATGAGAAGACTGTGGACAGTAGCCGCAATCCTCGGGACACCCTCCTGTCTTGATGCTCAGCAGAATGCACCCCTGAATCGTGTTTGGATCGTGAAACTCTCGATGAACCGTCTGGGCACGATAACAAAGGTCTGAAAAGGGGGACTCATAGATCCCTAAGATTTCCTCCGCTTGCCAGTCATATCGAATCGGGGTATGGATTTGAGTTGCCATCGGCTCCAAGCCTGGTTAAACGACGCAATGACTAAAGAATAAGTTCCAGCAACGATTGATGACCATCCAACGCCGCAACCATATCATGTTCCTGCCATGACTCGCAACTCGATGGCCGCTCCGAAGGCAGGTCGGAAAACGTTGAGGGTCAAGCGGAGAACACCGGTTGAATCAGGGGTTCGGGATCCAAAAGATTTGGGCGAACAGTGTTGGGGAGCGGCAATAGTGCGCTCAGGCAGGCGTTATCGGGGAGGAGAATGAGCCGTTTTGTCTTCGCCCTGCTTGTCCTCACTAACGTGACTCAAGATTTCCTGCCAGGTTTTTCCGGTGACCTCACGTTCCAGAAGCTCCAGAGCCATGGTCACAACATCCTTATGATGCAAATGGGGGCCTTCCGGACGACTCGTCAGCTGGAGCCAAATTTCGTGAATCTTGTTTATGTCCGCTTCAGATAATTCCGGGGCATGGGCGCCCAGCAAAAAGTCGTGGAATTTTCCCGTAGGCTCAATGACTCGGAAGATGACCTGATGCTTCGGTTTATTTGGCAACCGGTCCCAAGCCAGCCCCATTCTCTTTGCCTGCTCTTCAGGAGTCAGCACAGAAGAACTCCCAGCCGTAATCATCGACGAATAGAGCTGGGCAGCCGTCTCGGCAATCGCGGAAAAAATCTCGGATGAGGGGACGACGAGCAAATGCACACGCTTGCCGGCCTTTTCCGCCAGAGCCACCACCCTGCTGAAGAGGAGCTGCTCGTAATCGGTAAAGAGGCGTTGCTCACTCATGCCCTTGTATCCCGCGTTCGGCCCGCGAATCACGTGGACGGTCATCACCACCAAATCTCTTTTGCCGGTGTGGGTAAAATCGAGCACCTTGGTGACGTGATCCAGGGTGTTGAAGTCGCGCACCAGGCAAAGCGTATTGTCAGGACGAACGCCCACCGTGCTCATGGAAATATCTTCCTGGGGTTCCAGTCGAAATTGGTCGAGTCCCTGCTTCCCCTCGCGGTGGCGCCGCCGTTCCGTAATTCGTTCGGAAACAAAGAAAGTGGTGGCAAAAACCGCTGTAATGAGAAGGCCGCTGATCGTTGCCACCTGTTTTGTAATCAGGTTAATCGACGCAAGGGCAAAGAGAAGGGCGGCGATTCCCCCAGTCCGAGCGGAATCTCCGTCTTTCCCAACACCAGATTGAAGGGGACCTTCCATTCCCGATGACTTTTGTCCTTGAAGCGCAAGACGAGGATGGCCAGGGCATTAAAGGCAAATGACCAGATGACCCCGAAGGCGTAAGCTTCGCCGAGGATATAGACGTTCCCGCGGGATCCGATAATGGTTGCCAGCTGCAAGATGACAATCAGGTTGATCATGCGGTAACTGGTTCCGTACTTTTTGTGTGGTCTGCGAAACCATTCAGTCAAAACGCCGTCTTCACTGACACGATTGAGCACGCCGTTGGATCCGATAATCGCCGTATTTACGGCACCGGCCAGCATCAGAAATCCAACCAGGACAATGAACCCCTGAAAAACAAGCCGCAGGGGAACCGGCCCGACGAGATTCATGGCGATCCCGCTGATCAGGTTGTCGAAGTACCGCGGACGGACATCGTCGGGAATAATGGCATAGGCAAAGAACGAGACCAGCGAGGTAAAGAGCAGGGAATAGACAAAGATGATCATCCCGGCTCGCATGAGATTCTTATGCTTCGGGTATTCCAGTTCGCGATTTACCTGGGCCAGCGTTTCCTCGCCAGACATGGCGAGGAGTGAATGTCCCAGGGCGATCAGAATCCCGATCAGGCCAAGGAGCTTGCCCGCATCCATGGGTAGCCCGAAGTGACGTTGCGCCACCAGTTGATCCTCGGGCTTGTCCGGCGATTGGTGAGCCTCGCCGGGAATTTCCCGCAGAGCATGGGGAGCAATGTCAGGAAGCCAACCTACGGCATCATGATTAAACGCCAGGTGTGAAGGGTCTGGACTGGGGGGAAGGCGCCGCTTATCAGGCTGAATCCATACGGTCAGTCCACACCAAAGGATCAGGATCACCACCATGGCGGTGGTCACATACATGATTTTAAGGGCGTCGTCAGAAGACTCGTGGATCCCTTTGGTGTTACGCCACCAGAAATAAAGGGTGATGATGACAGCGAGGCCAGGCCGCCAGCAGATTGACCGTTTCTTTGGTAGGATCCCAGGGCCTTCCAAAATAGGTAACCGTTTGGGCAATGAGCCCACAATATACTGACCGGCAGAGACCCCGGGAAATCGGACCGGTCAGAATGTAATCGAACATGAGGGCGGAGACTGAAACTTTGGCAAACGCGCCGCCCAACGCCTCTTTTACGTTGCGATAGACGCCGCCGCGGGTAAACATCGTACAGGCTTCGACATACACCGCCCTCACGGCATAGGAAAAGAGCATGACCCCCAGGATGAACCAGGGCGCCGCACGGCCGACGGCCTGTTCGGCAATTCCGCCGACGTAATATGCCGAAGATCCCAGGTCATTCAAGACGATGGCGGCGGCTCGCCAAAAGGAAATAAAGGTCAGCATGACCGAAGTGGCCACCACGACCTGAGTAGTACGGCCTGAAGAGGTTTCTGTTGGTTGCGTCATTTGCTTCGGCTCCCTGAATTGTTGATAGGCTCGGATTGAGTCCAGTGGGAAGGGAAGCCGGCTCCAAAAAGAAAAAACCGCAGACAATTGCCTGAAAAAGGCATCGCTCGCGGCTTTAAATGATCTGTGGGAGATCCGTTCGTTTTCATACTTCCGCTTCCGCCGACGAGGTTAGCTGACGGGCTTGGGCTGGGAAGCTGCCCTACCTTGAGTTTCAAGGATTCGCCCCGCGACGCACTTTGCTGTCAAACAAAGTGCCCTGGAGTGGTTCCCCCGCGTCCTCGGTTCACCCGGGACTTAGGCGTTTTCAAGTTTGATATGCTAGCACAGGTGTTTGATCCATCCAAGCGTCTTAGCGACCCTCCCTCTCCGCTGGGGGCAACTGGCTCTACTAACTCATCACCTTATTCATTGGGAACAAAGCGGTAGCCGACCCAGGGCTCTGTCCGCAGATACTGGGGGCGGCTGGCATCGACTTCGATTTTGCGGCGAAGTTGATTGATAAAAACTCGTAAATATTCGGTCTGATCGGTGGCCTCCCACCCCCAAACCGCTTGCAGTAAAGCACGGTGCGTGACGACCTTTCCGGAATTACTTACGAGATATTTCAAGACATCAAATTCTTTGGGCGTCAGCTTGATTTCTTTTCCAGCGACGAGGACTCTGCGCTCATCCACATGGATCGTCACATCGCCAACCTTGATTTGCTGCGCATCCGAATCTCCCGAAGGGATTCTTCTCAAGACTGCACGCACGCGGGCCAGCAGTTCATCCATGCTGAAAGGCTTGGTAATATAATCATCGGCACCCAGATCCAGGGCCGCGACCTTGTCATTTTCAGATCCCTTGGCGGACAAGACAATAATTGGGACCTGAGAGAACTCGCGAATGCGGCGGCAAACTTCGAGTCCTCCCAGCCCGGGCATCACGAGGTCTAAGATAATGAGATCCGTAAGCTGTTTCTTGAGCTGGTCAAGAGCCTCTTCCCCACTCGAAGCTGTGATCACTTCATAGCCTCTGGCGGGCAAGCTGGCGCGCATTACCCTCAGGATCTGCGGCTCGTCATCGACGACCAAGATGGAGGGCTTCATCCCGCCTCCTCCCCGTTTGCCGCTAACATTTGGGTAACGTGTTTCTGATCGACCGGAATTCTGAACCCAAAAGTGGTTCCCTTCTCGGGCGGACTCTCCACCCAAATCTTGCCCCCATGGGCTTCGACAATGCCTTTGGCAATGGCCAGCCCCATCCCAGTGCCGTCTCTGGGGCTGGAAGCGCGGTTGGTTCCGCGATAAAATTTTTCGAACAGATGCGCCCGATCTTCGGCCGCGATTCCAATGCCAAAGTCGGTCACCGTGATGCAAAGGGAATCGTCTTGAACCTCAGCACGCAGGAGGATCCGGCTTTGCGCCGGGGAATACTTGGCGGCGTTTTCGACCAAATTGGCCAGGACTTCAGCCAGGAGGCGGGAATCCACTTTGACCAATGGCATATCGTCAGCCTTCTCAAGTGCCACCTGATGATTATTCAAAACCGGTGCGGAACGCTCCAACACGTTATCAAAAATCTCATCCACGGTTCCCCACTCTTTGACCGGATGGAGCTCGCCTGCTTCGATGCGGGCGCATTTCAGCAAATTTTGAACCAGATGGATCAAACGGTTTACTTCTTCACGAATGATGACGTGGAACTCATCGAGGGCATTACGATCCCAGTCAAGGTTTCTTTCCAGCAAATTGTCTACAGCAGCGCGAATTGAGGTCAGCGGAGTGTGTAAATCATGAGACACGGACGCCAATATGGCCGATTTCAGCTGGTCGCTTTGTCGCAAAGCCTCGGTTCGGCTCAGTTCCTTCAAAAAGCGCGCCCGCTCCAGGGCCAGCGCCACCAGTCCACTGATGGCTTCAATAGTTCCTGTGGCCAAGTCTGCAGGTTCCAGGATGATCACGCCAGTCACGCGGACACCCACCTTTAAGGGGGCATACACTTTACCGATAGCATCGGTCCTCATCTCACCTTTTTCATAAACTTCCTGAAGCGTGCTCTCGGAGATGCTGGATATCCCGGCGGCAGTCGACAAGTGATCCGTTTCAGTACTTCCCTTCAGCGTGTAAATGTCGCAGGTTGCCATTCCGAAAACATCGCGCACTTGTCTGGAAAGCGATGCGACTGCTGTTTCAGGGTCCGGACTCACGATGATCGCCCGGCTCAGCTGATACAGTTTCCATACTTCTTCGCGGCTTTTCTCAGCCTCCCAGGCACGCTTGCGAGCCGTGGAGGAGAGGTGGCTGGTAAAGATCGCTGTGGCCGAAAAGGCTAAAAGAGTCAGCCAATCCTGCGGGTCCGAGATCGAAAGCGATCCTAGCGGCGGGAGGAAAAAAAAATTGAAACTCAACATGGCGATTAAGGCAGTAACGAGTGCCGGGCCGATCCCTTGCGTTGTTGCAGCCACGAGGACCACCAAGAGATAACTCAAGGCGAGGGTCGTGTGATTTACTTTCAGCGCCAAGCTATTGTAAAAGGCAGTAACGAGGGAGACCCAGACGAAAGAGAGCAGGTATTGATACCAAGCGTGTCGCCTGAAATTTGACATCACGAAGGGATCGTATCGCAAACTTAACTACCCGATAATTGTTTAATACTTGAGGAGGTAATTCAGGAGGAGATTGAACAGGCTGATCAGGATGGAAGCGACCATCGCAGCGCCAAAACTTCGCACTGCGAATCCCTTAACCAGAGATGCAGTCCAATACAGCATAAGGCCATTGATCACAAAATAAAAAATCCCTAAAGTCAAAATCGTGATGGGGAGAGCGAAAAACTGGAGCACCGGGCGAACCAAGGTGTTTAAGATCCCCAAGACGGCTGCGGCTACAATGGCCGATGGGAGGTCTTTTACCTGCAGGCCGGAGTAGAAATAAGAAACAATCAAGAGGACTAAGGTCAGAATGAGCCACTGAAGGAGCATGGGCGAACTCCTGGATGATGTGCTGTTGAAGTGAAGTGACTTATCAATTACCTTTCAAACGGAAAAGCCGAAGTGCCTAAAAACGCATCATATCACGGTCCGTTGAGACGCAGCCATCTTCTTTCCGGCCTTCAAAGGATTGAGAGTATATAGTTAATCTAATCGTTTATGTTTTCTGCACCAAAAAACTTAATAAATGACACTTATGAATATCGTCAAATCATTGTTAAAGGCTGGGCCGCCCTCCAGTGACGGCGGCCCAAGGGATTGATCCAGCCGAAGCAATGCATCAAAAAGGCCTACCAACTTCAGTTTCCAGTCGGCAAGGTAAGGTTTACCCCTTCCTTGGCCAGTTGTTCCCGAATCCATTGAAATCTTTGGTAACCAGTGATGGTGATGGGACCTGAATAGGATTCGCTTTGCAGTTTGCGAGGCGGGTACTTGACGTACGTCTTCATCAGGTCCTTGATCGCCTCGCTGATGCTCACCATGGTCCAGGTGCGTTCCGTATAATTGTTCATGAAGATGTCGTAGCGTTCCTGGGGGTCCTGCCAAAGATCAAAGACTTGTGGAACGGTGGCAACATACTTCTCCTGGCCCTTCCAGCCGAGGTTGCTATCAACGGCAAGACCTCCGGTAACGGCGCCGTCGTCTCCGCGAAGGTTGAAGACGGCCTTATAATTCCCAACCCGTGCTGCACCGGGAGTGAGCTCATTCTCGGTGAAATAGAACCATGAAGTCCTGGCACTCTTGCCGGTTCCTGTCAATAGGGGGCTCATGTCGTAGCTATCAAAAATAATGGGAGCCCCTTCACGATCTTTTTCCGGCAATTTGACTCCTGCGACGGAAGCAAAGGTTGCCATCAAATCGAGGCCGCCTACGATATCGTGGTTCTTGATCCCTGGTGAAATTTTCCCAGGCCAAATGGCGATGGCTGGCACACGATTCCCGCCTTCACGCACGGTCCCCTTAGTGCCGCGAAATGGGTGTAACCGGCGTCAGGGTAGACATCCTGCCATGCTCCGTTGTCGGTCGTATAGAACACGAGGTGTTCTTGTCCATGCCTAGCTCGCGCAGCTTTCTCCATGAGGTGACCGATGCGGGCATCCAACTCCACGACTGAGTCAGCATACTTGCTTTTCGACATGGATTTGTGTTCGAACTCCGGGAGCAGAGCGATAAATTCGGTTGATGGACGCTCATGAAGTTAATGTTGACGAAGAATGGTTGGTCAGGGTACCTGGCCACGTCCTCGAGAAATTTCAGGCCAGATGCCTCCACGTATTTGTCCATGAACGGAATGCCTACGACGCCTTTTGTCAGGCGTGTCCACATACTGGCCGTTCACTTTCCAGTCCTCGTACGCCTTCTCGCCGGCGTTCCCTGACATGGATCATGGTAACGTTCCAGAACATCTGCCGGAGCTTGAGGTCCATATCGGAGGAACCAGGTCGGGTCCCCATAGGTATGACCGTTGCAGTAAGAGAGCGTGCTCCATCACATCGTAGCCTTGGGCATGGGCAGCGCGTAGTCTGCTTCCCCGAGATGCCACTTGCCGGTAAAATAAGTTTGTAGCCACCGGTCTTGAGCACCGAGGCGATCGTCCATTCTGCGGCCGGCAATCCGCCACCCTGTCCCTGGAATGCCACCGTCGTCATGCCACTCCGATTGGGTATGCGGCCGGTCTGCACATGGCGGCTCGTCGGGAGTACAGCTTGGCTGTGCGTAGAAGGAAAAACGTCATGCCGCTGGCGTGTACGTTAATATTGGGCGTGGGCATGCCGCGTCTTCACCCCCACCATAGGGACCCAAATCCATACCCGGTGTCGTCAGACACAATAAATAGGATATTGGGTTTCTTGTCTGCTGCATGGGCTGGCAAGACAGCAAACAAGGCAGCCAAGGTTATAGCCCACTGCGCTCATCATTCCGCACTTTACTTTCATTGTTCTCTCCATTCATTTGTTTTCATCTGCAATCAAACTGAGCCGCAATACTGGAACAGGAGTAGTCTGCTTATCGAATCTCTCGTGATCGTAGTGTTGACGAGGTTTTTCATCCAGGGACGAAGCATCGTGAAGTCTAAGCAAGTGTATCTCGATGCGTCACACACCTAAAAGTAATCGTGTAACCTGTTACTGAAAACCCTTAATGGGAAACCATGAGGGAAGATAATTCAATCAGGTTAACCTAGGAAGTGGACTGCGTCAAATTGAGCAAACTTTACAAAGCGGTAAACTAGGAAGCTAATTTAAACCCGAGAAAAGCAGAGAATTTTCATATGCATCTCTGCGCATGCCGGAGGGCCGGAGTGTCGCTTCGGACTCAAATGGACGGACAATAAAAAGGCCTCATCGCGGCGAGTTAACTAACTCTGATGAGGCCCGTAAAGTGGCAAATATCGGTGGCAATAACCAGCTATTGCTTGAAGACGACCTTGGGTCCTGCGCTGCAGTTCCGCTGAGATTGACCGTCACCTCAACACGATCAGCGATCTTAATGAACGGGATTCCCTTGGTCATCCCGTAGTCCTTGCGGTCGAAGGCCATCGTTCTTTGATGGTTCCCTTGCCCGTGCCTTTTCCCTCCAGGGTAAGGGATAGTGTTTCCTGTTTCGTAACTCCGCGGATCGTAAAGTCGCCTTGCAGATCAATAGTATTCGGACCCGTCTGCACTACTTTCTTTGATACGAAGGTAATATAAGGATCTTGTTCAACGTTGAAAAAGTCCTTGCTCTTTAGCTTACCATCCTTCATGCCGCTGCCGGTGTCCACTGAGTCCGCTTGAATCTTAATCGTGAGCTGGCCGGATTCAGCAGTGGTAGAAGTGAATTTGAGAGTAGATTCCCATTTATCGAAAGAACCTACGATGGCGACGGAGGCTTTGACAAAGAATTTGACCGAGCTCGTCTGGGGAGTAATCTCGAATACGGGCACTGGCGAATTGCCCTGTGCTTTCCCTGTGGCGGGGAAAGCGGCCATCGCCAAGGTGCAGATGAAAAGCAGCTGCAACGGGCGAAGGTTTTTTAGAGTGTTCATGATCCATTCTCGCTTTCTGGAAAATATAGATGGTCTGGCTTGCGTCAGAAAGCCAATACTCTATGCGAACGCCCGGGAAAAGGCAAAATAGTTTTTGTAGAAATTTAAGTTGTAACGCGAAAGGAAAGGTCAAGAATCCTGATTGAGGAAGGAACCTTGGGGGGGTGTCAGGAGATGGCTTCAGCAAGCCTCCATGGTCGGCATGTTTGGGATTGCCGGGGGTTTGCCCATAATCACCCTATTGCTGATAAACCAGCTTGGATCCACTGACGATTTTGGCTTTGAGGTCTACAGACACTTCGACACGGTCGGCAATTTTGACGAGAGGAATTCCCTTGTTCATTCCATAGTCTTTCCGGTCGAATGCCATGGTTCCCTTGATTTCCCCCGATCCTGTCCCTTTCCCATAAAGCTTCAAGACGAGGGTCTCCTTTTTGGTAACACCGCGGACGGTAAAGTCGCCGAGCACGTCAAAAGTATCCGGACTGGTTTGCGTGACCTTGGTCGAATGAAAAGTGATCACAGGATCCTGTGCGACATTAAAGAAGTCCTTACTCTTTAGTTTGTTGTTTTTTACATTGCTGCCGGTATTTACACTGGCCGCTTGAATACTGATACATCCAACGCACCAGTGAAGGCTGACATCAGAGAGCTAAATTCAGTATGGCGTCCCATTCCTTAAACTGCCCAACGAGAGCGACGGATGCCTTTACAAAAAATGTGATCTCACTTCCTGAGGAGTTACTTCGACAGCAGGAGCTTCCGGCCCGGAATTGGGCAAATAGAAGAGATCAAGCAGAGAAGGGAGTTCGCATACAATGGGCAATTCGAGTAGTACATGCCATTTCTCACGTGATGGATTTATGTGCGCGGCAATCTGGCGGTACTGTACTCCGGAAGAGCTTACTGGATAGGGAAAGGTTTTGCCGGAACGTTGAATTTACAAGCGGCGCCTTATGGATCAAACGAGTGGACGCAGGGCAATCACACCGCCCTTTCGGACTTCACGCCAGCAAGCAGGTAGACCAGTCGCATAAATCGCGGTGGCAATGAAGCCGATCAGCGGCAGGGTGAAGGAGATCCCTACGCTATGGTAGCGATCCCATAGCCAGCCCATCAACACGGCTGCAATGGAGCCGGCCGCGCCTACGGCGATCAAATGGAATGAAGCGGCGATTTTGGTCTTCGCACCGAGGTTGTGCAGGCTCAACGCGAAGATGAACGGAAACATAATGGACATAAAGAGCCAGCAGAGCGGGAGGATCATCCACGAAACCATCTTGATGTCGGCGATCGCCAACAGGATCACCATGGAATTGGCGATCCCATAGATCACCAGAAGGTGATTGGGCCGGATGACTCGCGACATGGGCGCGCCGCTGAAACGTCCCGCCGCATAAAGGATCATGGCGAAGGAGATGACGTAGGCAGCCGCGGCTTCGGGCGTGGCCGCGTGTGTGGCCGAGGCATACGATTCAAAGAGCGGAGCAATTTTGAGAGTTCCTGCCGTGTCTTTGACAATCGCATTTTCCAGGATGTAGTTTACGGCAAACGCATTGATCCCAATCTGGGCGATGATATAAAGGAATTGGGTGAAAACGCCCCAGACGAAATGCGGTTGCCTGGCGAGCGGGGCTTCAAAAGTGGTGGCGCCTTTACGTTCCTCGGTTCTTGTGCCGCCTTCCTCAATGACTGGCAATTTGATAAACGAAAAGACCCCGAAGATCAGGAGCACGACACAGCCCAAGACAATGTAAGGAAGCAGGAGCGGATGGAAATCAGGATTGCTGGCATCCACTTTCTGACCGAACACGAGAAGTCCACCCACCGTGGGGGCGAGGATGTAAGCGAGGGAATTGAATGCCTGCGCCACCGAAAGCCTCCCTGCGGCGCCTTCTTTAGGGCCGAGCACCGTGACATAGGGATTCGCGGCGGTTTCGATGCAAGCCAGGCCGGTGGATAGCACAAACAAGGCAAGGCAGAACGACCAGAATGTCTTGAGCACCAATCCGGCAGGGATGAAGAGAAACGCTCCGAAGGCGAGGATCACCAGTCCAAACAGTATGCCTCGTTGGTAGCCGATGCGACGAATCAGCAGCGCCGCGGGTAAGGCCGTGAGAAAATAGGCGCCGAAGACGGAGGTCTGAACGAGGCCCGACTGCGTCTTGCTGACGTTGAGGATATTCTGGAAGTGTTTGTTCAGAACATCCAGCATGGCATGGCAAAAACCCCAGATAAAAAATAGCGAGGCGACCATGAGGAATGCGAACAGGTAGGGATTGCGGTTTGGTTTCATGGATATCCTGGTCTAAAGATGTTTTAGCAGGTTCGGAAACGCGGCAGAAATATCAATTTACCAGCGTTTGGTCAAAATCTTTCTTCTCGTTTGGGTTTGCCATTCGCCACGACCGAACTTCAGATAATCCCAATTGAGAACGTGAAATAGAGGAGGATCGCCATGGCAAGGACGAAAATGAGCCAGGGCTTGTAGTCCTCGAAGAAAGGCAGCTTCAGTTCCGCACTGGCGCCGTGTCGAAGGGCGCCCCAGGAGATTGTCGTCGTCGCCAGTTTCGTGGCCGGCTCTGGAGTTGAGCCTAGACTGACAGCGATCATCACCGCGACACTGATCAGGAACTCAAGGATCGCGCCATGCAGCCAGGGTTCCAGATACATCGTATGCATGAAGGGCAGGAAGGGAGTTCGCCCATAAAGATGCGTCCAAATCCTGTCTGACATCAGCACGATCGCGATGGCAAATCCGGTCAGGGTGCCGGCCCAAACTCCTCGTGTGGTGATGCGCTTCCATGCGACCCCGACAAAAAAGACCCCGGCAAAAGGAACGATGATGCCCATCGACACCTGCTGGAGGTAATCCCAAAGTGACCCGAATCTTCCGATTTCCGGGGCCCAGAGAGCGCCCAGAACAGCGACTGCGGCAACCACAATCCGCCCCACAAGGATTTGCTCCTTTTGACCTGCGTTCGGCCGCCGGCGCAGATAAAGGTCGCGGGTGAACATGGTTGAGATCGAATTGAAAGTAGCGCTCATGTGGCCCATTAAAGCCGCCGTAAGCCCTGCGACTGTGAGACCGAGCAGACCATGAGGCATTACCGATCCTAGGAGTTTCGGATACGCTTGATCGGCTTGCGGCAAGTCAGGCCACAGGGCCCGGGCGATCATTCCGGGCACTACCAGAACGAACGGGATCAGCAGCTTGAGAGCACCCGCAAGAATCGCGCCTTTGCGTCCTTCGTTCAGGTTTCTGGCTGCGAAGGCACGCTGGACAATCACCTGATCCATGGACCAGTAGAACGCTCCACCGAGACACGTAATTCCGAAAATAGCCCCGGTCCAGGGGATATTCGGGTCTGTAGCTGGCTTGAACGCCTCAAAAAGTTCCGAGGGCAACTTGCTGTGGAGAGCTCCAATGCCGCCTACCTTCTGCAAGCCGAGAGTCGTGAGGACGCAGCCGCCAGCCAGAAGAACGACGGTCTGGATGGCGTCCGTATAGACCACTGTCGTCAGGCCTCCCTTCATCGTGTATAAAGCCGTGACAATCGCCACAACCCAGATGACGATCAAAGGGTCCCAACCGAAGAGCGTCTTGAACACGAGCGCCGACGCCCAAAGCGAGATCGAAATCTTGGTCAGGATGGAGAAGAGGACCATGATCCAGGAAAGGAGCAGGCGCACGCCGACGTCATACCGCCGTTCCAGGAATTCGGGGACCGTAAAGATGCGGTTCTCAAGGTAGAAAGAAAGAAAGACAAAGATCAGCGGGAGGAGGCAAAAGATCGCGCTCCACTCGTAGGCGGCCCCGATGGCCATTCCGATCAAATAGCCGCCACCCGCCAGCCCCACGAAGTGCTCCGCCGAAATGTTTGAGGCCAGCATCGAAGCCCCGATAAACGGCCAGCGAAGCTTGCGGCCTGCCAGGAAATAGCCTTCCGTTGTCGACGGCTTTCGAACGACGAAGAGGCCTACTGCAAAGATGACCGCGCCGTAGAGGAAAATGATGACCCAGTCGACGGGCTGGAAGGTGATGATTTCGTTCATCGGGTTCAGCGTACCGATACCGGTTGCTACGAAACTTTTCGAGGCCGCTCATCTTAACATGCCGGCATCCGGTCTTGAAAATTCAAAACGTAAGAGACCGGGATAGACGGGGAAATAGGAAGTCCGACCTTCCAGATGGGGAGGGGGACGCGTATTTACTGCTATTTCAGCTTGCCCCCATTGAAGGCATGGTGCAGTAACAACTACCTGCCCTCGATTCCGGGAAGAATTTC
>JAXLQK010000040.1:0-62566 GCA_046331665.1 Terriglobia bacterium | reverse complement strand
GATCGTCGTTGGACTCTCGGCCACCCTGGTCCTTGCTGAGAATCGAGGTGGTTGCAGAGCGATGAAGAGGGTTGGGTAGGTACTCCTTTTGCTCGCGGCAGTTACAGGAAAGGGGTGAGATGGAAATCAGTTGAAGCGAGAAGGTGTGCGTCACTCTTCTGCCGCTCACAATTATTCTGAGAAGTTTCAAATGGCTTGTCAACGACACTTTGCATTTCCATTTCACATGGCGAACCGCCGATTAAATCGTTGATTTTCAGTGACTCGCCTGTTATACATCTCGCATGCCTAAAAAGAAGTTGAATCGCCCGATGATCGCGTTTCAAGGAGAGCGGGGCGCTTATAGTGAGCTCGCGGCTCGACGCTTGTTCCCCCGCGACCCGCAGCTCTCTCCCTGTCAGACCTTTGATTTGGTGTTCCAAAAAGTGGATCGCGGTGAGGTTGATTTCGGAGTCATTCCCATCGAGAACTCTCTAGCGGGAAGCATTCATCAAAACTACGATTTGCTGCTCCGTTATGACTTGCAGATTCTCGGGGAATTGAACCAACGCATCGTGCATAACCTGATTGCCCATCCCGCGGCAACGCTTCCCAAAATCCGGCGCGTCTATTCCCACCCCCAGGCTCTGATGCAATGTCAGCGCAATCTTTCCCGGTTCAAGAATATTGAAGTGATCCCGACCTACGATACCGCCGGCAGCGTCAAGAAGATCAAGGAGGAAGACATTTTCGATGGCGCTGCCATCGCTAGCACGCTGGCAGCCGAAATTTATGGAATGAAGATTCTGAAGTCCCAGATTCAGGATGACCCTGAGAATTTCACCCGTTTTCTGGTGCTGGGCCAGAAAACGACCATCCCCAAACGGGCCGACAAAACTTCTGTGGTTTTTTCTGTCCAGAATATTCCAGGCGCCTTGTTCCGGGCTCTTAGCGTGTTCGCTCTGCGGGATATCGACCTGTACAAGATTGAGTCTCGTCCTCTCTATGGAAAACCATGGGAGTATCTGTTCTACATCGATTTTGCCGGGAGTGAAGGCGACGCAAAATGCCGCCATGCCTTGCAGCACCTCAATGAGGTCGCATCGTTTTGGCGCGTCCTCGGTTCCTATCAAAGAGATGAACAAACCGCCTGAAAGCTGCAGCCGGCGCGGTATCCTGCAAACGCTCATGGTTGGCCGGGCGGTGCTCCCTGTTGCCAGTCTGCTCAGTGGACTTCACCCGCTGTACTCAAAGGATCGGCGCGCGATCTTCATGGAAGTCTCCTGATGTCTCCTCAATCAAGGTAGGCCATTACACGGAGACCTCGCGGCCAACAGGCTGTACGGTGAACTGCTGGAAAAGGGGCAGGGCCGGGGTTGATGTACGCGGGTCAGCCCCCGGAACAAGGAAACCGGATTTGCTTGACCGATGGGAACGGTGGAAAAAATTCATGCCATTCTCTTTTCCGGCGGCAGTGCCTTTGGCCAGATGCAGCTGCCGGCGTCATGCAATACTTGGAAGAGAAGGGCATTGTCATGAAACGCCCGCGGCACGCGCCTACGTTCCTGCCGCCATCTTCTATGACTTGGGATTAGGCGACCCTCGGTCCGACCTGATAAGAAAGCGTACCTCGCCTGCAAGGCCGCCAGTGACAATAGCTGTCCGAGGGCAATGTCGGCGCCGGAAGCGGTGCCACCGTAGGCAAACTTTTCGGTCTCAGCCGAGCCATGAAAGGGGGATTGGGAACCTCTTCCATCCGGATCCAATCCGTCGTCGTGGCAGCCTTGGTCGTAGTGAATGCCTTCGGAGATGTGATTGACAAGGATACGGGCAGGATTCTGGCCGGTGCACGGAGTTCCGACGGAGAACACATGGCAAACACCATGTCCCAATTGTTAAAAGGGAATCCGGCTGGAATGAAGTCCTTCTCCACGAATACGACGATTGGAGTCGTCGCCACAAATCTTGCCCTGAGCAAAGTCCAGGCCAATAAGGTGGCCCAAATGGCGCAGGACGGCTTGGCGCGGAGCATCAATCCGGTTCACACCCCTTATGACGGGGATACCTTGTTCGTAGTTGGGACGGGGGAGGAAACTGAACCGGTCAACCTGATGTGGTTGGGTTCCCTGGCGGCCGAAGTCGTGGCACAAGCTGTGCAGCGGGCGATGATGCGTTCCGAAAGCCTTCCCGGACTTCCCAGTGCCCGCGATTTCGCCAGCCCGAGGAAGCCTGCTCCTTGAATTCCATTTTCCTGATCCTTGTCGCCTATGTATCTTGCCTGGCGGTTCTCGGGATCTTTCTTTCCTCGAGAGTCAAGGACCCTTCCGCCTATTATGTAGCTTCGCGGCAACTTCCCGCGTTTCTGCTGGCGGCCACTTTATTGGCTGCGAATATTGGCGCTGGTTCCACAGTCGGGGCCACCGGTTTGGGTTATCAATCAGGACTCTCCGCCTGGTGGTGGGTAGGGTCTGCCGGAATCGGCTCGCTTCTGCTTGGTCTCGTCGTAGGCCCAAAACTCTGGGAAGTCGCCTCAAGTCGTCAGCTCTATACCATCGGCGACTACCTGGAGTATCGCTATTCACGAACCCTTCGTATCGTCACTGCCATCTTGATCACAGTCGGCGGACTTTCGATCCTATCCGGACAGTTTCTAGCCATGGCATGGATTCTCTCTGCGACCCTTGGAATTCCGAATTGGCTGGGCTGTTTGCTGGGAGGAGTCGTTGTTGCGACGTATGCGTCGGTTGGAGGGTTGTACGCAGCGGTTTGGATTAACCTGATACAAGTCACGGTCAAGATTGCCGGTTTCTCACTGGCTGTTTTTTATACGATAGGAAACCTGGGCAGCTGGCACAACCTGCAAAACTCAATCCAGAATTCCGTGCCAGGCAACGGACTTCCAACCGATTACTTCCTCTGGTGGGGTGGGGGTTTCCCGCAAGTGTTTTCATTTCTTGTCCTGATCGCGCCTTCATTCATTGTCTCTCCCGGAATCCTCCAAAAAGTATATGGAGCCCAAAGTCGAGTGGCTGTCCGCAAAGGGGTCCTCCTGAATGCCGCCGGACTATTGTTGTTTGCCGCTTTTCCACCATTGCTGGGAATGGCCGCACGGGCCCTCATGCCCGAATTGCCGCATCGAGAATTGGCTCTTCCCATGCTGCTTCTCCATGGAATGCCAGCCTGGATTGGAGCCATTACCCTCGCCGCCATCTTCTCGGCGGAGCTGGGCGCCGCCGACGCCGTTCTTACGATGATTTCGAGTTCCTTCGTCAATGATATTCTTCGCACGGGTTGTGGTTGGGCAGTTTCAGACCGGCGATTCCTCTTTTGGACGCGACTGACTTCCCTCGGAACAGGAGTGCTTGGAGTTTTTCTAGCTATGAAGATTCCCAGCGTCCTCTCAGGACTTACCTTCTTCTACAGCTTATTAACCGTTGCTTTGCTGTCCCCGATTGTCGCAGGATTATATTGGGCAAGGGTCCGTGCGCATGGAGCCTTGTGTTCTATGGCGGTAGGAATCACTGCTACCCTGTTCGTCCAGCAACGGACGGCTGGGGCGGGGTTTGGAGTCCTGTCTCCGGTCGCCGTTGGAGTATGCTGTTCGGCGATCACCTTGGTGACAGTTACCTGGCTGGAAAGTTCCGTACGGGATACTCGTTAGTCTCTTTTATACGCCTTCGTGCCTACTCATGATATCGGTCACAGGCCTTATTCTGGCAGCTGGAAAATCCCAACGCATGGGTCGATCCAAGCTCCTGCTGGAATATCAAGGCAAAACTTTCCTGGAGCACCTCTGTGAGGAGGCGAGAGGCTCTTTACTGACGGACCTACGAATTGTAGTGGGTTATCAGGCAGAAGAGGTGCAGGCCCGTTTTCCCGGCCTCAGTGGATGCTGGGTGGTCAATTCGCGCCATGAAGAAGGACAGTTCTCATCGATTCAATGCGGGCTGAATGCGTTAAAAGAGAGCTTCCCGGATGGGGTGATGCTTCTTCTCATTGATCACCCGTTCGTCGATCGACACTTGATCAATCTTCTGTTGGAAAGCTTTGCCGGAGATCCTAATCAGATCGTTTTGCCGACTTATGGGGAGCGACGAGGCCATCCGGTCATTTTCCCCAAATCTCTCTATGCTGAGCTCTTGGCCGCCCCACTCGAGAGAGGAGCGTCCGCTGTCGTTCGGAGACACGAAAATAAGATTCTGCGTGTCCCAGTCGGCAACCCTGAAGTCTTAATTGACATCGATACCCCAGAGGACTATGCGCGCTACGTTGCTCGCGCCGAAGCGAAGAAGGATGACGGAGGAAGACCCTAGCATGATCTCGGAACTGATTGACGCCAGGAGTGCACGAATTCTCAAAGTCCTCGTCGTCTGGCTCCTCCTGTTGTCTCTGAAAATAGACGTTTTGCCGGTGAGTTTTGAGTCGATAGCCAGTGGCTACTACTCGCTGAAGGAAAACCGTCTTGAGTCGACTCTTGAATTCCTGGCCTCCAAGAACTTTCGGGGACGTAAGACGGGAACTCCGGAAGAAGAATTAACAACTGCCTATATGGCCAGCGTCTTCCGCCGCAATGGCCTGCAGCCTCCGGCCACGACGGGTGGTACGTACATTCAGACATTTGAATTGACCCAGGCTTTACCCAAAGCCACGAGTCGGGTCACGTTGACAGAGCCGGGTCATCCCCCCGTTCAGTTGAAGATCGGAGAAGAATTTCTTCCGGCCTCTTTTGGGATTGAGACCGACGAAGTTTCGGCACGTCTGGTCTTTGTAGGGTACGGAATCACGGCACCTGAGCTGAAGTATGACAATTACGCCAGGCTGGACGTCAAAGGCAAGATCGTCGTTGCCTTGAGCAAATCCCCGGGCGAGAATGCGCGCACTCCCTGGGACTTTTTTGCTCAGAAAGATTATGACGACCCTTTGGAGAAGGTGTTGCGTGCCCAATCCGCAGGGGCCGCGGGCTTTGTCATGATCCTTCCCTCCAATGAAACAATTCCTGCTTTGGAAACCATCAACTATCGAACGGCGCGTACTTATTTATCCTCGCAAGTAAATCGAATCAAAATTCCAGCGGTGTTTGTAAACGCGCCGACGGGTACCCGCCTGTTGGCCTCGGGCTCAAAGGTGTCAAGCTTGGACGAGATTCAGGAGCAAATCGAAAATAACCCTCATCCGCCACCCGTTGCCATTCCCGGCCAACTGTCGATGGAATTGCACTATGACCGGAAGGCGCTGACAGGGAGAAACGTTTTGGGAGTAATTCCGGGTTCAGACCCGAACTTAAAAGAGGAATGTCTGATTCTCGGAGCCCACCATGATCATCTCGGAGCTAGCGAAAACAATGAAATCTACTATGGAGCCGATGACGATGCCTCCGGGATCACCGGGCTTCTGGAATTGTCGTACGCCTTCCAGAGTGGGAACCTGATGCCCAAGCGCAGCATCTTACTGGCGGGTTGGGGGGCCGAGGAAATTGGACTGCTGGGGTCTCGTTACTACGCACAAAATCCGGCGTTTCCTCTTTCCCAAACCGTCGCCATGCTTCAATTGGATATGATTGGCCGCAACGAAGAGCGTCCGGCGGATCCTGCCAATCATATTCAGGAAGAAAAACCATTGGAAAACGGCAATACGGTAAGTGTAGCTGGCAGTGCTTTCAGCCCTGACATCCGGCGCTTCATCCAATCTTCCAATGTGAGAGTGAATCTCACGTTACGTTATCGCTACGATTCCGGACAAGAAAATTTGCTGAAGCGAAGTGACCAATGGCCCTTTCTGGAAGCAGGAATCCCGTCGCTTTTTTTCTTTACAGGATTCCATCCGGACTATCACCGCTCCACCGACACTGCCGACAAGATCAATTACAAGAAAATGGAGCGGGTTTTGCAGCTCGTGTATCTTACCTCCTGGGAAATTGCAGACGCGCCTTCTCGACCCAAGTTCGTCCACCACCGTTTGACCACTCCCCAAACTGATGACTCCTTGATTAATTAATCGATAAGACATTCCTCTTTGCACAGAATCCAGAATCGTCCCGAGGGCTTACGCGACTCCTTTTTGATTAAACGAAGGATTAGAACCCATGCGGCCTCTCGAAGTTTCTCACGCCTCAGGAAATTGAGAGATTGCAGGGAATTGGGGTCCCTTATTTATTGATCGCCCTGGGATGAATGGCAGCGGAGTATTCCTCAGCAACGTTCAGGATTGACCGGGGGGAACGTCGTATATTTCACAAGATCATCTCGGCAGCACTCGGCTTGTGATTAACCCGGACTACTCTATCCGAGGATGGATTGGTCATTACAACAGCAGCGTCGGAAGCGTGATCAAACTGCTGGAAAGCCGCGCCGTAGCCGGGATGCTCGTTTGGCTCAATTCAGAGCAAAACATGGAAATTATTGATTTCTGAGATGTGACCCTGACTTACCTCTGCTGACTTACTCTGATCCAAAGGCGATGCCTTACAAAAGACTTATAAGCGGTTGCAGGACGCGAAGGAGACATTCCACGTTGTTAAGGAAAGTGGAAATGGGTCAGTGAGTTGACTTACAGAGGTCAGCCGGGCGAACTGTTTGTCGAGATGAAAGGTAGTGGCTCAATGTATGGTGAAATGCCCGACATCAAAAACTTGGACATGAGTTCCAACATGGCGAGCAGTTTTTGGATGGACTTGTCGGGTTTACGAATATTTCCGGTAAATGGACTGGCTACGGGGATGATCTTGTAGATGAAGCTAGCACTTTCATGGACGGGTTCATGGCTGAGCCAGTAGGTCTGGATCAAAGTTCTTTCTTGCAGGGAGTCGGACAAGCCGCGAATTGGGGTGTACGGGAGGTAGTCAAGAAACCGATGCTTCTAAAAGCCCTTATCGTGGTCATTCGATGCAACAGCGGCCAATAACCACGATCACACCCTATCGATTTATGCAGTCCCAAGGAACCCAAATGATGATGCGTACGATTTCTTTTGTAGTTGCACTCTTGCTGATCTTTATTCGGGTTACTCCGTTCTAAAGACGAAGAATGGCGATCTGGACTACGGTGCAGGTTTCCATGGTACAGCGGGATTTTTGAGTTCCGAAAAATTTGGTACGATGACGGTATCCGCCGGCCGCAGTGCTTGCTTTTAGTACCGAAAGATGGACGTAGCCGATTCCTTGTGGTTAACTGACAAAGCTGGTGGAGATTGACATTACGCCGCTTACTTCAACCAGGACATTACTGTTTAGCGGCTTCTATACGCTATGAACCGGCAAAGAAATTGCAACTCAGCAAGACCCAATTGAAATGCGTGGATGTGGAGAAGGGTAAAGACCTTCGACTAGATGTGATGCTATTGCCACGTAAGAAGTGAGCATTAGAGGGGAAATTAGTGGGGAATCGGGGGAATCAGCAGGGAATCAGGGAATCAGTTAAGCCCTTAAAAGTTAAATAATAGTCGCATGCGATGGGCCAGATCTTTGGGGCGGTCTGGCCTTTATCTTTTAGTCTCCTTTCCAGCACTGTCATGGCTCTTAATGGATTGCAAACAAGTTGCTTCGTAGTGCGCTTTGATCGCTTGACCGCCTATGCTAAAAACCTGCAAAGCGACGGAAGAATGACCGAGGCTCTCGGAAATTAAAAAGCGCGCGGGCGCTGCTCGCCAAGCGCTGGTGGACTAAGCGGGGCTGACCAGCGTGAGGCAGCTCGGTTGAAGTGAGGTTGAAGACAGAGTGCATCGGTGTGCATTAGATTGCGACGGTTGCATGAAGCGCTGCCGCAGAATGCCTACCTGAAAGGTCAAATCCACGACATCACCTCACGGCTAAAGTTTTTTAAAGGGCTGACCCTCTCTTCGAAAACTCCATCCTCCCACGGCAGAGCGAACGCTCCTTAACCATTAGGAAAACCTTTCGTCTCCTTTGCAGAATGAAGCGGGATCGGCTTAGCTAACAATCCAACCGTCAAAATGAACCGTTGGCCAGTATTGGCTTGAGCCCATATTGCTTGCTTTCTATGATCAATATGGAATGGAAGGGTAATTGAGGAAAAAGGAACAATGCTTGAACTTATGAAAGGATTCGCGATGTGGCGCAAAAAAATTGCATGGTCGGGTGGCCTTCTTTTTGTCTCTCTCTGCACTCCGGGAATGGCGCAGGAAATTCGACAGGATATCGGGACCAAGCTCTTGATCCCTTCTTCCGCCAAAACCGCGGTCTTTACCTCATTCCTGGCCATCCTGAACCAGGATAGCCAGCAGAATACGATTCATATCCAGGCTCGGAATTCCGACGGAAGCACGCTGGGAGAAAAAGACATCAACTTGCCTGCCGGTGGACGTTTTCGGAGTCCTGATATTCTTGGGGAATTGGGTGCGGGATTGGGTTCATTTGGCCCCATCATCCTGGAATCCACCAATGGGCGGCTCTTTAGCGCCGTTTCTGAAGTATCCAGTTCGCAGGGGCCGGCCGGATATTTCCCAGGGGTGAACGTTCAAACAGCCTGGCAGCAAGGATTTGTTCTGGAGGTAAACGATACCGGGAACCAGGGAACACCCGGCACCGTTCGCACGAATCTCGGACTGAATACGGTGGACGGCAACAGCGCCACAGTCAGTGTGCAACTGCTCAATGACTCTGGCACTCCGGTCGGTACCGTCATCAACACACAGATTCCCGGGAACGGCCTGAATCAAATCAATGGTGTGGTCAGAACCCTGCTCCAGTCTGGCGGTGCCGTGACCGGGCAAAATGGCTTTCTCAAGATTGTAGCTAACCGCCCAATCCTGGCGTGGGCAAGCAAGGTCGAAAACGGGACCAATGACCCGAGCTTTCAGATTGGCGTTGGTGCTCCGACCACGGTAGTTTCTCCCACCCAGGTGGATGTCATTGATTTTCGGAATAATTTACTCTTTCTCGGGCTGGCGCTGCTAGGGACGACCGCTTTGTTCCTGCCTCGGACAAAGCAGAGGCCCATGGGATTGTTCCCGGGGACGGGTGTGCAGCAAGGGGCGCGAGCATAGCCTCAAATCCATTGCGAATATTCGAGACCACTGGTTGCATTGCTGCTTCATTACCAGGTTCGAAAGTCTAAGCGGATGAATCCAAACCAATCTGCGCACGAGCCCGCGCCGTTATTTGTCAACAACAGCAACCGGCTGATCCTCTTTATTCTGATTTTTCTGGTCCTTTTTGCGCCTTTGGCGCATGGCAGCATCGACTCTTGGGCTTATCTCTTAGTTCGGGCCGGGGTCCTCGTGATGTTGTCCGCCTATCTCCTGCAAGGAGCCTACACGCGGGAGCTAAATTCAACGACGCCGATTTTTTGGGTTCCAGCCCTGTTCTTCCTGGGGATTCTGGTTGTTCAAATTCTTCCGATGCCTCAGTCTCTTCGCCAAATACTTTCCCCTCTTCCTTTCCAGCACAGTGTCCTCCTTCCCACCGCTGCCGCTTCCGGAGGCCGTTTAGCAATAGGTTCCTGGACTTCAATCTCTATTTATCCGCAGGTAACCTGGGAAGCGCTCTTCGATGTTGCCACCTGGTTCCTGAGCTTCTGGATCATCTTCAATGCGACCCGCGTCCAGGACAAACAGCAAATTCTGGTATCAGCCATGGTTTGGGTTGGGCTCTCCGAGTCTGTCTATGGCTTGTTTGAGTATCTGAGTGGAAGGCAGCGAATTTTTTTCTTCTTCAAAACGCACTACCGACAAGATCTTACCGGCACCTACATCAATCATAACCATTTTGCCGGGTTAATGGATTTGACAATTCCTATTCTTAACGCGCTGCTCTGGTTGGCGCTGGTTCAAATGAATCGATTGCCAACGCAACCGGATCAGGCCAAATGGAAGAAAACGTCCTTTCTAAGGGTTTTTCTACTCGCCGGGGCACTGGGATTGATGTGTCTCAGCCTAGTCCTCTCCCATTCCCGTGGCGGAATGATCGCGGTCGGCTGTGCATTATCGTTTTTCGGTTATCTTGTCTTTCACTCCTCTCAGGCTCCGATCAGACATCGAACCAAGGTAACGGCGATGACCGCTCCTCTTATCCTGGTTCTACTGAGCGGCGAGTTGATTCCGCGGTTTTCCTATACAGTGCGCGATGCCCCGGAACGCATTGGTGTCTGGAAAGATGCCCTCAGGATTGCAAAGGATTTTCCGCTCTGGGGAACAGGGTTGGGCACATTCCGCTATATCCTGCCCAACTACCGCCAGCAGGTGGACATTGTCACAGTGGATGAGGTTCCAAGACAGGCTACCTGGAACTATGCTCACAATGATTATCTGCAGCTTCTTGTGGAATGCGGGATTATGGGAATTCTGCTGGCGGCTTGGGGAATTTTTCTTTGGTTCCGGCTTTATTTCTCGGGTCTAAAGTCGGTTTCCAGTCCCAACGACAGAATTCTTCGTTATGGGCTTGGATCGAGTGTCGTCGCCATGCTTGTCCACAGCGTCATGGATTTCAATTTGCATATCCCGGCCAATGCGCTCCTTTTTGCGTTCTGCCTTGCTTTGGCAGTCAATTATGGAGCTAAGACGCGCCCTCAAGGAAGGGAAGTGGAACAGTCGCGGTAAGTTGACTGAGCAACTTTGTAAGAGCGCCTTACCCCGGCGTGGCCTGACGATGGTTTAAACCCCCGAAGAGCGTTAAGACCAAAATCTTAAGATCAAGCCCGAATCCCCAATTCTTCAGATAATAGAGATCATGTTCGAGGCGACGTTGGATTGAGGTATTGCCTCGCCATCCGTTGATCTGCGCCCACCCCGTCATTCCACATTGAATGTAGTGTCTCAGCAAGTAACCTGGCACCTCGTTTTTGAACCGCTCAGTGTAAAAAGGGCGTTCGGGTCTGGGACCCACCAGACTCATCTGTCCCAGGATGACGTTGAATAATTGAGGAAGTTCGTCCAGGCTCGTCCGTCGCAGGAGTTTTCCGAGAGGAGTGTATCGTCCGGAACTTTGGGGGACCCACTCGGTGTCACTGACCAATGCCTCCACGTGAGTCATCGTGCGAAATTTGAACATCCAGAATACCTTCCCCTTCAGTCCTACCCGTTGCTGCCGAAACAACGCAGGCCCTTTCGATGACAGCCTAACCCCGCAGGCAATGGCAAGCAACAGCGGCATTAATACCAGGAGAAGAAGGCTGGAGATCACCAGATCAAAGGACCGTTTCAGAATAAGATAATCAAATCTTTCGGTGGGATAGGCAGGGACATTGACCAGCTTCTGGCCGCCAATCTTGTAGCCCCGGCCCGTTGCGCCGAGAGCCTTAGCCAGATCCTCGGTGACCGTGGCTTGGATACCCAATCGTTCGCAGGCCTGAATCAGCTCAGGAAGCCGCGTCGCCAGCTCCAAGGGCAATCCGATGATAACTTCGTCAGGGCAAATCCTTTCTAGTGAAACCAAACAGGCCAGGATGCCATCGTGTGCCGTGACCCCGTCCACATCCCTCCAAGTGGAAGGGAAAGTCGCAGCCACTTCAAAGCCGAAATAGCGGTGGTCGGATAGTTCCTTGATAAACGGCTCATTCCATTGAGCCCTGCCGACGACAAAGAGTTTCTTCTTGTTGTGACCCCGCCCCCTAAGCTGCCGGAGGACACATCGTGAGACTACACGCGAGACAGCCAGCATTAGAAAAGCCGCCAGCCCCAGCCAGGCAATCGTGCTTCGATTTTTGCCCGTGAATCCCCAAGCATCAATCAAGAGCAGGGATGTAGTGCTCAGGACAAAGCTTTTGCCCAGACTGCCAAGATCTGCGTAACAGGAATCCGTTCGCCGGGAATGATACACATCAAAATGGCGGAAAAAGAGCAACGAGAGCGGCACCAATGGGATTAAGGTGAGAAACGAGGACAAGTCTTGACCCGAAGGGAGGCCAAGACAATAAATGAGTTTCAAAACTACCAGCAACAGAAGGGAATCGGCAGTGGTCAAAAAGAGGTTCGTCAATCGAGCGCGCACTGAAAGCATAAGCGTTATCTTCGCTCCGCTTATCATTCTTAACAGGTTTCTCGAAGGGAACGTTTACTCGAATGGCGAGTCGTCGGAAATGAGAGACGAGCGTACGGTTTCGGCTTTCAATGGAGGGAATACACAAAGGAAGAAAGTGCCTTAGATTGCGGTGAGATCAACTTGGGGGTTGGGTCCACGCCTGCGGGTCTGAATGTTCAACAGGCGTGGAGACAAGAGCTTCAGCCACGAGGTACTTGTGCTTACCTCTTTTTGGCACGGAGGGATTTTGCGAAGCTCCAACGAGGTCATTCTTCCGTTTTGTAAACGCGGTCAGCCGCTGCAATGGCTGCACCGTGCTCCAATTTAAATTGGTGGTCGGTCAAGGCTTGTTCCAAGGCTGTCAGGAACAGGGTCACCTTATTGCGGGTCGAGGAATTTCCCATCAATCCAACACGCCAAATCTGTCCTTTCAGGGGGCCGAGCCCGCCTCCAATTTCGATCCCAAAATCCTTAAGCAACTGTCCGCGGATCTGAGCATCTGCAACTCCACCGGGAATGCGGACGGTATTGAGACTCCAGACCCTGGCTTCAGGCCGAACTAGCATTTCCAAGCCCATCGCCTCAACGCCCGTCACCAGAGCCAGATGGTTCCGACGATGGCGGCGGAAGCGAGCTTCCATCCCCTCTTCTTCAACCAGCCGTAAGGCTTCACGCAGCGCATAATTCATCGAAATGGGGGCCGTGTGGTGATAGGTGCGATCTTCTCCCCAATACTTCTCCACCATGGAGAGATCCAAATACCAGGACTGCACTTTTGCCTTTCGCTTCCGCAGTTTTTCGACCGCCCTGGCCGAGAGCGTAATGGGTGACAAACCTGGAGGGCAACTCAGACATTTTTGAGTTCCACTATAGGCCATATCCACACGGTGCGCATCGACGCCAACTGGAATACCAGCCAGCGAGGTGACACAATCAACCAACAGGAGCGTCTCCGGGAAGTCTTTCAGAACCTCCTGAATAACAGGCAGGGGTGTCAGGACTCCCGTCGAGGTTTCGGCATGAACCACCGCCAGAATGGCGGGATGTAATTTGTGAAGGGCCTCTCGAATTTGCCCAGGGTCCAACGAACCTCCCCAGGGAGCATCGACGCGACTCAGGCGCCCTCCGCAACGTCCGACTATATCGGCCATGCGTTCTCCGAAAACGCCATTGACACAAACTACCACCGATTCCCCAGGCTCGACGAGGTTGACGAAGGCCGTTTCCATTCCGGCGCTTCCCGTTCCCGAGATGGGGATGGTCAATCGATTCTGAGTCTGAAATACAGCGCGCAGAGAGCCTTGAATCTCATCCATGAGAGCCAGGAATTCCGGGTCGAGATGGCCCAGAAGGGGCGCCGCCATGGCAGCCAACACCCGGGGATCAACATCACTGGGCCCCGGCCCCAGAAGCACGCGCGGCGAGGGATGGAATTCTTTCATTCAACCTCCGTTGATTAAGAGAAATTTTATTCGCTTTCTAGAAGCGGGCCGCCTCCGTTTGACACTAAAGGATTCCTAGTCGCCTGGCCACGCGCTCCATGACGGTCAGCGCATATTGAAGCTGTTCTTTGGAATGGGTCGCGGTGACGATGGTCCGTATTCGGGATCTTGATTCGGGGACGGTAGGATACCCAATCCCCTGGGCGAACACTCCTTCACCAAAAAGTTCGTCGGCAAAGCTCATGGCCAGTTCTCCTTTGCCAACAATCACCGGATTGATCGGGGTTTCACTGGCGCCGGTGTTAAAGCCGAGTTGGTCCAGGCCCTCTTTGAAGAAACGCGTATTTCTCCACAGTCTCTCCATCCATTGCGGCTCCTGCTCCAGGACGTCGAAGGCAGCCAGACAGGTGGCCATTACCGATGGGGGGTGCGACGTCGAGAACAAAAAAGGGCGCGCCCGGTGGTGGAGGAATTCGATCAGTTTCTGGCTGCCGCAGACATACCCACCCATGGCCCCAATCGCTTTCGAAAGCGTCCCGACTTGAATATCCACGCGCCCATGCAAGCCGAAGTGATCGATGGTTCCCCGTCCACATTTCCCCAAAACCCCGCTGGAGTGGGCATCATCCACCATCATAATGGCTCCATAACGCTCGGCTAGCGTGACAATCTGCGGCAGGGGAGCGATGTCTCCATCCATTGAAAACACGCCGTCAGTAATGACCAGTTTTTTCCCGGGGAGGGCTTGGGTTTCGATCAGAATCTTCTCGAGAGCGTCCATATCTTTGTGCGGAAACACGCGAATTTCCGCTCTCGACAAACGACAGCCGTCGATGATGCTGGCGTGGTTCAATTCATCGGAGATGATGATGTCGCCTTTCCCCAGAATGGCGGAGACGGTTCCCGCATTGGCAGCAAAGCCGGATTGGAAGACGACGCAGGCTTCCACATTCTTGAATTGGGTGATCCGTTTTTCCAACTCGAGATGAAGCTTCATGGTTCCGGCGATGCTCCGCACGGCACCAGACCCGACGCCATAGCGCTCGGTGGCCTCAATCGAAGCCCGCACCAGGGCTGGATGGGTATTCAGCCCGAGATAGTTATTCGAAGAAAGGTTTACCACCATGCGGCCATCAAACCGGGCTTGAGGCAGCTGCGCCCCTTCCAAAACACGCAGGCGGCGATACAACTTTTTTCACGCAAATCGTCGAGTTCGCGTGAAAGGAATTATCCAGTGATCCTGGCACCGCACGCTCTCCTTTCAATTGATCTTAAATTCCTGTGTTTCGGAGACATGAAGACCCTCAATTCGAGTGTGAATGATCACTTTTCCCGGATGGTGATTGAAGCGGATTTCGACAGGAAGGTCCTCTTCCAGGGGGGCAACCTTTTTCTGCAGGAATTCTGAATATTGAGCCGCGTGGAGATTGGAGGACTCTCGGCAAATCCGCTCGTGAGAACAATGCGGAGAAAGTCCCGAACCAGGCGTTCATAGCCGGGTGAGTGGCAGCTGCAACGTTATGGTTCCCGTTTCCCTTGAAAAGACTCATTCCTTACCTCTTCCGCCGATTACTAAAGGTGAGGGTAGTGGGTGATGAGCAGGGTGAGATGACCCAGCAATATACCCACGATGAGCTGACACGTCAGACTCAATCCGAGTGCGAGTAGATCTGTCCAGGCTCGCAACGCAACGCTGCCAGGAACAAACGTACCCGCCAGAAGAACAAAACGGCGCTATCATACCGAAAGCCGTGCGAACACCAGGGACAGTGCGGAGGTGTTGACCGATGGACATTACAAAGCTGATCGGCAGAAGTCCAAAGCCAGAGCATCCGCGCAGCTAAAACATCCACCCGCAAAACGGAGCTATCAAAAGCGGACGTTTCCGTGAAAACGATAGCAACGAATAAGAACTTCCTGGCCAATGAGGACATCCTTCATGATCCCACGAGGGAGTATAGAAAAAACTGGCAAGCCTTCAACCCGCGTCCTCTCTTTGTGGCGCTTCTCTTTGCAGGAGGATGGGAGCCGGTGGGTATCCGTTAAACATTGCTGTTTCCGGGGGAGAAAAGGTGTTGCAGTTAGGAAGATCAGCGGGGAGATGGGCAGGAGAATAGGGAAGAGCCGGCGCCGGAATTCCAACTCCCTCCGGCGCTGATTCAGACTGCGACCTGGGATTAGTACATATCCTCACCGCCATGGGGCGAGGGTGCAGCCTTCTTCTTTTCGGGGATTTCAGAGACCAAAGCTTCGGTGGTCAACAAGAGACCTCGCGACAGATGCCGCATTCTGCAGAGCCGTGCGCGTGACTTTGGCCGGGTCGATAACCCCCTCGGCGACCAGATCGACATATTCGCCCGTCTCCGCGTTGAGCCCGTAGTTCTCCTTCTTTTCTGCTTTGACGTGCTCCACGGCCACCGCACCTTCGATCCCGGCATTTGCCGCAATCTGGCGCAGGGGTTCTTCCAGCGACCGGCGGACAATATCCACACCGATTTGCTCATCCCCATCGAGCTTCAGTTTGGCTATCACGGGAATGGCCCGCAAGAAGGCAACGCCCCCACCGGGGACAATTCCTCCTCTACGGCCCGCGTCGCATGCATGGCATCCTCTACCCGCGCTTTTCCCTTCATTTCGGTCTCGGTAGCGGCCCCCACTCTTGATGACGGCCACGCCGCCTACCAACTTAGCGAGGCGCCCTGCAGTTTCTCGCGATCATAGTCGGAAGTGGCTTCTTCAATTTGTGCACGCAACTGCTTGACGCGGCCTTCGATCTCTTTCGACTTGCCGGCCCCTTCCACAATCGTGGTGTTGTCCTTGTCAATTACAATGCGCTTCGGGTCTCTTGACCCATGTCTTCCGAACGCAGATTTTTCCAGCTTGATTCCCAAGTCTTCAGTGATCGCTTTCCCGCCCGTCAGGATCGCAATATCCTCCAACATGGCCTTGCGGCGATCGCCGAATCCGGGGGCTTTCACAGCCGCCGCACTCAGTGTCCCGCGCAGTTTATTCACCACCAGGGCCGCCAAGGCTTCGCCTTCCACTTCTTCGGCAATGATCAGAAGCGGTTTTCCCATTTTAGCGACCTGTTCCAGCACGGGAAGCAGATCTTTGAGACTGCTGATCTTCTTCTCATGAATGAGAATGTAGGCGTCTTCGAGGACGCATTCCATCCGGTCCTGATCCGTCACAAAATAGGGGGAGAGATAGCCGCGATCAAACTGCATTCCCTCAACGATTTCGAGGGCCGTTTCCATGGTCTTCGATTCTTCGACGGTGATTACCCTGTCTTTGCCCACTTTGTTCATGGCTTCCGCGATGATGCTTCCGATTTTGGTATCGCCATTCGCTGAGATGGTTCCTACCTGGGCAATCATTTCGCCCTTTACCGACTTCGACAAACGCTTGATTTCTCCGATGACTTCCGTCACCGCTCTGTCGACCCCACGCTTCAGGGCCATGGGATTGGCGCCTGCGGCCACCGTCTTGACTCCCTCGCGGAAAATCGCCTGCGCCAGCACGGTCGCCGTTGTGGTCCCGTCTCCGGCAACATCACTGGTCTTGGAAGCCACTTCACGGACCAATTTAAGGCCAGGAATCGGGCAATTGAATTTCTTTGGCAACCGTCACTCCGTCCTTGGTAATGGTCGGAGATCCATAGCTCTTATTCAAAACCACGTTCCGCCCCTTCGGGCCCAACGTGATCTTCACCGCATCTGCCAGCTGATTTACGCCTTTCAACAATGCCTGCCTTGAATCTTCACCAGATACAATCTGCTTTGCCATTCGTGCGCCTCCTTATCAAAATATTAGGTATTTGAATTCGCAAAAGGCCAGTCTATTTACGGCTGGCTGCCGCCGCTTCGGTAATCGCCAGTACTTCATCCTCGCGCATGATCAGATACTCTTCACCGTCAATCTTGACCTCTGAGCCCGAGTACTTCGTACCGGTGATATGGTTCCTGGGTTTTACGGTCGTCCAGGTCCGTTTTCCAGGATCTTGCCGTTTCCTACGGCAACTACAGCTCTTCCCGGGGTTTTTCCTTAGCTGTATCGATGACGATGCCACCCGGCCTCGATCCCGTGCATCCAACCTTCGGACGACGATCCGGTCTCGCAATGGTCTGAATTTCATCGGGAAGTTCTTCTCAACTTACCGCTTCATCAATAGAATAATTAGCACTCTCTAGCACAGAGTGCTAGCAGAGGATTTATAAGGAATTCAAAATTTCTTGTCAAGATTAAACACCCATACCAGCGCACGTCGACGAACACTGTGCGTTGAGAAGCCGCCCAGAGAAATAGAATCGATACCGCGGCAATAGGTAAATGAAATTGCAAATCCTATCCCGGGTGAAGATTCTTATCCTGCAAATAGGATTCAGGAAGGTGATATTGAATGGATATAGCTCATGGGAGTTCGGAGTAATGAATTCCTAGCAAACATTTCTAAAGTTAAAACCAGTAAATTAGAAACTGACAGTTAATTGGCACTCAATTATTAAAATAGAGATGTGTTAAATGCACGAATAAAATTCCTGATCAGGAGGAAGTCCATAGTGGATGGAGAGTTTCAGGTCAGTTTATCAAAACATATGTACATTCAATATAATATTAAAGCCCGCATTCTTCCCAGATTTTAGATATAAGTTTACATAATATATCTTATCAGACGTTATATCTGCCCCTGAGATATGCCATTCTCATGGGCCCTGATTCCCTCTGCGTAAATTTCAAACATGAATCGTGTCCTCCTACTGTGCTCTTTCTATTGATAATCCATACACATCGGATCACTCTGTTGTAAGATGAACGCGACACCAATCTGCAGGAATTTCGCATGAAGATACTTTATCGCTATGTCTTTGTAGAAATCATCGAGCCCTTCATTCTAGGTCTCGTTGCTTTCAGCTTTGTGATTATCCCCCGGCTCCCTGGCCGTCCACTCGAGTTATTGGTCCAAAAGAACGTTTCCGCCCAGGAAGTCTTCCTGGTTTTTGCCTACGTAATGCCGACGATTTTCACCTTTTCCATTCCAATGGCGACCTTGCTTGGAATTCTGGTGTGTTTTGGCCGACTCTCGGCTGATAGCGAAATAACCGCCATGAGATCCAGCGGCATCAGCATTCGCAACATGCTGATTCCCGTCTACCTTTTTGCAGTCATTGTCCTGGTATTGGCTTTGAGCAATTCTTTCTTGATTCAGCCCTATGCAAATTATCAGCTGAGAATTCTGAGGAATGAAATTGCGCTTAAGTCGATCTCAAGCGCCGTGCGCACAGGGGTCTTTGAGGAGGGATTTACCAACCTGGTGCTCTATATTCACGATGCGACCCCGGATAAGAGCATTTGGAAAGGGGTATTTCTGGCGGATGTCACCCAGCGCGACCAGCCCAAGATCACTTTGGCCAAGGCTGGGACTCTATATAACGATATCGTCGAGCGCAAGCTGCAACTGCATTTGAATACCGGCGCGACGCATACGGTCACCAATAAAGCCTTGGGAACTTATGACGTGGCCACTTTCGCTGAAACCGACATCCCCATTGCCTCTTTGACTTTGCCCGTTGAAGATACATCGGTTTGGAAAACCAACGAGCTCGGAGCTCGTGACCTCTGGAAACGTCTCAACGATCCCTCCATAAAATCGACGGAGTCCAAGAAGGATCTCCGTGACGTGGCCATTGAATTCAATAAGAAACTGGCATTGCCTTTTTGTGTCGTCATCTTTGCGGTGCTGGGCGTTCCATTGGGCATCGTCAGTCGGCGCGGCGGCAAATCGAATGGATTCGTGATCAGCTTGATCATCTTTTTGGTCTATTTTCTGCTTTATTCTTTTGGAGAGAGTTTTGCACGGAGCGGGCGCGTTTCCCCTTATGTGGGCCCCTGGATCGCCGATATGGCCTTCCTTGTGCTGGCTGTTTATCTGGTCATCACGACGGAGCGGGATGGCAAATGGGCCAACCTGCTGGTTTCCCTTGGATCAGCGCTGGCTGCGTTTTCCGCGAAATTTCAATGGACCCGAAATGGCACCTCCCGGTGGCGCAAGTCTCCGGCGAGTAGCGCGGCGGCCAAAAGCCGCCTCAACTGGATGCACCCCATGATTTTGGACAAATATATCATCAAAGGATTCATCAAATACTTTTTGCTCGTACTGGGCGCCTTTGTCGTGATCTTTGTTGTCTTCACGTTTTTTGAGCTGCTCAATGACATCGTCGACAATCAGGTGCCGTTCATCATCGTGGTGAATTATTTTCGCTATCTTTTGCCTCAGATTATTTACTACATGTTCCCCATGAGCGTGCTGGTGGCGGTATTGGTGAATTTCAACGTTTTGACGCGAACTTCCCAGATTGTGGCAATGAAAGCCTCGGGCATCAGTCTTTATCGCCTGGCTCTTTCCATTCTATTGGTGAACTTGCTTTTGAGCGGATTTGCCTTCTGGATGCAGGAATCCATCCTGCCTTCCGCGAATCAGAAGCAGGACGCTCTGCGAGACCGGATCAAAGGCCGCACGCCCCAGACTTATCTGAGACCGGATCGAAAGTGGCTGATGGGAGAACATGACAAAATCTTTAACTACAATTTCTTTGACGAAGATCGCAATCTGTTCGGAGATATTTCGATCTTCGAGTTTGATCATAATACCCTGGAAATCAAGCGCCGCATTTATGCCAACCGCGCCGCTTGGGATGATGCATCGAGATCCTGGATCTTTGAGGATGGATGGATCCAGGGGTTCTCCGAACAGCGGGCCTCTCCCTCCTTGTTTGCCAAATTTGCTTCCAGTCGATTCCCTGAGATTTCCGAAGATCCGCGATTCTTCAAAAAGGAAGTGAAACAGTCCTCGCAGATGAACTATGAAGAGCTCCGCAATTATATCCAGGACCTGAAGCAAAGCGGTTTTGACGTCATTCGGCTCACGGTGGCACTGCACAAGAAGATTTCATTTCCGCTGGTTTGTCTGATCATGGGGGCCATTGCCATCCCGTTTTCCTTTTCCAGCGGGAAACGGGGATCTCTCTACGGGATAGGGGTCAGCATTCTCATTGGAATTATTTTCTGGCTTACGCTGGAATTTTTTGAACAGGTGGGCAATGCGGGGAAATTAATGCCTTTCCTTGCGGCCTGGGCGCCGGACTTGATCTTTGGCGCTGGCGGGATTTATGCTCTATTCACCATCAGGACCTGAAAACCCCCCAAGGACAGCCTCGGGCGAAGACCCCGCGGTGTTCCCTCTCGCCTCGCGACTTGCCAACCACTGCAGCAATTACCAATCGCCGAGGTTCGGATGCTTTAGGTTCCCTCGGACCAGGACGCCAAATAAGTTTCCTGCTCATCGGTGAGTTCGTCGAGGGTGGTTCCCATGGACTTTAGTTTCAACCGGGCGATTTCCTTGTCGATAACACTGGGGACTGGATACACCTTCTTTTCAAGGTTCGCATACTGTTTGGTGACATATTCTGCAGAAAGCGCCTGATTGGCAAAACTCATGTCCATGACCGAAGCGGGGTGACCTTCGGCACTGGCTAGGTTGATGAGTCTTCCCTCTCCCAGCAAGAAAATTTTTCGGCCATCCCTCAGCTCGTACTCCTCCACATATTCGCGTGCCTCCCGATGGGATTTGGACAATGAAGCAAGGGCCGGAATGTCGAGTTCCACGTTAAAGTGGCCGGAATTGCAAACGACGGCGCCATCACGCATCGCTTCAAAATGTTCCTTTCGAATTACCCGCTTGTTGCCGGTGACTGTTATGAAGATATTGCCGATCTTCGCCGCTTCAGCCATAGGCATGACTTGATGTCCATCCATCACAGCTTCCAAGGCTTTGGTTGGATCCACTTCAGTCACGATGACCTTGGCACCCAATCCATGAGCGCGCGCTGCCACTCCGCGTCCGCACCAACCATAACCGCTCACCACGACATTCAGCCCGGCCATCAATAAATTGGTTGCCCGAATAATTCCGTCCAGAGTGGACTGTCCCGTTCCATACCGATTATCAAATAAGTGCTTTGTGTCTGCATCGTTTACGGAAATAATTGGAAAGCGCAAGACTCCGTCTTTGGCCATACTGCGCAGCCGGATCACGCCGGTCGTGGTCTCTTCCGTGCCTCCCCGGATCTCTGACAGGAGATCCTGACGACTGGAATGAATAGTCGACACCAGATCCGCTCCGTCATCCATGGTAATGTTGGGGCGATGATCCAGGGCGGCGGTAATATGAGAATAATAGGTCTTACTGTCTTCCCCTTTGATGGCAAAAACCGGGATCCCATAGTCTGCACTCAGTGAAGCGGCCACGTCATCCTGAGTACTCAGCGGGTTCGACGCGCAAATCACGGCGTCAGCACCACCATCCCTTAGCGTGATCATCAAATTCGCCGTTTCCGTAGTTACGTGGAGGCAAGCCGAAATTCTCAACCCTTCTAACGGTTTCTCGGCCAGGAAACGCTTACGAATCAATTCCAGGACCGTCATTGAACGGGAGGCCCATTCAATTCTTTTCTTTCCTTTTTCCGCCAGTTTCAAATCTTTTACGTCCGACTTTGCTTTCGAAGCCATATTGATTATTTGCTCCTTATGAGCTCTTGATTCAATGAATTGCGCAGTGACGATAACACGGAAAGTCCACCCTGTAAAGGATCTTCCCATGCGAGTCCACCCTACCCCAGCTACAATGTCCCCCCGGCAATTTAGACGCTCTTCCTTCGGTGTTCCCCCTTACAAAAGTTTTCAACCGAATTTCATCGACACGAACCCCTAAAACCTTAGGACAAGAATCTCCAGTTTCATCCCGACCGCCAAGTACAACGGATTCAATGGGCTTTGCTTTTGGACCAATGAGCTATTCCTTACGCGAGTACCTTCTTCGCAAACAGACAGACGCCGGCTCGCACCCAATCTAAGTGGATATATTTGTTAATGTTAGCCTTTGATTTTGTCGATTTATTGGTTGGATTTCTTGGAAATCCAAGCTAGGGGTCCGTCATTGGGAACTTATTTGAATCGTGAGAGTGAACATAGTGCGTCGCAAACTCGCCATTTTGACTTTTTTCCTATCTTTTCTCCTTTTACTTCCATTGCTCACCCTTGCTGAAGAAGTTTACAAGCAAGCCCGCGACATGGCCATCTCAGGCAAAAGGACCGAAGCCCTTGCCTTATTGGAATCCCATTTAACTGAACATCCGAATGATACGGATGCCCGGGTGATCTATGGGATTGTCCTCTCATGGGAAGGGAAATTTGATGAGGCGAGAGTGCAATTAGGCCAGGTGTTAGCCCAGAATCCAACTCATGGAGACGCCTTGCCTGCTCTAATCAATGTGGAACTCTGGTCCGACCACGTAGATCGGGCCGAAGCGTTGGCTGCCCAAGGTCTGCAAAACAATCCCAACGATACAACATTACTTCTGGCCCATGCCAAG
Source organism: Terriglobia bacterium (assembly GCA_046331665.1). Lineage (GTDB taxonomy): Bacteria > Acidobacteriota > Terriglobia > Versatilivoradales > Versatilivoraceae > CAWBAT01. The sequence goes on along the minus strand of JAXLQK010000040.1, from coordinate 39,746 downwards.
GCGCTTAAACGGTTAGACCGCTACCCTGCCGCCATTCAATGCCTCAACCAACTCCTGGATAAGGATCCTGCGAACAAAGCAGCGCGAGAGCTACGCGGCACCCTGATTGAGTTGTCCCGAACATGGGAAACCAGTCTTGGACAGTCGTATGAGTGGTTGAATGATGGGAACTCGATCTGGATTGAGACTGCTGCCTCCATTAAGTACCGTTCGCCGGCGGGTTCATTGCTCGGGCGGTTTTCCCGAGCCGATCGTTTTTCTCTAAGCAGTAATCAGATGGAGTTGGACTTTTATCCTCACCTCCGGCCAGGGACCTATGCCTATCTAAACGTGGGGTACTCCCCAGACGCGGTCCTCTATCCCACCTACCGCTTTGGAACGGACCTTTATCAAAGTCTGCCGCATGGCTGGGAAGGATCGGCCGGATATCGGCGCCTTGGTTTTACAGAGCCCGTGAACATCTATACCTTCTCCATCGGAAAATATTACGGGAACTGGCTCTTCAGTGCACGCACCTACCTGACCCCCGATTTGTTGGGGGTTTCTCATTCCGTCAGCTTCTCCGGCCGGCGATACTTTGGGGAAAAGAGCGACTATGTCGGGTTTCGCATCGGGACTGGCGCCTCTCCGGTCGAAGCACGGACCGTCCTGGATGTGGTCACCTTAAACGCGTTGGGTGCTTTTGGAGAAATCAATCGCAGTCTTGCTTCCCGTTGGACAATCAATGTTCGTGGAGGCTACAGCCATGAAGACCGCTTAAATCGTCTTGCTATCAAACGGACGATGCTCGATCTCACATTTTATTTCAGGTTTTAAGCCCCATGTTCAAATCCAACATCACTCGCATCTCAGCATCATTGGTCGGCCACGTCGCTTACTATGTCATTCTTTACGGGAATTTCGGCGGATGGAAGCTCGTGCCTCCGCCAGCTCAGGCCACCAAGCTCGGCAGCCAAGACTCTCGGAACCTGATGGAATCCAGCGACTCATTCCGCGAACACGGCCAGCCTGAGAAGGCCCTGCCCATGCTTCAACAGCTCAGGGCGGCCTATCCGCAAAACCACATCTACATGCGACAGATGGCCGAGGTCTATCATCAACTTGGCCGGTTTAAAGAAGAAGCCGCTACCTGGGAGGACTTCTTAAAAGTGGCGCCGCTGCCCGTCGAAGGTTGTCCCAATATTATCCTAGCCTACCAGCGGAGCGGTCATGGAACAAGCTATTCAGGCGGCCCAACGTTGCGTTGAAATCGATTCCAACAATCTGGACTTTTCTTACTATCTTGGTTACAGCTACGAATTAGCCAAGCAATTCGACAAGGCCGCCGAAGTCTATTCTGCCGCGATGCCACGGGACGAAAAGAATATGGATTTGCGCGTCGGCCTGGCACGCACAAGGATGAACCAAGGAAATGAGCTTAAGGCCTTGGAATTGGCCGGTCAGGTCCTGAAACAAGCCCCGCAGAATGCTGATGCCCTGCTCGTCATGGGTCTTTCTCACTGGCACCAGGGAAATTTGACCCAAGCCAGGACCTATCTTGAAAAAGGCGCTGCGCTCGCCAGCGACTACACTGAGTTTTATGTTGCGCTTGGAAAGATCGCTGAACAGGAAAATCAAAAAGGAAAAGCCAAGGAAGCTTATTCCCAGGCGTTAAAGCTGGAGCCGAATAATCAGGAGATTGCACAACGCTTGCAATCGCTTCAGGAAGGTGTGCATTGAATTTGACCCGCTACGCTTTTCTTCCCATCAGATTAGGCTTCTGTCTGGTCACACTGGTTTCTTCGCTCTTCAGCCTGATGGCTTATATTCCATTTACTTACGAACAGGTGCACAAGGGCGGAGCCATTGAAGCCCTGCTTTGGTTCGCCAAAATGCAGCCATACCTTTACGCCTTCATCCTACTCCTGCTCGCCTACACGCTGCGTCATGATTGGTCAAGCCCCAAGACCCGATGGCTGGTCACGGGGTTATTCCTGCTTACGGGAGGTATGGCGTTGCTGGGTCTGTGCACCCCGCTCTGGAAACATCTCCGGAATGATCTTTCCAGTCTCATCCTGAGTCTAATCCTGCTGATACCCCTGCTCTTCTTGTTCCTCGTCGACTGGTTGAGTTGCGGAAAACAAATGAATTGGGGACGATCTCAAGAAGCTCACTCGACACATTTCTTCTGGGCGGCAAGCGGAGCGGCATTGTTCGTCGGCTCTCTCTACAGTGTTTTGTGTTCCAGACAATTGCTGACCGCACAAGCAGACCACCTCCTCAGCGGCGGCTGGCATCTGGTATTGGGATGGAGCATTTTTTCACACCTCATTCTTTTCCTGGGGATTTTTCTGATCATGAATCTGGTCTGCAGTTGTGCCGGATTATTTGCGTCCGGCACGAAATTTGAATTTGCAATAACCAATTCACTTTTGGCCACCGGCGTTTACTGCCTGACGCGGCAAATCGCCTTCCCTCCGCTTGGATTTTACGGCTGGCCCGCACTCCTTTACGCGCTCACCTTGGCTATGGCTCTTGTCGGATGGCTGGCAGGAACATCGTTGCGACTCGAATCACACTCCGGAGAAACAGTCCACGACGGGATCGGCCTCTCCTTTCGCCTCTTCGGCCTCCGCTCCAAGATTCGCTGTTCCCGAACCTCATACTCCTGGGAATTATTTCCAGTGTCTTTGTTTTTCTGGCCCTCCGCCTTGCGGCCTTCGACTGGAATTTTCTGGCGCAAAAGCTTCTCGTCACTGCCCTGTGGATTTTCTGTTTGGGATCGTTCTATGCCATGACCAAATTGTCGCGTCCCCTCAGGTCCTCCGTTCTGCTGGTTGTTGTTGTTTTTTTGCTCCTTGCGTATAAGACCTTGGAAGCCTCTGGCACACGGTGGTGGGGATTCCCGGAAAAAGATCCCAATGCCACGCAAGCGGTTCTTGATCGCTATGCGAAGTATGACATTTCGTTTCAGCTGGCCCGGCAAATCATCTCGCCTCCCCAGTTGGATGATTCCCTGTTTGAGTTTCTAACGCACCATACGAACATTCCCCGCTCAGTGCACATCAACCCAACCGACATCAATTTTGTGGAGAATCTCCAGGGTAATCTGGGTCCTCGCCCACACGTCTTCATCTTTGTGATCGACAGCCTGCGGCGGGATTATCTTTCGCCGTACAATCCGGCGGTCCGCTTTACACCGGCCATTCAGAGCCTCGCCAGCGACAGCCTGGTATTCGAGAATGCCTTTACGCGCTACGGCGGCACGGGACTTTCCGAACCTTCTCTTTGGGTGGGCGGCATGCTGGTGCATCAACAGTATGTCACCCCCTTTGCCCCCATGAATGCGTTACAAAAGCTTTTGCGGGCCGAGCAATATCGCTCTTTCGTCAGCCGCGACAGCATTCTCGACACGATTCTCTCGCCCTGGCCGGCGTTGTTTGATCTGGACAAAGGATCCGCCACCTTGCAGCTCGATTTTTGCAACACATTGCATGAGCTAAAGAAGAACCTTGCGGACCCAAAGAATCAGGGAGCTCCGATCTTTGCTTACACACAGCCGCAAAATATTCACATTTCCGTGATCAATCGTGAGGGCAAGAACAATTTGGACAATGACTCTTACCCGGGCTTCTACGCTCCCTATGCATCCCGGATCAAGAGAATCGACGCCTGTCTCGGCGAGTTTGTAAGCTTTCTCAAGAGCAGCGGGCTTTATGAGGAGAGCATTATTATTCTGACCGCAGACCACGGAGAATCGCTGGGTGAAGATGGACGCTGGGGGCACGCCTATACGATCTTTCCGGAGGTTCTCCGCATACCGCTGATCCTGCATCTCCCGGCTCATCTGCGCCCTCAGTCCCCCGCCGACACAAAAGCGGTCGCCTTCCTGACGGATGTAACCCCGACGCTCTATGCCCTGCTCGGACATCGACCTTCGCGTTCGTCAGAAATGTTGGGACGCCCCTTGTTCACGATAGGTCCCGTAACTGGGGTCCGATGCGCCTCGTCCGTCCCGCTATCTGGTCGCTTCCAGTTACGGGGCGGTGTATGGCGTACTCACTGGCCAGGGAAATCAACTGTACATTGCCGATGCCGTGAATTACCGGGACTATCTCTATGATTTGTCCCAGTCATCGCTCGGAGTATCGGTGCCTGTTTCCGACTCTGTTCGGCAGGACAATGAGAATTTCATTCGGGAGCACGTTTCTTCGATAGGAAAATTCTATGGATATAATCCCGACTGAAAGCCGTCCCGGGATTCGGCTCCGGTGCATTCTGGAAGATGACATCGACGCAGTCGCGGATAAGGAATCCGCAGAAAAATGAAGACTCAAATGGATACGGTTCTTTCTTCAGCATCGTCAAGCACCCCTTCCTCGTCCGAACCAAAGGCGAGTCCATTGCGGATTGTGGTGGCGGAAGACAACTCGGTTAACCGTCGCATTGCCATTCAGATTCTCAAGAATCTTGGTCATCACGTGACGGCAGTGAGCACGGTACATGACATCCTCGGCAGCCTGAGTGCTTCTCCATGTGATCTTCTGATTCTCGCCTGTCATGGCTCGGATGAAGACGTCTGCCAGGTCGTAGCCGAGATCCGAAAGAAAGAATCCGGCAAAGAACACCTCCCAATCATTGCCTTGACCTCCAACACCTTGCAATGCGATCGGAAGAAGAGGGAGGCGTTAACCATTGATGATTACATTGCCATCCCGATCGACCCCAAGGCCATGGTGACCGTCATCCAGCGCTGGGACAAGAAGTCCGGTAAGCCCTCCAGCTATAAACTCACGGCAATCGACCGGAACATGATCCGCAGTATTCAATCGATTGCGGGAGAAGACAGTGCCGGGTTGCTGAATGAATTAATTGAATTGTTTCTCACCACCAGTCCCGAACGGATTGGAGAAATGAAAAGCGCTCTCGCGGAGCAGTCAGCCTCGAAGATGCATCGGCCTGCTCATAGTTTGAAAGGAAGCTGCGCCCAGATGGGGGCGGTCCGGATGCAGCAAATCTGCAGCAGTCTTGAGGCGCTGGCCAAAGCGGAGACGCTCAACGGCGTTCCTGAGCTCCTCGAAGAACTCCAAAGCGAAATGGAACGCGTGACTCAAGACCTCCAGCATATCCAACAGGAAACTGGCGATGATGCCGTCGACCTGCCCGAAGACCCGGCCCCGGTTACGGACCCCGGTCTCCTTTCCATCGCTCCGGCCTTCAAAGGGAAAAAAATTCTGGCCCTGGACCTCTATCCGGGAATCTTGTCCCAATGTCAAACGCTCTTGACGAGTTTTGGCTGCCAGGTGGAAACGATCTCCGCTTCTCTTTTTTGAAGAGAAAGGCTGGGCCGAGAAGGCCCATTTATTGATCGTGGGTGCAAAAGTTGGCGAAACCTCCACGCTTCAACGCTGTCTCAATGCCCAGAATAATGGCGAGCGATATTCCTGTGATCGTTGTGACTGGAGCCTTGGACCCCGGAATGTTGAGCTGTATTGAAGCCCTCGAGGCCGATTTTGTGCTGGAGCCCTTCCGCGTCGACGATTTGTTGCTTCGGGCTCATCAGAAGCTCAATCTTCCCCCGGTGGAAGAAATCTCACCGGAACCCACTGATGCCGTTGAGATCCTGGTAGCGGAAGACGACCCCCTTATCGCCCGGTTTCTCACGAATGCCCTCAAAGGGGCGGGCTACCGGGTCATCCACGCGGAAGATGGCGGAGCCGCCCTCGCTCAGATCCGACAGAAGGAATATCAACTGGTCATCCTGGACATTACGATGCCCAAGGTGGACGGGTTCGAAGTCCTGTCGCAAATGCGACTGCAAAAAGAATATGCGCGCGTTCCCGTACTCATGCTGACTTCGCGGATTCATGAGCACGATGTCGTTCGTGCCTTTGATCTCGGAGTCGACGACTACGTCACGAAACCCTTTAATCCTCTCGAGGTCGTGTCGCGCGTTCGTCGCTTATTGAAACGGCGGTAGCTGCATGTGTCGCATTTTTTATTCTCGCCATTGGCCTTGGATAGCCGGGGGCACCGTTGTTCTCCTCTTCGCTGTTTACCTTGCAACCGTGGTCACTGCCAGCGAATGCTTTGGGGCCGGGGCGGACCCGTTTGTCCGCTACATGCTTGCTTTCATCGCCGTTCAAATCACCCTGCTCACCTTGTTGACTCTCTGTCTAGTTTTCTGGAAATTGCGGGTCGCCCGCAGGGAAAGGGAATATGAAGCGCAGTTGCAGCATAGCCGCGCATTGGTGACGTCGTACGTCATGGGAGACGTACATGAGAGCATCGTTTTGAATCTGTCCGAACAATTCCCCCTCGCCTTCCTGGACATCATGGAGGAATCCTTACGCAGTTTGAAAGGATCCCCCCGCGAGCAGATGGAGGCTTTGTTTCTCAAGACCGAGATGTTCCATTCCCTTTTCGATCCCCCATCGGCTCGAAATCCACGACAGATCTTGCGCGTACTTTCCCTCTTGCCTTTCCTATCCTCCCCGTTGCCGGCTTTCCCGTTCGAATCCAGCCTCGCTCATCCCTCCCCGGCCATCCGGATCGCCGCCTTGTTAACCTTGCTGCGATGTGGGAAACCCGAAATCCAGGCTACTGTCTTCCAAAAGATGTCCGGGTTACCGCTATTCGAAAGGATCCTGATGTATCTCAATTTTCCCCAAGATCCAACTTTGATTTCTCAATTCATCCAATCTGCACTGGATTCGCATGAAGATGAATTCATCCTTTGCGCCTTGGAGTTCATTCTCCATTGCGAAAAGCTGGTTTCCGTTCCTCTTCCCGATGCTTTGGCCCGATCCTCCAATTCTGAGATCCGGATCAAGTTTTTTAAAGCCTTCCACCTGCTGCCGGCACGCGAGAACGCCGTCGAACTCCTGCGAATCGGTCTTGACGACAACGACTGGCGCGTACGAGCCATGAGCGCCAGGGCCTGTGGGCTGATCAGGGCCGTAACCCTGGTTCCAGAACTGCTGCGCATGGTGTCCCGCGGAGAATCAAGCACGGAGGCGCGCCGAGCCGCCGGGGCTCTCACACTCTTGGGAGACTCAGCTACTACACAGCTTTCAAGGCTGCGCAGCGGCGCCACCGACCAAGTCTACCGAATCATCGCTGAGGCAGAAGAGAAGGCAATTCTTCAAGGAATGGAGGCGGTCCGTTGAAAGCCTTCATGGCCATTTTTTTTCACGCCTACGAAAACAGCGTCTTGATTTATCTGCTGGTGCTCAACACGATCTACTTCATTTTAGTGATCATTGGGTTTTTGGAGCTGCTGCGTTCCCGGTATCTGACACTGGATGAGTCACAGCTGGGCTCGATCGAGGGGTCGACCCTGTTGCCTCCCGTCTCTATTTTGGCCCCGGCCTTCAACGAATCCGCCACCATACGGGATAGCGTTCGCGCCATGTTGAACCTTCGTTACCCGGAACTGGAGGTCATTGTCATCAACGACGGATCCCAGGATGAGACCCTGCAATGCCTCGTCCAAGAGTTTCACCTTTACAAATCGGCCCGCTATTTCGAAAACGCCATAAAAACAGCTCCCATCCGTGCCGTCTACGAATCCATGGACCCCATCCGCCTCGTGGTGATCGACAAGGAGAATGGCGGAAAAGCAGATGCATTGAACGCCGGGATCAATGTAGCTCAATACCCTTTGCTATGCGCGGTGGATGCGGACTCAATTTTAGAATCGGAATCCCTGTTGAAAGTAGTCGTGCCTTTTCTCAAATTTCCCGGGGAGGTTTTGGCAGTGGGAGGCATCGTGCGCATCGCCAATGGTTGTTCGGTGTCCGGTGGGCGAATTGAAACGATCGACCTGCCCCGTTCCTGGATCGCGCGCTTTCAGGTTGTGGAGTATCTTCGCGCCTTTTTAGGCGGCCGTGTGGCATTCAGTTCCTTTAACTGTCTGCTGATTATCTCAGGCGCCTTTGGCTTATTCCAGAAGGCCGCAGTATTGGCGGTGGGCGGATATTCCACCGAAACCGTCGGAGAAGACATGGAATTAATTGCACGTTTGCAGCGGTGGGCCAGAACCCAGCGAAAAAAAAGCCGGATTGTCTTTCAACCCGATCCCGTCTGCTGGACCGAAGCGCCGGAAACCTTGAAAGTGCTCAAACGGCAACGTCGTCGCTGGCAGCGGGGCACCATCGAAAGTCTCTGGAAGCATCGCTCCATGTTCGGCCGTCCGAAATTTGGGCTCCTGGGATTGTTCGCCCTACCCTACTTTGTCCTGTTTGAAATGTTGGGTCCTATCGTGGAAATGACTGGTTACTTGATCACCATCGTCGGTCTCTTCCTCGGTTTCTTTGGAACTCGCGAAGCCCTTCTCTTCTTCTGCGCGGCAGTCCTTTACGGCATGATCCTTTCGACCGCTTCGGTGGTTCTCGAGGAATTGACGATGCGTCGCTACCCAAAAGCTCGAAATCTCCTGACGCTGATTGCAGCAGGAATCGTGGAAAATTTTGGATTCCGTCAGCTCCTGGCTTTTTGGCGGGCTTACGCCTTTGTTGAGGTTTTCCGGGGGAATCGTTCCTGGGGCAATATGGAACGGAAGGGATTCCAGGGAACATTATCCACTTGACCTCAAACCTCGACTGCCCATTCTCCCTGCCGATTTGAAATTGTCAGCAAGTTCCGCAAACGTTATCATCCGAATAAATTCCAAGCCGGAAAGGCCTGAAGAGAGCTCGGCTTTCCAACGCCTCTGTCATCTTGAGATTTTTGGGGCGTTGCGCCGGAATCAGCAAGAGCCATCCGACCCAACACATTCTTGAGGAGCGACCCTATGAAGGATAAAACCGACGGTGAGGATGCGCAGATCGATCCAATGGGACGGAGGATGTACGAAGAGGTCCTGCAAAAGTCCGTTCAAGAGGGGGGGAATGCACCTTCCCTGGTCGGTGTGCGAGAATTCACGTTGAACCATCTTTTCGCCAAAGTGTGGAGCCGGTCTCTCGACGTTTCCGACGAAAAACCGGGACTAACGCTGAAAGAGCGCCGCCTGATAACCATCGCGCTTCTGGCGGCACAGGGGAGAAATGATCAGTTGAAGGAACACATCCGCGGCGCCTGCCGCGCCGGGATTCCCAAAGAAGTGTTGCTCGAGTTGATGCTTCATCTTGCCCACTATGCAGGCTGGCCAGCAGGTGCGAGCGGACAGGCAACCGTCCAGAGTGTGTATCAGGGGGAGAATAGTTCCTGACTGATGCGCACAAATGTCGGGGCATCGTTCCGGATCTTTCTCGGAATCGCCGCTCTTTCACCCGATAGACTTTGCTCACCTTTCCCGGTATGATCACGCACAGGTCTTACCCTCTTGTTCGCTTATTCAATACGGGTTCGTTTCGGGCTGATTGGATCGGATCGGCCAGAACTCATAAAAAGAGCAGTAGGAGACGTTATGCAAACAAATCGGAGAACTTTTGTCAGGCTGGCCTTGGGAGCCACGGCTGGGGGATTGTTATCCTACGGGTTTCACCGGGCTCCTGTCTTGAACGGCATCAAGTTAGGCACCTTTTTCTCTCCAAATCCCACTGCCGAGGATTTCACCTTTCTCGCCAGTGCAGGGGTGGAGTACGTTTCCATCTGGACTGGGATCAAGGACAACAATCTTGATTTTATGCTGGAGACCAAACGCCGTTTTGAAGCCCATAACATTCAAGTCTATAACATCGGGATCCTTGACCTGCACTGTGACCCCACGCTGGTGCTCGGTCTCCCCGGCTTTGATGAAAAAGTGGAGCAGTACAAGGCCTACCTCAACAACTTAGGCCAAGCCGGAATCCATTACACAACTTATGCGCATATCTCCAACTTGAAGAATTCCAGAATCCCGGGACCTTATCAGACGGCCATCGTGAACGCCCGAGGCGGTTCGACAACCCGGCAATTTGACTATGAAGTCGCCAAGAGCATCCCACTTACCTTTGGAAAGGTGTATGAAGCTGATCAAATCTGGGCCACCTTCACCAAATTTATGCAATCCGTCATGCCCGTCGCGGAAAAGGCCGGAGTCCGCATTGGTTTGCATCCCGACGATCCGCCGGTGGAAAGTCTAGGCGGTGTCGCCCGCATCTTCCGAAACTTTGAAGGCTATCAACGGGCCATCGAAATTGCCAACAGCGACAATTTCGGATTATGTTTTTGCGTGGGGACCTGGGCGGAAGGTGGAAAGACGATGGGCAAAGACGTGATCGAAATGATCCAGTACTTCGGCGCGCGAAAAAGAATCTTCAAGGTTCATTTTCGAAACGTGAGCTCCCCCCTGCCCAAATTCGAGGAAACGTTTGTGGACAACGGCTACCTCGACATGTTCCAGGTCATGCGCGCCTTGCGCGGCGTTAAGTATGATGGGGTGGTCATTCCCGATCACGTCCCGGGCGGCAGTTACCCGCAGATCAACAATTCATTCACCCTGGGTTACATGAAAGCCTTGCGTGACCGGGTAAACGACGAAGCCGTCAGTTCTTGAGGCTTGACGCGAAGGCACGCATTTGGAGACGCCGCGCCCACGCGGCGTTCCTTCAATTACAGGGCCGCGCACCCTAGGCCTGCCCCGCCCAAATTCCTCCTCAGCCTGAAATATGAGGCTATTTCTACAGGCCGCTCAGCGGAGCTGGAAAGGATCCTATCTTCAGCCTTCGACAAATTGATAAACGAAATGCCAAATATCAAATGAACGATGGACAATCAATAGTGTCCCAACGTTGAAGGTCGGATTATTGTACCCTTAAGAAAATAATGAAGTTGAATAGCAACGAAGCATTTATCGATTTGAATTTGGACCGCTTAAAGCCATACTTTCGCACCTTTGCGAAAGGAGCTAGTGGATGAATTCGGCCAATCGATCTTTGCCCAGTTGATGAGCTTTATTCCTCGTTGCGAGTCGCCGCTGGTCGAGCGCTACCACGGCAACTACAAAATCAAGAGCTTCTCCTGTTGGGACCAATTTCTCACGATGGCCTTTGCCCAGCTGACTTTTCGGGAGAGCTTGTGCGATATCGAAGCCTGTCTGCGGGCCTCGCCGACCAAACTCTACCACAGTGGCATTGGCAGCCCCATCTCGCGCAACACCTTGGCCCACCAATCAAGTGCGGGACTGGAAAATCTACGCCGACTTCGCTCAAGTATTGATCGGCATGGCCCGGAGTCTTTACGCCGACGACCCCGGCCTGGAACTCGATCAAACCGTGTACGCGCTCGATACCACTACCATCGATCTGTGTCTGTCGCTGTTTCCTGGGCCCAATTCCGACGCCACAAAGCCGCCGTCAAACTGCATACGTTGCTGGATCTGCGCGGCAACATTCCAACCGTGGTCATTGTAACGGGTGGACAAATTCACGAAGTCAACATCCTCGATCAGTTGATCTGGAAGCCGGTGCCATTTACCTGATGGATCGCGGTTACTTGGATTTCCGACGACTTACCATCTGCATCAGTCCGGCGCCTTCTTTGTGACCCGGGCCAGGAAGCGCTTCGATTGCCAGCGGATTTCAACCCGTCGACAAAGCCACGGGCTTGCAATGCGATCGGTTGTGGGTCTCAACAACCCGGTTCCCAAACGAGATATCCTGAGCGTCCTGCCGGATTCGTTATGTCGATGCGCTCACTCAAAAGCGTCTTGTGTTCTTGACCAACAACTTCCTGCTCCCTGCCTTAACCGGTACGAGCTGGTCGCTGTCGCTGGCAAGCGGAGTTGTTCTTCCGCTGGATCAAACAGCACCTGCGCATCAAAGCTTTATGGACTTCCGAGAACGCTGTCAAAACACAAGTCTGGATCGCTATCTCCGTCTACGTTCTCGTCGCTATCAAGAAAAGGCTCAATCTCGACCGAGTCTGCATTCGATTCTACAGATTCTGAGCATCTCGCTTTTGGAAAAAACTCCCATTCTACGGGCTCTTTCAGGTACTGACTGGAATGATTTTCACATTGATTCTTGTAAACAATTGAAGCTGTTCGATGAACGAAATGCCAAATATCAAATGAACGATGGACAATGACAAATGGGATGCCAAGCCACAAGACATGGCATGGAACTACAGAGATTCTAGGCCGCTGCCTCCAGTTGACGAACTGCTTGCGGGACGAAGGCGTCCCGTCTCCAGTGGCGCTAGAGTCCTCCGAGGATGCAGCCCTCCAGCACCTTTTAAATCGGCATATACAGACATTCATCGTCTTCGAAGTGGCGTCCTTTTTTATCTGTCTTTCTTCACATTCGGGTTGGGTGCCATAACCACCAATACCCGGACATTTCCCTGGCTCTTGTTCTCCAAGCCGTGGGGTTCTCCGGCTGGCGCCAGCACAATACGGCCTGCAGGGCAAGATTGCTGCTCCTTTCCGACAAAGACGACCACTTCGCCTTCGACGACATAGTAGAGTTTGTCGGCATCACTGTGCGTGTGCAATTTCTGACTTTGTCCCGGAGCGAGGCAATAGACATCGCAGAATAAGTGCGGCGTCTCGAACAGATTCAGCTTTTGCATTTTTTCCGGAGAAAACGATCGAAATTGTCGAACATCCAGTTGACGCATGATGCCACCTCACCAGATGATTTTGAAAAACACTGTCAGAATCATTCCAAATCCGACTGCCATCTTAAGAATGACTCCGGCAGTTCGTCCGAGCACTGTTCCCCAACCCGCTCGAAGCGCGCCGCGGAGCCCCTTATCATTGCGATACTCATAAACGAAAACAATCAAGAACGATCCGGTAAAAGCGCCTACAAAGGGTGCCAGAATGCCGATCAGCGGCGCCAACAAGAGCCCGATCAACACACTGCCAATCATGCCTCCGACGAAGGAAAGCCAGACCGCCGTTCTTGACGCTCCAAATTTTCGGGCCCCTAACGCCACCAGCCAATTGTCGGAGGTTTCGGCCACGACTGTAAGCACACACAAGATGAGAAAGAGCTGGAGGCTAATTCCTTCTCCAAAGTGCGTCAGGAAGGCATAAATCCCAATTGAACCCAGAATGACAGCCACTCCGGACAACCCGAATGGGATCATCAAGAGGCCAGCCAGCATCCCGGCAAACAAAAGTAAAACCCCTAACCATCTCATCTTTCTGCCTTGGTTGGACTCGACACACAGCAATGCATGAGGGTGCCCTCATGCATGATTCACTTTTTCTTCCGCAAATCCACGCAAACCATTTGTTTTTCATTTCGTGCGAAAAGGAATCCGTCGGCAATCGCGGGATAGGCTCGCACCGTAGGTGATAATATTTTCCACCGGGCCAGGACTCGAAATTCCCTGGGGCTGGCCGGGGCCAGCAGTAATTCCCCGTTTTCACGCAGAACCAACAGCAGATTTCCCGCTAGAAGGACGGTGCCGGCATTGAAATCATCAATGCTCCAGTTTACTTTTCCGGTCTGCCAGTCGACCGAGCGCAAGCTAGGGCCGTACTCCTGCCTGCCATGGAACCCAAACAAAACACCACTGTCAAAGACGCTATTGGCATAGTGGTTGGATAGAACGTCATCAGAAGCCCAGATCGTCTTGAACCCTTGCCCCAGCCACTGGAGAAGCACAGCCCCGGTTTGATAGGAGGCTGAAAGAAACACCTGGTTATTCTCCTCCAGGGGGACCGCCGCATTGACCGATGCATTCATCTTGGAGCGGAACGGGACCTGGGAAATGATTTTGCCATTGACCGGCTCTAACACCGTCAAACCAGCCCGTGTTAAGCACAAGAGATACCGAATCCCGTTCATGGTAGCCGCAACCGGGGACGAGTAGCCTGCTTCGTCGTTGGTCGCTTTCCAGGCAACAGTCCCGTCTTTGGCATTGAACGCCACGATTCCGGATCCCTCCGACCCTCCAATATTTACGACGACATTTCCTCCCTCGACTAAGGGAGAACAGGCTGCCCCAAAAAACCCTTTCTGGAAGCGGAACTTTTCACGCGTATCCACACTCCACACTCTTTGGCCATTCTCGAAGTTCAGACAATGCAACATGCCTTCCGCCCCGAAGGTATAGACAAATCCTGCCACGATGGCCGGCGTCCCGCGGGGTCCTTCGTCAAACCCAAAATCATCCCGGTAGCGCGTGGGATAGGAAAAACTCCAAATGAGCTTTCCCGATTTGCTGTCAAGACAATCGATTCGTTCCTGGTTTTCTTCGCGGTGAAAAAGAATCACTTTGTGGTTGGACACCACAGGGGAACTGAACCCCTGTCCTGCGGGAATTTTCCAAACCAGGGGTGGACCCGTGGCTGGCCACGCTTCGCCGAGAGGGGCTCCTGAATAAACCCCATTTCTGGAAGGGCCGAGAAATTGGGGCCAATCCTGAGCGTTTGCTTTCAATGTGGTGAATCCCATCCCCAGAAAGTAAATTCCTAAGATGAGGGCTTTTTGAATGGCATTCGTTCGGCCTCTCTTCTTCCGTCGAGCCTTTCTTTTGGAAAGACGCATCTCTTTATTCCGCCCCTCTCAAGTCGTAACACAGCAGTCTGGGCCCGGTTCCAGAAAGTACATCCCGGGAATTCTGGCAGACATAAAGAAGCCCCCGGCTCAGGATGGGCAGAGTCCAGGATTCTCTGGCCAGGAATAATTGCGTTCGAGAGACTTCCTGATAGCCTGTCGGAGTCAGGTTCAACCAAAGAAGGTGGCCCAGCTCCCCCAAACATAGAAACCGCCCGTCTGCCCAAAGGAGGCTTCCTCGATAGGTTCCAAGTACCTGTGAACGTTCCGCGCCATTGACCACAATCCGCTCCTGCCATTCCGGGGTTTCCCTCCACAACACTTTGCCGGTCGTGAGTTCCACACACACTAAGGAGGCATCGGGCTCATTACGCCCATCAAATCCGTACAAATAGCCATCCTTGATAATGGGTGTATTCCAATGAAATCCAAATTCTTTCGTCGTCCATCTTTTTTCATAGGAACCGTCAGAAAGCAAATTCAAAAGGGCGCTCCCTGTTTTGTAACTAGCTGAAATGAACACCTGATCCTGGAAAATCACGGGAGAGGACGCATTCACGGATTCATAACTTGCACTGCGCCAGGGAAACTCAACCTCAATCTTTCCGTTCGTGGGGTCAATCACCAGCAGACCGCCTGTCGGAGGCTGACTCTCTCCGCCGGCAAGCACACAAATCCGCCGCTTTCCGTGAATGACAGCTGGAATGGGTGAAGCATAACTTGGTCCCCATTGTTTTCCAGTGGACCAGGCGGGCTTTCCTTCTTTCTTGTCAAAGGCGACGACACAGGGTCCACCTGGTGCGCCCACATTGACAATCACGAGATTGCCTTCGACCAACGGGGTCGAACCGATCCCAAAGAAGGTCTTAGGATGTTCATATTCCGCCGCCAGATCATGGGTCCAGAGAATTTTTCCCGTTGAGAGACTGAGGCAGGAAAACTTTCCCTCGGCTCCCATGGTATAGACACGATCGCCGTCGATCACCGGACTGGCACGCGGGCCGTTATTGTAACCATAGCGATCTTCGTATTGGGTGGGATAACTGTAGCTCCAAATGAACTTCCCTGTTTCGGCATGAAAACAGCCGACGATTTCTTTGGATCCGAGGCGATGCATCAACACCAGGCGATCCCCGGAAACTGCAGGTCCACTGAAGCCCAATCCCTTAGGCTGTTCCCATATCAGCGGAGGACCACTCGGTGGCCATTTCTTCGTCAAGACCGTTTCCGGTGAAATCGAATTATGGTTCGGTCCAAGAAACGATTCCCAAGAGCTTGTCGTAGCCCGTCTCGACAAGGGTTTGGGTTTTCCGAAAACTTTGGCGCTTAATTGTTCAGAGGGTAGGGCGGCATCTCTACTTTCTGCACTGTTGGTTTGTGATGAAGCGGAGAGAGACCTATTTGCAGACCAAGCAATCGCAAGGGATCCAATGATCCCCATAAGAGCAATGAATCGTTTGATGTCAGCGTATGGAAACTGTTTCAAGTAGCTTCCTTTTCCTTTAGTCCCTTCCTTGGAGAGACGGTCCGCAGCGTGACGCATTCTGCGTGATTCCCCTCTTGGGAGGGGACGGAGGCTTGAAAAGCCTTCAGGGGTGGGTATCCTCATTTCTCCTTGAATTACAACCCACCCCTACACCCCTCCGATGGAGGGGATTAAATCAATGAACTCCATTCCCGCATGATTCCCCTCTCGAGAGGGGATGGAGGCTTGAAAAGCCTCCGGGGGTCGGTATCTTCATTTCCCTTTGAGTTACAACCCACCCCTACGCCCCTTCATCGGAGGGGAATAAAGCAATGAATTCCGTTCCGAATTGGCTTTACCGTTTCTCATCGCGCCCTGTTTCATCCAGGCCCAAGCGCCGTCGTTGGAACGCATCAATAGAATTCCAATAAACCTGGCCGCCCACCCAGGGCAGATCGTTATGGTCACCGCCACTGATTAAAAGCCATTCTTTAGGTTCCTGAGCCAAATCGAAAAGTCTCCTGCCAAATTGCATAGAAATAATGGAGTCCTGATTGCCATGAATCATCAGCACGGGGCAATGCAATTGTCGCATTTTCCCTCGTGAGTCATAACGATCTTTGAGCAGCCAGCCTACAGGAAGATATGGATACGCCTGCCGAGCTATTTCATCTGCTGACGCAAATCCGGCCTGCAAGATCAGCGTTGCCGGGGGAAAGCGACAAGCCATTTCGATGGCCACCGCACAACCGAGTGATTCTCCAAAGTAAGTGAGCCGATCCTGGCTGTTCTTTTGGAGCCAGCGGATGGCGGTTTCCGCATCGGCATAGAGACCCTGCTCGGTTGGCGAGCCGTCACTCCCGCCGTAGCCCCGATAGTCGAGGATAAATAGCCCATAGCCAAGACGATGGAACCCGGTAAGCCAGTCGATCCGATGTCCCCGATGTCCGCCGTTTCCATGAAACATCACCAGCGTGACGGGCAAGGTCCCCGGCCAGTACCAGCCTAGGAGGCGAACTCCATCGGGCGCCTTCAGCTCGATGTTTTGAATGTCTTGAAATTCATGACCTGCCAGAGCAGGGACCTCAGAGGAATCGGGAAAGTATTGCAGACGTCTCTGGTAAAAATAGAGGATGACCAGCAGAAAAAAATAGGCCGCCACTAGTCCGCCCAAGAATCGTGTCAACTGGTGAAGAAGATGGGAATGCATCCGAGTTTTGATTTATAAAAATCCAAGAAAGAACTCTGTTATCCAGCTCGGAATTATACTCGGAGAGGAGAGTTTTTCTGCAGGTTTTAGGGGGATGCTATTCCAACGCGAATGCCATGGACCAATCCGGAGAACCAAAAACTCAGGCTGTATTCGGAGGCGGGATTATTGTAATCTTCTCATGGCTACCCGTTGGGGCCTGGCATTCAAGTAAGGAGACATTCATGAAAACTCTGAAAAGCTTGCGTGTATTTATTTATCTGCTCTCCACCCTCGCACTCGGGTGGATCATGGGAAATATTTTGTTCCGGCACGACCCCGCCGGATTCTCCTCGTTGCATCATTACAAGGTTGCGGTAGAAGCCTATGCACAACCGGCCAATCCCGCGACTCAAAATGGCCACGAGGTTCACGTCATCGAAGCGACCTACGGGGACAAGACATCTGGAAAAGTCTGCATCCCCAATCTCGAGATTTGCAAACACACATCCGGTTGTGAATTTACTGTGACTGATGGCCTCTGTGAAGTCGATGCGCCCCGCAAAATTCTTGAAGTGGTTTGGGATTGCGGTCCGGGGACGGATATCAAAACCCGCAACGCAGCCAAAGGGACCAAAATGGTAATCAATTGCGGCAATTAGCAGGAACTTATGTGACCCTCAAGTGGCCTGCCTCAAGAATTCTCCGCAAGCCGCAGCACTTGACGTCCCACTGACCCGAAGACCTCCATATACAAATACAATAAATTGCGTGGTCGTCGTGGGGAAGGATCCGCTGATAATTTCCAGTGTCCCGTAAAGTATGCTTCCCTCCTGGAAAATAGTAAGGCGGGCTTGGGCATAGTTTCCTCCAGGAGCGAAATCCGCGTGGGGCACACTTCCAAATTCGTGGTCGCGTACATTTTTGCAACGGCTGCTTGAGTGGGATTAAGTTTACGTTGTTTGTGAAGTCCTTGGCACCATTTCTGCTGGAATTTAAACTCCTGTTTACTTATCTAGGCGCTTTGATTAAGACAGGCATCTTAAGGCAATGTGACCAAGAGATTGCCGGTTCTCTTCCTTGCGGCGCTCCCAATTCCCCTAAATGCCGCTCCCACACTGGCCCGCAGGCGTAACAGAATTACAGCCACGGAGACAAGTTTGTAACTCTTCTTGCCACAATATGGCATAAACGGAATTGCGGCGGGGTACCACTGGCGGGTATCGATTTTCCGAAGCAATGCTATCCCACAGCTGGATCAAGACTTACAGGAACTCCTGTCGGATTCTTCAGAAGTAGGCCCGCAAAATGCATTACCTCCAATGAAATCTACTCTCTGAGAGGATCGGAAACTATGTCTCACTTACTTAAACGCTTCATCCGTGAAGAAGAAGGACAGGATTTGGTCGAGTACGCTCTGTTGCTTGTATTTTTGGCCCTGACCGCGATTGCCGCCCTTCCCGTTTTAGGCCAGGCCGTGAGCAACGTGTTCGTGAGAGCGAAGTCTACCCTGGAATCTGGCTCATAATCGATTTCCAGAGGTTCGACTGTATTCCTTCACTTGGCTGTTGCCTGGATGGGGTAATTCCAGTTTTGTGAATTACCCCACCCCTTCTTTCCAGTTCCGCAGTTTGCCAGGAGATTCCTGGGTCGGCGCTTGA
The DNA here is from genome assembly GCA_046331665.1 of Terriglobia bacterium. GTDB lineage: Bacteria > Acidobacteriota > Terriglobia > Versatilivoradales > Versatilivoraceae > CAWBAT01. The sequence continues at coordinate 21,017 of JAXLQK010000040.1, read as the reverse complement.
ACTCACGCTCCGATGGCATCGGGTTGACCACCCTTCTTTCATCGTATACTCTCCAGGGCGACTGTCATTGCTCCCTTCCAGTTTTCACCTCATTGCCACTAGCATTCTCAACGCATTTTTCTCTATCAGAGTCCAGATTCGACATCGATGCTTGCACAGCTCATTCAGATGAAGGAATCAGACACTGAAATCAAAAATCACCATGGATATCAGCTTCAATGAAAATGAAGTGTGTAAAATTCATATGAGGGTCATAAAGTCTTCAACTGCGAGGCCAAAGGGGGTCAATGCGCGTGGAATAATGATCGATGAGTTGAGCGTGGTTGCCTTGAAAGAAGAGCAGGACAGAGTCCTGGTGGGCTGTCGCCCCCGGCTCCAACTGCTTAATCGGCGCCGATTCGGAATGCAGACAGCGCAGAATGGAATCATTATTGTTGGAGAGTTTTTCGAAGTCTCTTGAGGCAATTCCGACACAGGCGGTCCCCTCAAAATTTTCCGCCATGATCAATGGATGATGCGCTGCTTCCGGCATAAGGGCCGACGGCATGCCCTTGGACGGAACCACGGTCCGCTCCGACCGCAACCCTTTCTTCAAGAATGTCACGCGCCGGGGATCTGGCGATTGATCGCGCGGCACTTTGTCGGTAGTCATCCACTGACCATCCAGGTTGGCCCAGATGCGACTCCCCTGCAATGAGATGAATTGAGGGGCATTGACCAGATGAAAGCACGTTTGTGTATCCAACGCATGCAAGGTCTCATTGCCGGTATTAAGGAAGGTATGGCGGTACCAGAGACATTGATTCGCCGTATCCGGGGTTAGCGTGGAAGACACCCTAAGAAATTCAAAACTTCGTTCGGTGCGCCACTGCCCGATTTGGTCCTGCTGGAAGTCTTGGTGAGAATTGTCAAACCAATTTCCCCACAAGACCTTGTCTACAGGATTCGGCTCCGGCTGTATCCTGAAAAAAATCGTCTCGGGGAACCAGAGTCCAAACTCATTTCCCGGCCAACTTGAAACTTCGATGGCAAGTAAGGTACAGCCTTTGGGGCGATGACAATCGTATTTTCGATCGAGAGCCCGAATGTGGAAGATCTCCGATCCGCTGCCAGGTTGGCCGGCAGAAGCAAACTTCTGTTCGCTGCCGTGCAAAAAAACAGCCGCAACCCCTGTCGCTGCTTGTGAGAGTAGACTTCGACGTGTCGGCAAGCTCATCGAACTAATTTCAATTCAATGCCAGAAGATGAGAGTCGGCGGCGAGAATCCTCATGGACCGATCATTCCCGCACTCCTGGTTCCCCTGAAGATGAATTTCACTGGATGCTATCAATGACTTTCGACACTGTCAATTTGTTGGCTTTTAGACAAGTGGCTTAGTCATTTCCGCATGAAATGTGTCCAAATTCAAAACGCTCGATGACCGGCGTGGAAATCCTTTCCAGTCTACGCCCTTTCATTCAGGCCGTTGCATTGGGTAGATAGCCTTTATCTATATAAGTGGAAAAACCAATAGGAGTGGAACCGTCAGGAGTGTAAGCTGTGGCATGCAAATCGACTCGAGTATAATGACCCTGCGGTAGACAACAGAAAGGAGCGGCAGAATAGCCATGATGAATCGGAGAACCTTCGTCAGTATGGCGGCCGGGATCGCGGGCCTGGCTGCAACCCCACCCCCTAAACCTGTGCCGATCATAGACACTCACATCCATCTTTTCGACCCCAGACGGCCGCAGGGCGTTCCCTGGCCTGACAAGAATGAAACTTTTCTTTACAAGCCCGCTCTTCCAAGCCGGTTTCGAAATGTGATCAAAGGACTGGGCGTCGTCGGAGCCATCGAGGTCGAATGCAGTCCCTGGCTGGAGGACAACCAGTGGGTGCTTGATGTCGCCGCCAAAGACACGATGATTCTTGGCACCGTCGGAGATCTGGAGCCCGGCACGCCGGATTTCCGCAAGCAACTGGAAAGGTTCCATCGCAGTCCCATGTTTCTTGGCATCAGGTACGGGAATCTGTGGAACCGGAATCTGGCCGAACAAATCTCCCGTCCTGAGTTTCGATCCGATGTGGCGGCTCTAGCTGAGGCCGGATTGACGCTGGATACGGCCAATCCTGACCCTGTGTTGATTGCGGCGGTGGTGCGGCTTACCGACATGGTGCCCAATCTGCGAGTCGTGATCGACCATCTCCCTCAAATGAAAAGGCCAAACGATGCGTCCGTCCTCGCCGCCATGAAGGCAGATCTCAAAGAGATTGGCAAGCGGCCTCAAATCTTCGCCAAGGTCTCGGAAGTTCTTCTCCGCGTGGACGGCCGGGTTCCTGATGACTTGAATTTCTACCGGGCCACACTCGATGAGCTCTGGGAAATATTCGGTCCGGACCGGCTGATGTACGGCAGCGATTGGCCGCATAGCGACCGCTGGGGGCCCTACCCGATGATGCTGAAAGTGGTCCAGGAATACTTCGCCGCCAAGGGTACTGGAGTCTCCGAAAAAATCTTCTGGAAGAATTCCATCGCGGCATATCGCTGGAAAAAACGCAGCAAAAATCAACCCAGTTTAAGTGTCTGAAACTGGGACTGGCAGAATATCCCTGGAGAACGACACAAAAGTGAACACTGCCTTGAAGAGGAGGATGTAGATGTCTGTCGGGAGGGGGAGGTATCGGCTATGCAAGCAATTCCATAGAGCCCATTGGTCGTTTTTCCTGCTGCTCGTTTTTTCATCTGCTTTACGAGCCGAAGATTTGGATGACTACACGCTGAGGATCAACACCTTCTTGTTCCATTCCAACCCATCGGGATCCATTCAGGGCCAGGGAGAGAGCATTCCGATCGATCTTACAACGGATCTGAATTTCGACTCACACACGACATTCTCCGGGAAAGTAGATTGGAAATTCACGCGAAAGAACCATCTCTACCTCTCCTATACTCCCTTCAGTGCTTCCAGCCAATCCGTTCTCACGCGCAGTTTCAATTTTCAGGGCCAGACCTTTGAAGTTGGATTGACTACGCAAACCGATCTCCAAGCCTCCATCGTTGCCCCGGGATATCAATATGACTTTTTTCGCGGCAAACGCGGGCATCTCGGATTGGGAATCCAGGTCGACATTATCGATGCTTCAGCAACAATGAATGCCGCCGCGCAAGTCATTAACGGTCAACAGCAGGCGGCCATTTCCGCCAGTGGATCTCTTTGGGCTCCCCTGCCTGTCGTTGGCCCGCAATTTCGCTTTTACCTGACTGACTCACCTCGGATTTTTGTTGAAGGGGATCTTTACGGAATGTATTTCTTTGGTTATGGAAGCATTGTTTCCAGTTCCCTCAACCTTGGATACTCTCTGTCGAAACATATCAGCGTCAATGGGGGTTACCAGCTTGGATCGCGAGTGATCGTCACCAATCAGGACGATCGCTTCGGCATCCACCTGACGCAGAAGGGGGCCCTGATCGGAATGCAGTTTTCATTCTAACAGGATGCTGGAAATCTCGTTGTAACGGCGTTCTGCGAGCGTCGTCTTTTGGCAAGTCGTGGCGTGCCGGCGGCCACAGACCATCACTACGGGAATACCCGCTGTTGTAGCGTCGCTCTATGAGCGCCGGCTTGGCGTAATAGAACGAACCGCGCGGGATCCGGCGGTCACAGACCGCCGCTACAGTTCCTGATGTGAGATCTACCGATTTTTTCAGCGACCTGCCCGGAGGCCGAACCGGTTTCAGTTATTCACCCCGGTTGAGACTAGCGTATCTGAGCTTTGGTCGGAATTACTTGGACCAAGGACTCTGCCGCTGGAACTATCGTGGATTACTTCAACTCAATGTCAGGCCATTTTGGCGAGGAACCTTCCAACCTCTTTTCCTGAGAAAGCGCGTAGAGTTTGAGTTCGAACAAAACCTAACGAGCCAAGACTGAGTGCAAGGCTGGTTGCGGTAGCTTCATCGGGAGCCTCAAGGATCAATACTCCGTCGTAGCTGCCCAGGGTCCAATAGACCTCTTTGACTCTCGCATGAACTTTGTCAGCCATTTTCCTGAAGGCTTCAGCCCGCTTAGCAGTTTCCTTGACCTTGCAGATCCCTTGTTCACTGAAGTTTAAAAGAAGGACATAGGTTGTCATGATGGATCTCCTTTCACTAAAGCCAATGCCGAAACCATCATTAAATGCTAGCACTGTCTCAAATAGGGATTTAGAGTTTTTGATCCGGAGACTGAAAGAAACGAGAAGGGATTCAAGACTGATGAGTACAGGTCCCAACTATCTGAAGCGAGTCGTCCCCCATTCCCCTCCCCGTAGGGGAATGCACATTTCTTCCAAACTGCTGGAGACGCCGCGCCCTCGCGGCGCTTCTTCGCGACGGGACGAGGGCGTCCCGTTTCCACCAATTCACCTCCTGTTTCAGGAGGGGGCACGGGGAGTGGTAGTTTCTTTCTTCCCCTTTTGGGAGGGGAAATCCGCTTAGTATTATTATGGCAGTCGCCAGAAAAGACGCGACGATTTAAGGAAATAGGAATCCAAATAGAAACGAATTTCTCTTGAAAGGGAAAGAGCCCATGAAAGCCCTCATGATCGCCCTGTTGACCATTGCTGGTGCCCTCATTACCAGAGCGGTCCCCCCTGAAGACGATGAGAAGGCAATTGCAATTCCCCAGACTTGGTCGTCTACCGGCGCCGTTCCTGATGAAGCAGTCCGCTCGGCTCGCCTGCTACGCGAGCGATTCCTCGCGGATCCGTATCGCCCGACCTATCATTTTTGCGTGCCGGAAGATATGGGCAAGCCCGGCGATCCAAACGGCGCGTTCTACTATAACGGACGCTATCACCTCATGTATCTTTACAAGCGCAGTGGATCAGGTTTCAGTTGGGGCCACATCTCCAGCGCAGACCTGATTCACTGGCGGCAACATCCAGATGCCATCGGGCCTGGAAATGGCGACGAAGGCTGTTTCAGCGGCGGCGCTTTTGTCGACGAGGACGGCATTGCCTATCTCTCCTACTGGATGCTCTGGGGTGCCAAGGGCATCGGACTGGCCAAGAGCCGTGATCCAGATTTTGATTCCTGGATGAAGCTCGAAGCCAATCCGGTGATCAAGTCTACCGAATTTGGATTGACCGAAACTAAGGATCAATATGGCAAAAGTATTTTCTACGGCTCGGCGGACCCGTCGAACATCTGGAAGAAGAATGGCCGCTACTACCTGCTCACCGGTAATCTCCTTGTCCTGGATAAAATTGGCCGTGCCGCCGACGCACCGATTTCCGAGCAAGGAGACCGCCTCTATCTCTTTGTTTCTGACGATTTGAAATCCTGGAAATATCTTCACGTCTTCTACGAGCGGAATCCTCAATGGACCGACCGCAGCGAAGATAACATGTGTCCCAGCTTTCTGCCGCTGCCTTCCGATCCTGCCGGTGGACCGCCGAGTGGGAAGCATCTGCTATTGTTCATCAGCCACAACAAAGGCTGCCAATACTATATTGGCGACTACGGGGATGACCGGTTCACCCCGAAAAAACATGGCCGCATGACCTGGATGGACAACACTTACTTTGCCCCCGAGGCGCTGATCGACGCGAAGGGTCGCCAGATCATGTGGGCCTGGCTGCTCGACAACTCAGCAGGTGAAAAAGAAAAAGGCTGGTCAGGTGTCTATGGCCTGCCCCGTTCTCTTTGGCTCGGGGCCGATGGAACACTGTGCATGCAGCCGGTAAAGGAACTGACGACATTGCGTTGGGACGAGAAGTCATGGAGTGATTTAGCCATGACAGACGGCGGGACGAAAACGCTGGAAGGCGTTAGAGGGGATTCGTGCGAGCTTGGGATCGATGTCGATATCGGCAGCGCTCAACGCTGCGGCCTGAAGGTCCGGGCCTCCAGCGGTGGTGAGGAAGAAACACTCTTGTATTACGACGCGGGTTCGAAGGAACTCGTTTTCGACTCGACCCGCAGTGGCAAGGATGGCCGGATGGTCGTCGAGCGCGCACCGTTTGCTCTGAAGCCGGGTGAGTCACTGAAGCTGCAGGTTTTCGTGGACAAGTCGGTTGTGGAGGTTTTTGCCAATGACCGGCAGGCGATTAGTCGGCGAGTTTATCCCGTCCGGAACGATAGTTTGGGAGTCAGCCTGTTCGTTAAGGGTGGTATCGCTCGATTCAAGAAAGTAAAGGCCTGGGAAATGATGCCGGCAAACCCATATTGAATGAAAGGATATTTTCATGCACTCACCTCAGAATTCTGGAGCGGTTCATCTCAAGACCTTCACCCCAGGCTTCAATCTTTATTTGCTTGCTTGCACCCTGGTTGCCGCATTGGGCGGATTACTTTTTGGTTTCGACACCGCCGTCATTTCCGGTACCACAGACGCCTTACGGGAGAAGTTCGCACTCAGCGATAACCTGCTCGGCTTCACCGTGGCCAGCGCACTGATGGGGACGATCATCGGGTCGATCGGAGCCAGCCGGCCCGCGGACGCCATTGGGCGGCGAGGTGCGCTGGCCCTCTTGGGTGTGATCTATTTTGTGTCGGCCCTCGGCTGCGCGTTTTCTTGGGACTGGCATTCGTTCCTCTCCTTCCGTTTTCTTGGCGGGCTTGCGGTAGGTGGCGCGTCAGTAGTCTCTCCACTGTACATTGCAGAGATTTCCCCGGCTAGCTTTCGCGGGCGCATGGTGGCCATCACGCAATTCAATGTCGTCTTTGGTATTTTGCTGGCCTACCTCTCGAATTATCTCATCGGCGGAATGCACCTCGGCGAAAATGAATGGCGCTGGATGTTTGGAGTCATGGCAGTACCATCTGCTTTGTTTTTCCTGCTGATCTTTTTGACTCCGCAGAGCCCGCGTTGGCTTGTTGCGCGTGGCCGCCTGGCTGAAGCCCGTATCGTGCTCGAACGCTGTGGCTCGGATACCGGTAGTGTGGAGGATGAAATCCGCGAGATTCAGCACTCAATGGACCTCGCGCACCACAGCCTGCACGAACCCTTCTATTGCGGTCGCTACCTTAAACCGATTCTACTGGCCGTGGCGATAGCGGCCTTCAACCAGCTCTCCGGGATTAATGCGGTACTCTACTACACGCCCTCCATTTTCAAGATGGCCGGGGCAGGTGTTGAATCAGCCTTGCTTCAATCTGTCATCGTGGGCTTCACTATGCTGGTCTTCACGATGCTGGCGATGGTCATCATCGACCACTTTGGACGGCGGAGGTTAATGCTGTTGGGTTCCATGGGTTATATCCTTGGACTCTCCGGGGCAGCGTACGCGTTTTATGCGAAAGTGGAAGGCCCGTTGCTTCTGGTGAGCCTACTGGTTTTCATTGCGGCCCATGGTTTCGGGCAGGGGGCCGTCATCTGGGTCTTCATCAGTGAGATTTTCCCCAACCGTGTCCGTGCGCGTGGTCAAGCGCTGGGCAGTTTTACGCATTGGGCGATGAACGCCGCAATTTCCTGGACCTTTCCGATGATCGCCGCTGCCGCCGGCTGGATGGCGTTTGCTTTTTACGCGTTGTGCATGGTTGGCCAGCTGATCTGGGTGCTGACGGTGATGCCCGAAACAAAGGGAATTTCATTGGAAAAGATCCAAGAAGAACTCGGCATCGAATGAAGCAGAGTGGGAGTATCAATTATTTAGAAGTTATCATTCAGCTTTTGCACAGCCAATTGGGAGTTTAACAATCAAACGGTTTGAAGCATGTCTTTTTCTTGATGGGGTGTGATCTGCGTGGAAAGCACTTTCGACCTGCTGTGCTGTGACTTTGAGGATCCCGGAAGAAATTAGCAATAATTAGAATAATTCGGGTCTGACCCTAATTATTGACTCTAGAGGTTGCTGAAAACCTGATTGTAGCGGCGCTCTATGAGCGCCAGCTTGCATGATGGAAAGAACCACGCAGGATTCGGCGGTCATAGATCGCCGCTACACCTCCAGATGTGAGGTTTATCGAGTATCATAGGCCCCCCAGAGGACCGAGCCGATTTCAAAAGACAATGACGAGTGGTATAGGAAGTTGGTAGCGCTAACGGGGATCGAACCCGTACTCTCCGCCTTGAGAGGGCGGCGTGTTAACCAATTACACCATAGCGCCAAGGAAGGCGACGGGGGCAAGACGCGTTGGCTTTTGCCCCACTCAATTGCCCCAGACTCTACCAAAAAACCGAACTCCAGCGACAACTCAAAACTGTCAAGTCCTGCCCCTTCATTCCATTTTCCAGGCCAGATTCACCCATGTCTACAAGCTTTGCGCTCCACTTCAGGTGATGTTAGTTTGAGTTCATGGATGGTGAACTGATTACTTCGACCGCAAAGTCTGAACGAGAGAACGCAGTTCTGACAGGGCAATTGTTCGAGCGCATGATGGCCTATTATTCCGTTCCCAGGCTTCGCCGCCAACTGGCCAAAATCAAGTTCCATGAGCGCGGCGAAGCGCCCTGGATTCCACAGTCGCGAGAGCGCGATTTCGTGTTTCTCCTTTCCGCCCTGCGCGACTTTGACGGTTATGCGGCCAGCGAGCAGGCACTCGCGGAGCTGGGCCCCTTGCTGGGAAAATATCTGCTCTTTCTCGAATCTCACGGCATCTCCATCACACAATTCCTGAATCGCTCCGCCAAGAGCTGGGAGGAAATTGGCCCCAAATTTCAAGACATCACCCGTTCCGCTCTTTCTCAGGCGCTCTTCCGCCATTTTCCGGCTCTTCCCCAGGATCTGGCTGATTCCGTCACTTCCTTTCTGCTGGTGAATTGCCTGGCGCGGGTCGTGCCCTCCTTCCCGTTTCGGAAAGAGGCTGGATCTTCACCCATCATCCTACTTCGCGCCAAGGCTGACATGGCGTGGAGCGCACTCCTGTCACGGCGTGATTTGCTTGGCCCACTGAATTTCACCTGCCGGAAATTAACTGGCAAGGCAACGCCTTTCAGGAAAGAAGGGTTGAGAGTGGTATGGGCGTCCTCGTGCTCTCTCCATTGACGCAAAGGACCAAGGATGTTTTGGAACGTGCGCTCGAAACTCGTGTTCATCAGTTTTCCAGTCTGGTGAAAAGCCGGAAACGGCTTGTCTATCTGGCTTTCGCTTCCGAGAACGATATGAATGTGGTCCGGTTTAATCTCAACCACTTCGGGAAAATGACGGCCACGTATTTTGAGCCTTTCGCCGCTACGGGACCAGAATTTCGGGAGGGGTATCCAGGTATGTCGGGGTTCATCGAGGAGGAATTTCGCACCGCAACAAACACAGGCTCACGTTAGGCCCCGGGCCTGATGTGCTTTCTTTTATTGTCCGCTTCAGGCGGTTACGTTAATATCTGTGCGGTTGCCGCAACTTAATTACTAGAGGAGGAATTCATTTTGAAAATCACGGCAGGAAAATTGAAAAGAATCAGTGCCGTCGCGGATTCCCGGGGCGTGATCGCCGCCGCCGCCATGGATCAACGCGATCACTGCAAAAGTCATTGGCCAAGGAGAAGGGCACCGATGTCTCGGCGATTACCCCCCAGATGATGTCGGACTTCAAGTCAGCCGTCACCCGCATTCTGACCCCTCATGCCACCGCCATCTTACTCGACCCGGAATTTGGCCTGGATGCCGTTAAAGTCAAAGCCCCCAATGCGGGAGTTTTGTTAGCCTATGAGCAGACCGGTTACGACCATACCCTTCCCGGAAGGATTCCTTCCTTAATCCCCTATTGGACGGTGAAAAAGGCGATTGAGGCAGGTGCCGACTGTCTTAAACTGTTACTTTACTATAGCCCCTTTGAATCGCAGAGCGTGAAAGACATGAAGCACGCCTTCGTTGCGCGAATCGGGGCGGAATGCCACTTTTACGAAATGCCATTTTTTCTTGAGTTCGTAGGCTATGATCCGGATGGAGGAGATGAAAAAGGGATCGCATTCGCCAAGAGAAAACCGGAAATTGTTGCGCGAAGCATGGAGGAATTTTCCAAGCCCGAGTATGGCGTCGACGTGTTGAAAGTCGAGATCCCGGTGAATATGGAGTTTGTCGAAGGATCGAAAGCCAACAAGACCGGCCAGGTAGCCTACACCCGTCAGGAAGCCAAGGCCCACTATGTCCGTGCGGCCGAGCTTGCCAAACTGCCCTTCATCTATCTGAGTGCGGGCGTGAGTGACGAGGTTTTTCGCGAAAGCCTGGAATTGGGAATTGAAGCGGGAACCCAATTTGCCGGCGTTCTCTGTGGTCGCGCCACCTGGAAAGACGGCATCCCGGTATTTGCCAAGCAAGGCCTGAAGGGTTTTGAAGATTGGTTGAATGACCAGGGAGTGCGCAATATCAAAGCCCTGAATGGCGTTCTTAAAGGGGCCCATCCCTGGCATGCGAAATACGGCGGCCCTAAGCAAGCTTGAAAAAGTCGACAAAGCTGGGAATCCGGTTAAGTAAGTCGGACGTAAGAAGACAAGCCGAGAGGCGGTAGCTGGCCAGTCACGATCGCTCCCAACTCCCGTCATGTGGTCAAGATCAGTGGCGGGATAAATTTCGCTCCATTTCGTGAGTAGGTGGTGGATGATTCGGAGACGTTTCATTTTCGATTTCGATGGCAAGCCTCTGCCGTTAAACCTCTGCCATCTGCGAAACGCCTTCCGCCTACTGCCGCCTGTCTGCCGCCTCATTCCTTCTTCATTCGAGTCAATGACTGCGGCCGGTCTCCATCTGCCCTTTCCTCTTCCCTCTCCATGATCAAACGTCGAATCAGAAAGACCAAGCCCCCCCGACCGAAGCCAAAGAAGATCAACAAGCAAAAGTGGTGGCATTGGCCATGGTTTGTTTCGACCTGGTCGAGACTCCTGATGGCTTTTGTCATCATTTTTGCGCTGACAACTACCATCGTTCTGGTTCGCGCGTATTACGTGTTTTCGCAAATGATCGACCGGAAGCTGGCCGGAGAAGTCTTTCAGAACACGGCCCGGGTCTATGCTGCGCCATTGACTTTATTGCCGGGCCAGCCCATTAAATCCGCGGCGGTGATCGCTTATCTCAGGCATGCCGGGTACTCCGAAACCGGCAAGGGTCCTGTGCGTGTCGGGGAATACCGGCTTACAAAACAGACCTTGGAAGTTATTCCCAATGAAGAGGCTTTCCAAGGCTTGGCGGGAGGGCACGCATTCATCGATTTTGATGACAAAGGGGTCAAGCGGATTCGATCGGCAAGCGATGGGAAAGAGATCCCTTCCTGCGAGCTCGAGCCTCTCCTGATTACCAATCTCTTTGACAAGACTCGGGAAAAACGGCGTCTCATCGAGTATGACGACATACCCAAACCGTTACGGGATGCGGTCCTGTCCATTGAAGACCGCCGTTTCTTCGAACACAGCGGCTTCGACCCGATGGGAATTCTGCGCGCCTCCGTAGTTGACCTTTTTCGCTGGAAGCGTTCGCAGGGAGCCAGCACCATCACCCAGCAGGTTGTCCGCAGTTTCTGGCTGACACCGGAACGGCGCGTCATTCGAAAGCTCAAAGAAATTTATATGTCCGTGATTCTGGAGTCACGGCTTACCAAAAAGCAGATTTTCACACTCTATGCGAATGATGTTTACCTAGGCCAACGCGGGACCTTCAGCGTGAACGGATTCGGCGAGGCTTCGACCGCCTATTTCAACAAGGACATCAAGAACCTTACGATTCCCGAGGCCGCCTTCATTGCCGGAATTATTCAAAGCCCGAACCGTTACAATCCGATCCGCAATCCGGAGCGCGCCTTGCAGCGGCGGAACGTCGTTCTTCAGGCGATGCTCGACACGGGCAGCATCAACAAAGACCAATTTGCCCAAGCCACCAAAATCCCCCTCAACATCGCCAACGTGAGCATGGATGTCAGCGACGCTCCTTATTTTGTGGATGTCATTAAGGAGCAGATGCTCGAAAAGTACACGGAGAAGGAACTCCTGAGCCAGCAATACCGCATCGATACGACGCTGGATATTGAGCTGCAGCGGATTGCTTATCAAGCGGTACGTCAAGGCGCCGAAAACGTGGATATTACTCTCGCCAAGCGCCGACAACGCCAGGTTAAGCTCAAGAAGGGGGAGTCTCCCCCGCCCCTGGTGATCGACCCGAAGGACAAGGTTCAGTCGTGCCTGATCGCGCTCGACCCGCACACGGGTGAGATTCGAGCTTTTGTCGGCGGCCGCGATTACGGCACCAGCCAACTCAACCACAACACGACTGCCAAGCGACAACCTGGGTCTGTTTTTAAATCATTTGTTATGGCCGCCGCGCTCAACTCGGCCTTGAGTCCCGAGCCTGAACCCGGGTCACTCACACTGACCGCCTCAACTCTCGTGGAAGATGCTCCCACTGTCTTCGAGTTTGACGACAAGACCTACGAACCCAATAATTACGGAGAAAAATTCTATGGCCCGGTGACCCTGCGTCGCACCCTGACCAAGTCTTTAAACGTGGCCACAGTCAAATTAGCCATTTTGACAGGCCTCCCGAAAATCGTAGCGCTGGCTAAAGCCGCCGGGCTGAATCAGAAGTTGAGCGCGACTCCGGCTCTTGCCTTAGGGGCTTACGAAGTCACGCCTCTGGAGGTTGCCGAGGCCTACACCATTTTTGCCAATCAAGGAAACCGCGTTTCTCCCCTCTTCATCCGCTCCGTTACCAACTCGAGGGGGAAAGTGATGGCCAAGAACACCTCGACTCCCCAAACGGTGTTGGATCCAAAGATCGCGTATCTCATGACAAATCTCATGGAGGGCGTCATCAACCGAGGGACGGCGGCCCGGGCGCGCAGTTTAGGTTTCGCAGCTCCTGCAGCCGGGAAGACCGGCACGTCCCATGATGGCTGGTTTGCAGGATATACCAATGGGCTTCTATGCATTGTCTGGGTGGGGTTCGATGATAATCGCGAATTGAACCTGGATGGCGCCAGCTCCGCCTTGCCCATTTGGACGGAATTCATGAAGAAATCGATTGAGCTGGAGCCATGGCTGGGGAATTCCCCCTTCCTGCCGCCGGAGGAAGGCATTACCAGCGTGGAGATCGATGAAGAGACCGGACTCCTCGCCATCCCTGAGTGCCAGCATACCATCCATGAAAACTACATTACCGGTTCGGAGCCAAAAGAACATTGTAGTTCAATGGCTCATAACTGGTTGGCAGCCCAAAGACGATCTCTCGAACTGAATCCTTCGGATACTCCCATCATCCTTGAACCAGGCAAAGTTGCGCCCTTGAACGCTCCCGGCTCTTCGGAATCGAAACCTGTCAATATTTTCAAAAGGCTGTTCCAGAAGATTTTTTGAGGTCCACACCTCGCCGGCGCCCACCCTTCCCCTTTAATCGTAAATTCCTACCACTTTTTTCTTACAGAATTGTCGCCTGCAATCTTTGTAATTTGAGGTTCCCTTTTGCACGAAATGAGAGGAAATTCTTCAATTTGCTCCCTTCGAAGCACCAAGACGCCCCTTTCAGGCGCTCTCCTCATCCCAGAGAAGCCTCCGTTAACCAATGCCTTTTCTTGCACTTATCTCATTTATTGTTTTACCTTCCCAGCGAAATTCAGAGAGCCTCTAACTCTCATGTTCGGCTGTCGGGATGTCGATATGTTAGTGAAGATAGAAAGGATAGGAGGCCTTTCGCGTCACCTTCGGCTTCTTGATTTTGCTTCCGAGCCGGCAAGAAAACAGGTGATTAGGAAAAATAATGTTCGAGAAAAACATTGGCTTTGCTGACTCCACTTTGGACGAAGGCAAATAAGGGAAAAAGTTTGTCTTTGTGCATTTCCATTTTCAGTTGATCCACGACGGACAAGGGGACCAAGGGTGTGCCGCCGCTAATCAAAGACTACGTTGAATTCAAGAAAGTAGAGCTCGTCTCTACTCTCAACTCGACCAACCAAGGGGATTGCCTCAACGCCTTCCTTCCTACGGACGCCCTCATAGAGCTTCTAAGTCGCATTCTTGAATCCATTTATTTCAAATTGCAGAACCAGGACAAGTCAGGGCCAGAAGGCTCATCCATCATCCTGGCTGGCGGGCATGGTGTGGGCAAGAGTCACCTGCTGGCCGTTATTTACAGCTTGATCCATCAAAAAGGCGGCCTGGCGCATGGCTTGAATGATCCTCGAGTTCAGTCTCACATTGCTTCGCTTCGTGAACTCGCCCCTCTCTGTATCTGGATCGATCTCGGGGAGAACCCCACGCTTTCGTTGCCGGAACTGGTTCTCACGCGAATTCACGAGGAGTATTCCAGGCGCTATGATCGCGAAATTTTCGACGCCACTCTCATTTCGGGGATTGACACGATCAAAGCTCATGAGTTTATCACTTTCAATATAGCCAACGAGAGACCGATGCTTCTCATTATCGACGGACTCTCGACCCGTGCCGACCAGCGAAGCGCCAAGGAATTGAATGAAGACATCGAATTTCTCAGCTTCATGGGGTATAGCTCCAAGTCGGCGAATATTTTCTTGCTGGTCGCCGCGCATGAAGATTTCTTTTCTCCGAAAAGCCCTCTCGGCATTGACAACGCCCTTATGGCACAGACGCTTGAGAATTTCAGAATCGATTGGATTGACCGGAGCAATCTGCGGGAGATCATCAGCCGTTACATCTTCCGAAAGAACCCGCGGCAACAGCAGGACGTCCAAAAGCTTCACAGCTTCATCAAGGCCAAACTTCCCAACTTTCAATACTCCGAAACCGAATTTTGCGATACCTATCCTTTCCATCCATTGATCTTCGAGCTGGCAGAAAAAATAAAGAACAAGCTCCCTGGATTTTCCTTATTGGAATTCGTGAATACAATTTTCCCGAAAGTTGCGAGCTATCGTGCAATTAGCCTGGTCACCATCGAAGCCATCTTTGATCGCATGGAATTTGAGATGAAATCTGCTCCCCAGGGAAAGCGTCTCTACGCTCTTTACCAGGACCTGGTGGAACAAGCAGTCCCGCGACTGCAGGACCGTTACCGACTTTGGGGGAAAATGCTGTTGAAGGCCATTTACCTCTTCACCCTGGCTGACCGCTCTGCCTCGGTCCGGGAACTTTCCGACGCACTCCTGCTCTTCGAAGACAGTGAAGGTTTAAGCTACAACGTCGTCGGCATGTTGCTGGCCCAAATGGAAAAGACCGGCGAGAATGCCTTCACAACCACCGATGACCGGCTCGACCGCACGTATCGGCTGGGCGTTACTGACGTGCGCGAAGAATTGGACCGCTATTTCCTAAACATCGCCGCGCAGATTCCAGATTCGGACCCCCGCTTGGGCGCCCTATTGATGGAATCCGCCGCCGACATATTCCCCGATTGGCCCGCTGAACGTGACCAAACCCGACCTTCAGCGCACAGCCCGGTGCCCGTACAACTTACCTGGCGAGGGACGAAACGATCGGGGCTGCTTGCCCCTTCCGAACGGTTTTTATCCACCCTAGCGGATCATCGACTCGAGCCGTTGGACACCTTGGCCCTATCGACTCAACTGCCGGAACTTGGAGTTTCCGATGATGGATTTAAAGGCCTGTCGGAGCCGACGGGGCCTGCCGTTTATCCCCCCGAATGGCTTTTGTGGTTTGAGCCGGCTTCCTTGCTTGGAAGTGCCGAAGACAACTTGCGCCCCCAGCGCGTCACGGAGATTTTCTGGGTTCCGGCAGTGCCCACCGGCGACGAAATCGAACTTCTTAAGAAGGCACTGGCCATCCGTCTCACCGAAAAATCGGCATCCCACGACTTTTCTCCGGCGGATGTCCGTTCCTTGCATGACGAAATCCGCGCTGGTCTCATCCATTTATTCCGCGAACTGTATCTCTACCGGGCTCGCATCATCACCTTTGGAAAGACGCAATCCTTTAATCAGGGTCATCTGGAATGTCGTACCTTTCTTTCTTTCCTTAGCTATCTATTCCGCCCTAATTTTGACCAGCTCTATTCCCTTCATCCGGACTACGGAGGAGAGGCGCTTACGGAGAGCCATGTCCTCACTCTCAGTCGCGGACTATTCGCAGGACAGGATCCCACCAATCCTGAAGTTCAGCGGTTGGCAGGTAAATTTGCGCTCCCCCTGGGATTGGTGAGTCAACTCGACGGACTTTTCGAACTGAATCTCACCATTACGCCTCCCGCCTTCATGACCCAACTCGTTCAGACTCTCGAAACCGTGGGAGCAACGGAAAGGGCTGTCGAGTCGCTTTATCAGCTGGTACGACGTTCGCCGTTCGGCCTCGATAAACCCGCCTTGTACTTGATCCTTCTGGCCTTTGTCGCCGACGGTCAGGCTGAGCTTTACGACCCGGATTCCAATGTCACCATCACCCGCGAAAACCTTGCCGGTGTCGCGGACTACCATCCCTTTACTCATTTCCGCAAAATCCCCATTCATAAAGACTACCCGGCGGAAATCTTAACTCAATGGTGCCGCCTCATTACCGGCCGTCAAGATCTTACCGACATCTCCACCAGCCGGGGTCGTGAAGCCTCACTGGCGGCTCTGGGGGAGTGGCTGCGCAACTGGAAGAGCCTGGCGGTCTCGCGCCGGCTCGATGCATTACACAATGAGCTCCTGACAAACCAGATGTGGAGGGTGCTCACCTGGACAAAGCAGCGATTTGAGAAGGTCGCCGAGTATGTGGAGCAGGTCATGCAGAGGGAGTTGCTGCTCATCCAGGGAATCGGGAAAATCATTGACCTATTCGGCGAGAACAGTTCGTTGTTGGAAAAGGCGTCGCGTGATCTCGTCGAAGCGTCCCATTTTATCCATTGGGCAGAAAGCTTTCTCGAGAACCGCAAGTATCTGCTTGCCTCGGAAAAGACGGGAAATCCCGAGATCGAGACGAGACGAGAACGCCTGATGCAACTGATCGAGTCTCCTCATGCCCTCATCAATGCCGAGCAGCGCACACTATTTGATGCAACGTTTCGACAATTCAAAGAGTTGTATATCGAGTACTATTCGAACGAGCACGATCGGCATGTCGGCCCCCTGGGCCGTTTCGAGCTGCTCAAAGAGGTGGAAACTTCAACCCAGATGCGCAATCTTCAGCTCCTTGCGTCACTCCCCCTCGGTGACTCCTCTTATCTGGTGAATTTCCAGGAATGGATCACTGATATTCGCGACCACCAATGTACCTTGCCCACCCGGGACTTGCTCTACCAGAGCCCCCGCTGCCAGTGCAGTTTCAAACTCACCCGGCCCCTTGAAATCTCGGAAGTCGTCAAAGATTTGAAACACTTCCTGGATTTCGGCATTTCGTACCACCGGCAGCTGATTGTGGGATTCCGGGACACGATCGAATCCAAGCTGGTTGAGGGAAACGGGCAGGACGCTGATCAATTGACGTCCCTTCGTTTATTGCTCGGCGAGGGAGAAATGCCTGCTCTGACCCAGAAGAATGTAGACCAAATCAACGAAATTCTTGAAGGCTCCTTGACCGAGGAGAAAATCAACTCTCCTCTTCCCGCCCTCATTCCAAACGGGTATTTCAGGAAGCGCGAGCTGGCTGCGCGCATTCAGAAGTGGCTGGAAAGTCTCTCGGATGACGAAGGCGTGGTCTTTTCCTTGCGGGATTTCTGAGCCACTGACCTTTTCCCTACCGGAATTTCTACCCTCGGCGCCTTCCCCTTTCATACATTTCTCTGCTGCTTCTGCTTCCAGTTTCGGCCATTCCAAGGTATCCTTTTCCGGGAGCAAACTATGCGCATGTCTATCGACAACACCTTGCAGAACGGAGTGCAAAATACTCGTCAGGTACTCGATGCCTGGACGCAGGAAATGGTGCAATGGCATTTTGATCCGGAAACGGGATGTCCGTTTTGGTTGGACCGCGTCAAGAAGCTGGGCTGGGATCCCCGTCAGGAAATTCGAACCTATCAGGACCTGGATCGGTTCGGGTTCTTCGAAGATGAATGGCTCCGCGGGGGACCGGTCCGACGCTGGGTGCCCAAAGTTTACAGTAACCGCCCCATTTCGGTTTTTGAGACCGGGGGAAGCACTGGAGTTCCGAAGTCCCGCATCAGTATCGACGATTTCCGTATCGACTATGAGGCCTTCAGCGCCACGCTCCCGGATGAGGCTTTCCCCAGGGGTGCCGATTGGCTTTCCATCGGTCCTTCCGGACCGCGGCGCCTGCGCCTGGCTGTCGAGCACCTTGCCCAGTACCGGGGGGGAATCTGCTTTATGGTCGACCTCGACCCCCGCTGGGTCATCAAACTGATCAGAATGGGGGACGTAAGGCAGGCGGAGCTCTACAAACAGCATGTCATCGAACAGTCATTGACGTTGCTGCGCGCGCACCCCAACATTCAATGCCTTTTCACGACTCCGAAATTATTAGAGGCGCTCTGTGAAAAGGTTTCCCTCAAAAAGGTTGGCATCAAAGGGGTCTTTTGCGGCGGAACCGAGATGACACCGCAATTCTATCGATTTGCTGTTGAAGAGCTTCTGGAGGGGGCTTATTTTGCCCCCACCTACGGAAACACGTTAATGGGGCTCGCGGTCCACAAGCCTCTGGCGCCAGAAGATCACTACGCTGTCATCTATTACCCCCCGTCGCCGCGAGCCATGATCGAAGTTGTCGATCCGAACCAGCCTGACCGGATCGTCGGGTATGGAGAGACCGGAAGAGTCCGTTTGACGACGTTGACGCGCGAATTTTTCATGCCGCGATTTCTCGAGCGTGATGAAGCAGAACGCGAACAACCCCTGCTCGCAATATCCCTGGGATGGCGCGTCCGGAATGTGCGTCCGTTTTCTCAGCTTCAATCAAAGGTTGTGGAAGGGGTGTATTAGTTCATGATTCACATTCCCATCCTCCGGCGCGGAGTCCCGTATCGAAGTCTGGACATTGTCCGGGTGCCGCACTATCAAAAACGTGAGCCCTTCGTGGAGCTAAGTCAGGCCAATCTCGGCTTGATTCGGCGTGACCTGCTCCACCAATCCGAGAACCGCGCCCAGCTTCAGAGGTATACGACGCGAGAGCTCCTGGAGATTTGCCACAAGGCAGCGAACCTTTTTGCCACGGCCACGCTTCCGCTGGGGGATGCCCAGCAATCCCCCGAAGAATATCTCCTCCAGGTCTCGGCCACCACGGGGTTGCCGATTACCCTCGCTCGCCGGAACCTGGCGAAAATCCAAGGCGTTTTGGCCCAAATGGAGAAAGTCCTTCACGGTCTCACGCGGCATTTGAATCCTGAAATTCTCGATCGTGGTTTTGGAGAAATCCAAGGAACGGCTCTCAGTTTCTGTCCGCGAACGGAATCTCTCGGTGTGGTGCTCCCCAGCAACTCTCCGGGTGTGCATTCGCTATGGGTGCCTGCGATTGCCCTCAAGATTCCGCTCGTTCTCAAACCGGGAAGCGCGGAGCCATGGACGCCCTATCGTCTGGCACAGGCGCTGATTCGGGCCGGTTGTCCTCCAGCGGCATTCAGCTATTACCCCACAGCCCATGCGGGCGGGGCAGAGATCTTGCGTCAATGCGGCAGAGGGATGGTCTTCGGTGACACGGCTTCGACGAGACCTTGGAAAAGCGATTCCCGTGTGGAGATCCATGGCCCCGGATACAGCAAAGTCGTCCTCGGTGAAGATTGCGCAGAACATTGGGAGCAATATCTGGATGTCATGGTCTCGTCGATTCTCGAGAATGGCGGCCGTTCCTGCGTCAACGCCTCGGGTATCTGGGTTCCCAAACATGGGAAGCAGATCGCCGAAGCCTTGGCACATCGCCTGGCGCAGATTGTTCCACGGGACGCCAACGACGAACGCGCCCAATTGGCACCCTTTGCCGATCATCGCTTTGCTCAGCGAATCTCTGCCGAAATCGACGAAGGCCTTGCGATTCCCGGCGCCCGCGATGTCACGGCACCTTACCGTGCCGGCGAACGTCTCATCCAATGGCAGGGCTGCTGTTACCTGGCCCCCACAATCGTGAACTGCGACACACCGGAACACCCGCTCGCCAATCGCGAATTTTTGTTTCCGTTCGCCAGCGTCGTCGAGGTTTCACAAGATCAGATTCCAGAAATTTTGGGAAAGAGCTTGGTCGTCACGGCCATCACCAATGACCCGGGATTGATCAAACGCCTCATCGACTGCCCTGATGTGGATCGGCTTAATCTCGGCCCGATTCCTACTCCACAGATTGCTTGGGATCAGCCGCACGAAGGCAATCTTTTCGACCATCTTTTTTTCCGCAGAGCCTTCCAGAATCCGATTGAAGCTGCTTGACACTGGACGGCCCAAGGGATTTGCGCGTTTGCCCTTTTCGATTGGAGTCTGATTCTCCGTCGATAGGCGCCGGGTAGCCTCGTGAGCATTCTTTTCAGGACTTTTCTCTTTAGCACCATTGCGCTGACGGTCATTATGGCAGGTATTCCCTACTTCCTGCACCGGTTGGGGATACTCTCCTTGACTGTCTACCACTGGACTGCCGCCCTCCCCGGGGGGCTCACCTGCTTTCTGGGCGCGTTGATTTACCTGATTTGCTCAAAGGATTTTGCTCAATTCGGACAAGGCACCCCCGCGGTCTGGAACCCGCCGATTCGCTTTGTGACGCGCGGCCTCTACCGTCTCGTGCGGAATCCCATGTACCTCGGCATTGTCCTCATCATTTCTGGAGAAGCCTGTTTCTTTCAGTCAACACTACTGCTGCTTCTCGCTATCTTCGTGTGGCTCTTATTTCACACTTTTGTTTATTTCTATGAGGAACCCACCCTCAGACGTAAATTCGGACCTTCCTACCAGGAATATTGCGCCCGGGTTTCCCGCTGGCTGCCGCGCTGGCCGGAGTGAGTCTCCCTTATGAAGATTCTCTACATTACCGCCGGCGCCGCCGGGATGTATTGCGGTAGTTGCCTCCTCGACAATGCTCTGGCAACAGAGCTGATGGCGCAAGGTCATGAGGTCCTCCTCCTGCCAATCTACACACCAACCCTGACCGACGAACGCAACGTGAGCCAGCCGCGGGTCTTCTTCAGCGGGATCGGAATTTATCTGGAACAGCATCTCCCGTTCTTTCGCAAAACTCCGTGGACGCTGGATCGTCTCTGGGAATCGCCCTGGCTTCTTAAATTCTTTTCCGGACGAGGAA
>JAXLQK010000039.1:0-62950 GCA_046331665.1 Terriglobia bacterium | reverse complement strand
GGAAGGGGTGTGGAAACAGCTTAATATAGCGACGGTCAAAGAACTGGGGGGCTGCCCCTGCTGTGACCAGCGCGACTTTTCATTTCTGGAAGGGAAGAATGGAGCCCTGGCGACGACGTTGTGCGGTCGGGATTCGGTGCAAATCAGCAGCCAGGAAGGCGCCCGGGTTGATTTTCAGGACCTTGCCCGACGGCTTGAGCCAATTGGCTCGGTTCATTTCAATCAATTCTTACTCCGTCTTGAAGTGGACCAGTATGAAATCGCCGTGTTTGCCGATGGGCGAAGCATCGTACGAGGGACAAAGGATACGGAAGTTGCACGGACGATTTTTTCGAAATATATCGGCGCGTAAAAAGTGACAACGGAATCTCAAGAATTTTTCGGAAATGAACTCAGGTGAGTGTGCATGAAACAAAAAGTGAAAGTCGGTATTCTCGGAGCAACGGGAACGGTGGGTCAGCGATTTATACAATTGCTGGAAAACCATCCATGGTTTGAAGTCGGAGATATTGCTGCATCGGACCGATCGCAAGGAAAGCCTTATGCCGAGGCTTGCCAATGGAAGATTTCCGGACAGATGCCGGAATATATCCGCTCGTTTACCGTGAAAGAGTGCCAGCCGCCCCTGGAATGTAGCCTGGTGCTTTCCGGTCTGCCCTCCAGCATCGCTGGTGAAGTGGAAACGGCATTTGCCCGGGCCGGTTATCCGGTTCTCAGCAACTCCAAGAATCACCGCATGGACGAGGACGTTCCCCTGCTCGTTCCGGAAATTAACCCGGGGCACTTGCAGCTGATTCCTGTCCAAAGGGAAAAGCAGCAATACGAGAAGGGCGGGTTTATTGTCACGAATCCCAATTGCACCACAATGGCGATGATTCTGGCGCTCGCCCCGCTTCACCGCGAGTTTGGTTTGGAATGCGTTTCGGTGGTGACCATGCAGGCCATTTCCGGCGCGGGGTATCCCGGTGTTGCCAGCATGGACCTACTGGATAATGTGATCCCCTACATTGCGGATGAAGAAGAGAAAGTCGAAACTGAACCTCGCAAGATTCTGGGAACGCTTTCTGGCGGGAAAGTTGAGTTTGCCAACTTTAAAGTGAGCGCACACTGCCACCGGGTCCATGTGCTGGACGGCCATCTGGAGGCAGTCTCCGTGGGGCTCCGTCGCCGCCCGGAAATCGAGCAACTCATTGCAGCGATGGCCAGCTTCACGTCCATCCCCCAATCTTTAAAGCTCCCCAGCGCTCCGCAGCGCCCGGTCGTGATTCTCTCAGGAGTCGATCGCCCGCAGCCCCGGCTCGATCGCGATGTCGAAAAAGGAATGGCCACGGTGGTCGGTCGGGTTCGAGAGTGTGGCGTGCTGGACTATAAATTTGACCTCTTGGGCCACAACACCATCCGAGGGGCCGCTGGAGCTGCCCTTTTAAATGCAGAACTGCTTCTGGCTCAGGGGTGGTTGACTCCTGCGGTCAAGGCGGAATTCGTTGCCAAAGACTCGTAATCTTTCCAGCCATTCGCTGGATCTCATTCTTGAAGGAGGAATCATGCCAATCCAGGTTCGCATCCCCGTTCAACTCAGGTCGTTGACCAATGGTGTAGAAATTGTTGCTGCAAGCGGTACTTCGGTACAGCAACTGATCGACGACATGGATCGAACATATCCGGGGATCAAAGATCGGCTTTGTGAAGCCGAAGGAAAAGTCCGCCGTTTTGTGAATATTTTTGTCAACGAAGAAGATATCCGCTTTCTCGACAACTTGCAGACGCCCGTTTCCGACAAGGATGAGATTTCGATCATTCCCGCCATTGCCGGAGGGGCCGCATAATCTGAAATCGCCAGGGGAAGAGATTGAATGAAATTTCCCCCAAGCTCCCTATCCTCCCTGATTCCATCATTGCCTGCGCTCAAAATCAGTTCTCCAAGAGCTCAGCGGCGCGCTGGGTCGCCTTGACGACTGCCTTGATCAGGGTCACGCGCAGTTTTCCTTCTTCCAATTCGAGAATTCCATCGATTGTACAGCCGGCCGGCGTCGTCACATGATCTTTCAGTAAGGCTGGATGTTCCCCTGTTTCCAGGACCATCCGGGCCGCTCCAAGAGTCATCTGTGCCGCCAGTTCCGTGGCGACCGCCCTTGGGAGCCCGACCTTCACTCCGGCTTCCGCCAGGGATTCGAGAATAATATACATAAAGGCCGGCCCACTGGCACTGAGCCCCGTGACCGCATCCATGTATTTTTCATCCAGCAGCAAGGTGCGTCCGACGGATTCAAACAAACCTTGAGCTTCTTTCAGGTGGGACACTTCGGCATGAAGCCCCTTGCACAACGCCGTCATGCCGCAGCGTTTGAGACATGGCGTGTTGGGCATTGCTCGAATGACGGAAACAGGCGCATTGAGGATTCTTTCGATGAAACCGGTTGTCACTGAAGCCACCACGGAAATGACGACCTGGTCACGCGTCAGTTCGCCTTTGATTTCCTCCAACACTTCCCTTACGGCCTGAGGCTTGACCGCCAAAAGCACAAGATCGGCACCCTGAACTGCCTTGCGGTTGTGAGGGGTCGTTTGAATTCGATATTTCTCCCGCAAGGCTTCGAGACGTTCCGAGTGTTTGGCCGTTACGATGATTTTCTCCCGGGAAAAAATCTTTCCGTCCAGCATCCCGGCAACAAGAGTTTCTCCCATCTTGCCCGCCCCCAATAAAGCCAGTTTCTTGCCTTTGTTCATCCGTTTAGCTCCCTTATTGGAATCCTCAGCTGCGATGTTGCGCTCCTGCCTGGCACCGACCGTTGTTCCCGGGGCAACCGCGGGTGCTCACCGGTGCCTGGGATCCAACGATGGCACCGTCTTCCCCACCAAGAAAAACACAAACAAAACTTAGAAAAGCATGTGTTCGCGCGTTACTATAGTATATCTTTCCGGGCGGCGTGAAGTCTTGACCCCAGATAAGACGCGAGCACTACAATTCGTTTCCGAGAGGGTATCCCATGGCATCTTCCAATCAAGGAATTTTGGTGAAGGAATCCGAGGTTTTGAAAATCTTACAAGGTATCCAGGACCCAGACCTCAAAAAAGACATAGTTACATTGGGGTTCATTAAGGATTTGACCATCCAGGGGGGGAAAGTTTCATTCAAGATTGAATTGACTACACCGGCTTGCCCCGTGCGGGACCAGCTTTACGCGGAAGCGAAAAAAGCAGTGGCGAGTCTGGCGGGAGTGGAGAGCGTTGAGGTGACGATGGGGTTTTCCGTCAGTTCGCGGCTGACACCTCATGCCAGCACTCTTATTCCGGGGGTCAAAAATACCATAGCCGTGGCCAGTGGTAAGGGTGGCGTGGGAAAATCCACGCTTGCGGCCAATCTGGCCGTTGGCTTGAAGAGCTTTGGTGCCGCCGTCGGACTCATGGATGCGGATGTGTATGGTCCGAGCATTCCCATTCTCATGGGGGCAAGCGAGCCCCCTCAAGTGATGGGGAGCCGCATCATTCCCCCTGTCTCTCAGGGCGTGAAAATGATTTCAATGGGGTACTTCCTTCCTAAGGATGAAGCGGTGATTTGGAGGGGTCCGATGCTGCACAAGATGGTCCACCAGTTTCTGGGGGAAGTCGAGTGGGGAACCTTGGATTATCTGGTGATCGATCTTCCTCCGGGAACCGGAGACATCCAGTTAAGCTTGTGTCAAACAATTCCCCTGACCGGAGCCGTGATTGTTTCAACTCCCCAGGATTTGGCACTGGAAGTCGCTTCCAAAGCCATTGCCATGTTTAAAAGACTTAAGACTCCGATTTTGGGGATTGTCGAAAATATGAGCTATTTTGTCTGCCCGCATTGCGGACAACGGGAAGAGATTTTTGGTTATGGTGGAGCCCGCGCCGCCAGCCAGGCCATGCACCTTCCGTTCCTGGGCGAAATTCCTTTAAATTCTGCAATTCGAAAGCGCAGTGATAGCGGCCAGCCTCTGACGATGGATGAAGAAATGACGCCGCTGAGCGAGGTGTTTCGCGCCGTCGCCAGCGCCACGGCGGCTCAAGTCAGCATCGTCAATCATCTGACTCCGGTAGGACCCGTCATCGAGGAGTCGTGAACTCTAAGGGAAAAGACGCGGTATCATCCGGGGAGCTATCGTATGGAATTTACTCCGATCAAGATTAAACTTCGTACGCCAGACGGCTTGTGGATCTCATGGAACGATGGGCATGAGGCAACCTACTCTTATGCCTTCCTCCGCCAGCACTGCCCCTGCGCGGCGTGCCGCGAGTCACCTCCGGTTGTAAAATCAAGCCCCGATCTCTTCCCCATCTATGGGAAAGGGCCGATCGAATTAACCGGAGCGAGTCCCGTAGGGCACTATGCCATCCAGTTTACCTGGAACGATGGCCATGCCACCGGCATCTACACGTACTCTTACCTGCGCGAGATCTGTCCGTGCACCATCTGCCAAACCGCTCGTCAAGATTGATGGGGTGGCGGCATCATGGAACGCACCAGTCTTTCTGCTTCGTCAAACCCTTGACCGACTCCTTTGACGCTGTGGGCATCCGAACCATAAACCAAGGGAATCTCGCGTTGGACAGCTTCAACCAACATCCAGGGTGCGGGATAAATCTCCTGACAATCCGGTTTGAACAGGCCCGCGGCGTTCAGATCTAATTCCATTCCCTTCGCCCGAACCTTGTCTAATATCCCGCAGACCCTCGTGTAGAAGTACTGGGAGTCCTGCAGTGGAAATCTCTTTTGAAACTTGTGCACCAAACTCAGATGTCCAAGACGTCTGGGTTTGAAAGGGCCCAAATCCGCATCGATAGCCTTCTCGAGCGTCTCCCAGTAGGCCTCATGAACCGCTTCAATGCTTCCATAGGCATCGAGCAATCCTTCTTTAAAATCTTCAGCCGAAAAATCCACACATCGCCATCCCCCTCGCCCCGGGACAAAATGGACGGACAGCACTGAATCCGCCAACTGCGGACCGACCTGGTCCAACAGTTTCCGAGTGGTCTCTTCATAGCCGGGGATAAAATCCACTTCCAGTCCCACGTGGATCGTTATCTTTCCGGAAAATTGGGCTTTTAACGCGTTGGCACGCCGCAAATAAGGCTCAAGATCTCCGGCCACCATTCCACAACTTTGGTCCGGAGCCGGGTCTGGAAAATCTATCGGTAATGGAGGGTGCTCCGTCAGACTGTAGGACTCAAATCCCAGTTCAATCGCTTTTTGAATAAATAGAACGGTTTCTTCTCGCGACCCATGCGGACAAAATTCCGTATGGGTGTGGCCGTCGCGCTTCGGAAGAACCCATCGACGCGAAGGCTCGTGGGCATGGAGGTTGGATAATGCATTGGTCATTGATGATTTTCCGCCTCTCTCGAAGACCCCGGCTTCACCATCTTTTGTCCTCCGACCGGAAAGCCTGAAAGATAAAACGCCTCGCGATTCCGATGGCTCGCTCCATTAGTCCGTGGAACGCAGAGGAAGAAAGCTAATCTGCGGGAATCCTCCACGGGGATTGGGGTAGACGTCCACTTCAGCTCCGTAGGTTTGGCGAATCAGTTCAGCAGTAATAACATCCTCGGGACGGCCCTCTTTGACAATTCGCCGTTCATGCAAAAGTACAATGGCGTGGCAAAAAGCCGCGGCGGCCGTCAAATCATGCAATACGACCAGAATCGTCATTCCCTTTTCCCGGTTGAGCCGATGCAACAGGTGAAAGACGGTGAGTTGGTGGTTAATATCCAAATGAGCGTTGGGCTCGTCGAGAAGCAAGAGAGAAGGCTCCTGAGTGATCGCACGCGCAATCAACACCCGTTGACGCTCCCCACTGGACAGTTTGGAAATCGGACGATCTTGAAGGTGCCCAATCGCGGTCATCCGCATCGACTCGTCGATGAGTGACTGATCCTGTGCAGATAATTTTTGCCATCGGCGCAAATGGGGGAAACGTCCCATGGCTACGATATCCTTGACCGCAAAGGGAAATTCAAAGGACTGCTCGGAAGAAATGACTGCCATTTTGCGTGCAATTTCCCCGGCTCGCAGTCCGTCCAGGGGTTGACCATCAATTAGAATTTGACCTTGTTGCGGATGGAGGATACGGCTGATCAGCTTCAGCAAGGTCGTTTTGCCCGAACCATTGGGCCCGATGAGCCCAAGGATGGACTGCCGGGGAATCTGCAAGTCAATGTTTTGGAGAATCGGCCGGGAGTTATAGGAAAAACTCACTCGATCCATTAAGATGGCGGGATTCATTCTTAAAATTCCCCGGCAGTTCTTCTCTTCTTGAGAAGATACAGGAAGTACGGGGCCCCAAATAAGGCAGTTAACGCCCCCACGGGAATTTCCATCGGAGGCACTAAGGTTCTGGCAGCCGCATCCGTCAGAATCAAGATCACAGCCCCGCCCAAGGCTGAAGCCGGGATGAGGTGGCGGTGATCGGGACCCACAATCAGCCGCATCATGTGCGGGATGACCAACCCGACAAAACCAATCATACCCGCCATGGAGACACAAGCCGCTGTCATGGAAGACGCCGCCACAAAGAAGATCCTTTGGACCGTTTCAACTTCCAAGCCTAAATGGAAGGCCACTTCTTCCCCTTGTGTCAAGAGATTCAGATCCCGGGCCAGAAAGCAGCAACAGGCAAAACTTGCCACAATGATCAACCCGGAGATGGCCACCAGCTTGAGATCCACGTTCGTCAAAGTGCCGAGCAAATAGAAGAGAATGGTAAAGGACTCCCGATAGAATAGGGAGAAAAAGATGAAGACGACTGCATTGAGAAACAAGCTGACCACGACGCCACTTAAGACCACGGTTTGAACCGAAGCCCGCCCGTTACTGATCGCAATTCGGTAGACAAAAATAATGGAAAGCAGAGCGCACCCGAGTGCCATAAAATACAGCAGATAGTATTCTTTCCAGCCCAGCAAATTGGCCAGCATCACCCCGAACGTAGCCGCACTCGACGTCCCCAGGATGAAAGGATCCGCTAACGGGTTGCGAAGCACTCCTTGAAAAACAGCTCCGGAACAGGCAAGGCCGCATCCCACCAGGAGCCCCAGCAGAACTCGCGGCAAACGCACCGTTAACAAAATTCCAACATCCGGGAATCCGGTGGGGCCGAGAAAGAGCGCCACGCTCATTACGGCGAAGGCGCCGCCTCCCAACAACCAGAGCTTCTGAGAGGGGGAAAACCGATTTCTCATAGATCCTCAAACAGACTTTTTTCCCGGCGGCACTATTGCATTTTCAGTAACTGCGCCTGAAGCTGTTCCATCCCGATGACCAACCGGTGATTTCCATGAGACAGTAGATTGCGGCCGATGTCATCGATAATCTTGCGGTCGCGCACAGCCTTCAACTGGAGCCATCCTGGCCGCCTCATGAAATCCGACGCCTTGGCATCGAAGGATAAGATAACGTCAGGATCGAGCTTGAAGATCGATTCGACGGAGGCCTGGAATGCAGGCTTTTGAACATTTTCAAAAATATTCCGGGCGCCGCACAGGTTGATTGCTTCGCTGGTGTAACTCATCCCACCGACTGTCCAATTTGGCACATCAATCTCAATGAACAGACTTGGAGGTTTTACGAAAGCGGCCGCCTGCGTTTGAATTTTCAGGATTCGCGCCTGCATATCACCGGTGATTTCCCGGGCTCGGTCCTCCCGAGACACCTCCCGCCCCACTGATGCAATGGTGACATAAATATCCGCAATAGATCGCGGAGATTGAATTTCAACAACGGTCAGACCTGCATCTCTTAATCGGGACACAATCCGGCTGGAAGTCCAGCGTTCCGCAAAAATCAGATCCGGGTGAAGATTGAGAATTCTCTCAAAATTCGGGTTGACGAAATCTCCAATTTTTTCGATCTGGGCGGTTTCGGGAGGATAATTGCAATAGTTAGTCACCCCCACAAGGTTTTTTCCAAGACCCAATTCAAAAAGGATTTCCGTGAGGCTTGGCGACATGGACACAATCTTCGAACCATCCTGAGGGGCGTCCCGGTTGGGTGGCTTGCGGCGAACCAGTTGCAGCCCAAGCAGCCCAACAAGAAACACCAGGCAGACCAAGATCAATTTTCTAGATTTCGAGTCCATTCTAAAAACTAAATTGTACACCGACTAAGCCGGTGAGACCCGGCGTACGATACCCGGCCTCATAATAGTCCTGATTGAAAAGGTTCCCGATCTTGAAATAAAAGCGCAACTGCTGGGTGTCCCCTATCGGGAATTGGTAGCTGGAACCCAGCTCCGCGAGTTGATATCCTCCAAACTGATAGGCCCGGTTGGTGAAGGTACTGTAATCCAACAAGGGTGCCAGATAGTTGCTCGAAGCCACATAGTTGAGGTTCACGTAAAAGCGTTGTCCGACATGTTGGGTGAGGACAAGACTGAACATGTTGTCCGGGATTACAAAGGTCTTGAGAACTCCTGCCACAATCGGCTGATTCTGGACTGCGTTGGTGTAGGTATAAGTGGCGGCCACATCCGTTGAACGCGTGGGGGAGAAACGGGCACTTAGTTCGACCCCGCGGGCCAGCCCTCCGCCGCTGTTACGATATCCCCCGTACCGCCCAAAAGGATCCGTTCCTGGATCAATGCCTCCAGAGAAATCAAAAATGATGACTTGCTGCAACCGGGTATAGAAATACGTGGCTGAGGTTCGAATACGGTTATTGCAAAAACTCTGCTCCAGTCCTCCATCGACGGCAATGGATCGATCCGGCTGCAAACGTGGATCTCCATAGGCAGAATACCCAAAACTACTATAGTACGTCCCGAATCGTTCGTAGAGTGAAGGAGCGCGATAGCCATTGCCGACGTGTGCTCGAAATTTTGTTCCTGTACTCCGAATGAAATAGGCGATGGCCCCATCTCCAGTATACGCACTGGGAGGCGCGGCAAAGACCATCCCCTGGTACGGTGAATCGACCGACGGCAAGAATGTCGGGTTCAGCAACGTGAATCCTTGATAGCGAAATCCAAGCATGATTTGCAGGCGATCACCCCAAAGTCGCATCAAATCCTGAACATAAAGGGTATTGCTGCGCTGGGTCACGTCCACCGAGGAATCTTCCGTCGCAATCCCTGTAAGATTACGGTTCAGATAACGCTCCTGTTCGAATTCATAGCCCACATTGAGCAGATTAAACGATCCCAGGCGCACATCGGTTCGAGCCGTAAGGTTTTGCGTACGTCCGTCGTAATCGGATTGAGTTTGAGTGAAGGGTTGGAACAACACCCCTCCCGGACCATCGAAGAAAGTCCGATCGGTTGCCAGGCCCTGATAGGCCAGGGAATAATTCCATCCATCCCGAGGCTGCTGCGAAAAGATCACGGAACCGACCAGGAACTTGGCTGTGCGTCGAAAATCAGGGTCATTGATGGAAGGGACAAAATTGGCTCCATTGAAATGAATCTGATCGAGCGGCACGCCACTTTCGAATTGATTCAATGCATCAAGTGAGAGGGGCACTGCCGGGACAATCCCGGAAGCGGGTACCTCTCCAGCGGCAAATGGGCTCGTGTTGATTTGCTGGAAGCCATCCACCGCATAGAGACGGGCCGAAAGGGTGCTCGTGGGCGACAGATGGAACTGTAGCTTTCCCTGGCCACTGGTGTTCCGGGTGGCATCATCCCCGTCAACGCCCCGGGTAACACTCAAATTTCCCGCCCCGAGACTGTAGGTCACCCGGTCATTGTGGATTCCTCCGGCAACCTGGGCTAAACCTCGGAAGAACCCCAAGGATCCCCCTTCCAAGAGAATATTGCCGTGCGCTCTGCCGCCACCCTCGTCGGTGATGATATTGACGACTCCTCCAATGGCATGGGTTCCATAAAACGAAGACCCCGAGCCGTTCAACACTTCCACTCGTTCGGTATCGATAAACAGCAAGTCGCTCAAAAACCCGGAGGCATCGCCCTGTGGAGCAGCCACGTCTCTAAAGCGCTGCCCGTCGATCAACACCGAAGTATCCTCGTTCCGCTGGCCGCGGATCTTAAGTGAACTCAGGGACCCCGGGCCGCCAAGCTGTTGAAACCGCACTCCAGGGACAGTGCGCAGGGCGGATGCAATGGAGTATTCGTCCCGTTGCGTCACTTCTTGTTGATCCAAAACAGTTACTGTTTTCGCAAGCTCGTCAATCGACTGGGCCGAGCCTGCGGCAGTGACTACCACTTCCTGTTTCACCTGAGCCAGTGCGAGCGTGATCCTGTACCCTTCGATCCCCTTTTGATCCGTGAAAACTGGGGGTGTCGTCATGCGCGCAAAACCCTGGGCCTCAACTTCAATGAAATAGCTGCCGGGAGTAACCCGATCAAAACGGAATTGTCCCTGCGAATCCGAAAGCGTAGACCAGCGGGCGTTGGAGTCCCGTCGATAGAGCCCCACCCGGGCCCCCGCCACTGCCGCTGCTTGAGGATCTACAATATTTCCCGCAAGGGCCTGCGCCATCCCTTCATTCCCTCCAGCCGTTATTCCCCAAAGCATCAGAAACAACAGCCAGGGACAGCCCTTCATCTTCCCCCAACAACCTTGACAGAGTTCGCCCCATGATATTTTTTCCCTACGGATCATCGTGATAGCCTCCTGGAAGTTTCCAAGTGGCGTCAGGCGGGCAATTCGAGAGAGGACTTGAGGAGGTCTCTTTACCCTTTGACGCGAAGGTTTAGATAAACTGCCAGGGCAGGTTTCCTGACTTACGGGTCCAGATCGTTTCTATGGCCTTCCCCTTCCCTCAAGAAGAGTGACCGACGGCTTTACCGTCAACGTAGAAACGACTCGCCGCTTACAGTGACGCGATCGTGTGGGATTTGCACCCACTTCCCTTTACATTGAAAGCACCCTGACAGGGTGACTGCATGTATGTTAGGGGCGAGACATTCTTGAGTCAAGCCCATTTTCCAGCTTGAAAGGTACTGGAATGAAACCGGGGAAATTTAAGGTAGGATTTTTCTGCTGGGAATGGTGAACAGGGATGGAAGTATCAGGATAGTTCGCTCGAGCCCATCAGGAACTGATCGATCGCCCGTGCGCATTGTCGGCCTTCGGTAATGGCCCAGACCACCAGGGATTGGCCTCGACGCATGTCCCCGGCCGAAAAAATTCCGGGGACGCTCGTCATGTAATCCTTGTTCGCCTCGACATTGCCGCGCCCATCCAGCTTCAAGCCAAGCTGTTGAATCATTCCGTTCCGTTCCGGCCCAAGAAAGCCAAGAGCCAAAAGGACCAAATCGGCGCGCACGTCGAATTCAGAGCCGGGCACATCATTGATCGGCCGTCGACCCGTCGCATCGGGGGGGCCGAATTCGACGCGGACGGCGTGCAGCTTTTCCACCTTTCCTTGAGATCCGGAAAAGGATTTGGTGCTGACGCTCCAGTCCCGTTCTCCACCTTCTTCATGGGACGTGGAAGTGCGCAGAATCATCGGCCAATAAGGCCAAGGCATTGAAGGAGTGCGCTGGGCTGGAGGTTTGGACAATAGTTCCCAGGACTTTACCGAGATTGCCCCTTGCCGAAGGGCAGTCCCGTGGCAGTCAGAGCCCGTATCGCCGCCGCCCAGGATAATGACGTGTTTTCCAGTGGCGGTGATTTCCTTTCCTGAGATGGGGTCCCCGCCTACGCGGCGGTTCTGCTGAGGGAGAAACTCCATGGCAAAATGGATACCATCCAGCTCGCGACCGGGAACTGGCAAGTCTCGAGCCTGGGTCGCCCCGCCACAGAGAGCCAACACATCAAACTGTTGGCGCAACTCTTCCACCGGCACGTTAAATCCCACGTTGGCATTCGTCTTGAAGACGATTCCTTCTTCTGCCAGGAGTTGAAGCCGTCGCTGGACGATGGATTTTTCCAGCTTGAAATCCGGAATCCCATAACTCAGCAGGCCGCCAATCCTGTCTGCCCGTTCGAAAACCGTGACGGCATGTCCCGCTTTATTCAATTGGGCTGCACAAGCCAATCCTGCCGGCCCTGAGCCGATGACGGCAACTTTTTTTCCGGTCCTCACTTTGGGAGGTTGAGGTTTGATCCAGCCTTCTCGATAGGCATGGGTGATCACGTTCAGCTCAATGAGCTTGATGGTGACGGGGTCATTGTTGATGCCAAGAACGCAGGCGGTTTCACACGGAGCCGGACAGACCCACCCCGTAAATTCGGGGAAATTATTGGTCTTATGAAGGACCTCAATGGCTTCGCGCCATCGATTCTGGTAAACAAGATCATTCCAGTCGGGGATGATATTTCCCAGCGGACAACCCGTATGACAAAACGGGATCCCGCAATCCATGCACCGAGCCCCCTGGCCTTGCACCAGTTCATCCGCGGGTTCATGGTAAACCTGGTGGTAATCGCGGAGACGCTCTTCGACAGGACGCCGCGGCGCCCCTTGACGTTGAATTTCCAAAAAACCCGTAACTTTACCCATCACAACCCCAAAAAAAATAAAAGAGCCGCTTTCGCAAGCGATCGGTGAAACTTCAAGGTGACACGATAGGGAAAAACGCCCTTTTTTTCAATCCCCTATCTGAACTCCCCACCTCTGACGGTTCATCGTTCTTTGACGATCGCGGCTCTCTTTAAGATTTCATCATCGCGGCCTGCTGCTCGGGCGACGCGGCCTTGCGTCGTTCCTGCTCCATTTGCACGAGGACCCGCCGATAATCGATGGGCATGACCTTCACAAATTTCTGGATCAACTTTTTCCACTGATCCAGGACACGGCCTGCCGTCCGGCTCCCGGTGTGGCGGAAATGGTTCTCCACCAACCGGCGGATGGTATCCATGTCGGCGGATTCTACCACTGGCTCCAGGTCGACCATGCTCTTATTGCAACGCGCGGGGAAAGTTCCTTCTTCGTCCAGCACATAGGCAATTCCGCCGCTCATGCCGGCCGCAAAGTTTCTGCCTGTCTTTCCCAAGACGACAACTCGCCCGCCGGTCATATATTCGCAGCCGTGGTCTCCCGTTCCTTCCACGACAGCCAATGCGCCGCTATTGCGCACGGCAAACCGTTCTCCAGCGACGCCATGGAAGTAAGCTTCCCCTCCCGTGGCTCCGTAGAGCACGGTGTTCCCGATGAGAATATTTTCTTCAGGCACGAAAGTAGCCTCGCGTGGCGGACAGACAATGAGCTTTCCACCGGAGAGCCCCTTCCCCACGTAGTCGTTGGCATCCCCTTCCAGGAAAAGGCTCACGCCTCGGGAGAGAAATGCTCCAAAGCTTTGCCCTGCTGATCCTTTGAATTTCAGTCGAATCGTGTCTTCAGGCAAGCCTTCGTTTCCGTACCGTTTGGCGATTTCGCCGCTCATCATTGTGCCCACGGTTCGCTGGGTATTGCGAATCGGCAATTCCAGCTCGATCGGTGTCCGATTGCCGATGGCTTCGCGACAGGCTTCCAGTAATTCCCGATCAAAAATATGCTCCAGCCCATGATCTTGGGGCTGGATGCAGTGAGTGGCAATCCGGAGCGGAACATCCGGCTTATGAAGGATCCGGGAAAAGTCGAGTCCCTGCGCCTTCCAGTGCGTAATGGCATCTTGTACATCCAACATCTCCACCTGGCCCACCATATCCGCCACGGTCCGGAATCCCAGCTCCGCCATGATTTCCCGGAGCTCTTCAGCCACATAGAAAAAGAAGTTAATGACGTGTTCCGGCTTCCCGGCGAATTTCGCCCGCAAGACGGGATCCTGGGTAGCGACTCCGACCGGGCAGGTGTTGAGATGACACTTGCGCATCATGATGCATCCGGAGGCAACCAGCGGCGCCGTGGAAAAGCCGAATTCTTCCGCCCCCAGCAAGCACGCAATGGCTACATCCCGGCCGGTTTTGAGCTGTCCATCGGTCTGTACCACAATCCGCCCTCGCAAGTCGTTCATGACCAGGATCTGCTGGGTTTCCGCAAGTCCGAGCTCCCAGGGAACTCCCGCATGTTTGATTGAGGTGAGAGGCGACGCCCCGGTGCCCCCATCATGACCGCTAATCAGGACGACATCGGCCTTGGCTTTGGCAACTCCCGCCGCGACGGTGCCCACTCCCACTTCGGCCACAAGTTTTACGGAAACACGCGCCGTGGGATTGGAATTCTTCAGGTCATAGATGAGTTGGGCCAGATCTTCGATCGAATAAATATCATGGTGCGGCGGCGGAGAAATGAGGCCCACGCCGGGAGTCGAGTGTCTGACCTTGGCAATGAATCGGTCCACCTTATGTCCGGGAAGCTGTCCGCCCTCACCTGGTTTGGCACCCTGCGCCATCTTGATCTGCAAATCATCGGCATTGACCAGATATTCGATGGTCACGCCAAAGCGAGCCGAAGCCACCTGCTTGATGGCACTGCGCCGCCAGTCGCCGCCGGGGTCGCGTTTGAAGCGTTCCGGATCTTCTCCTCCCTCTCCGGTATTGCTCTTCCCGCCGATGCGGTTCATGGCGATAGCCAGGTTTTCATGCGCTTCCTTGCTAATCGATCCAAAGGACATGGCCCCGGTGGCAAATCGCTTCACGATCGATGAGGCGGGTTCCACCTCTTCAATGGGAATCGGGTTGCCGCTCTTGAACTTGAATAATCCGCGCAAGGTGCAAAGATGGCGGCTCTGGTTGTTGATGAGTTCCGAATATTCCTTGAATGTCTTGAAGCTATTTTGCTGGACGGCGATCTGCAGTTTTGCCACCGACTCCGGGTTAAAGTGATGATATTCGCCTTCCCGTCTCCATTGATATTGGCCTCCAACATCCAGTAGAGGATTGTCCGTACGTTCATCCGGATACCCTTTGTGGTGCCGGGCAATCGCTTCTTCCGCAAGGACCTCGATCCCAATGCCTTCCACCCGCGAAGCGGTTCCCGTAAAGTAGCGGTCAACCAGCGTGCTGTTGAGTCCGATGGCTTCGAAAATTTGGGCGCCCCGATAGCTTTGAATCGTCGAAATCCCCATCTTGGCAATGATCTTCAACAATGCCTTATGGATGGACTTAAGGTAATTCTTGTGGGCCTTTTCGATCGTTATTTCGGGCGTAAATAAATTCTGGCGGACCATGTCATCAATCGTTTCAAACGCCAGATACGGATTAATGCCGCCGGCACCGTAACCGATCAACAATGCGAAATGCATGACTTCGCGCGCTTCACCCGACTCGATGAGCAAACCGACCTTCGTCCGGGTTCCCTCGCGAACAAGATGATGGTGTACTCCGGAAGTCGCCAGCAGGCTGGGGATTGGCACCTGGTGGGCGTCCATGGATCGATCGGAAAGGATGAGGATGCTATAACCTTCCCGGACTGCTTGAGACGCTTGAGCGCATAGCGATTCCATGGCCTTTTCCAGCCCGGCCTTGCCATCCGCCAAATTGAAGACCATGGGCAGGGTCTTGCAGCGGAAGTCCCCGACCTGAATTTGCCGGATCTTCTCCAATTCGCCATCGGTGAGAATTGGCCCTGGCAGCTTCAACATATGGCAGTGACGCGGCGTTTCGGCGAGCAGGTTCTGCTCCGAGCCAATATAACTCTCCAACGACATGACCATTTCTTCCCGAATGGAATCGATGGGAGGATTGGTCACTTGCGCGAAGAGCTGCTTGAAGTAATTATAAAGAAGTTGGGTGTGATTGGAGAGCACCGCCAGGGGGGTATCCGTCCCCATCGATCCGATGGCTTCCTCGCCATCTCTGGCCATGGGCCCCATCAGGAGACGCAGATCTTCCAAGGTATAGCCAAATACCTTCTGCCGACGCAACAACCCTTCGGGATCGGCCTGCGGGGCTGACGCCGGATCAGGAAGCTCTGCCAAATCAATCTTATTTCCTTCGACCCACTGCCGGTAGGGCTTTTGCTTGGAGATGGTCGCCTTCAGCTCTGAATCATCGACGATCCGTCCCTGCTCGGTATCAATGAGAAAGAGTTTCCCCGGTTGCAGGCGTCCTTTAGAGGCGATTTCCTCCGCCGGAATGTCGAGGACTCCGACTTCAGACGCCATGATGACCTGCTTGCTTTTCGTGACAATATAACGGGCAGGCCGAAGCCCGTTGCGATCCAACACGGCCCCGATGGATTTACCATCTGTAAAGGCTACGGCGGCGGGGCCGTCCCAGGGCTCCATCATGCAGGCATGATATTCATAGAACCCTTGCTTCTCGGGATCCATGTGAATATCTTTGCTCCAGGCTTCGGGAATCAACATCATGATGGCATGAGGTAACGAACGACCGCCCTGAATCAAAAACTCGAGAGCATTGTCGAGGGTGGCGCTGTCACTGCCCGTTTCGGTGACAATCGGGAACAACTTCTGCATATCCTCACCGAAAAGATCCGAGGCCAGCGTGGCCGTCCGGGCCCTCATCCAATTTCGATTTCCCCGCAGCGTGTTAATTTCCCCGTTATGCGCCAGATATCGGTACGGATGAGCCAGTTTCCACGAAGGAAAAGTGTTCGTACTGAAGCGGGAATGGACCAAGGCGAGGGCCGACTTTAGAGATGGGTCCTTTAAATCGAGATAGAACGCCGACACCTGATGGGCCATCAACTGCCCTTTGTAAATGACCGTTACACAGGACAGGCTGGACACATAAAAGAATTCGCCATCTTCGAGACTCAACGCTTCTACTGCACTTTCCACACGACGGCGGATGACGTAGAGCTTCCGCTCAAATTGACGGTCATCCAGCTCGGCACCCTTTCCAATGAATACCTGGCGAATGACCGGCTCCGCTTCGTGAGCAACACTTCCGATGGCCGAACTATCGACTGGCACATCGCGCCAGCCCAGCACCCGCTGGCCCTCTTGTTCCACGGTTTGCTTCAATACATCCTGGCACAGTTCGCGATGGGCCGGGTTTGGCGGCAGGAAAATCATACCGATCCCGTAATTCCCGGGACTCGGCAGATAAATACCTGACTCGGAACACTTC
Organism: Terriglobia bacterium; assembly: GCA_046331665.1. Classification (GTDB taxonomy): domain Bacteria; phylum Acidobacteriota; class Terriglobia; order Versatilivoradales; family Versatilivoraceae; genus CAWBAT01. The sequence goes on along the minus strand of JAXLQK010000039.1, from coordinate 46,054 downwards.
TCGGCGAAAAATTCGTGAGGGATTTGGATCAGGATCCCGGCACCGTCCCCTGATTCCGGGTCGCAGCCGCAGGCTCCCCGATGACTCAAGTTTGTCAAGACTTCCAACGCCTGGTGGACAATCTGATTTGAGCGGGTACCATCCACGTTGACGACAAACCCGACACCACAACTGTCTTTCTCGAATTCAGGATCGTAAAGCCCCTGCTTGCGGGGGGGGAATAACCGTGGATTTGACATGATTCCTTACTCCCAGAAATGGCCGTCCCGAAGGGACAAAATGCGATTTTTTCAGCCAACAATCCTTAATCAGTGAGGGCACTTAACACTCTTCCGGCTCTTTTGAAGCCATAACCTATGATTTTAGTAAAACTACACCCGTTAGCTAAATTTATGTAATATTTATAATTCCGATAATCATTGTTTATCTTATAGGCTCAGCCTGTAGTCCATCATAGCATGGTTTCTTGGCGACAGGATTGCCAAGCCTGAGGTCAAACCCGTATACTTCCCCTCTATGAACACCTCCACTAAGATCATCATCGCCGCAGTCATCCTCTTGTTTGTGGGAATTGTAATCTACACGTCCGTGGGGTCCGGCGGGATTCGCTGCGAAGTCTGCATGGATTTTCAAGGCCGCGTAGCATGCGCCACGGCCTCGGGAGCCAACCAGGCCGAAGCCCAACGTACCGCCACAGAGACTGCCTGCGCCAAGATCTCTTCGGGGATGACGGAATCGATTCGCTGCAGTCAAACCCCGCCTCAAAAAGTCCTGTTCAAATAGGTCGTGCGCCCCCCCTGCCCGGGGTGAAACATGACGGGAGAACCGCCATCGAGCCGCGGACACTCCTGGCAGGCGACTCCCCGTTTGGACCGTGGAAAACAGCGTATCTTCCCGAGCTAGAACAGTACCAGAAGGAATTCCTACCGCGTGTGGGCATCTTCGAGATAGGTATACCCGTGCAGGCCGGATTCGTAGAATCTGAGAAACAAGGCTGATTCTTCCAATGTGATTTTGCGGTCACGGACCGCCCGTTCCACGTCTTTCCGCATCAAGGCCAACAACTCGTCAGAATTATATTGGACGTAGTTCAAGACTTCCCGAACGGTGTCACCCTTGACCACGTGATCGACACTGACTTCTCCGTCCTCCTGCAATCTCACATGGACGGCGTTGGTGTCGCCCAGCAGGTTGTGGAGATCGCCCAGAATTTCCTGGTAGGCGCCCACCAGGAAAACCGCAAGGTAATAGTCATTTCCGTTGAACGGGTGAAGGGCAAGAACCCGCTTGACGTCGTGAAGATCAATAAACCGATCCACCTTGCCGTCGGAATCACAGGTGATGTCCGCCAGAATCCCGCGACGCGTCGGCTTCTCCGCCAGGCGATGAATCGGAACGACCGGGAAAAGCTGGCGGATGGCCCAACTGTCGGGCATGGACTGAAAGATCGAGTAGTTACAGAAGTAGGTATCGGAAATCAGACTTTCCAGGTTCTTGAGTTCGTCCGGGACGTAGTCCAGTTCATCGACGATCTTCAGCACCTTACTGCAGATGGTCCAGTACAATCCTTCCGTAACGCTGCGCTGGGCAAGGGTCATGTATCCGAGGTTGAAGAGGTTGAGCGAGTCCTCCCGGAGCTGGACCGCGTCATGATAGACTTCAACGAAGTTCTTTTTCGAAATGTTTTTGTTAATCCAGAATAAATCCGTCAAGGGCTGAGGGCTATTATCCGGCAAGGCTTCCGGGGGGACAAAGCCATCGAATCCGGAAACTCCCAGAACATTAAAGATCAGGATGCTGTGGTAGGCGACGACGGCCCGTCCGGACTCTGAAATGATGGTCGGGTGTTTCACCTTGGCTTCGTCACAGATAGTCTTGAGGCGAAACACAATATCGTTGGCGTATTCCTGAAGCGTGTAATTTACCGATGACTCGAAATTGGATTGAGAGCCGTCGTAGTCGATGCCAAGCCCGCCACCCACATCAATATATTCCAGTCCAGCCCCCGCTCTTTGAAGTTCGACATAAACTCTTCCAGCTTCGGTGAGGACCTCTTTGATTTTCCGGATGTGAGTAACCTGGCTCCCCATGTGGAAATGCAACAACTTCAGGCAGTCTGCCATCTGTCGATCGCGCAAATAACTGAGCGCGGCCAGGACTTCAGTGACTGTCAGCCCGAATTTCGATCGATACCCGGCCGAAGATTCCCATCGCCCGGCCCCACGACTCGCCAGTTTAACCCGCACGCCAATCTGAGGTTTCACCTCGAGTTTCTCGGCATACTTCACGATCAATTCGAGCTCGGTAAATTTCTCAACGACGGGGATGATGTTCTTTCCAATCTTTTGCGCCAGAATGACGGTTTCAATAAATTCATCATCCTTGAATCCATTGCAAATGATCGGCACATCCTTCCCATTGGTAATGGCGAGGACGGCAAAGAGCTCGGGCTTGGAGCCCGCTTCGAGCCCAAAGTTATAGACACTCCCGAAATCCAAGATCTCTTCAACGACATGCCGTTGCTGGTTTACCTTGACGGGATACACGCATTGGTACGCGCCTTGATACTCAAATTCGGAAATCGCATTCTGGAAGGCGTCGTGAATCTCGCCGACCCGGTGTTTTAGAATGTCTGTGAATCGAATCAGGATGGGCAGGTCAATGCCGCGCCGCTGGAGCTGGCCGACAAGCTCTTTCAAATCGATGGAATGCTCGGGCCTTTTGTCTGGATGGACCGTAATGTGGCCATTCTCGTTAACTGAAAAGTAGCTTTTCCCCCAATTCTTAATGTTGTAATAGTCGATAGAATCCTGGATTGTCCAATTTTCCATTCGGTGTTAGTTCTCGTTCCTCCCAGTCCATAGAAATGTTCTCGTGAACCGACTGCACCCAAGGGGGCGATTTCGTTCAGACTCATTAAAGAACCAAACGGCACAGACAGCAACAGAAAAAATTAGAGAATGGGAAAAGTTCCCTGAAACTGGCATCAAACACAAATTGGCCTGAGGATCAGATCTCGAGATATTCACCGACTCCCTTCGATGAGATCCTTGACGGATTACGAGGGACGCGGAATCTCCAGCATCATCCCCGCCACTGATTGAATCACGACGAAGATGACGACCACAACCACGGCCGACACCGCCATAAAGGGAAGGACCTTCTCGGGAGGGGTTTTCATGACTGGCGGCAGGCCCAGATAGACGAGGTAAATTCCATACAAGCTGGCAATCGCCCCCAAAATCCCGAGAGCGGGGATAAGTCCAAGGACTCCGGCCACCCAGGAAGGGGTAGCCCCATAAGCAACTACTTTCAGAGCCTGAATGAGTCCTCCACTCGATTGAAAGTTGGGTGCCAGCTGATCAATGATAATCGCAGCTAGGTAGATCCCTGCCAGCGAAAGGACATATTGGACAACCATTCCCGTCAAGGCGCTGGAGATCGACACGCGATACGCGCCAACAACGGGCAGATTGATCCCCAGGATCACCACTCCAAGAAAACCGCAGATGGCAGGAATCGCCGCCATCACCGCGATGTATTCCTTATAGAGCGTTGCCACGTCTGTGGCTTCGTCTGCGATGACCGGCCACTCTTCATTGGGTTTCATTAGAATATTCACGATGCGGTTTTGTAGATTCATCGTAGGCTCGCTCCCAAATTCAATAAGGGTTGAACGCGCTTGGAATCCGCTGGATTGTTAAAAGGACGAACAGGCAAACCGATTTAAACATTTGGGCTTACAAATTGCAATCGCTATTGCAACCGTTTTTGAAAATCGATGCAGCCGTTCCTCTGCATCAATCTCAACTGATGCAGTGAACAACGGATACGGGTAGAATAACAATGACGGCACACAGGGATCTGTTCCGGCATCGACGATCCGGAGAGATTCCACTGCCTGTCGGAAAAGTCCCGTCTGCATGTTCATTTTCATTTTGGATGTCCAGGAAGATGACACCTGATTACAAGAGAAAACCCCGCATTGGAATTACGCTGGGAGACCCGGCTGGAGTAGGGCCCGAGGTGGCGGTCAAAGCCTGTGTCGACCCCAGAGTGGAAAAGCTCTGTATTCCCATCCTCATTGGAGAACTTTCGCTCGTCCAGCACTATGCGTTGCAGCTTGCTCCGGGAAAAACCATCCAAACGATCGCCGAGCCCGATCAAGCTTCGGCAGGAAATGAAGCGATTCCGCTCATCGATTTGAAAAATGCGAGATTCTCTGAAATCTCGCTGGGGAAGATCGACAAGGCATGCGGAAAAGCCGCGCTGGATTATATTCGAGAAGGCGTCGACCTAGCACGGCAGGGCAAGATTGCCGCGATGGTCACCGGGCCGATCCACAAGGAAGCCGCCCATCAAGCCGGCATGAAGGCCCCGGGGCATACCGAGTTTCTGGCCAGCCTCTGCGGAGTCGATGAAGTCCGCATGCTCCTCGTAGTCAATCATCTCCGCGCCATGCATCTCACCACTCATCTCAGTCTGCGGGAAGCCTTGGCATTTGTGAAAACAGCGCGAATCGTTGAAACCATTCGTTATGGGGCCGAGGCGCTGAAACGACTTCACACGGACCGGCGCCGCATGGCAGTGGCCGGATTAAACCCCCACGCAGGGGAACAGGGGATGTTTGGCAGGGAGGAAATGGAGGAAATAACCCCCGCGATCCAGATCGCGCGTGCCGAAGGCTTCGAAGTCGACGGGCCCATTCCTCCAGACACGGTTTTCTATCGGATGCAGAAGCATGAATTTGACCTCGTGATTGCCCTCTACCACGATCAGGGACACATTCCCTTGAAGCTCATCGGTTTCGATACCGGGGTGAATATTACGATTGGGCTGCCCATCATTCGGACTTCAGTCGATCACGGAACAGCGTTTGACATCGCCGGGAAGCTCGAAGCTAATCCGGAAAGCATGGTTAAAGCCATCGAACTGGCTTGCCTCATGGCGAGCTAGGACTCATCAAAAGACGCGCCAAAAGCTTTCCGCGGAAGTCACTTCTCAGCGAGACAGTGGAGAAGTTGTGTTTACCTTCGAGGGGGGGGTCGCCTTTTTCATTAGAGCAGGGAGGCCAAGTCACCGGAACTGCCGATCGGGAGCTCTCCGAGTTTTTCAATAATTTTCAAATTCTTCCGACTTTGAATCTCGTCGAGGAAGGCTTCACTGGCGATGAACTGATCCAGTTTGAGAGTATTCTTGATCCAAACCAGGCGCGAATTCTCGGGCTCGACCCCGCAGGTGGAAAAAGCAACGTCAATGGCTTCACGATCCGTTTCAAAGGTAGCAGGAATTCTGGCAGCCTCTACATTCGTGCTGGTAATGGCATTCATGTAGGTGGGGCGGTAGTCAATCTTGTTGACCAGGCGTTTCGTTACCAGGTCGGCCAAACCAATGCCCACGGCATTGCCGTTGGATTCCTCGGTTAGATCACGCACGACAATTCGAGTAAAAGATGGCTTCATCGGCCCTCTCTCCCGTTGAGTGACCGAGCGACCAATCACGTTGGTATCCATCCCGGAACCGCTGATGTTCTTGCCCATTTCATCAATGACCAATACATCCCCAGCCTCAAAAGGAATCCGGGCCAAATGGGATTTGGCCTGTACTAGCAGTTGTTTCTCGCGGGACTCAATTTCCGAAGAGGAGACCGCTTCAATCAACGCGGTCTCGTCATAAGCATTTTCAACAACCCCCAGACCGAACAAGATCTTACACTGGCTTCGCACAACTCTCGAAACGCTGCCAATCACAGCGGCATATCCGTACTTGATGTTCGCGCGATGGTAGATATTGGCCCCTCGCTGTTTCCCCAAACCAATCGCCATCATCTTGCACAGACCGCTTTCAATTTCCCCGTCAAAATCCGTATGCGGTTTGATCCGATTGACAACCACAATGTGATCGGCCGCGTGGGCATAGGCATCGACCAGGACCGGGATTCCCTGCTCCGTCTCCCCTACTTGAACGGTATCCATCGTGGCACGGATGGGCACTCCCATGGTCGATTCGGTAATTCCGTAGTGTTCCAAGACCAGGCGCTGCCCTTCAGCGGTCCCGCCGCCGTGACTTCCCATGGCCGGAAAGATGAACGGTCGTGCTCCCAAATCTTTCATGCCCTTGGCCACGCTCTTAAGAATCTGGGCGATATTGTTGACGCCCCGGCTTCCCCCCGTGATGGCGACGGTGTCACCCGGCTTAAGCCGGGAGGACAAGTTGAGCTTCAAAATCTCTTCGTTCACTTTCGCGGGTATATTATCCACGCGAGCTGTGTCAAATTGCTGTTGGACGCGAAGCACCTTGGGAAAACTCATTGAGTACGCTCCATCGAGAAAGAAATATCCTACTTCGGCGAGTCTTCAGTCCCAGATTTAATTGTAGCCCACATCCCACAATATATCATGATTTGCACTAAACAGCCTGCTTCTCAGCCGTGACCTTTGAATAATCCGCTACGAATTTCTTTGCTTGAGTCGTCAGGCAACTAGAATCGGATCCGAACGCGAATAGGGTTGTCTGGCAAGACTACTTCCCCTTCCTGCAGACGCACCTGCTCGAGGGGAGGAAAATCGGATCTACGATCTTCCATGATGAGTTCTTATTCGCAATACACTGTGGTGATCCGATCCAGTAGTATCAAAAGTGAGGGCCTTTTTGTGTCTTTCATGTCTGCCGATCCGTGTTAATCTGCGGCTGGAGTGAATCCTCGGCGATAAGAGATCAAAAACAAAACTTTGCATGAATGAGTAAAAGCCATGGTAAGGCCGAAATGCTCCGACTTTCCGCGGCAACGGCCTCGTTCTCCATACGGCGGGCTTGATCTTCCAGAGATCGAGACCAGGAGAAGTCTGTTGTGATTGGTGAGACCATTTCCCATTACCGCATCTTAAAAAAGCTTGGCGGTGGAGGCATGGGCATCGTTTACGAAGCCGAGGATTTGACCCTCCAACGGCATGTCGCGCTGAAGTTTCTCCCGGAGGAATTGGTAACAAGCCGAGAAGCCCTCGAACGATTCAAGCGCGAAGCACAATCGGCCTCAGCCTTGAACCATCCCAACATCTGCACGATCTATGAAATTGGCGAGTACCAGGGGCGTCCCTTTATCGCCATGGAGATGATGAGGGGGCTCACTCTCAAGCACACCATCAACGGCAAACCGATGGAAATCGATCCTTTACTCGACCTTGGAGTGCAGATTACCGACGGGCTCGAGGCTGCCCATGTCAAACATATCATTCACCGCGACATCAAACCGGCCAATATTTTCGTCACCGATCGCGGGCAGGCCAAGCTGCTTGACTTTGGCTTGGCGAAGCAAACCTTAGTGACAGGGGCCGAACCGGAGAGTTCGACAGCCACTGTCCCCGAGCAGCTGACGCACACGGGCTCGACCATGGGAACGGTGGCTTACATGTCTCCTGAACAAGCGCGCGGGAAAGAGCTCGATGCACGCACCGATCTTTATTCCTTCGGCGTCGTGCTTTATGAAATGGCCACCGGCACCCTGCCATTTGGCGGTCAAAGTACAGGAGAGATCCTGGAAGCGATCTTTACAAGAGAGCCAGTAGCGCCCGTACGGCTGAATCCGAATGTTCCGGTCAAATTAGAAGAGATCATCGCCAAAGCCATGGAGAAGGACCGCAATTTACGCTACCAAAGTGCAGCAGACATGCGCACCGATTTGCAACGGTTGAAGCGAGATACCTCCCATGGTTCTATTAGGCAGCGTCCTACCAAAGGGAAACCTGGTCTCTGGATAGGAACAGCGTCTATTGTCCTGATCCTGTTGGCCGCGGTCATTTTCTACTTTGCACGCAGGACGAATGCCCCTTCACCGCCTTCCTCGACGGCCACCGGCAAGACAGCCATTGCCGTTCTGCCCTTTGCTGATATGAGCGCAGGCAAAGACCAGGAATACTTCTCCGATGGCTTGACCGAGGAGCTCCTCAACGTGCTGGCCAAGAATCCGAAACTGCAGGTGACTTCCCGTACCTCCGCCTTTGCATTTAAGGGGAAGGGAGTGGACCTCAAGACCATCGCCGGGAAGCTGGGTGTGACGCATGTGCTGGAAGGAAGCGTGAGGAAATCGGGAAACCAGTTGCGGATCACCGCGCAGTTGGTCGAAGTAGCTTCTGATTCCCATCTCTGGTCGCAGACCTATCAGCGGCAGATGGAAGACATCTTCGCCCTTCAGGACGACATCGCGACCTCAGTGGCAGGCGCGCTGAAGGCGACGCTCGAATCCGGCCAGGCTCCCAAGGCACGAGAGACTAAACCGGAAGCCTACAACGCTTACCTGCAGGGGCACTTTTTCGAAGGCCGGCGAAGCAAGGAGGACCTGGAAAAGGCAGCATACTACTATGAGCAGGCACTGCAGATTGATCCTGGGTTTGCTCGGGCGTGGGCCGGCCTGGCGGCGACCCATATGAATCAGGCTGACAACGGTTCTATCCCGGTGAGTGAAGGTTATGAGAAAGCTCGAAAGGAAGTGGAAAAGGCACTGAAGCTGGACCCTGACCTGGCCGAGGCCCATGAAGTCATGGGATGGATCAAGAAGAACTATCATTGGGACTGGACGGGCGCAGATGCCGCCTACAAACGGGCGTTACAACTGAATCCAGCCAATGCGGTTGCTGTTGGGGGTGCGGCCAATCTAGCCGCAGCGCTTGGCCGCTTCAATGAGGCGATGATCCTGGAACGCCAAGCCATCGTGCTGGATCCGTTAAGGGTGGCAGGACACTCCAATCTGAGCTTTAACGCCTACTACGCAGGACAATTACAGGAAGCGGAAGCCGCTGCCCGGAAGGCTCTCGAACTCAATCCGCAATTTCCATACCCCCGATACATGCTGGGCCTGATCTACCTGGCGCAATGGAAAGCCGAAGAGGCACTTGTCGAAATTCAGAAAGAGCCTGAGCCAGCCTGGAGAGGGCAAGGTCTTGCGCTTGCCTATTACGCCGCGGGAAAGAAGAAGGAAGCCGATGCGGCGCTGGCAGACTATATTGAGAAGTTCAAGGACGGAGGGGCTTTTCAGATCGCGGAAATCTATGCCTATCGGGGAGAGGCTGACAAGGCTTTCGAGTGGCTGGAGCGCGCTTATAAACAGCGCGATGGCGGATTCAGCCAGATGAAGGGCGACCCGCTGCTGCGCAATCTGGAGCCCGACCCGCGCTACAAGGCCTTCTTGAAGAAGTTAAACCTCCCGCTGGATTAAAGGCGATTACAATTATCTTTGCCTGGTGGAGCAGGCAAGTGGGACTGTGCGTCCCCCGACGCACGCACAGTGAACGCGCGCCGAGCGCGCATTCCATCTAAAGCAATAAACGCCCACTGTTCAAGCAAGACACTCACCTTGACTGCAAAGCCGTGCCACTCTTCAACGGTTACGGCCTCGTTCCGCCGGATAGCGGACGGCGCAATAGGGCTATTCAGTCCGCTTTTATTCGATTCAAAGGTATAGATGTGGGAAGTATCATGGAGACTGCCACGCCCGTCCCAGAAAATCCTGGAACGCCTGGCGTTCGTCGGGATTGAGCTTTTGATAGAAGGGCATGTTCTGGAGCGCGCGTTCCCGTTGTTCCGGCGTCATGTTTTGGAGCCGACGCATGCGCTGAAGCAAATGCTGCCGGCGCTCGGGAGGGAGACTCTGCCATCGCTGCTGGAATTTGCGAAAGCGGTCCCGCTGTTCCGGAGTCATTTCACGAAGGAACTTTTCGCGACGTTTTAAGCGCTCTTGCTGGTCTTGAGGGAGAGATTGAAATTCTCTGAGGCGCTTTCGAAGCTTTTCCTGCTCCTCGGGCGGGAGCTGCTTGAACTGTTGATAGCGTTCCCTCAGTTGGCGACGTTCTTCGGGAGTAAGACGTGCCCCTGCTTTATTTTGCTTTTCGGCAGGAGGAGGGGTCTGCTGGACTTGCTGCGCCGAGGCTTCTCCAGGACTTGAAAGTCCCAGGACGCCGCCCAACACGACGAAACTTAAAATCATTCGACCAACGCTAGAGTGATCCATCAATCCCTGCTCCCTGGCTTCTCAGTTCCCTCCTGATCGGCAATTTCAAAACTATTCAGCATTTCGTAGTGCCGCAACAAATCTAAGTTCTCGAGTAAGGCCTTATCCACCCCCTGCATTTCTTCTTCATCCAGCGTTGTTGCCGGAGCCACTTGAACAGGATTCTTGGGTTGCTCTTCCGACTCCATCGAATGAGGCAACTCTTCCCCTCGAGGTTTTTGAGTTCCCAGAGCTGAACCCAGATAATGATCCTGAACCTCGATGACCTTCTCCAGTGAATTCAATTCTCGATATTGTTGATGGCGAATTCCCAGCCACACGCCGACCGTGGTGATCAATAAGACGGCGAAACTCCAGACATACCGATCATGAAATGCCGCCTTCAGCCAGCCAGGGGATTGCCAGCCACGCGGCTTCTCCAAGGCTTCTATTCGTGTCATCAGCCGCGTGTCAAAGTAGGGAGAGGGCTCGATTGGAGGATCCTGGTCAAGCAGGTTTTCCAGTTCTCTCAAACTCTCCATTTCGGCCGTACAAAGGCTACATTCCGTGAGATGCCGATCGATCCCAATCCGTTCCTCATTCGAGAGCTTGTCCTGCAAATAAGGGGTCACGTTTTTACGAAATTCTTCGCAATTCATGGTTCATTCCTTCTCACTTTAGGGGCGCGTTTCTATGACTACCAGCAGCTTCTGGCGCAAGGTGGCATAGGCCCTAAAGATGAGTGACTTGACTGCCGTTTCTGAACACTTCAACACTTCAGCGGTTTCTTTCAGCGAAAGATCCTGGTATTTCATGAGCAACACAGCCAGGCGCTGATTTTCCGGAAGGGAGAAGATGGCTTTGCGAATGCAGACCAATTTTTCCTCTTGGAGGAGATGTTCCTCCGTCAAAGGTTTACCATCCGCAAGCTGTGTCACAAGCATTTTTCCAGATTCCTCGGTTTCCATCTCAATAGAATGCATCAAGTGGGATTTTCGGTCCCGGATGGCATTCAAAGCACAATGGGTCGCGATACGATAGAGCCAGGTGGAAAACGCCGCTTTAGCTTCGTATTTCGGGGCCGATTGAAAAACCTTAACAAAGACATCTTGCGTCAATTCTTCCGCCTCCCCTGAGTTCCCTGTAAACCGGAAGATGAAATTTATCAATGGCTTGCGATAGCGACGAACCAGTTCAGTAAAGGCCTCCCGGTCGCCTGCCTTCACCTTCAGCATGAGTTCCGTATCCGACGCCTGAGTCGCCATAGCCCTCAACTTACAAACACCAAAATAGCCAAGAAGTTGCGGAAATTCTTGCCCTGAGCCAAAAAAGATTCCCGCTTGGGAGGTACCCCCTTACTTATCGGAAATTGATGCCAAAGAGACATGGGCGGCCAGGACTGAGCTCCATGGGTGTTCGCTCCTGGGACGAACCTTCGTTGCGATGGGGGGCGACCAAACAATTTGAAACGGGTTCCCAAAATCTTGTGATTCAGCGGTCAAAAATTCAGTCGCATCCCGAGCTGGAGCATGAACGGTGCGCCGTTATTTTCGAGAGGAGTCCGAGCCACCAGGAATTGGCGGTCTAATAAGTTTTCGATGGAGGTATAGAATCGAATGTTGTGGCGGATGAAACGGGAGAAATAAAGATCGACAACGGAGAAACTTCCCAGGGGATAAAGGTTGAGGTCATCGTCAAACTGATTAGCTACATAACGGTAGTTGACCAACAATTCGAAAGTCCTGGGATTAGAATAACCTGCCGAAGCCGAAACTCGATTGGGAGGGACTTGCGGCACATATTTAGACACCAGTGTAGGATCGGGAGGAAATTCTCGGACCCTTGAATCGGAGTAGAGGTAATACGTGCGGAACATCCAGTATTGCCTGAAATAGGTTCGAAAGTCTGCCTCGGCCCCCTCGACACGAATCTCACCTACATTTTGTCGTTGGCGCGTGATCAAGTTCGGCAAACTCTGAATCGTGATGTTCGAGACAGCGTTATCGAGTTGGTTCCAGTACCCCCCCACCCGGAGCGACATGTTGGCCTTCGGGACCCACATGAGATTGCCTTCAAAACCCGTCAGCCTTTCGGGCCCCAGTCCGTCATAGGGGTTTGTTACAACATTGCCTACCCGAAATCCGCGATAGAGCTCATTGAGAGTGGGAGCCCGGAAACTTTGATAGAAGGCAGCCTTCAGACTCAAGGTTGGCTTCAGCTGATAAGAAACACCGGCTCGCGGAATCACGGTGCCCCGCTGTTGGGTGGCGAATGGGATTTGCGTATGGGCGCCCGTCTGAAACGTCGTCACCGTGCGCTCGGCATTGTAATTTGTCCAGCCATCCAGGCGAGCGCTCAACTGGATCAGCCAGCGACTCGAGGGGGCGTAGAGGTCCTGAATAAAAACCCCTCCCAATTGCTGGTTTCCCCCGGCCACTTGAAACCGTGTTGGGTTATTGGCGAAGTAATTGACTTCTTCGCTGTTTCCGCGAACCAGCAGCCAGTCAACTCCTGTCGTCACCATATGAGTCCGTTTCAACATCCCGGACCACTGGACGGAACTTCCGATGCTTCGTGCCGGGACCACTTGATTGAGGGTGAGCGTTTCCACCTGCCGGTTGGCAGAAATCGAGGTGAAGTTGCTCCGGAAGGTCTCCAGCAAACCCGTGACCCGGACCTGCAATTCTCTTCCGCTGGACGACTCGTAGCGATACCCGGCGCGGGCCGAGGTAATCCAAGTTTGATTTTTCTGCAGGACGGTTCCGTTGTCGCGGTATTCCCCGTATTGAATGAAATTAAGCCAGGCCGATTGGCGGACACTCGGCTTGTAATACCCGCTGGCTCTCACGGCGTAATGCACGGAATTTGCGCGATCATCCACAGGACCTCGGAAGGCTACCGGCACGATGTAATACCCTTCGGTGTTGAGGAAACTCCCTGAAATACTCCCGCTCCAAGGACCCATTAGAAAACTCTCGAGAAGGTCGGCTCCTGCCGTCCCCTGAGTTCCTCCCAGAATATCGAGATCGAGACGATTTTCTTCCGGAACCCGGGAAAACACTTGGATCACTCCTCCCAAAGGCGAGCTCCCATAAAGATTCGACCCCCCTCCTGGCGCGAGTTCGATCGAGTCAAGGCTGGTTTTGTCGAGCTGATCCCAGTAGACCCATCCGCCGAAGGGATCATTCATTGGTGTCCCATCCCAAAGAACCAGAGTCCGGCTGACACCGCTCGGCCCGATGCCACGTAGAGAAACTCCCTGCGTCGTAGGATGAGCCACGAGGCTGCTGGAGCGACGAAATAGACTAAAAGAAGGAATTTGTCTTAACGTGTCATCAAGGGTGAGGGATGGTGAACGTTGGAGGGCGGCCTGATCCATGAGATCGACCGAGGATGGTACTGCCGCCAGAGGCTGCTCAGTGCGAGTCGCCGTAACCGTCAGCGTCTCCTGAACCGGGAGTGGCTCCAACTTGATTTCGAAAGGTGTTTTTGCTGTGTCACGGTCAAGGAGGGCAAATCCGTCCTTGAAGTCAGCAAGCTTCACAAGAATCTGAAAAGGCCATTCACCAACTGAAGGAAGGGAAACCTTGCCTGAATCCCCTGTCTTTTGGCGAACAAGAATTTTTCCGTTGGCGTCCGCAACCTGAACCATCGCTCCTTCCACGGGTCGTTCCAGGGAGTCGACGACAAGGACTTCTTGAGAAACCGTGGGGGGAATGTTTTGGCCGTCAGCCTCGGCCAAGAGATTTAGTCCGGCCAGACAAACGAAGATGAGGAAATCTCGATACACTCTGGCGACTTTCAAGAAATATCGTCTCTCTGACCGGATCAGGGGACAATCTCCAAACCCACCGGGCAGTGATCCGAACCCATCACTTCCGGGGAAATCCAGGCGTTCTTGATCCTTGGCATGAGATCTCCGGTCACAAAAAAATAATCGATCCGCCACCCCACATTGCGTTCGCGAGCACGCGTCAGCATGTCCCACCACGTGTATTGATGGGGCTCTCTATTAAAGTGCCGGAAAACATCCACGAATCCCCTTTCGAGCAGCGTGTCGATCCATTCCCGCTCGATTTTCAAAAATCCCGAAATCTTTTCGTTTTCCTTGGGCCTGGCAAGATCGATCTCTTTGTGAGCTGTGTTCACATCCCCGCAGATGATCAATTTCTTCCCGCGTTTCCTTTGCTGCTCCCAATGGCTCAGAATGGCTTTGTAAAAATCGAGCTTGTAATCCAGCCGCACTTGATCCCGCTTCCCGTTGGGAAAATAAATATTGTACAGCATGAAGGTGGGGTACTCCGTGACCAACACCCTCCCTTCATTGTCAAATCGCGGAATCCCGAACCCGTATTGAATCGAAACTGGCTCGGTACGCGTATAGGTCGCTACGCCACTATAGCCTTTCTTTTCTGCAGAGAACCAAAAACTCTTGTAGCCAGGGACTTTGGTGAGCGGCTCGTTCAATTGTTCGAGATGGGCCTTGGTCTCCTGAAGGCATACAATGTCCGCCGCGAGATTTTCGAACCAGTCTAGAAATCCCTTTTTCTGAATGGCTCGAATCCCGTTGACGTTCCAGGAAGTAATTTTGATGGGTGCGTTCTGAGTGGGCATAAGAATTTTGTTAAGTGAAATCCAGGATCCATATTGAGAATGGAACTTCAGGTTGCAATTCTGGTCGAGCGCTGATACCTCAAGATTTGGACCATCCCGCATCAAGCGATGCTTCGTGGCTCAGATCTCCCTTTTACCCCACGAGCGAGGGGGGCCGTATTTCTATCCCAAGAGTATTGCCCAATTCAAATAAATAAAGCCTTGCCCGGTCATACTCTTCGGCGTTGGGCAAATGCTCCAGCATGAGAGGCGGGTGGTGCGGCAAAGCTGCCAGCCGCTTCAAATAAGTCCTGTAGTCGAGGGAGCCAGTTCCAGGCCGCACTTCGCGAAAATGAATATTGTACTCCGGTTCCCAGGAAAGGTCCTTGGCATGGCAACTCACAATCCAAGGCCCCAGCTTCTCAAAACACTCATTCAAGAGTTCCGTATTGCGATAAAAATGAATCGGGGAGTTCACGATATTACAGGGATCAAGATGTACGGCAAACGCCTCGCGATCCACGGCCTTGAGTAACTTGAGAAAGTTGTCGGGACTGTCCGGTACTGTCCACCCCATCATCTCATAGCAAAACCTGGCACGCCTGGGTTTGACTGCATCAATAATCTTGCGGGCATTTTCCACGGCAGCATCAAAGAACGCTGGTGAAAGGTTGTCAGGATGGGGACCGTACCAGACCGTAGGATTCATGGAACCTGCAATATCGACGCAGCATAAGGCCCCCACTTGATCGGCCACCGCCAGGCCATCTGTGACGTATTCGAGGTTCGCCCTTCGCTTTTGGTTATCTGCGTCCATCAAATTGACCCAGCGTCCCACTTCGGCTATCACTATCCCTTCTGCCGCAAAAGCCTTTTCGATGGCAGTCAGGCGTGACGAATCTCCGGCACTGGCTTTCGGACAGTAGGCAGCTCGATATCCCAATTTCTTGTGTACCCGGGCCAGTTCTTCGGGATCCTGTGAAGTTGAGAAGATGAGCCCTCCCAGTCGGATCGACTCCGGGAGAGGAGATGCAATCAATGCCTTGGAGACCCCCTTCCCCATCCCCAGGGAGACCGCGGCGCCGATGGAACTTTGGCAAAATGCCCTTCGACTGATCATGGATCCTCCATAACGTGTCTTCAAAACGAGGCAAGGATTCTAACATAAGGGTCTTAATGCGTCCCGCGAAGTCCGACTATCGGCTTACGAACGCGTCAGACGCGGAGCCCGCCTTTACTTTGGAAAATAATTTTGATATGGTGCCTTGTTAGCCAATTAAGGAGAAAATGTATGTCGGGACACTCAAAATGGCACAGTATAAAACACAAAAAAGGTGCCGCAGACGCGAAGCGGGGCAAAATTTTCACCAGCATTATTAAAGAAATCACCGTGGCGGCGAGATTGGGTGGAGGCGACCCAGACGGTAATCCTAGACTGCGGACCATTATTGACAAGGCCAAGGGCGTCAACATGCCCGCGGAAAATATCAAGCGGGCAATCCAAAAAGGAACGGGAGAACTCCCCGGTCAAGCTTACGAGGACGCGATTTACGAAGGATATGGCCCGAGTGGAGTCGCGGTGCTGGTCGAGGCCGTCACGGATAACAGGAATCGGACGGTCTCAGAAATTCGCCACATTTTTGGCAAACATGGAGGGAACCTGGGCCAGACAGGTTCAGTTTCGCATCTCTTCCACAAAAAGGGCCTGATTGTCGTGGAGAAATCCAAAGCCAGCGAAGAAGACCTAATGACGATCGTTTTGGACGCCGGGGCCGAGGATCTCAAGGATGCGGGAGACTCGTTTGAAATCCTTACGTCACCCAAAGACTTCGATGCCGTCGTCAATGCCCTAAAGGCTAACAATACGGAAATGCTTTCTGCTGAACTCAGCATGATTCCAGCGGTTTCGATGCGGTTAGAAGGGAAGGCCGCCCAGCAAGTCCTGAAGCTGATGGAAGCCTTGGAAGATCACGAGGATGTGCAAAAGGTCTTTGCAAATTTTGACATCGACGAGTCTGAAATGGAAGCGGTCGCTTCATAATCCTAATCAGCAACCTATAAATCTGCGCTGTTAAAAAATTGGTGCACTCTACCTCTAAAGACAGCCTTCGAGTCCTTGGCATCGATTGCGGATCACAGGCTACGGGCTACGGCATCATCGAGAGTGATGGAGACAAGCACCAGCTCGTATGCGCCGGTGTCATCCGGGGACTCCCCAAAGACTCCTTCAGCAACAAGCTGCTCAGGATCCAGCAGGAAATTGATACGCTGTTGGCTACCCATCAGCCCACCGCGCTCGCCGTTGAAGATCAGTTCTACTTGTCCAACTTCAAGAGTGTCTTAAAACTGGGGCAGGTCAAAGGAGTCGTCCTGGTGACCGCCGCTCGCGCCGGAGTCCCCGTCTATGAGTACAGCCCCCTGGAAATTAAAGGTGCCGTAACCGGCTACGGCCGCGCCGACAAATTCCAGGTGAGCCAAATGGTAAAACGGATTCTCTGCCTGGGCGACGTTTCGTTGCCCCATGATGCCTCGGATGCTCTGGCCGTTTGCATCTGCCATTTGCATACCGCATTGACCCGCCAGAAGACCGAGCGGAGGCGCTCCGTTCATGGGTAGAAATCACTTACAGATCCTGCCATCCCCCTCGACCAACTCGGTCTTGCTCGCCCTCCTGACCCTTTGGATATGGCCGTGGGCTTCCCTTGCACAAGGGAAAGTGCACAATTCCTCCGACAATCTTGAACCCTTTCATTGTTCCTGGAAAATCCTCCGGTCGAGAGGGAATTACCCCTCTTCCAGTGTCGAGTTGGACGAAACGGGCAACGCCCAAATCCAATGGCAAAAACTCGACAGTGAATTATTGAGAACCAATTTTCGGCTTCGCCGTTCCAGCGTTGTTTTCTTGTACAGCCTTTTCTCAAAATCGGACTTCTTCGACGCAAAAAAAAACTTCGTCAGCGACAAGAAAATCGCCGATTTGGGAATGAAAACCATTTCGTTTCAAAAAGGGAGTGAGCGGCGAGAGGTGTCCTTCAATTTTACCGAGGACAAGGCACTCCAAGAAATTAATATCTTTTTTGAGAATCTGGCTGAGCAGGAGAGATTCCTCCTCGAGATGGAGCTAACCTTAAAATACGACCGATTGGGAATCACCAAAAAGCTGGACATGCTTGAAAGGGAGCTCAGTGCCAACCGGATTGTTGCCCCCGAAAGATTTAAGCCGATTCTCGAACAGATCAGTAACGACAACTCTTTGATCAATCTAGCTCGCAAAGAAGCCCTCAAACTGCTTGCCCGCCTGGCTAAGATGGAACCCGAAGGAAGTTGAGGTCAGCTTGAGTTCGCCCATCTCAATCCTGCTTCACCCAAATCCTCAGCGTGATTTTCATCTTTCCCAGCCTCTTACACTTACTCCCGCGTCCTTTGTCTTCGGCTAACCTGAAAGAAACAATCGCCTTCAATCGGGAAGATTTGGCCTCTAAGGCCTTCCTGGTAAAGAAGTTGTGATTCGATATCCCCGCTTATGGATAGACCAATAGAATAGAGATTAGGGACTTAACCTGAATTTAAAGACGCCAGACGCCGATGGTCATTAGAAGAATCTACATCTGCACCTGAAAACTGCTTCAGGAGCGGGGTTAGACCCAATGAGCCGTATTAACTCATTGACATCCTTGGCGGTTGCTTTACCATCTAATCAAGTGGAGAAATTGCAGGAAATCTGCTGCTCGGGGAAAAGACGATGCGGTTAAAACTGCTTTCGTTAATCATTGCGGGCCTTGCCTTTGTATCCTTTACGAATTACGCACAGGATCAAACCGATATCCGCATCCTGCGTCCCAGTTTAATCGAAGGAGATGTTACTTATCAGCGCCCGGATCTGGATCGCTGGGTCGACTTAAGCGTCAACACACCACTGATGGAAGGTGACAAGGTGTGGGCCGGAAACGATGGCCGGGTTGAGATTGAATTTGAAGACGGGACATTCCTTCGCCTGGACTCCAACAGTATCGTCGAATTTCCCCATCTTGGAACACGCCAAGGACCCGATCCGCTTGAAATGAATTTGGTCCGAGGAGTTGCTTCATTCGAGATCCAACCCTCAGGGGTTGTCTTTGTGATGGACACACCGTTGTTTTCAACCCGGGTCAAAGACAAGGCCAGTTTTCGCCTCGATTTGGAAGAGAACGGGACTGGGCGATTGTCAGTGTTTGAGGGCGACGTCGAAGTGGCTGGGGACAAGGCGCACCTGTTTGTACGGAAAGGAGAGGTAATTCGGTTCAACTCTGAAGATCCTGAACGGTATTACCTTTCGGCTGATTACCTCCCCGATCAATGGGATCGCTGGAATGAAGATCGCTCCGCTTATCTTTCAAGAAGAGTGCAGGACCGTTACCATGACGGCGATGAATCATGGAACACGGCAGATCTGGATAGCGCCGGCAACTGGTACAACGATTCGGAATACGGCAGAGTCTGGAGTCCCAATTTGGGAGTGGATTGGGCTCCCTATCGCAACGGGCGTTGGATCTGGTGTGGCGGAGGACTCGGTTGGACCTGGATATCCGACGAATCGTGGGGGTGGATCCCCTACCATTACGGCCGGTGGACACATCACTCTGACTATGGTTGGTGTTGGGTCCCCAGTCCCAAAAGGACTCCCTGGTGCCCTGGAGCAGTAAACTGGATTGAAGGGCCAAATTGGATCGGGTGGGTTCCGTTGGCCCCCTTTGAGCCTTGGTCCCCTTACTCGTCATCCAGTATCTTTGTTTCAAAAAACTACGGCGTGCGACAGGGACGCACTTGCATCTCTCGCGATGCCTTCCTGAGAGGAACTCCAGCCAACGGCTTTGTTCAAAGTGATTATTCCTACACTGGCGCGCGCGTCATCTCGGGTCAGCCACGCTTCACCCCGGCACCTGCCAGCCGGATGCCGGTTGCGACGAGCACACTGCCAACCCGGGTGTACAATAACCAGGATTTGGACGCACGGCGGATCATGCGCGAAAGGGCTCTTAACCCCCAGCGGATGGCTGCGCCACCGCCTGATGCACCGCAGTCCGCCAACAGCGCTTCAGGATCGGTCAGTCGGAGCGCGGGCTCTTCGTTGCAAGGCCCTACCCGTCAACCTTCTTCCTCGGCGGTCACACCCGATGGCGGAACCATGGTTGTACAAACGTCAAACAATGGAGTTCGGACTTATATACTGAAAGGAAACACTAACGATGTCGCCGACCGGGGAGAGCAGTTGCGACAGACAACCTCTGGTAATCAAGCGACAACCCAGCCATCCGGATCAGCCACTGCCACTCCAGGAAACCTGAATCGGTCAGGCAGCCGATTTGCCCAAACCAACTCGGACTCCCCAACGCGCGGACGCTCTTCAGGATCTTCCACGGCTCCTCCTGCTACGGATCGAAATGTACAGGTTATAGGAGGCCGCAGCGAGAGTCCCAGTCAAAACCGTTTTCCTGTTCAATCTCCGTCTCAAACGCCTGCGCGCTCAACGCCCAGCTACAATTTCTATGATCCGCCCCCCGCTTCCTCAAGCACTGGCAGTCAAGTACCGGTTTATGGTGGTCGACGGGTGGACGCCACCAGCCCAACCCGCTCCCTGCCTGCAACGGTTCCCTCCGTTTCGCCACTCTCACCCATTTCATCCGGAGGTACCGTCTCCCGTTCTCCTGCAAGTCCGGCTGTCGGCCCACCAACTTATCAGCCGCCTTCGACACAACCTGCTTCTAGCGGAAGCGTCACGCGAGGAACTTCATCCTCAACAGGAACGAGTTCCGGAAACGGAGAATCCCGAGGGAGTAGCGGGACAAGATCTGGCCGGTAATGCACCGCTGCCGCCCTTCGTTCACTACGGCTAAAAGTTTGCAGAAATGGCTGGGAGAACGATCGCTAACTTAATGAGGCCAGCCCTAACCCAACTTCGCCACCCGAGTGAAGAGTTCCGCATCGTGAGCTTGTCTACGGTAGAAAAAATGAAACACATAACCCCTCAGCAGGGGGTAGATTCTAATCCTGCCGCGTGTCACAAGTTCTTCCTTCCGTCTTTGTCGATTAATAAACACCAATAGTCTCGCAGCCGAAATATGGGTTTTTTATTCTTGGTGTAATTCCCCCAAAATAATGCGCCGTTTCGCGCACACTGTCTTTTCACAATAAAGGATCTTTCCCCAAAACATTGAAATATCGTCTTATCAGATTTGGCAGCCTGAGTGCAGTGGTCAACGTTACTAATGGTGGCAAATAGACAATTTTCGAGAAACTAATGCCAATAAGAAAAAAATTGATCATCATGGTTTCCTTGACATTGGCCAACACTCTTGGTTTCTTTTCAGTTGCAGTACGAACCACAAATCCAAAAGTTCTCCTCCTCCTTTTTGCCTTCGGTTGCGTTGACGGCATACTGGGCCTTCGTCCGGTGCGACAAATGCAGAAATTTTGTTTACAAACACAAGGTGAGATTTGGAGGAGTCGAATGGGACATTTGGGGCCGCCTTTCTTTCCCAAAAAATGTAACTATTGCGGAAGGATTTTGTTTTGCCAATGGGCAAAATAATGGGTGGAGAAGACGGGATTGAATTTATTCTTCATTCCTTCGCGAGGTACATGTGGAGGACAAAAGGGTCACCCATTAAAAGGCTTTGTCAACTAAAGAAAAACTCTTCCCTGAAAACTGAGGTGTTTTTTTTGCAAGCTCTTCAAGTCCGGCCTGCCGAGGTAATAGTTCCCAGGATTCTGTACCAATGACGTTAAGAGTCACATCTCAGAAATCAATAATTGGAATTGACTGGTCTGCTCCTTTGGACTTAGTTCTCATGAAGCAATTTATCTTCCTAACGAAGGCGGGGGTAAAGCTAAAGGAACTGGCTGAGGCGGTAGGGATCGGTCATTGCGCCAACGTGGGGAGCACGATCAAACTTCTGGAAAGATGCAGCATCTAGGATGCTCATTTAGCCCAAATCATGAGCAAGGCCAAAATATTATTGATTTCTGAGATGTGACCCTAGGAATTACCCTAGGAATTAGCCCACCGTGAGAAAAATACTAACCCAGGCGCCCTTGGAATTCCAGACAAGCGAGAGTTTCAGGGAGTCAGGCCGATTTGATTTCCTCTACTGCACCACGATCCCGGCATAGCCTACCACCTGGCGTCGATCTCCGCTGATGTCGCCGGAGGTTGCGTATTTTACCAGCTCGGCCTTCCGCGCCGGAAGTTCATCCAGGCTATGCATCATGATGATGGCCGGCCCGTAACCACACATGCTGATCGACTCGGATTTGATGACTTCGTAGAGGCCCTTCGGATTAAGTTCGAGGATCTTATTGATCGCCGCCCGGTCCTTGACGCGGGTGGTCTGATCGGATTCGTAATGGTTCATGTCACTGCTGGCAACCACCAGCAGTTCGCCTCCCACTTCCTGGCGAACCGTTTCGATGGCCTTGCCTAGCCGTTCGAGACTCGCATAGCCGCCTGTTCCTACTGCAATCGGCACGAATTTGAAGTCTTTTCGGACCGTGTATAGGAAGGGTAATTGGACTTCAAGCGAGTGCTCAAAACGGTGCGCCTCGGCGTCTTCGCTGAGGAGATGACAATGGTGCATCAAACGTTTGGCAAGGTCATTATCGATTTCAACTTTCCCAAGAGGAATTTCCCAGAACCCGCTGGACATGATGGCCAGAGAGGCACCCATCCCCGTGTGATTCGGGCACAAGATGATGACTCGCGGGGGAATCTCAATCGAGGCGTAAACGGCTCCAGCAACATGACCGGAGTACATATATCCTGCGTGAGGGACAAGTATCCCTTCGGCTTTGACTTTGGGGTGGGCGGATTCAAGAAACCTGGTTACTTCTTCGAGGAGAACCTCTTTCTGGGCAGGGTAGAATTGACCGGCAACGGCTGGTTTGCGGATCATTTTCCTCAACCTTTCGGGGCTTGGTACCCCTCCTTCGCCCGGGCAACCACGTTTTTCGACCATTCCGTTTTCATCCACGACATCCACCTTGATTTTGGAACTTCCCGTCCTTCGCTTGATTCGTCGATTGATAAGCCATGCTGTACTGGCTTCTCAATTCGATCCCCACCTGCTGCATGATGCCCGGATATTCCCCCGCAAAATGCGGGAACCAGGCATTTCCACCAGTGCGGCGGGCAAATGTCCGCAACTGGTTTTCGCCTTGCAAGAACGTCAACTCCATTTCAGGGCTCACCATGCCACTCGCGGTCGCCATGTCTTTCAACATTTGGGCGATGCCAACACAATAAATGACCACATCCGTGGCATTGATTCTTTTGAGCATGCTATCCAGAGTGAGCTTGCTAAAAGTGTCAATTCCAGTGCTGAGGAGAAGTACGGCCTTCTTCCCGTCGACCTCCTCCAACCGATCGAGCGTGTCCTTCAGCGCATCAAAAAGATTGGTCTCTCGAAACCCCGGTATACGCAATCGTCGCAAGGATCCCAGGAGTTCCCGCTTGTCCTGAGTAAAGTCCACCAGAATTTCCGGACGCAAATCGTAGGCGACCACGGCCGCCCAGTCATCAGGCCGGAGCATACTGATGAATGTACCCGAAGGGTAAATCACTTCGTTGTAATAGGGGCCATATCGGTTCACAAAATTGGCGGCAAATTCAATCAGCATCACCACAGTCAAGGGCGCAATGGTGGGACTGAAGTTCGTCACCTGTTGTTCTACCTTGTCCTCGTATACCCGGAAGTTCTTCTGGGCCAAGTTCTGGATCAAATTCCCTTTTTTATCGCTGACGACTACATCCAGATTCACCAATTCAATTTCTACAGAAAGGGTGTATTGGTCATCCGACTTGCCTGCCGGGGCGCCCACGGGCTTCTTCGGGGTGGCTCTCTTTTTGGGAGGGGGGGCTTTCTTTGTCCCTACAACCGTGTCGGTCTCGGCAGGCTGTGGGCCCTTCTGTTCGGCGGGAATGTCTGTCGATTTTTGGGCCGTGGGTTTTTTGGTTCCAACAACCGTGTCGGTTTCCGCTGCCTTCGGGCCTTTCTGGTCCTCAGGAGTATCCTGTGTTTTATCTGCTGCTTTTTCCTGCTCCAGCGTTGCGCCGCGCAACAAAGGGATGAGGGAGGGTGGGGGGAAAAGTAGAGCCATTAAAAGCAAGAAAATGAGAGTCAATCGTGCCATTCCTTTTTTCTCCTCCCGCAGCGATTCAAGACTCAGAAAAGGTAAATCGAAGCTCCTTCAGGTCTTTGAAGGCCTCTTTCATATAGCGTTTAATTTTCTCGATCAGCTTTTTTTCGGTCACCCGAATCGCTTCGCGTGTCACCTCAAAACGATCTGCAATGGCCTGAAGCGTGAGGGGTTCTTCGGCGATCAGCCGCTTTTGCAGAATCATCCGTTCCTTCTCCGAGAGCGTATTTGCAAAATCTTTGAACTTACTCTCAATGAGTTCTTTCAATTCTCCCGAAGCCAGTTTTTCATCGATGAGCTGTTCGGTGGAGGCAATGGTTTCCAGAATACTGGTCGTGGAATCTTCGGAAATCTTTTGATCCAAAGACAGGTCATGACCCTGGATGCTCTTCTCTACGGCTATCACATCTTCCTCGCTCACGTTCAGCACTTCCGCCAGCCGGTGAGTATCGGCGGTGATCCCCTGGGCTTCGAGCCGCTGTTTCTCTTTGCGCAGATTTAACAAAACCTTCCGGCGATCGTTGGTCGTACCAACGCGGACAATCCGGAAATTGTCCAGGAGGAATTTGATGATATACGCCTTGATCCACCAAGACGCATAGGTCGGAAGCCTAGCTCCCCGGTCCGGATCAAACTTCTTTACCGCATGAAGAAGCCCGATATTCCCCTCCTGGATCAGGTCCATGAGGTTGGCATACACTTTGTTATAGAGGAAAGCAATCCGGACCACCAATTTCAAGTTCGCGGTCACCAACCGGCGCCCAGCCTCCTTGTCATGCTGGTCTCGAAACAAGCGTGCCAAGGTTTGTTCTTCTTCCAGGCTCAGGGGCTCATAACGGCTGATTTCAAGAAGATAATGGCGTAATGGGTCGTATCGGACGAGTTGCAGGCTATCTTTTTCCGATTCAGCTGTTTGAACTTCTTCCGGCTCCTCTTCTTCCTTCGGCACCAGGTAATGTTCGACAAATCTGGCCTCATCTTGAAATTCATCCCATTCGGTCACCTGGTTGTCTGTGGCGGCAATTCGGTCTTGATCCATGTTTCTAATCTAGCAGAGGAAACCGTTGTTGCAAATAGGAATGGGGCTTCAACGAACCACAGATCCATCGCGCTCACTCTGGGAACGAGGGCGAGAAAATAATGAAAACCATAAAGAAAGCTCCGCCTCTCCCTTGTTCCCATCCCTTGGGCTAATCGGCTGTTTTACTTGGTCGCTGATTTTTCCAGAAATGGCAAGAGGGCTTTTTCAAGGTACATTTCCTCTTCAGGTATCTCAACATTGTTGAAGAGGGCCCATGTTTCCACATGTTCGGCGGACTGGTTTGGCTCTAACTTCTGGAGGGGTGCCAGAGTCTCGATCTCCATGAAAGCAGACTCGGTATAGACTTCCATACTGCTTCCGTAATCCGGATAGCTTGCTCCTTCCTTATATTCCGACCGCTTGATGAACAACGTCTTGTTCTTCCAGTAGGCAGCCCACTCCTGCTTATTGGCAATTCCGATCTTCTGGGGTTCATGGATCGCTTCGTTGGGCTTCACCAAAAAGAACTTTTTGCCAATCCGAAAGCGTGAATCCCCCAAATCCGTGTAATGCCACAAGACGAGGGGACGTGCCGGGAGCAACGCTTGATCGTGGGAACGGTAGGGCTCCTGGGGGAGGATGGTGAGTCCCAAACGGAAAATGGTTACTGCCCACGGCGCCAATTGAATCTCCCAAAGATTTCTGTTCGTAAGGCGGTGGTGGACCCGAACCCGACTCCCTTCCGCACTTAACGTCACCGTCATTTCTTTCTCAAGACCGGTTTTAGGATCGGCCCGCTGAATTAATCGTATGGTCTCTTTCCCCTCGATCTGGTATTCGATCGGGCTACTGTCGGGTGCATAAGTTCTGGGTGTCGCTTCCGGCGCTGCCCACAGGCGATGGCCTCCATAAAGTTTCCAGACTCCTAGTTCCGTCTTGATACTGGGATCCGGGTATTCACCCAGGATGTTATCTCCGCCGATGAAGGCAAAGCGAATGATCCGGGGTCCAACGTCTGTGGTGACTATGAGTTCAACCGTCCCATTGGAGAGCCGGTAACAGTTCGGCAAATTCAGATACTTCACTTTTTCCATCCTGACCTCCGCCCAGCCAAGGGGCCGTGCAATAAATCCAATCCATAGGAACAGTAAGAAACCAATCAACCAGCGCTTGGACACGAACATCAACGGGTCCTTTCCAGATTCCAGTTTGGAGTTCGATTCTACCACGGGAGCCTCAAAGATCCATGCAAGGTTTCACCAGGACTGACCCGAATGGAGCTCCGTTGAACCCTCAGCGACGGGCTATTGGATCCCGCCTGTGTTGCCGGGTCACACTGATTCTGATATCCTTTTAAAATGTAAGGAGGAGATTTATGAAGAACACACTGAAGACCTTTATTCTATTGGCGGGACTGACGGCTTTATTCCTTTTTATTGGTCAGGCCTTAGGAGGACGCAGTGGGCTGAAGATTGCCCTCTTGTTTGCAGTCATCATGAATTTTGTCGGCTATTGGTTCAGCGACAAGATTGCGCTCGCCATGAGCGGCGCCCAGCCCGTTTCAGAAAACGAAGCGCCAGCACTTTATCAGAGCATCCGCGAGCTGTGTCAGAGAGCCGAACTCCCTTTGCCGCGGCTTTACGTAATCGACAGCCCGACTCCCAATGCCTTTGCCACCGGCAGAGACCCACAGCATGCGGCAGTGGCGGTGACTTCAGGGATTATGAATATCTTGAACCGGGATGAACTGGAGGGCGTTCTTGCCCACGAACTGGCTCATGTGAAGAATCGGGATATTTTGATCAGTTCTGTGGCAGCCGTCATTGCCGGCGCCATCAGCCAGTTGGCTCACATGGCACAGTGGGCGATGATCTTCGGGGGATACGGGAGAGATCGCGACAGCGATGAGCGCGGAGGCCTGTTTGGCACCCTGGCGATGATGATCGTAGGCCCCATTGCCGCCATGCTTATTCAGATGGCCATCTCGAGGAGCCGTGAATATCAAGCCGACGCCACGGGAGCGAAAATATGCGGCCACCCCATGTCGCTGGCCAATGCGCTGCTAAAACTCGAGCAGGCCAATCGACGCCTGCCGATGGAAGTCAATCCGGCTCAAGCGCAGATGTATATTGTCAATCCACTCAGCGCCGGAGGGTTGGTGCAATTATTCAGCACCCACCCGCCAATCGCCGAGAGAGTGAAACGCCTGCAGGAAATGGCGATGGGAGGCATTCACTGATCAGTGGATGCTTCTCTGAATGATTTTGTCGAATTCCTGCTGGATGGTTCGGTAGTGCTCTTCTTCTTCCTGGGCAAAGCGCAGGAAAATGGCTTTTCCTCTGGTATCGTTGAACTTCTTCGCGTAATCAGAAAAAAATCGATAGGATTCGTGCTCCATCTCCATCGCCAGGTTGAGCGCCTGCTCCTCGTCAAGCTTCCCTTCCAGTTTCTTCCGAATCTGCTCGCGAGTCGGGAAAATCTTTTTTAGGGACTCAAAGTCAAAGTGCAAAAAGACTGGAGCCTCCACGAGATTCTTGTTTCTGGAGACCAGTTCCTTCCACTCCTCCTCCAGCTCTCTCAAGTGCCGCTTCTCTTCCTCTGCAATGCGCAGAAAGGTCTTCCTGCCGGAGGGATGCGTGATATATTCGGCCGCCATCTGGTAGAATTTAATGCCGCTCCGTTCCGCTTCCAGCGCAATTTTGAGGGCATCCCTGGCAAATACGAGGTTGGAATCATAGACGTCCTGGGGAGCCGGACGTTTGTTTTGGCAATCCGGGCAGACGCCAAAGACCTGGAGCTGGTGACGTACCGGAAGGAAAGCATACTTGGCAATCACCTGGTCGTGGATGGCCTCCAACTCCGGGCTGACAAACTCGATGGCACGGTTGCATTCCGTACAGACGATATGGTGATGGTGGGGGCGATGATAAACGTGCTCGAAGCGGATTCGTCCGTCCTGCAAATCTGTTTCCCGGGCCAAGCCGCAGTCTGTCAGCGCCTTCAGGGTGCGAAAAACAGTCGTATAGCCGATCGATTTGTCTTTCTTACGAACGTGCTGATACAGCTCTTCCGTGCTTAAATGGCCGAGAGTCCTTAGAAAACTCCGAACCACCAGCTCACGCTGGCGGGTCATTTTCAGTCCATTCTTTTTCAAATAGTCGGAAAAGACCGCCACCTGTTCATCGATTTCCTTCTCGTTCCTCATAAGCGCGCTTCTCCCTCGGGCAAACTGAGGATGATCGGCCCCCCTTCGGTAATGGCGATGCTATGCTCGAAATGCGCCGAGCATTTCCGATCTTTGGTCACGACGGTCCAACCGTCTTTGAGAACTTCCACTTTGTCAGTCCCTTGATTGACCATGGGTTCAATGGCCAGCACCAAACCGGGCTTCAAGGCGATTCCCCGGCCATTGGCGACGTAGTTGAAGACGACGGGTTCTTCATGCAGGCTCTTGCCCACCCCATGGCCGGAGTACTCTTTTACCAGCGAAAAGCCCCGGGTTTCGGCATGCGTCTGAATGGCTGCGGAAATATCGGCCAAATGGTTTCCCGGAAGAGCCTGTCGTATCCCCAGCATGAGGCATTCCTCCGTCGTTTGCAGGAGGAATTTCAGATCCTCCCCGATCGTCCCGACGGGAACGGTGATCGCGGCGTCCCCATAGTAACCGTGATAATGAATCCCATAGTCAATACTCACAATATCGCCGTCTCGCAGCACTCGTTTCGAGGGAATCCCGTGGACAACTTCTTCATTGACGGAAACGCATAAGGTTGCGGGAAAGCCGTTGTAACCCTTAAACGCCGGACGACCTTTCTTCTTTCGCGTCATGTCCTCGGCGATACGGTCAAGCTCCAAGGTCGTCATTCCCGCCTGACAACACCCCCGAAGAGTACTAAGAACCTCATTCACAATGAGGTTACACTCTCTCATGATGGCAATTTCGTCAGGTGTCTTCAGGTGAATCACTGTCAGTTCCCTTCCCTCTCCGGGAGACCTGCTTCCGGCGCGCTAATGCACCGAATGGCGCCCTTCATTCTGCCGCATTAGCGAGAGGCATTCAAGCGTCGAATCGCCACCGCCGCCTCGGAAACGACCGAAGAATTGGTGTCTTTCAAGAGTGGTTTCAAGCTATCAATCGCCGAGCTGTCGCCAATCAACCCCAGCACCAGGCACAAACGGATACGGACATCGGCCACACTGCTGGTCAGATTCTTGACCAACTCCGGAACTA
This sequence comes from Terriglobia bacterium, assembly GCA_046331665.1. Classification (GTDB taxonomy): domain Bacteria; phylum Acidobacteriota; class Terriglobia; order Versatilivoradales; family Versatilivoraceae; genus CAWBAT01. Next base: position 17,056 of record JAXLQK010000039.1, on the reverse strand, counting down.
CAGGTGAACCGATTTCGATGAAATAGGCTTCCACCTGCTCATGATAGTAAGTCTCATTCAAAGCGGAGAGCATCTTTTCAAAATACTCCGGACGGCCAAGCCGGTAGAGGGCAAAACTCATGGCCAGTTGGCATCCGTATTCCTTCTCCTTGATATAGGCGCGCGAGACATCTTCGGTTACGCTGGAGTCGCCCACCCGCGAAATACCCTCAGCGGCAGCAATTCGGTAAGGCTTGTCTGGATCCTTCAGTTTTGTTTTAAACAAATCGAGAGAACTGGGGTCTCCGATCATCGCAATCGCCTGGAAGGCCACCAAGCGAAGTTTCGTATCAGGATTTTGATCATAGACGCTCTGAATTTCGGGCAACGCTTTCTTGCTTCTCAAAAGCCCCAGGGTCACGATCGTCTCCACGCGCACATCTTGATTGGAGTCCTTGAGATAGGGGAGTAGGGCCGCATCCACCGAAGGGTCTTTGATCTTGGAGAAGGAGCGGAGGGTAGCAATCTTTAAATCCACATCCCCGGTCTTCATCCCGTCCAGGAGTTTCGGGATGGCCGCCCGGCCGCGCAACACGCCGAGAGCTTTGGCGGCTTGCACGCGAATCTTGGAGCTGGAATCCACCAGCCGCTCCGACATGCCGTCAATCACCGAAGGCGAGACTTTGATATAGGCCTCAATGACGGAAGGGTCATGGCCCACCTGGTCACTGAAGGGATTGACCGTCTTATATACTTTCTTGCTTACCCGCGTGATAACAAACTCGGCATCCCGATCCAGATAAAGAGTCACCAAGGCAACGATCGATTTGCTCCTGACCTCTTCAACGGGATCCCGAAGAGTTGTCAGCAGCATTGTGATCGCCGATTGATCCTTTAGCATGCCCAGTGATTCCACAACGGCTTCTCGTACACCGGGGTCCGGATCGGTGGCAGCAGATAGCAGCGGCGGAACGGCATCCAGGCTTTTCGTCTTGCCAAGCTCGGTGGCTGCCTTCTTGCGTACTTTAACTTTTGGATCCTTGAGATCGGCCTTCAGTTCATCGATAGTGGGCTCTGCAGCGCGACAGCGCTCTATCAATACGCTACCGCTGAGAAACCAGACCAGTAAGGGGATAAAAAAGGTGACTTGGCGCCTCGACATAACTGGACATCCCTCCTCCAGAGATTACAAAAATTCACCCTCTATTAAACTCCTATCGAAACCAGATAGCAACTGGGGAGTCGCAACTTTGAAGGATCTCCCCTGAATTCCTGGCAACCTTTAAGGTTCCTGTGAGTTGTCTGATGTTCACTTTTTGAATTGTCGAGGGCGAGGAAGTCGGCAGATTTTCGAGGCTTGAGAAAGATTTTCGGAGAGAACGATGGTTGGTCCACTCCAGGATTGAGTCGCAAAACTTTAAAACAATCGAATCAGCGGAATTGAACTTATCAATTCTAGATCGAGTCTCTTTTCCGATTACCGGCGCAAGGAAATGGGAGGGAAGGATGTCGTCGATGGGGATTTTTTCAAACGGAAGAGTTCCCTAAGAATCAAATCTCAGGACCAAATCAAAGTTGGCGAATTACCAAATGACATCGCCGGATCCCTAGGAAAACGCTCGTTCAAACTCTTCAAAAAAAGCCGGGGGAGTTGGCATCTTGAAGGATCGAGGATCGATCCCGAGTCGCTGGATCTGCGAATTGAGTGTCGTCGGTCGCAATCCCAGCAGGCGAGCGGCTTTGGCTTGGTTGCCTCTGGCCAGAAAGAGGGCTTCTCCGATTAACTTTCTTTCGTACTCCTGAACCTGAGTGAAAAAGTTCTTGGTTGAGTCTGCTCTCATCAATCACTCCCTAGTCAAGAATTCTACCCGCGCCAGAGGTTTTCTTAAGATCACGTTCACTGACAAAGACCCTTCTCCCCAGTGTTGTCTGTCTCGTTGTCTGATTCAGGAATCGAGAAGAGGAACTTTCGAGTCAACCAGGCCTTCTGAGACAGACAACAGGTTAAGAGGGGTAGAGCGGGCCAAGCCTGATTTTCTAGCCTCCTGAAGAACTATTCTTGGTATTGGCCAGCTTATCTTTTCCCACGATCTTATACACCTGGTCTTGACCGGAAAAACGAACCTCGATGATGCGGCGCGCCTGCCCCTTCTCTTCCTGGTAGCCCAAAGTACTTCGATCTACTTTGATATTTAGTTTTTGAATTTCAAAGGGAACTTTGGCCACCACGTTCTTGCCCTTATAGAAGAACAGTTCTCCCGTTTCTCCCGACCCAACGGCCTCCACTTTGTAAACTCCGGGGCTCAATTGCATGTCATTGAGTTGAGACTTCTCGTAGAGGGTAATGCTTTTCTTATCGCTCGCCTGCGAGTTCCCCGCGATTCCCAAAACCATGAGCCCAACCACCACCCAGCGGATGATCCTGTGAAAGCTCTTCATATCAACCTCCTCTTGATATTGACCACAGTTCGACCAACTGCCAAAACCACGTATAGCAACCAGGGTACGTTCTTGCGAAGCCCCTTCATCCGAACCTCCTCTGGAACCGAAGGAAGACCCAACCGATGGCCTGGTAGAAGTCCTTCATGAGAGTTGACTGTTACCCAGGGGAAACCGAATCGCAAAACCGCGCCGTTCAATCTTGAGCCTATGCTAAGGGTCAATCGGTTCCGTTGAGAACCGAATTGGGACGAAGCGCTTGTTCCCAGGGATGAACTGACGGGAGGGAGGGATTGGGTGCAGAGTCTTCCCGGACAAAGCATCCTGTCAGCCAGCGAATAGCTTCCGGAAATTCAGGTGAAGGGTTCCTGACTATTGGAAAAAGATGGAAGGAAGAGACAGGCTAAAAAGAGGAAATCGTCTTAAATCGATTTTCCGATGAAGTCGCGCAGCCGTTCCCGATATTTCCGGCTCAACAGAAGCTCCGTCTTATCATGGAGCACGACTTGATAATCTCCATGGAACCAGGAACGCAATTCTTTGACACAATTGATATTGACAATGGTGGAACGATGAATTCGCAGGAAATTTTCAGAGTCGAGCCGTTCCTCCATCTGATTCAGGGTTTCGCGCACCAGGAAAGATTCTTTGCCGGAGTGAAGTTTCACATAATTCCCCTCGGCTTCTATCCAGTCGATCTCGCTGATTTTCAAGAAGGAGATCCGCCCTGCTCGCTTGACCACGAGGCGATCCGCGGGTTTGGGCTTCTTCATCTCCTTCAACAAGTCGAGGATCCCTTGATTGAGAGAGGATCCGCGCCGATGCGCAATTTGTTCCTTCGCATGTTCCAGGGTCTTGCGGAAGCGATCTGCATCAAAGGGTTTCAACAAATAGCCCAAGGCATGGACCTCAAAGGCACGGAGCGCATATTGGTCATAAGCCGTCACAAAAATGACGACTGGCATGGGCTCAGCCACCAAAGACTTCAGCACCCCAAACCCATCCATCTCCGGCATCTGGATGTCCAGAAAAAGAAGGTCGGGGGCCTTATTGCGCACGACGGCGACCGCCTCTCTTCCGTTGGCACATTCCCCGACAATGTCGACCTGAGAATCCTTTTTCAGGAAAGCGCGAATCCGCTCCCTGCCCAGAATCTCATCATCAACGATAACTGTTTTGATACGCGCCAATGGGTTGGCTTCCATCCAGATACTCCTGCCGCAGGACTTGCACTCCCATTTCTCGCTTGAATGGGATTTCCAAAGTGACAATCAGGCCACGATCCGGGGCATTGCAGATTCCGAGAAAATGATTGTTGCCATAGAGATGGCGTAGTCGCTCGCGCGTGTTGCTGATACCCACCCCTTCGCGAAGTGTGCTCTTATAAGTTTCGATCGAAGGAATCCCCGGGCCATCGTCCCGGATCCAGAGCCGGAGTTTGTCCTCTATCCTTTTTGCCCCCACTTCGATATAGCCAGGATCGGACCTGGGCGCGATCCCGTACCGCAAAGCGTTCTCGGCGAACGGTTGCCAGATGAGGCTCGGGACCATGGCATCCAGAGTCCCGGCGTCGGTTTCAAAACGAATCGTCAATCGATCCTGAAAACGAATTCTCTCGATTTCCAGGTAGCTTCTGAGGAGATCGAGTTCTTCTTCAAGAGTAACTTCCTGCGCTCCGGTATTCTCCAGAGTCTTTCTCAAAAAATCGCCAAGCCGCGCGATCATCTGATCCGCCGCATCGACATCTTTGTGGAGAAGAGAAGAAATCGAATGAAGGGTGTTAAACAAGAAGTGTGGATGCAATTGGATTTTCAGGGCCTGGAGCTGTGCCTGCGCCAGTTTAGCTTCCAACTGGGCAGCCTTGCGTTCCCGGTCCTGATAACGGCGGTAAAAGGTCAGACCGTGACTCAACCCCAGGATTCCCCAATAAATCAAAATGTCCCAATGGAACAGAATCCCGAGGTGGTACTTGTAAACCATCATCCAACTTCGTTCCCGGTGCTCCGGAAATCGAACGAAGAGATAAGAGGAAGTCGCGGCTAAAGCCAGGTGAACCAAGGCAACCGCCAGGCTGGCAGGAACATGGACGGCAAAGAATTTGGCTACCTTCCCGCGTTCGAGAGGGAAACGCTGCGCTAGACAGTGTATTAGAAGGCTGAAAAACGCCCAAAGATACCAATCCGGCATATTCCCGATGAGGGCAATCTTCCAGGACACCGGCTTGGCGTACATTCGCTCAAACACATAGAACTGAACGCTGAAAAAGATCCCTACCAAGGTCCAAACGCCGGCAAAAAGTCCGATCTTCCCATAAACCGATTGTTTCATAGACGGTCCCCCTGACTGCTTGATGGAAAGAGGATTTGGGGAACAGACCCGCAGTGTCCCGAAGTTGAATCCTTCCTCATGTTAACATTCCCATCTTTGATTTTCTATTCCTGGCGACGACTCCACCTGCCGCCAATCCATTTCTTGATCCCATACCTATAAAATTGAATCATCAGCTCTTTAGATAACAACCTGCGGAGGCCTTCATAAGGCTATCGAGAAATGATTCCCCCAAGAACCTGGTTGTGATGAAACGCTGGTTTTCAGGGATGAGCAGGCCTCCAGAGTAAGTGAATGGTCGATTTTACAGAGCCGATTCTCAAGATCCCGCGTCCCCAACTTTGCGGATTTCCTTTCTCAAACCGTCGGAATATCTGCTTGTCGTTCTGTCCACTTAATGGGTAGAGTAAAGGAAATTTTGAGTCAGCAGGAGAATTCCCCTCTGTTGGCGAGGTATGGAGTTAGAAGGCTTTATTTCTCAAATCTCATTATTCCAGATCGAAAAGGACTTGAACCATGAAATCCACGAAACTTAGGTCACTCCTTGTTGTTTTATTTCTCATCTCTCTTGGTACTGTTCAATCTAGCCATTGGATCTTCGCCGATTCAATTCGTGAGATCAATTTGGCGTCCATTTCTGCTGGGAGCGAGGAAATCGCCATCGTCGGAGTCAACTTGATCGATGGAAAAAGAAACGTCCCCCAGGGAGACGCCACGGTACTGGTGAGCAAAGGGCGGATCACCGTAGTTGGCTCTCGGAGCGAAGTCGCCATCCCCAAGAATGCCCAGATCGTTGACGGGAAAGGTCTCAGTCTGGTGCCGGGGTTGATGGACTCCCATTTTCACCTGGTCAATGATGAAGCCCTACCGGCGCTTTATCTGACCCATGGGATTACCTCCTTCCGAGATCCCGGAGGCTGGATTGAAGACTATGCCCCAGTCGTGCAGAGCAAGGCGCCTGTCCCACGATTGTTTATCGCAGGGCCACTGCTTGATTTTCCACCTTCGGCCTATCCCAAGGGAAGCTTGCTCGTGCGCGATGCTGCCGAGGCCAGGCAAATTGTGAACACCTTGATTGATCGTGGAAATTCTGCCGTCAAAGTCTACTTCCGGCTGCCTTTAGGCACCATTGAAGCAATCGTAGAAACAGCCCATTCTCGAGGGATTCCAGTCACGGCGCACCTCGAAACCGTGACAGCCGACGAAGCAATTCGGGCCGGAATCGATGGAATTGAACATGTCACCTCCTGCGGCACCGCCTTGCTTCCTCCTCGCGAAGCCGAAGCCTACCGCCAGAGTGTCATTGCCGACAACGCGGCCAGAGGTGAAGGACGGTACCGGATGTGGAGCCAGATCGATCTGAGCTCCCCAAGAGTCAAAACCCTGCTGGATCTAATGGTATGGCGTGGCATCACGCTCTCGCCGACGCTGGCAGTGTTCGAACTGCGCGCCGGCGACCCGAACGTGAAGGATTTCAATGTGAGCGGTTATATGCAGATGGTTAAATTTACAGGAATGGCCAAGAAGGCCGGCGTGCGGGTGGTCGCTGGATCTCACTCGGCTGTCGCTCACGCGGAAAGAGGTTGGGCTTATCAGCGAGAAATGGAAATGCTGGTTGAGAGTGGACTCACCCCTATGGAAGCAATCCAAGCCGGTACGATCGAAAACGCCCGATTCTTTCGAGTGGAAAATCGGCTTGGAAGTATCGAGCCTGGCAAAGAAGCGGATTTAGTCTTGGTGGAAGGTGATCCATCCAAAAACATTTCCGACCTGCGCAAGGTCCGCAAAGTAATGCTTAACGGAAAATGGATCCCGACGGAAACCACGCGCCAGTAACCCATTCCAATTTTGGGTAGGATGCCCACGATTGCCGAAAGTGCTCGGCAATCGTGGCAACCAACGCCACTTTGATCCATACTTTCAAGCATGAAGGAGACAAATTCCACAGGCGCCGCAAGGACGGGTATTCGCTCCTTCCCCTGCATGATAAGATGGCATTGGATACGATAGCCAAGTGCCGGTGCCGGCCTTGAGAGATTCCATTTACTTCTTGTTCCCAAGCACAAAACAATGCCTCTGCCTCAATCTCCCAACTTCAACGAAATTCTCGAGGCACGACAGCACCTTAAGTCGTACCTCCAGCCAACTCTGCTTCAGGAATATCCTTCGCTGGGTAGGTTCATGGGCTGTGATATTTGGGTAAAGCATGAAAATCATTTGCCGACGGCGGCCTTCAAGGTTCGGGGCGGAATCAATCTGATGAGCCAAATGGAGTCCACCGAAAAAAGCCGGGGCGTGATCGCGGCCTCAACCGGCAACCATGGCCAGTCGGTCGCTTATGCCGCCAAGATCTTTGGAGTGAAGGCCACCATCTGCGTCCCCCAGGCAGCTAATCCTGCCAAAGTAGAATCCATGAAAGACCTGGGAGCTGAGATCATCGCGGAAGGCCGTGACTTTGACGAAGCTCGCGAACACTGCGAACGGCTGGCGAAGGAGCGAGGTTACCGCTATATCCATTCCGGGAATGAACCGCTCTTGATTGCCGGAGTTGCGACTGCCACCCTTGAAATTCTCGAAGAATTGCCCTGTGTCGACGTCTTGTTGGTCCCCGTGGGCGGGGGTAGTGGTGCTGCGGGCGCCTGCCTGGCGGCCCAAGGGCTGCGATCCAAAGTGGAAGTGATTGGGGTTCAATCGGAAGCCGCTCCGGCGGCGTATCGATCCTGGAAAGAGCACCGGCTCGTAGAAGACTGTATGGGAACTTGGGCAGAAGGATTGGCAACACGAAGCGCCTTTGAACTGCCTCAGCAAATTCTTTGGGAGTTGATGCGTGATTTCGTTCTCGTCAGTGAAGGCGAGCTTCGGCAGGCCACTCGATGGATGATCGAAAAGACCCGAAATCTGGTAGAAGGAGCCGGGGCCGCGGCCCTGGCCGCCGCCGTGAAACTGCAGGACCGGCTGGCGGGCCGGCGAGTCGTCCTGATCTGTTCAGGAGGTAATCTGAGCATGGCACAATTAAAGGAAATTCTCGGTTAAATCATTGCAGCGGCTTATGAGCCCGCCGTAGCCCCGTCGAACTCGGGCAAATCTCACCATGGAACTCATCTCCGTCAATGTCTCGCTTCCCAAACCCATGGCTTTCCAAGGCCGCACCGTAATGACCGGCATTTTCAAAGAACCGGTGTCAGGCCGTGTCCGGGTCCGTCGCTTAAATTTGGAGGGAGACCGGCAAGCGGATTTGTCGGTTCATGGAGGACCTTATCAAGCCGTCTATGCTTACCCTCATGAACACTACGAGTCGTGGCGACGGGAATTAGGGAGAGACGATTTTACTTATGGCCAATTTGGGGAGAATTTCACGGTATCCGGAATGCTCGAGAATCAGGTGTGTATCGGAGATGCGTTCCGCATTGGCAGCGCCCTTTTTCAAGTGACTCAGCCCAGGGTCCCTTGTTTCAAACTGGCCACCAAGATGGGTTCCGAGGAATTTCCTGACCTGTTCATGGAATCCGCCCGGAGCGGCTACTATCTTCGCGTCATGGAGGAAGGAGAAGTTGGGGCTGGGGATGTTATTTCCCAAGAGAGTCGTAGCTCGGCAAGGATGACCGTGGAGAGCATTTTTCGACTGGCGTTTTTCGATCGCGAAAACGTGGCCCAACTCCGAGAGGCCGTATGCTTGGCCAGCCTCTCTCCAGACTGGCAGCACAGGTTTGAATTGCGTCTTGAGGAATTGGACGGAAAGAAGACATTTTAGAGGGGGAACCCTGCGTTCCTGTTCAGTCCAGGAAGCCATTCCTTATTCCCCTCCAACGAAGGGTGGCTTGGTGGAGGCGGGACCTTTCTCAGGTTCCTGATAATCCCCTGCTTATGAGGCGACGGTCACCGAAACGCGTCAAAGGTAGCCGCGATTGCCGATCTTGCTCCGGCAATCGCGGGATTGCATTCGTAAATTATCGGCGAAAGGCCCGCGATTGAAAGTCCAAAATCAACCTTCAATCGCGGCTACCCGCTGTTGTAGCGGCGGTCTATGACCGCCGAATCCCGAATCGTTCGTTTGATGAATGACACCGGCGCTCATAGAGCGCCGCTACAATACACTGGAGGCGGGACGCCCTCGTCCCGTTTGAACTACCCGCCGCGAGGCGCGGCGTCTCCAACATCATTATCCCGTTGTTGTGGCCGGGGTCGTTGACCCCGCCCAGGGCCGGGACCAGCGGTCCCGGCTACAGCTCTGCCTACTTCACCGAGCCGTGCGGATCGATGACAAACTTCTTGGCGGCTCCCTTGTCAAAGTCCTTGTACCCTGCGGCGCCTGATCCAGCGAGATCATCGTCACATTCACCGCCTTGGCAATCTGAATCTTGTCGTAGAGAATCGCATTCATCAACGCCCGGTTGTACTTCATCACCGGACACTGCCCCGTCGTGAAGAAGTGCGACTTCGCCCAGCCTAACCCGATCCGGATGCTCAGCCGTCCCACCTTCGCATTCTCATCCACCCCGCCCGGATCTCCCGTCACATACAACCCCGGAATCCCCAGCGCTCCTCCCGCTCGCGTAATCTCCATCAACGAGTTCAACACCGTCGCCGGCGCTTCCTTCCCCGCGTCCGCTCCGTGGCCCCGCGCTTCAAATCCCACGCAGTCCACCGCACAGTCCACTTCCGGTACCCCCACAATCTGCTCAATCTGCTCCCCAATCGTCGCCTTCTTCGACACATCCACCACTTCACAGCCAAAACTCTTCGCCTGCGCCAGCCGCTCCGGTATCAAATCTCCCACAATCACACAAGCCGCTCCCAATAACTGTGCCGATGCCGCACTCGCCAACCCCACCGGCCCCGCTCCCGCAATATACACAATCGACCCCGGGCCCGTTCCCGCCGTCAGCGCCCCGTGATACCCCGTCGGAAAATGTCCGATAAACATGTCAAATCCCGAATCTTTGCCATCGCCCGCGCCTTGTCCGGAAACTTCAACAAATTGAAGTCCGCATACGGCACCATCACATACTCCGCCTGCCCTCCAATCCAGCCTCCCATATCCACATACCCGTACGCCGCTCCCGGCCGCGCCGGATTCACATTCAAACACACCCCCGTCGCCCGCTCCTTGCAGTTGCGACACCGCCCGCAGGCTATGTTAAACGGCACCGACACCAGGTCTCCCACCTTGATGAACTCCACATCCCGCCCTGCTTCGATCACTTCCCCCGTTATCTCGTGCCCTAACACCAGCCCCATCGGTGCCGTCGTCCGCCCCCGCACCATGTGCTGGTCACTGCCGCAAATGTTGGTCGCCACAATCTTCAAGATCACCCCGTGCTCGCACTTCCGATTCCCCAACGACAGCTTCGGAAAATCGATGCTCTGCACCTCCACCACCCCAGGCTTGATATACGCCACTCCACGATTGCTTGCCATGGCTCTTCTCCTTGTCTATTTAGTTAGAAAAATGATTCGCACGCGAGAGTATAAGAGAATTGTTTGATCTGAGGAACTGTTATTCATCTCCCTGCACCTTATCCACGGAGGGCGATCACGATTGTGGACACTTGAACTAAATATGACCTTCCTCAGCGTGTCTTACTCTCTCTTCCCCGCAAAGAAGCATTCGCAGGGAACGGTTTTCGCCACTCGATTCATCAAACCGCATTGACACGAAAGATTTCAGCAAAAGAAAGAATTTCAGGGATGTCAGAAGGGAGCCCGGACAATCTCCGGAATGATGGCAACGCCAGGCTTATCGGGAAGCCTTCTCCACCCCGACCACTTCAAGAGGAACAGCACGTGAAGGATGTTCAGTCGCGACCAGGGCTTCCACCAGACCTACGGCAAAGATATCCCTGGACGTCGGTTTCACCCGGAGGCCACATTCCAGCGTGAAAGTGAGCTCCGTTTCCTGCTCTGGAATCATGATTCCGTTCAAACCCACATCGGTGACTCGTACGCCAAAGGGGAGATTCTGAATCTTGAAGGGAACCCGTCCCTTAAACCCGTTAAAACGCTCCACTGCAACAGTAACCTTGGCCGTACTCCCTGGGGTCAGGCGGATCTTTTCATTCTTAACGGTAACTTTGATGTCGGGTTGGGGCATAAAGCAGACGACTTTCAATAAATCGCCTCCATCGGCAACGCGCGTCACCACCGCGTCACCAAGGTGCGCCTTCCCTTTGATGCGATAATGGGCCCAGCCTTCCGGAGAATTCACTTCAGGTCCGGCCGCCAGCAGTAGAGTCAAAGAATTCTCGCCGGCTGGAAGGATCCCTCGTGTCCCTTTAACCCCCGGCGGTAGACCCTCAAATTCCAGATCAATGGAACCCTCAAAACCTTCCATCCGAAAGGCTGTAACCTCGACGGGCACCGCGGAACCTTGAGGGATATTGGGGTTCTTGGGAGACGCGGTCAACAGGAAGTCCGGATTCGGTTTCCGCAAAGTGAGCTGATAAGAATATTGATCTCCCCCCTTAAATCGAACATCTCCCACCCGGGCAATGTAGATCCCATCGGCCGGGGCTGTAAAAGCCAGATGAGAATCCTTTCCATACCCCGGTCCTCCATCATCATTGCGATAGGGGAAGCGGAATACGGGCATCCCGTTGGGAGGAAACTGGGCTCCGGGAGGATGAAGCTCAACCTTGTATACCCATTCATCTAAAGCGTGTGCTTCCGGGGTGGTGTCTTCTTCGGCCAGTCGCTGACCTCCAAAGCTTCTGAAGATGACGTCTTCATCCGGTCCATTCACAATCTTGGCAACCCGCATGAGATCGCTCCCACCCACCACGTAATCCTCAAGCCCCAACGCTTGTGCTCCGGCAATTCTCAAGCCCGGCGATTTTGAGTCGCGATCAAACAATACAATCTGACTTTTCCATACCGCGCGCGCCGTGACCCGAGGCACCGGTTTCCCCGTGGAATCAAGCACCTCAATCACCGAGTCCAACGGAGAGCCCAAACGGCCTGCTGCTGTTTCCAATATGAAAGTCTCCCCTTTTTTTGCACTGAAGCGATAGTAATCGGGCAACCCGGTTCCAGAGGCATCTCGCGTGATCCGACCGTTCACCGTAAGTGGCACCTGGATTTCCTGAGCCGTCTGCGGCGAATGGTTATTTTGATTTTCTTCAATTTCCGCAAATCGTCCAATGGCGACGGGCAACACATTGATCGACTCCCCCCAAGAGCTTTTCGCCCCAACGGCTCCGATATCCATGAGCTTCCCCGGCATCAGTCCAAACGGTTCGGGCGAAACAGTTCGCGTATCTCCCAGGTTATAGCCCCAGACTTGAATCGGCCGTGAGACCCCGGCTTGAAGACCTAAGGGATAAAGCCTCGTAAGAAGCGGGAATTGCCCGATCGTCAGGCGATAGAAATGACGGAGACTGCCGCCTTGCAGATAATCATTGACTATAATTCGGTAAATTCCGTCCGCGGGAAGGTTACAACCGATGGCGGCAGATCTCTTGTCTTCGAGGCTACTCGCCAGGACCTTGTCTTGCGAGTCGCGGATTTCAACCACCGGATCCAGCATAGACCCCAGGGCGCCCGCTTTGATCGCGATTACAATCTCCTGCCCCTTCTTCCCCTCAAATCTGAACTCATCAATGTCTCCGGATTTCAGAACAGTTCCATTGACTGTCACGGGAAATTGCAGGAGCTGGGCCCCCTCCGGACTATTGTTGGGTTCAATTTCGGATACCTCCGGGAAAGCGCCAACATCCAGTTTGCCGGGAGTCGAACTGCCATGGGGGGTGATGAAACGGAAGGTGTGAGTGCCAGTCGCCATCCACGGTTGCGCCGATATTTCAACCAGGGCTTCCATCTTGACGGGCTCTTCAAAGTACGGCTTCACTCCTCCGGCAGGCTTCATGTCCTGGACCGCTTTTTCTTTCGGCACATCCCGGACCGAGAGAATTTTCCCATGCAGTCCTGGTTCGGAGAAGACGATCGCCGTCGCTCCCGTCAAATCGGTGCCTTCAATGAGAAGCTTGGTTGTCGTCCCTTTCTGAATGCCTGGAGGAGTGGTAAACGACACTGTCGGTGGTGTGGTCTGAGCCAGGACCACGGGCAGGAAGAAAACATGAAAAATGACAGCAAGAAGGAAAAAGGGTCGGTTCTTCATCATTTTCGTAAAGAGGGAACCATCACCAAAATTTGAGAATGAAAGACGGCTCGGTCATCTGGTTACAGACAATCCGGAACGCCCCGGAAATTGGAAACTTGCGAGACACGAGAGTCGGTTTACCTGTCATCATAACTTTCAGCTCTCAATGGTTAAAGATAAATTCCTTGCTCGTGAGCACTGCCCAGGTGAAATCTTCCAAAACCTGGCGGCGTGAGGCAGGGTCCTCGGCTTTGACGCTCTCATTCATCAGTTTAAGGACTGACGTTTTTTCATTGTCACCCGGGTAGCGGCTGAAGGCTGCCAGATAGAGTTGTTCAACAAAGGCGCTATTGGGAATGTTTTTCTCTACAGCCGTCGAGACCAGACTTTCCGGGGACGCCAATTTTTGATTCATTGTCTCGCCATTGATCACGTGCAGGGCCTGTCGTAAATTGGGCTGAGAATCTCTTTCGCACTCGCAGGTAGCCGCCCGTTGAGGCCTGCCGAATATATCCAGAAAATAGGAAGCAACCGACGTATCCGGGAGTTGCAGCGCCCGCGTTCCGGGAGGATAACCGGGAAACTCGGTTGGCACCCGGGTCACCTGGGAAACAGCGTCCAGAATGACTTCTGCCGAAAGCCGCTTTGCCAGGTAATGGGAGCCGTACCGGTCATCGTTCAGATTATTGGGATTCGATTTCCATGTGCGCTGATAGGTGGCGGAATTCATGATGGTGGCCGCCAGGTGCTTGACGTCGTACCCATGCTCCACAAAATCCTTGACGAGCGCATTCATCAAGGGCTCATTGGAAGGAGGGTTGGTGGAACGGATATCATCGACGGGGTTGGCGAGACCCCTGCCCATATAATTAGCCCACACCCGATTCACAATCGTCCGCGAGAACGAAACATTCTCTGGTGAAGTCAGCCAGGCAGCCAGGGCCTCACGCCGTTCGCGGCTGGAATCAAATGAAATCTCTTTCCCATCCAGAGGCGCGGGAGGGAGTGCCCGGTTTAACCGGGGATGAGGAAGGTCCCCGGCGCTGTCGTCGTAAACCACAATTTCCCCGGGAACATCACTGCTTTTCTGACGAACACGCGCAAACAGGTTGGCCATTTTAAAATAATCAACCTGAGTCCACTTTTCCAAAGGATGGTTGTGACATCGGGCGCATGTCAGCCGCAATCCCATAAATGCCACTGTTGTGTTCTCAGTCAGCCCGATGGGATCCTTGTGTAGCTGATAAAAGTTGAGGGCTCCCAGCTCGCGGCTGCTTCCTGTGGAAACCAACAGTTCCCGAACCATCTGGTCCCAAGGCTTATTTTGCGCAACGGACTCGCGAATCCAGTCATAGAACCAGCGCACGGCGGAAGGATTGAGCTTCTTATTCTGATTGATTGCTTTATTGTCGGACAGGAGAAGCAAATCGGACCACTTATAGGCCCAATAGTCCACATAGGCTTCAGAATTCAGCAATCGATCGATCAGTTTCTGGCGCTTGGCGGGATCCGGATCGGCCAGGAATTGTTTGACCCGATCCATCTTCGGGAGAGTCCCGGTGGCATCCAGGGAGACCCGACGAATGAATTCACTATCTGAGGAGGGGCCGGAAGGCTCAATATTCAGCAAGGCCAGTTTTTGCAAAACCAACTCATCGATAAAATTATTTCTAGGAGCCTGACTAAATAGAGCTGGATCTACTTTATTGGGATAGGGAACGACAACAGTGGCCACTGCCACTTTGCTTAACATCATGGCGGTGATGGAAGCTTCTCCATTCCCTTTCAGCTCAACACCCCCACGCTCATCCACCACAGCGGTGCTTGAATTCGTCGTCTCATACCGGGTCCAACGGGTAACGTCTTCGACACTCCCGTCATTGAAGTAGGCATTGACAATCAATTGTTGTCGGGCACCTGAATGCAGTTTGGACAAAGCCGGCTGAATGTCGATTTTCTGGATTCTTCGGTCGGAGGGTCGTGGCGGGCGGGTGCCCTCTGAAATCCACTGTGAGATGATTTGATATTCCGGCGAGTCGACTCCAAAACGACTTCCACCGCCGTGCGGGACGCTCAGCGTTGCCTTGAGTAAAATCAGGCTTCGTCCCGGCTCCTGGGGTGAGACGCGGCGCCCCTCGCTTTCCCGCGTGATCACCAGGTAGTCGGCGTCAGGATCGAACCCTCGAAGCGTCAACTTAAATCCGGTCTTTCCGGCGGCTGCGCCATGACAGGCCCCCATGTTGCAGCCAGACTTGGTGAAGACGGGAATCACTTGACTGCGAAAGTCCCAGGCGGGCGGCTCTTCGATTTTCTGTGTCGTCACTTTGGCAGTGGCGGTGAATCCTGCAAATTCCGCTTTCAACTGTGCCGTCCCACTGCTTACCGGCACGACAAGGTTCGCTTCCGTTCGGAAAACCGAAGGCTGTTCCGACACAAGGCGGGCTTTGCTCGTAATATCCTCGGAATACCCATCATGATCATACGCCTGTACCACGATCTGCTGACGGGCACGCTGGCCGGACAAAGAAATCGTCTCGGGATAGATTTGGATCTTCTGAACCACAAAACTAGCGTTTGCAGTTGCTGTTTCAGAGGCCGCCGGAGCTGGATAGAAGAGTCCGACCAGTAGAAAGGGCAGCGCATAAACGAAGAGTTTCGCCACGGCCTGGAGCTTTGGATTGACCATCCGGTACTTACGACCGTCCCCGAACCGCCCAGGGGTTACGATGACTGCAAGGGACGAAAACCACGCGCTAACGCGCATCTCACAGGAGAAACCATCTGACATTCGGAGCGTCACCTTTCATGAAAAACAGCTCGACTCAATCTGAAATTCAGGGCGCTTATTTCCCATTCACACTTTTATCCGCCGCCAAACCGTCTTCGTCACGCCGGAGGCTTCCTCAAGCTATCAGTTCTTTTACGGGTTTCGCATTTCCATCGACGAGCGGCACAATGCGTCCGAGCTGAGCGGGAAGGAATGTCTCCAGTTCCAGCCCCATCAAGGTAAAGATGGTCGCGGCAACTTCTGGCGGGCTGACAGGCCGGTCTTTCGGAGCTCCTCCAATGGCGTCAGAGGAACCAATCACCTGCCCGCCCTTGATCCCGCCCCCGGCAAAGATCCCGGTCCAACAACCGGGCCAATGATCACGGCCCCCCGCCGGATTTACTTTTGGCGTTCTGCCAAATTCACCCGTAGCAATGATCAGGGTGGAATCCAGCAATCCGCGTTGCTCCAGGTCGAGGATGAGTGACGTAAAGGCAAAATCAAACATCGGACCGATCAAGTCACGATAACAGCTGATCGGACTGAAAGGTCGCGACCCGTGGATATCCCACGTGGTTTCGTCAAATACCGTTTCAAACATATTGACAGTGATGTACCGAACACCGGCTTCGACGAGCCGACGAGCCAGCAGACAACTCTGTCCAAAGCGGTTCCGACCGTATTGGTCCCGGACTTTATCGGGCTCGCGATCCAGCTCAAAGGCCTCCCGCGCCTTTTGAGAGGTCATCAATCCGTAAGCCTGATTAAACGTCGTATCGTACAAGCGCCCGTCCGGAAGTGCTTCAAGGTCCTTGACCGACTGGTCCACCATCACCCGCCAGTCTTTGCGCCGATCGGTTCTGATGGCGCTGATGGTATCGGGAGGAAGCAAATCCGGCACCCGGAAGTTTGGATCGGCAGGATCAGCATTCAAAACAAAAGGGTCGTAGGTCTTGCCTAGAAAACCCGCATCCTGACCGTGCGGGAGCCCGCCCCCCGTATTCCCGATCGGTCGGGGGAGCAGGACAAAGGGAGGAACTGCTCCGCGACCACCCTTCTTATAAGCCATGACAGAGCCAAAATTGGGCGATACGACTCCCCCCTGAAACAAGCGTCCTGTCTGCATAATCTGGTGACCAATGTCATGAACGGCTGCGTGCGGATGATACAAACTGCGCACCAAGGTATACTTGTCCGCGATTTTTGCCATTTGCGGGAAGATCTCGCAGATTTCAATTCCCGCGACATTGGTCTTAATGGGCTTGTAAGGGCCACGAATCTCTGAGGGCGCCTCGGGCTTCATATCCCAGGTGTCCAGTTGGCTCGGCCCGCCGACCAGAAAGAGTTGAATCACATTGAGCCCTTTGTCTTCAGGCACCGCTCCCTGCGACTTAAGGGCAAAAAAATTCGTAAGCCCAAAACCCAGCATCCCGAGAGTGCCTGCGTGG